>NZ_JAJATW010000010.1 GCF_020532605.1 Marinomonas algarum | reverse complement strand
CATAGTCGGAAATCAGATCAACAGAGCTATACAAGGCGATAAAACTCGGGATGAGGTCGTATTCTTAAAGAGCGATGCCGCTTTTGCGCAGCTGCGCGGTACCCGCTGACAAAGTCACTGATTCAGATTTTAGTAAAAAAAGCCCTAAGTAGATCAATAGAAGCGAAGAGTGACATACCAGTAAAGCCAACATAAAACAGCCAGACAGGTGAAAAAGACAACAATTGTGCGCCAATCACCGCTCCCATTGCGACCCCTGATGCAGACTTTGTTAGTTGATCCATATCCACAGTCTGCTTTTGCATGGCGGATACCCAACGATAAAGACATACAGGAATAAAAGCGACAATACAGGTCGCCACAATCGGCACTAGGGTATCGTCTATAGATAAACCCAAAAGAGGCAGGAAAAACACCAGTGAAGGAATGGCGATCAGTTCGGGCGGCGTTCGTATCAGAGCACTAAGCGCACCGGTGAGACAGCCGACCGTCATCAGAAGTAAAAGAAGTTCGATGTCCAACATAAAAAGGGCGATCTGAAAAAAACGAAAATCCGCTGTTTAAAGAGCACGAACAGCTTAGTGTCACTGTTCGTGCTCTTGCTTACTTTTAAGATGATTCAGATTGATCAATAACGCTACGAATGCGATCTTGAATCAATGAGGCCAATTTATCAGGCTGGAATTTAGATAAGAAATCATCACAACCCACCTTCTGAACCATGGCCTTATTGAAACTACCACTCAAAGAAGTATGCAGCACGATATACAAGTCTTTTAAGCGGGGGTCTTCACGCACTTCACGCGTTAGGCGATAACCGTCCATCTCTGGCATTTCTGCATCCGTGATCATCATCAAAAGTTTCTTCGGAACGTCTTCGCCATCAGCGGCCCACTTCTTAAGTTTTTCAAGACCGCGTTTGCCGTCCGTTGCCTCATGCACCTTAATGCCCATGTAGTCCAACGTAGAACGACATTGTCCAAGACCGACAGACGAATCATCGACAACCAATACTTCTAGGCCTGCAGCGTGTTGAAGCAGATCATTATCAATCACATCGTCACTGACACGGCTGTCATAGGGAGAAATTTCAGCCAGCACTTTTTCAACATCGATAATTTCCACAATGCGTTCATTGACACGGGTAATCGCGGTTAAATAATGCTGACGTCCGGCACCGTCTGGAGGCGGTAGGATTTCATTCCAATACATGTTGATAATACGATCTACGTCACCCACCATGAAGCCTTGAACAGTATTGTTGTATTCCGTCACAATAAGGTTGCACTGCTTGGTACGATCAATCGGTCGCATGCCAATGGCTTCAGACAAATCAATAACAGGAATCGTTCGACCACGAAAGTGCGTGACCCCCGCCACTGAGTTGTGTCGATGTGGCATATAACTTAGTTTAGGGAGCTTCACTACTTCTTGTACTTTAAAGACGTTTATTGCAAACATCTGCATGCCGCCCAATTGGAACATCAACAGCTCTAAGCGGTTTTCACCGACCAGCTGGGTCCTTTGGTCTACAGCGTCTAACATGCCAGCCATATTCTACTCCAAACATTTCTAATTAAGGCGTTTATTCAATGACACCATGATATTGTATTCAGTTAGCGGTTACAGTATTTTTTTGCGTTAACTAAAAAAGGATAGAATAAAGTCATGATCGACATTGGTGTAAACATTAACCATAAGATTTTTTTAGAAGACGTTCAAGGTACCTTAGACGCCATGTCTCGCGAAGGCGTGCACGGCATGATTTGTATCGCATCAGACTTTGAAGAGAGTCAGCAGGCGCAAGCCTTGAGCCAAGCTTACCCGACTGTATGGAACACCCTAGGCTGTCACCCTCATCAAGCAAAAACATGGCAGACACAAAGCCAAGAGGAATATCACCAACTCATTCAACACGCTCGACCGGTTGCCGTTGGAGAAACGGGGCTGGATTTTAACCGGAATTACTCCTCACCAGAAGCACAGCGAATCGCCTTTTACCAGCAAATTGAATTAGCAGAGCAGCATGCATTGCCCTTGTACTTGCATGAAAGAGACGCACATCAAGAGATGATAAACACGCTCAAAAAACATCCGGCGCTGGCGCAATCATCCGTCATTCATTGTTTTACTGGCAGTCGAGCAGAGTTAGAAGCCTATTTGTCATTGGGGTTGTCTATCGGCATCACTGGTTGGGTCTGTGATGAGCGTCGAGGCGAAGAACTGCAAAAGGCCATACCGCACATTCCTCTAGATCGTTTATTGCTGGAAACGGATGCGCCTTATTTGTTGCCGCGTACCATTCGTCCTCGCCCAAAAAAGAATCATCCTAAGTATCTGCCCCATGTGGCAGCGGAAGTGGCTAGGCTCAAAAATATATCAATAGAGGCGTTGGATACGGCCACTACCACCAACACTCAGCGTATCTTTGGTATCAAGGTTTAGCACTACTCGCCTCGCTTTTGCCTTACAAAAGCGAGAATTGTTGCGATAACAGATTGGTCATGTTGGTGTTGAAAAACGGCAAAACACTTTCAGCAATGGGTTCGAGCTGTTTTTCAATATAATGCTCATAGTCGAGATCAACCAGATCTTCATCACTTTCAAACGGCACCACGCCCCTCGACTGGTAAAGGTAAGAAACACGCTGTCGGCCTTTGTTGTATTCGAGTGGCAACCCTTGTTCGGCACGCCTTTGATCAATCATGGCTGCCGCACGGACATGAGGGGGTTTATTTTTCGTGTAAGCAGACAAAGGACGACTAAGTTGCTTGCTGTAAACCAACTGGTTATCGAACGCTCCTGCTCGAAGCTGATCAATCGTGTCTTGTATGAAGCCAATGGGATTTTCATCGTTAAAGACCTTCTCAAACAAGGTGCGTTGGAACTGCCTAGCCAATGGCGTCCAATCTGTTCGTGCCGCCTCTAGCCCTTTAAACACCAGTTTCCCCTTGGATTTACCTGCGTAACGCTTTTTACTGCCCTCGTCTGTTCCTCTAATCGTTGGCATAAAAAAGCGCTCATAAATACGTTCAAACTCCAACTCTAGCTGCGAATCTAGCCCTGCATAGTCACGACACCATTGCGATAAACGACGATTTATATCATCGCGTAAGTTATTACCCTGTTGTTCAGGTGTTTTAATTGGGTCATCTGGTAAACGAACAAACAGAGAATCGGTATCCCCATAAATCACCTGAGCCCCCTTCTCTTCCATCCAACATTTCGTTCGCTCTAATAATTCATGACCGCGCATGGTGATGGAGCTGGCCAACTCGGCATGATAGAAGCGACAGACATTGGAGCCTAAAACACCATAAAAAGAGTTCATAATGATTTTGATGGCATAACTAAGAATGCTGTTGCCCTCGCGCTTTGCCGCTTCTCTGGCATTAGCAAGCTCGGTGACAAGCTCAGGTAAAATCGCCTGATGTCGAGCAAAATTGGCTCCTAGAAAACCAGGAACCAAATCACTGGTATTCGACGAAAACACCTGAGAAGCCGTATGAGAAGATACATCTTCAGCAACGATTCTTGCCAAGGGGTCAATGTAAAAAGTGCGAATAATACTGGGGTACAAACTTTTAAAATCGAACACCAACACATTTTTATAGAGCCCAGGGCGTGACGACATAACAAAGCCACCAGGGCTGGCAACAAAATCTTCATCACGCCATGCTGGCGCCACCCAGCCTGCTTTGTGAAGGCGAGGAAGGTATTGATTTTCAAACGCTGCAACCGCTCCCCCTGTTTGCTCTAGTGGGATCCCCGTTAAATCAACACGCGTTTGTTGTAGCTCGATGAGTTTTAACTTGTCAAAGATCCGCAATACCAAGTCACAGTCTTGCAGGTTATAAGCAACAAAAGCAGGTAAATCCTCCTGATGAAGACGTTCAATCTCCTGCCAACGTTCACTACCCTGTAACAGCTTCCCCTCATTAAGAATCTCTTTACTGACGTTATTCAGACTGTAAGACTCAAAATGATAACCGCCCACTTTTAAGAGAGTAATGCCATCTAACGCGACTCTTCCAGGAATCGTGGCAAAATATTTGCCCTGATTCTCCGAAGAACGAATGGTCCAACTCTCTCCGCCGACGCCAAAAGCGGGGCGTAGACCCAATGATTGGCAACGTTGATCAATAAAGTGCAAATCAAAGCCAATCAAGTTCCAGCCGATGAAAATATCAGGTGAATACTGCTTCACGTAATTCATAAATGCCAGCAGTAAACTCTTTTCATCGGGATAGCACACAACGGTCGTCGAGGCATCAAACAACGTATGGGAAGATGAGGACACAACAAAAACAACACGCTGATCGCGTGCCACAACACCAATTGATAACAAAGTATTGGTAGACACAGAGGTCTCTATATCCAACGACCACACCCGCCACTCAGGCTGCCAATCACCGGCAATTAAACGTGCTTGGCGAAACGTCTGCTGACTGGCATCCGGCTCACCAATAAAACGCACTGAACCACGAATATGACGCTCCATCAGATAACGGTTAGACGCTTTAATGTCTTCTTCAAACACCGAGTAGCCTGCAGACTTCACAAATTTAACCATTTGCTGGTGCAACATTAGGCTATGACTTTGCACCATCACCACAGGCTCATGCTGAAATGAACGATAAGCGCACTCCGCCCAGGACACGCCCTTTATTGGCACCGTCCTATCACAAGAATAGAAAAAGCTCAGCGGCGCATTACTAAAGAACACGCTCAATTGTCGATCAGGTAAAACTTTGACGGTACCTTCTGGCGTTTTTATAAACAGGCTCATCTCAATCTGCCCATTTACATCACGCACATGGCGAGTCACAAGATACCCGTGTTTTTCTACAAACATGAAAAACCTATGAGAGATCCCTTAGCAGGAGCATGGGCGGTACTTTTAGCACCGTTCGACTGGCCACCAATCCAATGGTAGTAATCACCATCACACCAATCCCAGGGCCGAGCAACCATAATAGCGGATGGAAATTGGCCTCCGCCTTGAACACAAATACCTGTAGACCATACAGACAAGCTTCTGCACCAACCGCCGCAATGAGCCCCGCAAAAAACCCTAAAGCACCAAACTCTACCAACAACGCCTGACGCACCAAAGCCCCTCTAGCGCCTAATACTCGCAGCAAGGCCCCTTCTTCAAGACGCTCTTCCAGCGTCGAACGCACACTGGCAAGCAGAACCAACGCCCCCGCACTGAGAATACAGAGCAACACCAGCTGAATGGCTTTTGATAATTGACCAATAATGGTTTGCACCTGCTCCAGTACATCGCCCACATTTAAGATCGACACAGTTGGAAAGTTGGCCATGGTTTGGTAAAAGTTCTGAGCATTGCTGTCACTGACATACCAGCTACTGACGAAGTTGGCTGGATAATCCTCCAGAACACTTTTCGGTAAAATCAGGTAGAAGTTAGGTTGCATAGACCCCCAATCCACTTTACGAATAGAGGTAATGGGCAAAGTTACTCGGTTACCGCCAATGTTCAGCGTTAATACATCACCCATTTCAAGACCAGCTTCTGTCGCGGCTCGTTGTTCTACCGACAACCCCTCAGCAGAAAAATCCCCTTCAACCAGCTCATTGCCTTCACCGATACTGTCTGACCAAGTGAGATTAAGCTCCCGATCATACAGCTCAGGTTCACCACGGCCGTCTGGGTACATGGATTCGATCGTGACATCGTTCGCGACCACCACACGGCCACGAACCATAGGAAACCAATCAGATTGTTCCACACCCAGCGCTTGAGTTTTCTCATTGATGGATTCAATTTGATTCGCTTGCACATTAAACAAATAATGATTGGGTGCGTCCTCAGGCAATTGCTGTTGCCAGTCAGCAATTAAGCTCGACTTAACCCCGACCAAGATCAAGGTCAGCATAATAATCAAAGTAAACACAAGCAGTTGAAAGAGATTAGGCACCAAACGTCGGTATAAAGACGCCAGTCCAATTTGCCAGCCGCTGGTGGCGCCTGATGTTAAAGAACGACCGAGTTTAAAGGCGATCCAGCCAATACTAGCAACTAACAAGGCAATACCGGCGATCGCAATGGTCATAATACTGGGCAATAAAAACCCTTTGGTATACAAACACATCAAAGCGTACATACCGATAAAACCAATGATGTAAATCACCACACCATTAAACTCGATTTTTGCGTTAGGCTGCAAAACGGACAACGGTGAGATTTTGATTAAGTGAGACATCAAGGGCAGGCAAAAAACCAACATTGAAATCAAACCGGTGGCCGTGCCGAGCCATAAACTCGACACAGAAGGCGCCGGTAACGCGGTCGACATCAAACTCGACAATAAAGACGCAATGGCTTCCTGTATTAACCAGCCAGTGCCCAACCCTACCAGAGCGCCGACAATAAATAACGCCACAAGTTGTTGCAGAAACACCTTGCCCAGCAAAGCGGGGGTCGCGCCTAATGTTTTCAGAATTGCAACCTGCATTAGATGACGTTTAACAAAACGTGCCGATGCCAAAGCCATGGCCACCCCTGACATCACAACCGCTAACGTCCCGGCCAGTAATAAAAAAGATTCTGCACGCCCAATGGTATCGCCAATACGATCTCCCTTTTGGGTCGGTGTCCGCCAGCGCTGACCTTCTTGTAATTGTGGTAAAAGCCATTCTTCATACTGGGTTAAATTTTCACGATCACCCGCTAAAAGCAAAGAGTAACGCACCCGACTGCCCGGAATGATGACATTAGTTGCCGCCAGATCTGCCATGTTCATGACCGCTCTTGGCGAAATAGCAAAGGACGACGTGGTTGAACCTGGATCGCGCACCAAAAACTTACTGACCGTTAATGTAACATCACCGACTTCTACGGCATCCCCAAGGGTAATGTTCAACAGACTTGCTAAGCGAGAAGACACCCAAACCGTCCCCGGCTCCGGTGTGCCAGTAAATGCTTGCCCTGTACCAAACAGGGCTTCATCCACTAAATAGGCGCCTTTTAGCGGGTAATCATCGGTCACTGCGCTCAATTGAGACAGTTGCAAAGCGTTATTTGCGAACATCATGGTGGTGAAAGACGTCCGTTCAGCAAATTGCAAATCTTGTTTTGAAGCCTGTTCAATCCAGCTCGTATCAATGGCGTCGTCCGAACGCACTAAGCGATCAGCGGCCAATAAGTTGGCGGACTCCTGTTCAAATGACAGTTGCAAACGATCAATAAACAGACCAATAGACGTTACCGTGCCGACTGAAATCACCAAAGCCAGCAACAGTGTCAGCAAATCGCCGCTTCGAATGTCCCTAAGCATTAATCGAAATGTAAAACTCATAAGCTTTGTTCCGTTAATTGGCCTGAAGACATCACTAACTGGCGATCACACATTTTTGCTAAGCCATTGTCATGGGTCACCATGACCAAGGTTGTGCCTTGAGATCGATTAAGATCAAACAACAATTCGACAATTAATTTGCCATTTTCTTCGTCAAGATTGCCTGTCGGCTCATCGGCAAAAAGAATCTTAGGATTGGATGCAAACGCCCGAGCAATGGCCACACGTTGCTGCTCCCCCCCTGACAATTGATTAGGGTAATGGGTCAAACGATGCGACAAACCGACCTTTTCGAGTAATACTTCCGCTTTTTGTCGTGCCTGTTTATCGCCCTTCAACTCAGCAGGAAGCATGACATTTTCTATGGCTTGTAAGCTGGGCAAAAGGTGAAAGGATTGAAAAACAAAACCGACGTATTGACCCCGAATCAAGGCACGAGTTTCCTCAGTTTGGGAAGAAAAGTGTTCATCGTAAAGGTGGATATCGCCGGATGTGTTCACGTCCAGTCCTGCCAACAGCCCCAGTAAAGTGGACTTACCCGATCCAGAAGACCCGACAATAGCGACAGACTCACTTTCTAGAATTTCCATATTAATTCCCTTCAATATGGTTAAATCCCCTGTATTTGACGTGACGGTATGGGTTAAATTAGCTACTTTGATCGCGGTTTTTCTGGCCATAATAAATCACTCTAAAAGGGTTAATATGTTTTTAAAAAGACGAATAAAGCAACTGTACTTACTGATTACGCTGCTCTTTATGAGTTCGTTCGCATCAGCGTCAACATTATTAGTCATGGGTGACAGCTTAAGCGCGGCATACAATTTACGACAACAAGACGGCTGGGTAAGCTTGCTAGCAACACAACTTTCGCAATCTCATCCCGATATCCGAGTTGTTAATGCCAGCGTCAGTGGCGAAACAACGCAAGGCGGCTTATCTCGTTTTAATGCGCTGTTAACATCCCATCAGCCTCGTTGGGTCATTCTGGAACTCGGTGCTAATGATGCTTTACGAGGCTATCCACTCGATCAGACCACCGCCAACCTTAGCAGTATGGTGGAACAAGCCCACGATATTGGCGCCACTGTGCTGTTAATAGGTAACCAGATTCCACAAAACTATGGCAAACGTTACACACAAATGTTTTTTAATTTATACCAAGACATTGCCAGCAAATATAACCTCGCTTATTTGCCTTTTATGTTAGAAAACGTGGCACTAGAGCCGGATCTTATGCAGAACGATGGCTTGCACCCCAACAAAGCCGGCCAGCCCGTTGTATTAGAAAATATTCTGCCATACTTAATGCCTTTATTAGATAGCACTTCATAAAGAAAAATAAGGAAAGATAAATGAAAGCGGTTTTTTTAGACAGAGGGTCATTTCCAAAACACATTGATATTACCCTGCCTGCTTATATTGATGAGTACGTTGAATATGACAACACAACGACCCCTGAACAAGTCATCGAACGCATCAAAGACGCCGACATTGTGATGGTCAACAAAGCCATACTCAATGCCGAGTCCTTACATCACGCTAAATCCGTCAAATTCATACAGGTGATGGCAACCGGAACAAATAACGTTGACCTTGATGCCTGCGAAGCAATGAGTATAAAAGTCAGTAATGTGGCAGGCTATTCTGGTATTAGTGTTCCAGAGCATACTTTTGCCATGTTGCTGGCATTGCGTCGAAACCTTATCCACTATCTAGAAGACATAAAGGCAGGAAAATGGGCAGAGGCTGAATATTTTTGCTTTATTGACCATCCAATTAAAGACTTATCAGGCAGCACTATAGCGCTGATAGGCGGTGGTGCATTAGGTCAAAAAGTCGCCACCATTGCTCGTGCTTTTGGTATGGAGGTTTTGTTTGTCGAACGCAAACAGGCTCAGACTGTGCGATCAGGTTACGTGTCTTTTCATGATGCCATACAACAAGCTGACATCGTCAGTCTGCATTGTCCTCTTAATGCAGACACAGAAAACCTGATTGGCCAGGCGGAATTTTCTATGATGAAGCCGAGTTGTTTGCTCCTCAATATGAGCCGTGGCGGTCTTGTTGACGAATCTGCCCTGGTCAATGCTCTTAAAGGCGGTCATATTGCTGGTGCGGCTTTTGATGTTGCCACCCAAGAACCTATGCCGTTAAATCACCCTCTTCAGACATTAACGCACTGCCCCAATTTTCTACTAACCCCACATATTGCCTGGGCGAGCGACGAAGCAATGCAAACGCTCATTGACATAGCGATAGACAAAATTGCAGCGTTCGCAAGCGCTGGACAGGCTGACACTCAACCATGACACTTGAAATACTGTATCAAGATGAACATCTAGTGGCGGTTAACAAGCCATCAGGCTTATTGGTGCATCGTACACACTTAGCAAAAGAGGAAGAAGACGCCGTTGTCCAACAGCTGAGAGATCAAACGGGGCAATGGGTTTTTCCAGTTCATCGCCTCGATAGAGGGACATCTGGGGTGCTTGTCATGGCTTTTACCCCAGAAGCAGCAAGACAGCTTGCTGAGCAATTTAGTGATGGTTCAACACAGAAAACCTATCATTGTTTAACCAGAGGCTTTTGTGAAGACAACGGTACGATTGATTATCCGCTTGCCAAACTCAATGAGCAAAAAGGTCGCTCACGTTTTAAAATAGAAGGTACCGAACGTGAGGCCGTGACGCATTTTCAATGTCTGCAACAATTTGAACTGCCTGTGCCGGTAAGTCGCTATGATAAAATGCGCTTAAGTTGGGTTGAAGTCTGCCCTAAACAGGGCAGAAAACATCAAATCCGACGTCATTTCAAACACTTACTTAACCCATTAGTGGGTGATACCTGTTACGGTTGCCGTCATATTAACAAGGTTGCCAGAACATTATGGCCTGATGAAGTACGTTTAATGTTACATGCCTCTCAACTGCGCTTTCACCACCCTATTACAGAAGAACTTTTGTCCATTGATGCTAAATTAAGTGAAGACATACAAAATTTACTGACCTACCTGGCTCCTTTTCGGACTACATAACTCAAAAATAGACCTTCCTCTATAAAAAGGAAATGTTAGAATCCTGACGAAAGAATCAGGCTACAACGATGAGAGAAAACTATGAAAAAACGAAACCTCGTTTACTCTACGGATCAAGGGCGGTTATGCTCTGAATGCGAAGCGCCTATTGATGATTGCCAGTGCCGTAAAACGACCCTTGTCGGCGACGGTAAAGTACGCATATCGCTTGAAACAAAAGGCCGCAAAGGCAAAGGCGTCACCTTGATAACCGGTCTGCCCATCACAGAAGACGCGTTAAAGGTGTTAGGCAAGAAACTTAAAGCTCAGTGTGGTACGGGGGGCGCAGTTAAAGAAGGCAACATTGAAATTCAAGGTGACAATCGTCAAAAAGTAAAAGTCCTACTTGAAAAAGAAGGTTTTACCAGCAAACTATCTGGTGGTTAGAGGCGCTTAGCGCTTGTGTACACGACTATATTCTTGTTATTTTTCTAGATACAAAGCTGGCTATTTAAAAATGCTATGGGGCATCTTGATTGTTAGCTTTAGAGACAGAGGTTCTCATGTTTCAACAGAGCACGGAACAAGCCAACGAGCTGATGCAGACCGCTCTTCCTCTTATGGAAAAGTTAGAGGTTCCTCCTACACCCTCAAACTACGGGTTGTGGTATGAGTATGTTTCCAATACCAACCCTAGACTCAATAAAGTCATTGATCGAGCATTGCGTCGTTTTGGCAATCTTCCTGACTTTGTCTCCAAAGAACTCTTCAATGAATTTTTATTGCCAGATCAGTTTCAACAAGCACCACGGCATGAAAAGACTTTACAGACTCTGACAGAAACGCTCACCACTGACGCCACACACATTTCTACAGAGCTGTCGACATTTAATAAGAATCTTGAAACCGCAAAAAAGGCACTTAAATTTACAACAGACAGCAAACAACTTGAAAAACTGGCTGGTTTTTTAGAAAACAGTGCCTTTAAAGCCAATCAAGCGATCAGTCATTTCGATCAGACACTAAGCGACGCCCAAGCTGAGCTAACAGCACTGCGTTCAGAGCTTAATCAACTCCGAAAATCTAATGAGCGAGACGATTTAACGTTATTGCTCAATAACAAAGGCTTTGAAAAAGCACTGTATAAAAAGTTACCGCATGCTGAAGATGATCTTTCGGTACTATTGATTGATATCGATAACCTTGGTGACATAAATCGCGAATACGATATAAAAGCAGGCGACGGTCTTATTCGTTTCATGGCGAAACTGTTACTCAGCTTATTGCCTGAAAATGCTGCGGTAGCGCGCATTGATGGCGGACGTTTTGGTGTTTTACTCAATGAAACAGAGCTGGCTGAAGCATCACGCCTTGCCGAAACCATACGCGAAAGCATCTCTACCCAGAAAATTCGCTATAAAAACACCAAGGTTTTGCTTCGCTCCGTAACCGCTTCGGTGGGGGTGGCAACGCTTTTAGGTGATGAAACCCCAAAAGCTTTGATTGAAAGAGCTGAGCACTATCTTACCTATGCAAAACGCTCGGGTAAAAATCAGATTGCTCATCATGAATAACGAACAAAGTGACACCCTATCGTTTATTAAGGCATTACTATGACGGAAGCAAAGCACGGTTACCATAGAACGGATTTTGAAGTGCGCGATTATGAATGTGACATACAAAGCATCGTAAATAATGCGGTGTATCAGAATTACCTTGAACACGCACGTCATCAGTACATTCGATCGTGTGGGTTAAATTTTGCCGATGTAACCCATGACGGTATTCATCTTGTTCTTATCAAAGCAGAACTTGATTATAAAAAATCTCTCAAAAACGATGATAAATTCTACATACAGACGCATGTAGAGCGCAGTTCTCGTCTAAAATTCGTATTTTGTCAGCGTATATTACGGTCACACGACGACCAGTTAATGTTGACCGCAAAAATGACCGTTACCTCAACGACAGCAGAAGGTCGACCTGTGGTATTCAAACAAGCCGAGCAGCTATTAAAAGCGCGCTAGTCCCCTTTTTACACCGCCCGCTTCCTTTTACAAAGGTGAAAAAGTAGCCACTTTGTCACCTTTTTTATTTTCCTTCACGTTTTCTTCACACGGGTATTGATTAAATCTGTTCTAAGAAATCAATCTAACTCGGAGAAAATCATGAAAAAAAGTCTTGTTGCACTGTCCATTATCACCTGTTGTGGCTCTGCTGTTGCTCAACCTTACATTGGTGTTGAGCTTTTCAAAGCAAACACCAGTACCGATAACAACGAATACAAAAACATAGACGTTGATGGGCAAAATTTGAGTCTTGGAGATGACTCGGAAGGTGGTAACCGTTTATTTGCTGGCTACCAGTTTGATAACCGCTTTGGTATTGAATTCGGCTACACTCAATTTGGTCGCGAGGCAGAAAAAGAAAAACAACTGTCTTACCTTCAAGAGGAAGAATGGAACGCTAGTCTTGATATTGAGCAATTGGAACTTTTATTGACTTACACACTCCCTTTGAACACCGACTTCAAGGTTCAACTTGCTGGTGGTATGGTTTGGCATAAGGCAGACCTTAGCTATGGCCATCAATACGATAATGAAAATGCGCCCGATAAAACGCTTAGCTCAGGCGGTCAATCTGAAAATGCTCAGGGTGTCAGTGCTAGATTGGCCCTTCAATACCAAGTACTTGATTCCTTTACATTATCAGGAGGCTACCAATACAGTACGAGCGATATAATAGACAGCTCAGCTCTGTTTGCTGGTATTCAATATCAATTTTAAAGGATGTATTTTATGAAACGCATTTTCGTTTTTTTAGTCCCCCTTTTGTTCACGTTAAGCCAAAACAGCTTTGCACAATACGTTGGCCCCAATGCGGTAGTCAAAACGGACTTAAAGCAAATATTGGCGGACCCTGTTGATGACGAGTACGTCAAATTAAAAGGTTATTTGATTAAAAAATTGAGTAGCGATAAGTATCTTTTCAGCGATGGTGCAGAGCAGATACGTGTCGAAATCGATCAGTTCCTTTTCCCTACCCAACCTTTTGATGATAAAGACCTTATTGAAATCGAAGGTGAAGTTGAAAAAGACTTCTTAGAGTCGGCTGAAATTGATGTTGACCGCTTAACCATTGTCAACCCATAACGAACAGGCCGCTCACCATGAAAATACTTATCGTAGAAGATAACCGACAAATTATGGAGACTTTATGCGACCTCTTAGAATTAAAAGGCCATACGGTTGATTGTGCTTGGAATGGTGAAGCGGCTGTTACCTTTATACAACAAGGTGTGTTTTTTGATGTCATTATTATGGACATCATGATGCCTAAGTTAGACGGTATTCAAACCGTGCAACAGTTAAGGCAAGAGCATCGTCTGAATACCCCTATTTTGTTTTTAACGGCCAGAGACAGCCTCATTGATAAAACGGCGGCTTTTGAGGCGGGTGGCGATGACTATCTCGTTAAGCCTTTTGCCATGGAAGAGCTGATTTTAAGATTGGATGCATTGACAAAAAGAGGACCAAGACAGCTCGATGATACGCTTCAAGTGGGTGACCTGCAGCTTAACCTTGAAAATCGTCATGTAAAAATATCAGGCAAAGATATCAAGTTAAGCAGTATTCAGTTCCAAATTCTAGCGCTACTGATGAAAAAACACCCTGCTGTTGTCAGTCGCCAGCAACTGTTCGAAAGCATTTGGCAAGGCGACGAACCCGACAGCGACGCTTTACGCAGTCATATCTATGCCCTACGCACGATTATTGATAAAGGCTTCGACACAAAGATGCTAGAAACCGTTCATGGTCAGGGGTATCGACTTGTCACACGCTAAAAAGCCTAAACTGTCTTATAAACTTATTCTGCTCACTGGTTCATTGGGTTTTGTTTTCATTTTATTTTTTTGGATGGTCATCGTTATCGCTGAAGATAAAATGGAACTGATTAGCCTACAGCATTGGCTAGAATCAGAAGCCAATATGTACGAACGAGATTATAGCTTAGATAAGAGTGACCAAAGCCTGCCGAACCACTATGAATTCGATATGTACTTTTCAACACAAGAGATGCCTAGGTGGTTAGCGCACTATAACCAACCCGGTCTCTATGAGCACCACCTAGGGCCAGAAGACAAACATTTTTTGGTCCGAGAGATGCCGTCAAAAGAAGGGCTATATTATATTGTCTTTAAAGACGATGCTGATGATTATCTTGACGACTATGAGTCCACACTCCACCTAGTGACCTTGATATTAGGTGGCGTAATTGTGGTCTTAATGTTTATTTATGGCTCCTACTTGGTCATGCAAATAGCCACGCCCTTGCAAAAAGTCTTAAATAAAATCAAACACATGCCTCCGGATAAACCTGATTTCCCTGTTGACGCCAAATACCAAGAGTTGGCTATTATTGAACAAGCACTGTTTGACAGTAAAACACGCATTGACCATTTTTTTAGGCGTGAGCAAGAATTTAGTCGCTTTGCTGCCCATGAGATCCGGACACCTCTAATGGTGTTACAAGGCTCAGCTGATTTATTAGTACAACTCGATCTCGATGTTCCTTTAGCCAATAAGGCCTCAAATCGTATTTTGAATGCCTGTGCGGATATCGGTTTATTAACCGATACATTTTTGTTACTTGGTAAGGAACAAATCGACGATTACCACTTTCAATCGATAGAAATAACGCAATTAATCACTCAGCAACTTAACGCCATGAGCAGTCTTTTCCCGGATAACCGCATCCTGTCCACGGTGAATAACGCGCAAAGTGTGAAGGTAAACGCACCCTCCAGTTTTGTGATGGTACTCATCAATAATCTTCTCAAGAACGCCTATAGTTATGCAAAAAGTGAGCTGGTCATTGAGATATCAGAATCAGAAATAATGATATGCAATGATATTGATACACTCAACACTCAAGGTGGCTACGGTTATGGCTTGGTTATTATTGAAAGAATTTGTGATCGACTGGGCTGGACAATGCACCGTTACGCGACGACTTCACACTACAAAGTGACACTGTATTTCACATAAGTTGTCTCTAAGCTGACTTTGAGCCAAGTTTCACTTTCGTTAGTATAAATAGAGGTAGACGATTGATAAAACGATAAAAGTGACCATCAGAGGAAAAACATGCAGGTTTTAGCTGGCCCAATCTTGAGAAGAATGTCACAAACTAGGTTGACGTTTTGGTGGATGACAACTGAACCGGTGAAAGTATCGTTGTCTTTGTTCAGCGCAAGGAATAACAGCACAGATACCGCCCTCAACCATTCTTTTAGTACGTCACAGTTATCGGATTACCACACAGAAATAACCGCTGGCGAACACTTTTATATTCATTTGTTAGACATACCCTTAGATTCTCCGCTGCCTTTCCAATCCCCTGTTTATTATGATTTGCAATTCAATGGCTTAAACTGGACTCACTGGGCAGACGATCTTGTTTATGATGGCCATGACTACCCTTTCTTCATATTACAGCCAAAAGTCGCCCAAATACTGCATGGCTCCTGCCGAAAACCTCACCATAAAAGTAATGACGGACTATTGCGCGTTGATCAGCTTCTTGCAGAGTCGACACCTGAAACATGGCCCAGTCTATTAATGATGAGTGGAGATCAAATATACGCTGATGATGTCGCAGCCCCCATGCTCTGGGTTATCCATCAATTAATTGGCCATTTAAAAACCGAAAATGAAATTCTTCCCTGCATTGAAGCAGAGGATACAGAGGCCTTACACGTGTCCTCCCCCTATTATTTTGCTAGGGATTCACTGCTACCCAAAAACGATCATAATCAAAATGTAGTGGAACAATTTTTTGGCGGTGTACGTAAGCCTATATTCACCACAGACACGGCGCAAAACCACTTAATATCCGTCGCAGAAGTCTTAGCAATGTATGCACTGGTATGGTCCCCGGAGGGCTGGAACAAGGTATTTTCTAAGATTGATTGGTCTACTCCAGAAAACTTAACGGAAGAGCAAACAGTCAAATTCAACGAGCAAACCTCTATTTTAAAACACTTTTCTGCGGGCTTACCCAAAGTGCGTCGAGCGATGGCTCACCTTCCCGTTGCCATGATTTTTGATGATCATGATGTGACAGACGACTGGAACTTAACCGCCTCTTGGGAGCAAGCGGCCTATGAAAATGCGTTTTCCTCAAGAATCATTGGTAATGCTTTATTAGGCTATCTCCTTTGCCAAGGTTGGGGAAACGCCCCCGAAAATTTTCCACCCAACTTATTAGAACACATACAAAAAGCACTCGATAAGCCTGGCAAACAATCCCACGTCGATCTTATCGAATCCTTGTTTCGTTTCTCGAATTGGCACTATACATGGCATACAGTCCCACCCTTAGTTGTTCTAGATACTCGCACCCATCGCTGGCGTTCTGAGCAGTCACTCGATAAACCATCAGGATTAATGGATTGGGAAGCGCTGACAGATTTACAACATCAATTGAAAGGACTCGATGCCGTTATATTGGTATCACCGGCTCCCATGTTTGGGGTAAAGCTGATCGAAGCAATTCAAAAAGTCTTCACCTGGTTTGGTAAACCGCTCATGGTTGATGCAGAAAACTGGATGGCACACCCAGGCTCAGCTTATGCTCTTATGAACCTATTTAGACACAAACAGACACCCCAAAATTTCGTTATCTTATCGGGTGATGTTCATTACTCGTTTGTGTACGACATTCAGCTTCGAGGCACGCAAAGAGGCCCAGACGTCTGGCAAATAACCAGCAGTGGCATCAGAAATGAGTTCCCTGCTCGCTTGCTCGATACCTTTGATCGTCTTAATCGCTGGCTATACGCTCCTAAATCACCTTTAAACTGGTTCACACGGCGTCGAAGCATGAAAGTAATTCCCCACAAACCAGAAAATGCATCACATGGGGAACGTTTATTGAATAGCGCCGGTATTAGCCTCGTCAGCCTTAACGAGCAAGGTGCTCCTGAATCCGTTGTACAGCTTTGCTCTCATGGAGAAAATGTTCGCTTTGTGCTTTCTGAAGAAGATGCGAGATGGGAATAAGACAATAGTCAACACTAAAGACACGAGATATGAGTAACGCTTAACATAAAAAAACAGCCAGTACCCTGTGTGGATACTGGCTGTTCTTAATAGAAAACAGTGTCACTATTAACGTTTTCTAGTGCTTGATCAAACCATTATCTAAAGCTAGGCATCAAGGCTGGAATACCTGGTAACAGGCCAACCAACGCCATCACACTAGTCAATATAAAGAACATGACAAATGGGATAATCCAACGGCTCATACTGCTCAAGTTCGCGCTTCTTTCTTTACAACCGATCAAACCTAAGTTATCTAACAACATAGTTAATGACCAACCAAATGCAGGGTTAACCAATGTAGAAGCAAACACAACAATCGCTGCAGACTGTGTGGTTTTACCCTCACGAGTCATTTCCATACCTGCTTCCAATAGGGGAATAAACACACCTACAATCAATGCCACACACAATACAGGCTGCCAAATAGCCAAATCCATTGGGTAACCCCAAACACCTGCAATGATACAGAAAATAGCGGTTAAGATGGCGCCGGCAGGAATAGGACGTTTTGCAATCGCCGCTGGCACAATGTAGGTACCCCAAGAAGAAGCGAAGTTAGAGCCACCTAAAAGAGAACCAAACGTCTGTCTTGTTGCAGCAGACAACATGGTGTCATCGATGTTCATTTGAACTTTTTCAGTACGCTGTGGGTAACTGATTTTCTGGAATACTTGATGACCAAGGAAATCAGGAGACCACATAGCAACAGCCAAGATCGCAAAAGGCAACACGACAACAAAACTTTCTGCTGTTGGCAAACCAAGCATCCAGCCGGTGTCTTCACCCCACCAGTACATTGGGTTCATATTTGGCAAACCAGGTGCTGTTTGGAATTCAAACGGCGCGCCAAGTAAAAAGGCAACACCACCACCTAAAAGACAGCTCAGCGGTACCGCCAACCAACGCTTTTTAAAATGCTCAAGTACAGCATAAAGCACAATCGTGGCTAAGATAACAATGAAGGCAATATGAGACATATCAATCGCTTCAGCCCAAGCAAATAGCTTTTTAACTTGAGAAATGGTGCCGATGAAGCCCAGATACAGCAATAAGCCACCACAAACCCCTTTACTCGTGAGGCTCGCAAGCAAACTGCCCCCTTTACTAAAGGCAAGAATTAACCCAAATGCCCCGATCAGCAAACCAAACGCCATTGGGTGACCGCCGGCTGCCACCACGATTGGAATCAAAGGAATCAATGGACCGTGGGTGCCCGCCAAGTTCGCCGTCGGCAAAATAAACCCTGAAAATAATAGGATAAACACCGCAACAATAAGAAGTTCATAACGAACGTTTTCAAGTATAAAAGATTGATCTAAACCTAAAGGGCCTGCAAATGTCGCCGCGATCGCACCAACCATGACTACTTTACCAATAGTCGCCGCCATAGCTGGGATGGTGTCTTCTAGCTCAAAGCGGTAATCTCTAAAGGGCAAATTAGGACGCCACCTTTTAGGTTGCATAATTTGCAACTCGTGCTCAAGGTATTCGTCACGACTGTTAAACTCGGAACTGGGTTTATGAAGTTTTTCATAGCTTTCAGTATGAGTATGGTCATCCATGGCCTGTTCGGCTTGAAGGTTATCTCGTGGGTTGGTGTTCATACATTCTCCAGCGACATAAACGTCACTCAAATAAAAAAAACAGCTTTTCAGAAAAGCAAATAATTGTTGTGGGAAGTATATTATGCCAGACCAAAAAATAATTCGATTAGACAAAAGTCTTGTATACTTTAGTCTGGCAACTGATTGTTCGAAAACATAAAATCCGTAATTCTTTAGATTCTCCCCGTGTTTTCAAAATAAAAAAGCAGCACCGGGGTGCTGCTTTTAAACCGATCAAAAATAAATATTTTGTTGGTTAAAAATAGGACTAGGTCACTTGAAAATCTAGCATCCGCTGTAAAGGAACTAATGCTTTGACTCTCGTGTCTTCTGGCACAAACACTTCACCAGAGGTGTCACGAAGCGCATTACGAAGCAACTCAAGACTGTTAAGCGCCATCCAAGGGCAATGTGCACAACTTCGACAGGTTGCACCAGAACCCGCTGTAGGCGCTTCAATAAAACGTTTTGATGGCGAGGCCTGCTTCATTTTATAAAAAATGCCACGATCTGTTGCGACAATAAATGTACTGTTAGGCATAGATTTAGTGGCATTCAATAATTGCGAAGTTGAACCAACAACATCGGCAATTTCCACGACAGACTCCGGTGACTCAGGATGAACAAGAATGGCAGCATCAGGATAGATTTTTTTCAAATCCAAAATCCCCTTTGCTTTAAACTCCTCATGAACGATGCAAGCACCATCCCAAAGAATCATGTCAGCGCCGGTTTCTTTTTGGATATACCCGCCCAAATGTTGATCCGGTGCCCAAATAATCTTTTCGCCTTGATCGACAAGGTGCTCAACAACATCCAAAGCGATACTTGACGTGACAACCCAATCTGCACGTGCCTTTACTGCAGCAGATGTATTCGCATAGACAACCACTTTGCGTTCAGGGTATTGATCACAAAAATCAGAGAACTCGTCTATAGGACAACCAATATCCAAAGAACAGGTTGCTTCTAGTGTGGGCATGATGATGGTTTTTTCTGGGCTGAGGATCTTAGCGGTCTCACCCATAAACTTGACACCTGCCACAACAAGCGTATCGGCTTCGTGATTCGCACCAAAACGAGCCATCTCTAAAGAGTCAGCAATAACACCGCCCGTCTCTTCGGCTAATTCCTGTATGGCATCATCTGTATAATAATGCGCAACCAACACTGCATTCTTTTGTTGTAAAAGCGCTTTAATTTCGTCTCGGATAGCTTGGTTATCAACGGATGTTGACGTAAGTTGATTCTCAGCTTCAGACAGATACTTTTGAACCGTATCTCGAAGAGCGGCTTTACTGGAAACGTCAGACATATCATTACCCCTATAAGAAACTGGGAGCGGAATGAGTGTTTTTGGTGGGTCGTACTGGATTCGAACCAGTGACCAATTGATTAAAAGTCAACTGCTCTACCAACTGAGCTAACGACCCAAAAACGACAAAAAGGAATAGAAAAAGTTGGTGGGTCGTACTGGATTCGAACCAGTGACCAATTGATTAAAAGTCAACTGCTCTACCAACTGAGCTAACGACCCAACGGGTTGCGTATAATACAGAGCCCGTGGGATAATGCAAGCTATTTAATCTTACTTAAATACCCTGCAGATAATTTAGCAGCTTTTGTGTCTGGAAAGCGTGCAATAACATCCTGTAAGTAGGATTTTGCTTTTACTGTTTCACCAAGCTGGTCGTTAACAGTTCCCAGTTTATACAAAGAATCTGGTTCTTTGTTGTGTCCTGGAAAACGTTTAATAACCGTTGAAAATGCATCCAACGCCTCGTTCGATTTACCTTGAACAAGTTTGACCTCACCAAGCCAATAGTACCCATTACCCGTCAGCGTGTTATCAGAATATGTCTTAACAAATTGACTGAGCGATGTCTCAGCTTCATCAAACTTTCTTTGTCTAATCAACGAATACGCCTGATCGTAAGCAGCTTTTGCCTGAGCCGTTGGTGGTTGTAATACCACTGGCGCAAGGGGGGATGTTGCAAGAGCATTGCTAATGGCGGGGGCTGGTTCTTTGGTAATAGCGGGAGATTTTGGAGAAGGCGGATTAACCTTTTCTGTTGAAGAAGACTGTGCAGGCGATGTCATGAGCAATGAAATCCGCTTATCAAGATCGATATAGCGATCTCTCTGGCTTGACTTCATTAATCTTATTTCATGCTGCTGCTCTTCTAGTTGCCCACGCAGACTTTGCACTTCTTGCTGCAATGTTTCGAGTTGAAACAATAACTCTGCCGCCGCATTAGGAGAAAGGCCTGAGCTCGACTCAGCCAGAGCGAATGGCGCTGTGAAACACAGCGCCATTGCAAAGGAGCGAACCTTAATGGATTTACCCACCATTATTCGTAACGTACTTCAACACGACGATTTAGCTGCCAAGCATTGTTGTCACTTCCGAAAGCAACTGGCACTTCTTCACCAAAACTGACTGTTTCAATTTGAGAAGCGGCAACACCTTGAATAGTCAAATAACGGCTAATCGCTTTTGCACGACGCTCACCCAATGCCATGTTGTATTCACGAGTGCCACGCTCATCTGCATGACCTTCAAGAACAATACGAGCATCTGGGTTAGCGACTAGAAACTCAGCGTGTTTTGCAAGTGCTTCACGAGATTCTGGACGAACAATGGACTTATCGAAATCAAAGTAAAATACCACTTGAACGTCTGCTAGCGGATCTACTTCTGCTTGTTGCGCCGCAACGTCATCAACAATCACACTCGTCACAGCATCACCTTCACCTGCACCGTATGCTTGATCCGCATTTGCGGCATCAGCTTCCGCTTGCTCCATTGCTGCTGCATCTTCTGCAACCGTTGAACTGTCTGTGTCAGACGCCGTTGTACTACAACCCACAATCCAAGCGGCTGATAAACCAATAACCGCAAACTTACCTAATTTATTTACACTCATTATTCACTCCTACTGTCTTTATTTGAAATACGGGGACCAAGATGGCTCACGTACATCACCTTCAGCTGATGGTAACCTATATTTAACAAGCCCATCAACGGATACTACGGCTAAAATGCCCTTACCTCTATCTGTTGTTGCATACATCACCATACTACCATTCGGTGCAATACTAGGTGATTCGTCTAAGTAAGTCTCAGTAAGCGTCTGCACGCGCCCTGTGTTCATATCTTGCAACGCAACGTGATAATTGCCATCATTTTTTTGCACTGTCACAAGGTAACGGCCATCCGGTGTCATTCTTGCTCGAGTATTCAACTCACCTTCAAAAGTTACCCTTTCAACACGCTTAGATCGTGTGTCCAGTCGATAAATTTGAGGATTGCCTCCTCTATCCGACGTAAAGACAATTCCTTTACCGTCTGGCTCCCAACTTGGTTCCGTGTCGATGGCGTAATGATTTGTCATTCTCTCTAATTTTTGCGTAGCAATGTCCAAGGTATAAATTTCTGGATTGTTGTCTTTTGATAAGACTAACGCAAGTTTCTTACCATCTGGTGACCACGCTGGTGCACCATTTAACCCTCTAAACTGCGCAACTTGCTGACGTTTACCTGTTGCCAACTCTTGGATAAAAATACTAGGGCGACGATTTCTAAACATAACATACGCTATGTTACGCCCATCCATACTCCAAGAAGGCGACAAAATTGGCTCTTTAGACTCAACAACGACCTGTGGGCGATGACCATCGGCATCAGCCACTTGCAGTTTAAAAAGCGGTGACCTTTTATCGCCTTCAGCAGTAACATACAAGATTCTTGTACTAAATGCGCCTCTAGACCCCGTCAATAATTCGTAAACCTTGTCACTAATGTAGTGTGCAGCATCACGAAAGTTACGTGCATTAACGTCAATCGAGGCATGTTTTTGCACAGGCTTTTGGCTCAGTACGTTAAGAAGTTCAAAGCCAATGCGATACTGCCCATTTGGAAGCTTATTGATATTACCGATCACGACATAGTCGCTTTTGAGTAACCGCCAATCTCGGTAAAAAACATCCTCTTCTTTCGAAGGCATACTCAGCATATTGGCTCGAGGAACCGGCTGAAACAAACCACTCCTTGCAAGGTCATCTTCAACGACCTGCGCAATATCTTCAGGTAACGCGTCTACACCATTGTAACCAAAAGGAACAACAGCAATTGGCAAAAGCTGATCAGCGCCACTCGTGATTTCAATGACCAATTGTGCTCTTGTGGTTCCAATTGAGACCATGCAGGCAAAGAATACATATAACCATTGTTTTAACATCATTAATTTCTCAAATCTTGCGGGTTGAATATCAAATCTACTTGACGGAAATTTCGTTCGAACACATAGGAATCAACATCAGCCAATTCCTCAATCCTTCTCACTTTATAAACAGCGTCGACTGCTCTTTGATCAAACAAAGCATCGCCACTGCCCTTGGTTATCTGAACATTCATCACTTCCCCATTAGGTAAGAAATAAATTCTCAGTTGCGTTTTCATATTGTTACGTGCACTGGGAGGGCGAATCCAAGCGGATGTCACACGGTTATTAATTAAGCTGCTGATAGACTGAACCATTTGAGCTTCCGCCACAGCACGCTCTTCCGCTTCTTTTGCCGCCGCGACACGAGCCGCTTCGGCTTCCTCTCTTGCTTTTTCTTTTGCCGCTAGCCGCGATGCCTCTTCTTGACGCTGACGCTCTTGTTCAGCAAGACGATCCGCTTCAGCTTGTCTGGCAACCTCTTCTCGACGCTTTTTCTCGGCCTTTTCTTTTGCTTGACGCTGTTTTTCAGCCTGTTGTGCTAAACGCTGCTTTTCCTGTTCCGCCAGTCGCTGCTTCTTTTCTGCTGCCGCTTTTTGTCGGTCACTTTCACGCCGCTGTGCTTCAGCCTTCTCTCTCGCTTGCTTAGCTTGAGCAACCTGTCGCTTTTTTTCTTCCAGTGCTTTGCGTTCTGTTTCACGTTTTTGCTTGGCTTTTTCGGCTTCACGCTTCTTTTTTTCAACCGCAACCTGCGCCGCTCGTTGTTGCGCAGCCCTTTCTTCTACTTCACGTTTGCCGATGATAGTTTGAGACACATCCACAACAGTCGCGTTTACAATAGGCGGTCGCTTAGGCACGGGTGTATCAGCATCATTAAAATCAACAGCAACTAAACCCACACCTAGAACACCGACATGCAAACCCACAGCCAACACAACAGGCAAACTATAACTGTCTGTTCGAAGCCATTTCATCATTGTTGATCCGGCTCAGTGACCAATCCCACATTAGGGACGCCTGCCGCTTGAAGCGTCACCATAAGGCCAATCACATCGCCATAAGGAACGCTTTTGTCGCCCCTCACTAAAACGGACATTTTAGGGTTTTGACTGATCACTTTTCTGACCCTATCTTGTAACTGGTTCAACGCAATAGACTCCTGTTCACCGCCAATATCAAGATAATAACGACCTTGTGAGTCAACGGATGCAATTAAAACATCTCCTTCAGAGTCCTGAATGGGTGAGGCATTTGCACTGGGTAGCTCGACATCAACTCCTTGGGTCATCATCGGTGCTGTGATCATAAAAATCACCAAGAGCACCAACATCACATCAATGTAGGGTACGACATTGATTTCCGCCATAGGGCGACGTTTGTTTCTTCTTCTTGGGCGAGCCACTATGCAGCCCCTCCCTCACGAACGTGAACCTTACGGTGAAGAATACTGGTAAATTCATCGGCAAAGTTTTCGTAACTTGATCCTAACGATTCAGAAGCCGTTGAAAAGCGATTGTAAGCAATAACAGCAGGAATCGCTGCAGCCAAGCCAATCGCCGTTGCAATCAATGCCTCTGCAATACCAGGTGCTACCGTTGCAAGAGTCGCTTGTTGCACTTCAGCCAAACCAATAAACGAATGCATGATTCCCCACACAGTTCCAAACAAACCAATATAAGGACTTGTTGATCCGACAGTCGCAAGAAAAGGAAGATGCTTATCAAGTTTCTCTTCTTCACGGTAGAGAGCAACCCGCATGGCTCTTTGCACACCATCCATCACAGCCTCTGGTACAACGTCATGACTTTTTCTTAAACGAGTAAATTCTTTAATCCCAGAAATGAAGATATTCTCCATTCCCGTTACTTTGCGGCCCTCTTGCGTTAACTTTTGATAAAGCTGGCTAAGATCCACACCCGACCAAAAGTTTTCCTCAAATGCAATGCTGACTTTTTTGGCTTCTTTTAGTACTCGAATGCGTTGAAAAATTACAATCCATGAAAAAATCGACGCAGCAAGCAAAATTAGCATAACCAGCTGCACCACAATGCTTGCGCTTGCAATAAGTCCCCAAATTGACATCATTGACCTCTATTTAAAATCTGTAGGTAATTGGTAATTAAAGTGTTCATAAGCACGTTTGGTCACTTGACGTCCGCGAGGCGTCCTGATCACAAAACCTTGCTGTATTAAAAATGGCTCAATAACATCCTCGATGGTATCTTTGTCTTCACCTAATGCTGCTGAAACGCTGTCTAAGCCAACCGGTCTGCCGTCAAATTTTTCTATCATAGTCAACAACATACGCCTATCCAGATGATCAAAACCTTGACTATCTACACTTAACATATCTAAGGCCCTTTGAGCAACTTTCTGACCCACCAAGACTTCCCCGCTAACTTGAGCGACATCTCGGACACGACGTAAAAGTCTATTCGCAATACGCGGTGTACCTCGTGAACGCCTTGCCACTTCAAAGCAGCCAGAATGATCTAACTGCATGCCCATTTTATCCGCTGATCGCGCCACGATGGTTGTAAGAGATTCAACATCATAAAACTCAAGCCGTTGCACGATACCAAATCGGTCACGAAGTGGAGAAGTGAGTAGCCCAGCCCTTGTTGTAGCTCCGACCAGTGTAAAAGGCGGGAGTTCAATTTTAATTGACCGAGCAGCGGGCCCTTCGCCGATCATGATATCAAGCTGGTAATCCTCCATTGCAGGATACAAAACTTCCTCAATGGCAGGACTTAATCGGTGTATCTCATCAATAAATAAGATATCGCCTTCGTTAAGGTTAGTGAGTAACGCGGCCAAATCGCCAGCGCGCTCCAGCACCGGGCCAGACGTTGTCTTGACCTCTGAGCCCATTTCATTACCAATAATATTTGCTAATGTTGTTTTACCGAGGCCCGGCGGACCAAATATTAACGTGTGATCCAAGGGCTCATCACGCTGTCTCGCCGCTTCGATAAAAATTTCCATTTGTTCTCTAACCACAGGTTGACCAATGTATTCAGCCAACGCCTGTGGACGAATCGCACGATCAACCTGACGATCGTTTCCCTTTAGTTCAGCAGAAATAATACGATCTTGTTCAATCACCGGTTATTTCCTTAACATATTTTTCAATGCAGCTTTGATGACATCTTCACTGCTTGCTGAATCCATTGGCACACCTGAAATGGCCTTAGCGGCTTCTTGTGGTTTATAGCCAAGAGAAATAAGCGCGGCTTCGGCTTCTTGCCTTGGGTCTGCTTGAACTTGCCTTAAAACGGTCGGCGTTGAGAAAAGATCGTTCTTCGCGGCTTGACCAAGTTTGTCGCGCAATTCAATAATTAAACGCTCTGCGGTTTTTTTCCCTACACCAGGAATGCGTGTGAGTGCAGTAACATCTGACTCTTGAACGTTTGCGATCAGCTCTTCTGAAGACATACTAGACAAAATAGCCAGCGCCATTTTTGGACCGATCCCGTTTACTTTGATCAATACGCGGAATAAAGCGCGCTCATTTTTATCGATAAAGCCATATAGGGTATGGGAATCTTCTTTTACTAAAAGGTGCGTAAACAGAATGACCTGCCCACCGACCTGCGGTAATTCATACACCGTTGTCATAGAAGCGCTAACGTCGTAACCAATCCCTCCAACGTCAACCATTAACTCTGGTGGAGACTTTTCTACTAAGGTTCCAACAATTCGACCGATCACACACTTTTCCTTACATCTTGTTCAGTCCAACGTTTAGACGTTCGACCCGCACGCTTACCAACACCGTATTCTAATCCACCTGACGTTCGCGTATTGGCGTGACACAATGCGATTGCCAACGCATCGGCCGCATCGGCCTGAGGTTTTGCGTTCAATGACAATAATAATTGAATCATCATTTGCACTTGAGTTTTATCAGCATTACCGTTGCCAACGACAGATTGCTTCACCCGCCGTGCAGCGTATTCATGGACATACAAATCTTGCAGCGATGCAGCAACAATCGCTGCCCCTCTCGCTTGACCTAATTTTAAGGCTGAATTGGCATTTTTCGCCAAAAAAACCTCTTCAATCGCAAACTCATTTGGCTGATATTCTTCCAATAAAGCCGACACATTGTTAAAAATATGCTTAAGCCTGACAGACAGATCTTGATCAGGCAGACGAATACAACCGCTACCAACATAAACAGACCGACCGTTTGCAACATCAATAATACCAAACCCCGTTACACGCGAGCCCGGATCAATGGCTAGAATGCGAGTTTTCGCCATGTTTTCAATATGCCCCATATAATCACTGCTTATTTCAACAGCCCTTTCGTAAGTATGCAATGACAAACGATAAAAAAGGCCGCTTAATAGCGGCCTTTTACGTTTTTCTTTCAACCCAATGACACTTATTGTTACACAAAACGTCTCATTAAAAACGACAGAGACCTTAAGACTCTACGATTGGCTTTCTAACGCGTATATTCAACTCTTTTAGTTGCTTATCGCTTACTTCGCCAGGTGCTTGAGTTAACAAACAAGTTGCACTCTGCGTTTTAGGGAATGCAATAACATCGCGAATAGACGCAGACCCTGTCATTAGCATCACCAAACGGTCAAGACCAAATGCTAAGCCGCCATGTGGTGGCGCACCGAATTTCAAAGCATCTAACAAGAAGCCAAACTTCTCTTCTTGCTCTTCTTTGGAAATCTTCAACAATTCGAAGACAATTTCCTGCATAGAAGACTGATGAATACGAATGGAACCACCGCCTAACTCAGTACCGTTTAACACCATATCATAGGCTTGAGAAAGCGCATTAAGTGGGTCTGCTTTTAACTCTTCAGGTGAACAAGAAGGTGCCGTGAATGGGTGGTGAATCGCAGTAATGCCACCATCGGACGTTTCTTCAAACATTGGGAAATCAACGACCCACAGAGGCGCCCACTCACAAGTGTAAAGATTCATGTCTTCACCTAACTTGCAACGCAATGCGCCCAACGCTTCACCCACTACTTTCTTAGAATCAGCACCAAAGAAGATCAAATCACCGTCTTGTGCATCAAGACGCTCAAGCAATGCCGCACGCACTTCAATAGGCAAGAATTTAACAATTGGTGATTGCAAGCCTTCTTCAAGATTCGCTTTGTCATTGACTTTGATGTAGGCCAAGCCTTTAGCACCGTAAATGCTAACGAATTTCGTGTAATCATCGATTTGCTTACGAGTCAATGAATTACCACCCGGCACTTTTAGTGCCGCTACACGACCTTTCGGGTCTTTTGCTGGACCAGAGAACACTTTAAAGTCAACGTCTGACATCAAATCACAAACACTCACAATAGTGAGTGGAATACGCAGATCCGGTTTGTCGCTACCATAGGTTTCCATGGCTTCTGAGTATGGCATACGCGGGAAGGCACCCAAATCAATGTCCATTAACTCTTTAAACAAGTTCGTGATCATTTCTTCTGTCATGCCCATGATTTGCTCTTCGCTCATGAAGGACGTTTCGATATCGACCTGGGTAAACTCAGGTTGACGATCGGCACGCAAATCTTCATCACGGAAACATTTTGCAATTTGGTAATAACGGTCAAAACCTGACACCATCAATAGCTGCTTAAACAACTGAGGTGACTGAGGCAAGGCAAAAAAACTGCCCTGTTGAGTACGACTCGGCACCAAGTAATCACGTGCACCTTCAGGTGTTGCACGAGTTAGAATAGGGGTTTCAATGTCCAAGAAACCATTATCATCAAGGTAACGGCGTAACACAGATGTCACTTTTGAGCGAAAACGCATTTTTTGCTGAATTTCTGGGCGACGTAAATCGATGAAGCGATTTTTTAGGCGAACGTCTTCACCAACAGATTGATGCTCATCTAACTGAAAAGGCGGTGTTTTTGCGGAATTAAGAATCTCAAGTTCTGTTCCAAGCACTTCAATTTCACCCGTGTTCATATTCGGGTTCACTGTCCCTTCAGGGCGAGCACGCACCAAGCCTTTCAACTTAACAACAAACTCGTTACGCACACTGTCAGCGATAGCAAAACTTTCAGCACGATCAGGGTCGAAAACAACCTGAGTAACGCCCTCACGGTCGCGAACATCTAAAAAGATAACACCGCCGTGGTCACGACGACGGTGAACCCAACCGCATAAAGTAATTTCTTGTGAAATGTTAGAAGCATTTAACTCGCCGCAATAATGGCTGCGCATAATTTAGATCCTATTACTGTCTCAGTAAGAGAGTGATGTGTTCTTAGAGCGTTTTCCCTCCTTATAAAATGTCACTAGGAAGAAAAAACGGAATATTTTAAGGCAAAACATTATATGCGAACCGAGACCGACTCTCTAGGCTTACAACAAAATTTGCTAAAGGATAACCGTAAAATTCACGCTCTTGCCAAGCATATTAGACAATCGCCACTATTTCATAGCCAACTTGCTGACCACTTTGGCGTATTTCCACTTCATCGCCTACTGCTTTTCCTAACAAAGCCTTACCCACTGGACTTGATCCAGTTACCAAATACACATTGCACCCTTCCATATCAATACATAAACCGCCACCACAAGGTGCTAAGAAAAAATGTTTATTTAAGCCACTGGCATTTTCTAAAACAACCAAAGACCACACCGAAGCAGCATCATTCTCATCAAACATAATCGGTGTTTTTTTATGAAAAAGTAGCCATTCAGACTCACATTGCAACACCCTTTGTGACTGTCCGTGAGCAAGGTAGGCGGCCTCCAAACCAAATGTATCGTATTTATTTTCTGCAATGCTCTCTTTACTCGTCGCGGCTTCATGCGCATGAAGCGCTGCCCACTTCGCGGTTTCATAGCGAGCAAACAAAGCGGCCACAATCGCTTGGTGCGTTTGAATCTTATCTATCATGTTTCCTCTAGCAGCACTAATAAAAGCACTTATTTGTTTTTTGCTATATTGAAACCACCCTACTAACAACTTATCAATAAGAAACACAAAAAATTAGTTGACGATGACAATCATATTTAATAAATTGATAACCATTCTCATATAATAAATTATTAATGTTTATGTCTATATACATCGGCGAGTCTACGCTCGCATTAATGCATGGATACAAAAATCGGCTCCGACAAATCAGTATTGATTCCGATGTGCATCTACCATTTTGCCATTTAAGAATACTAAAGTGCATTCACTCTACGCAAAACTGTCGTGCTAATGACATCGTGAAAGCGCTTGTACTCGACAAATCCCAAGTCACTCGCGCTGTAAAAAGTTTAGTGAATGAGGGTTATGTGACTAAGCTGCCTTGCACAGAAGATCAGCGCAGCCAACGTTTAAAAACCACAGAGTGTGGAGGCATTCTGATAAGTGAGTTACACCATTTAGAACTACAGGTAAACCAGACCATGACGACGTCGTTAACACCACAGCAAAAGGCTGAATTTTTAAAAACATTGAACATTATGCTCAATAACCTACGCTGATCTTTATTAACAACGCTGACCGCTTATTGACGTACAACACGACAAAAACAAGGACTAGAAAATGAACAGACCCAATACTCGCGAATTAACGGTTATTAAAAGCGCCCATGTTACGCCACACCTGTTTCGCGTCACCCTTGGTGGAGAAAATATAAAGTCACTCCCCGCTGGACAAGAAAGCAGCCATATAAAGCTTATTTTTCCACAAGAAACACAACGCCCAATCATGCGCACTTATACCATTCGTCATCAACGTCTGGATGAAATCGATATTGATTTTGTACTGCATGAGAATCCAGGGCCCGCTTCTACTTGGGCGCAAAATGTTAAGCCTAATGAACCTATTCTCATTGCCGGACCGGGGCCAACTAAAAAAATCTACACGGAATCTGATTGGTACTTACTCATTGGGGATATGACCGCCCTACCAGCAATCAGCGTGAATTTGGAAACCTTGCCAGAGAATGCAACAGGTTATGCCATTATTGAGGTGCTATCAGAAGAGGACATTCAAACGATAGCCCACCCTGTTGGCATGGAAATAAAATGGATCATTAATCCACATCCAGGTGAAAATGCCGAGACCCTGCTCGAACAAGTCAAGGCATTAACTTGGTATCCAGGGACAGTTTCAGTGTGGGCTGCCTGCGAATTTAGCAGTATGAAACAACTGCGCTCCTTCTTTAAAAACGACAAAGGAGTCGATAGAGATCGGTTGTACATTGCAAGCTATTGGAAACTAGGAAACAACGAAGATCAGCACAAAGCTCATAAACGAATGGATTCTGTCAACGCAGTGTAATGATTTTAGTTCAAACTGAAACGGTTAAATGACAAGGTGCCCATAGCACAATTCGTACTATCATTGAGGGCACCTTAAACGCTTCCTCTACTATGCTTTATTAGGCAAACTATTAAAGCTTTACACTTTCAATAATATTGTTCACTACTGAATCAAAGCATTCAGCGTCAATCACACAGTCAACATGACGGCTTTTATTGACTAAAAGCGCAATACCCGTCTCACGCAGTAACGCAATGTCTCTTTGTGTTGCGCCTGGCTTAGCCAAAACAACCACCCCACTCTTCATCAGGCGACGCTCTAAAGCATCACAGTCAACAAACAGCGTGTCTTGCAAACCAATGACCAATGGGCGCTGACCTAGTCGTGCAGCGCGCTCTGCAGGGCTAACAACCTTAGAGTGCTCTAACCCTCCCTTGATGGCCTCTTCGATCATGCCAGCACCAACGGTAACATTGCTCAAACGATCAATAATGATAAAAGCACCGGTAAAGCGGCTATTAATGTATTCATCAAAAACAATCTGTCTGTCCAACTCAACCACCAAGTCAGCAATACCATTTAACTCAAGTGCATCAATAGGGTGAGTCTGCAACGTATTCACATCGACCTTATGATTAAACCTATGCACCTTACCAGGCACAAGCTGCGTACCTATTTTGAAATCATACAGCTTGTTTGGAACGAGGTCTTGCTCCGCCATCCAAACCACCGATGCACGTAATGTATTGGCCATCAATGGCGGTTGTGTCAAATGTGAAATCATATCGCCCCGGCTAATATCGATTTCATCTTCTAACGTTAATGTAACGGCCTGACCTGCTTTTGCTGTTGTCAAATCCCCATCAAACGTCACAATGCGTTCAACAGTAGATGTTTTACCTGAAGGTAAAGCAATCACCTTATCGCCAGGCTTTACAACGCCTGCAGCAATGGTCCCTGAGAAACCACGAAAATCAAGATTGGGGCGATTGACATACTGAACAGGAAAGCGCAATGCATCGCGTCTAACGTCACGATTAATTTTCACGCTTTCCAAAATCGACATTAATGGCGCGCCTTGGTACCAAGGCATATTGGTAGACGCATTCACGACATTGTCGCCAGACAAAGCAGAGATAGGAACAAATTGAATGTCTGTGGCCTTACGGTCACCGAGTTGATCCGAAAAAGCCAAGTAATCTGTCTTGATTTGATCAAAGGTCTCTTCAGAAAAACCCACTAAATCCATCTTATTAATGGCCACAACCAGGTGTTTTACGCCCAATAAAGAAGCAATAAAACTATGGCGACGAGTTTGAGTTTGTACCCCATATCGCGCATCAATTAATATAATCGCCAAATCACAGGTCGATGCCCCTGTTGCCATATTACGGGTGTATTGCTCATGCCCTGGTGTGTCTGCAATGATGAACTTGCGTTTTTCTGTTGAAAAATAGCGATAGGCGACGTCAATGGTTATGCCTTGCTCTCGCTCTGCCTGCAACCCATCAACCAACAAAGCCAAATCTACTTCTTCGCCTTGGGTGCCTGATTTTTTACTGTCACGCTTTACGGCGTCTAAATGATCTTCATAAATCAACTTTGAATCATGCAATAAACGACCGATGAGCGTACTTTTGCCGTCGTCTACATTGCCACATGTGAGAAGTCGCAATAAATCTTTTTCTTCGTGCTGTTTTAAATAGCCAAGTATGTCTTGGCTGATCAATTCTGACTGGTGAGACATGCTTAATACTCCAATATTAGAAATAGCCTTGCTTTTTCTTTTCTTCCATCGAGCCGGACGAATCATGGTCAATCATTCGACCTTGACGCTCTGAACTTTTTGTTAACAGCATCTCTTGAATGATCTCAGGTAAAGACTTGGCTTCCGACTCGACGGCACCAGTCAGTGGGTAACATCCTAATGTCCGAAAACGCACCGACTTTAATTCTGGAACTTCACCGTTCAAAGGCATCCGCTCATCATCCACCATAATGAGTGTGCCATCACGTTCAACCACAGGGCGCTTGGCGGAAAAATACAGCGGGACAATGGGAATGCTTTCTAGGTAGATGTATTGCCATATATCCAACTCTGTCCAATTCGATAATGGGAATACTCGAATGCTTTCGCCTTTGTTCACCTTCCCATTGTAGGTATTCCACAGCTCTGGTCGTTGGCTCTTAGGATCCCAACGATGTTGTGTATCTCGAAAAGAATAGACTCGCTCTTTTGCACGGGATTTTTCTTCATCACGGCGAGCACCACCAAATGCGGCATCAAAATTATATTTATTGAGCGCTTGTTTAAGGCCTTGAGTCTTCATTATATCGGTATGTTTTGCACTGCCGTGTGTGAAAGGCCCAACGCCCTGATCAATACCCTCCTGGTTTTGATGAACAATCAATTCGAGCCCTAATTTGGCGATTAATTCATCGCGAAAAGTGATCATCTCTTTAAACTTCCAACCCGTGTCCACATGCATTAATGGGAAAGGGGGTTTTCCAGGAAAAAAAGCTTTCATAGCAAGGTGAAGCATAACGGCAGAATCTTTACCGATCGAATACAGCATCACGGGGTTATCAAATTCCGCAGCAACCTCGCGGATAATATGAATACTTTCTGCTTCAAGCTGCTTTAAGTGTGTCAGTCTCAACTCTGTCATAACTTTTTATCTCTCATTATCAAGCTCAAACAATTGAGCCACTATAACATTCTAAAAAGTTATAAATAACTATCCAATTAGACCGAAAGAGAATATGTATAGTCTCTGTTTTGACAGTTAGTCAAAATAATAGGCATAAAAAAAGCCGACGAATCGGCTTAATTTTTTGGTCAATAAGAGCGAGAAAGCAATTTATTCAGTGAACTGTTGCTCTAACATAAGCTGGTTAATTTGCTTTCTCAAGCGAATGATCTCAGCATTTACCTGCGTTCTAAAAGCATCACTAGAATCAATGGCATCTTGATGACGATTAAGCGTTTGCTGAATATCTACAGCACTTGTTTCGCTGGCTTCTTGCTTTTGCGAGGCCAACTGAGCAACCTTTTCTTGCAACGTATCAAGATGTTGAGATAGCTGCTCTAAACTGAGTGTCTGAGCCTCATTTTGACCCTTCTGAGCGTTTATCGCCTCGTTCGTTGTTGTCAGCCGTTTTGCTTGATTCTCTTGTGTTATCGCCAATGCCTTAAGGGTTTCATCAAGTGTGGCCACTGACGGCACCAAGGTATTATAACCGGCTTCGACCTCATTAAATGCTTGTGCTTGCACGGCAATCCGCTTCGATTGCGTTGACACTGTTTCACGTAGAGTCGACAGTTTTTTCTCAAGAGCAGCAACATTCTCTTTGTTACCAGCAATCGCTTTTCTGTTGGTGTCGTAAGAAACACCCCAAAGTTTACGAATTTCACTGTCATGAGTCTTGAGCGTTTCTTCTAATGTCTCGCCTTGCTTGTTCGCTGACACGTCGGCAGCTAATAACTGATGATCTAGATTTTGAATCTCACTTTTAGCGCCGTAAAGCTCGTTTCTGAGTTGCATGTTTTGTTGCCACAACCAATAACCGGCCCCTGATGCCGCAGCAATCAACACTATTAATAAAAAATAGATGCCTGCAAGACTTTGTTTTTTATGAACCACAGTCGGTGCATGAGCAGGCCTCGTCGGAGTTGGCTGCCTTTGTTGCGCTTTCTTCGCACTTGAAGGCGCACTAGGTCGTCTATCACTGACTTCATCTTGATCTAAAGTCAGGCTTGGGATCTCAACATCATCGTCTCTTCGCATGGAAATATTTTTAGGTCACTATTAACAAAAATTATGAAAAATCATTTAAGAACAAGGCTAAATAATATTATCTTTAGATGTTCAATGCTACTATATAACCACCATTAACTGCTTGATAACAAGCAATTTACGTTAATACTAAAGCAAGGAGAATTAACAATGGCTTTTGAATTACCTGCTCTTCCTTATGCTAAAAATGCACTAGAGCCTCATATGTCTGTTGAGACATTAGAGTACCATCATGGTAAGCACCACAACACTTACGTTGTGAAGCTTAATGGCTTAGTTCCTGGCTCTGAGTTCGAAAACAAATCGCTTGAGGAAATCATTTCTTCTGCACCAGCGGGTCCTGTTTTCAACAATGCAGCACAAATTTGGAACCACACCTTCTTCTGGAATAGCCTAAGCCCAAATGGTGGCGGTGAACCAACGGGCGCACTGGCTGACGCTATCAATGCAAAATGGGGATCTTTCGCAGACTTCCAAGCAGCATTTGATGACAAAGCGGTAAACAACTTTGGTTCAAGCTGGACTTGGTTGGTAAAAAATGCAGACGGTTCTCTAGAAATCGTTAACACAAGCAATGCTGGAACACCGATGACAAGCGGACAAACGCCTATCATCACCGTGGATCTTTGGGAACATGCTTATTACATTGATTACCGCAACGTTCGTCCTGATTACCTAAAAGGTTTCTGGGCGCTTGCTAACTGGGAATTTGCTTCCGCAAACTTCGCAGCATAAGTCAATATTGTTACCTAGACCAGTCAAAAAACGCGGCTTATGCCGCGTTTTCTTTATGGTAACATTACTGATATAAAGGCACTTTTCTACTCTTGTTGGGCCGCTATTTTGGCTTGAATAAATTCAGAGTGAGGCATGAAAAGTAACTCACTAATACGTCGAATACGATGATCCTCATGGGCATCAAGGTTTCCATCCGCTAAAGCCACACGCCAAAGTGCCTCTAGCAACTCCATCTTTTGTACATGACTCGCCTGATCATTAATGACTTTTGTAAATTGATAAAGATCATGCGCTTGCTCCGCGCCAGAATATGCTTCGCGATATAAGTCATCAAGATCCTCTCCCAAGTCACTAACGTCACGCAAAAATGACTTCACCTGTTGCCCTTCTTTTTCATCAACTTCATGATCTGCCAGCATAACCTCCATCAATAAAACGGCGACCGCTTTTTGATAGGAGACTTGTTCGCCTTGTTCTACTGGGGACAAAAAAAGACGTTTTAATGTTTCTAACATGGTTACTCCAAAATATGCTTTTCACGATCACTATCGTGTTGTTGTACGTTAAGCCTATCCTTAAAGACTATTAATATCAGCTAACCAATCAGTAAAGAGTATGCAAGAGACGATTTTACGACCCGATGACACCTCTAATAAGCAAAAGCCATTAAGAAAAATTGTTTTAAATCATTTTTTATTAGACATCTCACGCATCTTTACATTAGAATTTGCGAATATTAATTTGAGGAGTAAAACATGGATTCTATTTTTAACCCGCTTGTTGGAGGCCTGTTAATAGGTCTAACAGCAACTGTCTATATGCTCACTATCGGCAAAGTAATTGGCATCAGTGGCATCTTGTCTCAGCTGCTTTTTAGCAAAGAGCGCTTCCTACCTTTTCTGTTCATTGCTGGGTTGATCATTGGTGGCAGCGCTTATGGTGTTTTTACCGAGCAAACGGTTCCCTTTCCAGAGGTTAGAAGCCCATGGTTATTAATTATTTCAGGTCTGCTTGTTGGCTACGGCACAAGATTGGGTGGAGGCTGTACCAGTGGTCATGGTGTATGCGGTATTTCACGGTTCTCACCACGATCCATTGTTGCCACACTTACCTTTATGGCCACAGCCATTATCACTGTTGCTATTGTTAACTAGGAGATTTTTTATGTATGCATTGATTACTTTAGCGGCAGGGTTAGTATTTGGTTTAGGCCTAGCATTCTCCGAGATGACCAACCCAACGGTTGTCATTGGTTTCTTGGACATTTTGGGTGACTGGAACCCGTCACTCATCATTGTAATGGCCAGCGCTATTGGTGTTGGTGTCATCGGTTACGCCATTAAAAATAAACGTGTTGCCCCTATGGTTGCAAGTAAGTGGCAAATCCCTACCCTTAAACACATCGACTCTAAATTGATTATTGGTTCTGGTTTGTTTGGTATAGGTTGGGGGTTAAGTGGTTACTGCCCAGGACCGGGTCTGACTGCTTTAACAAATAATCCCAATGAGGGTTTTTACTTCATTGGTGCACTTATTGTTGGCAGCGGTTTACACTTTTTACAGAATAAAGCGACTCAGAAATAAGATAAAAATCCGATAAAAAAAGAGACCCAGTTGGTCTCTTTTTTTTGCTTAAAAACATGAAAAAATACTTGACCTTAACTCAATCGAGCTCTAAATTGCGCGCGCGTCATTGCTGAACATAATCCGCACCGCTTCAACTGCTGCGCTAGTCGCTTAAGGCCTTTAGGCCGGATAAGTAACAGCCATAAGTAGGACGGGAGAAGGTAAAGGCGTTTACTTATTTAATCGGTTTATGTTTTTAATGATCAAGGAGCTTATTGCCCATGTCTATTGACGTTAACACTTTTTATACGCCAGAAAGTTTTGCTCGCTTCAAAGCTTTTGCTGACACCAAAGAGACCCCTTTTGTTGTTATCGATACCAGTATTATCGACGAAGCCTACACAGAATTAACAAAAGGCTTCCCTATTGCGGATATTTTTTACGCAATCAAAGCCAACCCTGCGCCAGAAATCCTCACTTTATTGCGTGACCGCGGCTCAAATTTCGATGTCGCATCACGATATGAGCTGGATAAACTGTTCGCTATCGGTGGCATAGCACCAGAACGTGTCAGCTACGGTAATACCATCAAAAAAGCCAAAGATGTTCGCTACTTTTACGAAAAAGGCGTTCGCATGTTTGCAACGGATTCTGAAGCAGACTTGCGCAACATCGCACAAGCCGCACCCGGCTCTCGAGTGTATGTGCGTATTTTAACGGAAGGCACCGTAACAGCAGATTGGCCTTTGTCTCGCAAATTCGGTTGTCGTCCAGATATGGCAATGGATCTGCTTATTCTCGCTAAAGAGCTGGGGTTGATTCCCTATGGCATTTCATTTCACGTAGGTTCGCAACAACGTGATATTGGTGCATGGGATGCAGCCATCGCCAATGTAAAAGTGATCTTTGAGCGTCTAAAAGAAGAAGACGGTATTGAATTAGAAATGATTAACATGGGTGGTGGTTTCCCTGCGAATTACATTGCTCGGACGAATGAACTTTCTACCTATGCCGAGGAGATTTCACGTTTCTTGGAAGAAGATTTTGGCGCCGAATTGCCACGTATTATTTTGGAACCGGGTCGCTCTTTGATCTCGAACGCGGGAATACTGGTCAGTGAGGTCGTTTTGATATCACGCAAATCACATACTGCGTTAAACCGTTGGGTATATACAGATGTAGGTAAATTTTCAGGTCTAATCGAGACACTCGATGAATCCATTAAATATCCGATTCATGTTGAAAAAAGTGGCGAACTTGAAGAAGTGATCATTGCCGGTCCGACTTGCGACAGTGCAGATATCATGTATGAAAACTACAAATATGGTCTACCATTGAATCTAGCCATCGGTGATCGTATGTATTGGCTTTCAACGGGGGCTTACACAACCACTTACAGTGCTGTTGAATTTAATGGGTTTCCACCATTAGCGTCTTACTATTTATAATTAGTATTTAAGACAACCGCTTAAAACCAAAAGCAGAGGCCTCATCGATTATTCGTTGAGGCTTTTTTATTGAAATACCCTCCCTGCTAAGTAATGATATATTTTTACGAATGATCGGAGTTCTTATGTCTTTTTTCCTTAGTGCACTAAACATCTACCCCATCAAATCTATCAAAGGGATTAAAATTGATGATTCTATTGTTCGACATGATGGTCTAGTTAATGATAGACGTTTCGTACTTGTGACACCTGACGGTCAATTTATTAGTGGACGTGAGTACCCCGATCTCACCTTGGTAAGCGCTTCACAAGTTTCTCCTAATCAATGGCAAATCACTCACCCAGAAATGACCAATTCGCTCCTTCTCAATGAAACATTATTCCTAGAAAAATATAAAAACGTCACCGTATGGGAAGACAGTCTCAGCGCTCAACAGACTCAAGATAACGCCAATGACTGGTTCAGCACCCTTCTCGGCACTGAGGTAGAATTGCTATTTTTTGGTGAGCAATCCAAACGCTATACCAGCCGTCGCCCTGACGAACCCGTTGGCTTTGCTGATGGCTATCCCTTCTTGCTCACAACACAAGCCTCTCTGGATGAACTGAATCGTACCTGTCCAGAAGTGATTGCCATGTCACAGTTTCGCCCAAATATCGTAGTAGAAGGAAATGAAGCATTTGCAGAAGACAGTTGGAAGCGTATCCGTATTGGCGAAGTCGAGTTTGAAAATGTAAAGCCTTGCATTCGCTGTATTTTCACGACCCTAGACCCATTAACAGCGAAACGCATTGGAAGAGGAGAACCACTAAAAACGCTAGGGAAATTTCGTTTACTGAATAACCAAGAAGGCATCACCTTCGGTATCAATTTAATCGCTCTGAACACAGGTCACATTCACCTCAATGATCCTGTTGAAATACTAGAATACCAAAAGCCCGACGTGTATCTTGATCGTCGTTAAGCGTCTAAAACGAAAAAAGGAAGCTTAACAGGCTTCCTTTTTGATTTGCTGTGATCTTATCTAACGCTTAAGCTTCTTGTTTCGCAAGGTACTCGTCATATGTACCGTGGAAATCAACAATGCCGTCACTGGTTACTTCAACAATGCGTGTTGCCAATGATGAAACAAATTCACGGTCATGGGAAACAAAAATCAAAGTACCCGGATAATTCTCTAACGCTAGGTTTAAAGACTCAATGGACTCCATGTCCATATGGTTGGTCGGTTCGTCCATCACCAAAACGTTTGGTTTTTGCAGCATCAACTTACCGAACAACATACGCCCTTGCTCACCACCAGATAAGACTTTAACGGACTTTTTAATGTCGTTTTGTGAGAACAATAGACGACCTAGCGTGCCACGAATAACTTGCTCATCATCACCTTCTTGACCCCACTGCCCCATCCATTCAATCAAATCGACATCTTTTTCAAACTCATGGGCATGATCCTGAGCATAATAACCAATATTGGCATTTTCAGACCATTTAATATCACCTTTGGACAGGTCTGTATCACCGACCAAACATTTCAGTAACGTCGTTTTACCTATGCCGTTTGGCCCAATGACGGCAATACGCTCACCCACTTCGACCATCATGTTCAAACCACTAAACAATTCTTCGTCATACGATTTGGCAACATTTTCAACCTGCACCGCCATCCGGTGTAATTTCTTTTCTTGCTCAAAGCGAATAAAAGGATTCTGACGGCTAGAAGGTTTTACTTCTTCAAGCTGAATTTTATCGATTTGTTTTGCACGTGAGGTCGCTTGCTTAGATTTGGAAGCGTTGGCAGAAAAACGACTGACGAAAGACTTAAGCTCGTTGATTTGTGCTTTTTTCTTAGCATTGTCCGACAACAAACGCTCGCGAGCCTGGGTCGATGCCATCATGTACTCATCGTAATTACCAGAAAATAAACGCAACTCACCGTAGTCTAAATCCGCCATATTGGTACAAACGGAATTCAAAAAGTGACGGTCATGAGAAATGATGATCATGGTGCAGTTACGTTCAACCAAGACCCCTTCCAACCAACGAATGGTGTTGATATCCAAGTTGTTGGTAGGCTCGTCAAGTAATAAAATTTCTGGATCAGAGAACAAAGCCTGCGCCAGCAAAACACGCAGTTTTAAACCTGGTGCCACTTCACTCATCAGACCATAATGTTGCTCTGTTGGAATACCAACCCCCAGTAGCAACTCTCCTGCGCGGGCATCGGCAGTATAACCATCCATTTCGGCAAATTCTGCTTCTAAATCACCGGCGCGTAAGCCATCGGCCTCAGTCATTTCTGAGTTGGCATAAATCGCATCTTTTTCGGATTTAATGGCCCATAATTCTGTGTGTCCCATGATAACGGTATCAATAACAGAATACTCTTCGTAAGCAAACTGATCCTGCTTTAGCTTACCAAGGCGCTCGTTTGGGTCTTTTGACACATTACCTGAACTGGGTTCTAAATCCCCCCCTAAGATTTTCATGAAGGTGGATTTACCACATCCATTGGCCCCAATAAGACCGTAGCGTTTGCCTTCGCCGAATTTTACAGAAACGTTTTCAAAAAGAGGTTTTGCACCAAATTGCATGGTGATGTTGGCCGTTGTTAACAAAGCATTCTTCCGTTTATCATGAGGTAAAAGTGATGCGCTGAACTCAAAAATGCAGCACAATATTGATGTGGTGCATTATCGCACAGATTGAACTCAGTCTTTAAGGTACAAACCATCTATTTTATATAAGAAGCCAAGTATTTCGTTAAAAGGCGCCAACCAGAAGACGGTACGCCACATCAAAAATACCTTGGCCATGACGAACATAAGACGCTCAGCGGAGGGAATAATGCACAGCATTTTAGTGTCAGAGTCGCCCTATGATATTTCGACAGCTATCCTGAAAACAGGCTCAATCTTCGGTGCCCTATCCGATAACGCCATCGACTTTTTAATCAACCACGGCCAGTTACACCTTGTCAGTCAGCATGATGAAATATTTGCTTATGATGGCAAAGGAGAAAGTTTTCACCTTGTTTTGCACGGCAGTTTAGACTATTTCAAACATCATGATGGGAAGTTAACTCGAACTCGAACGATTCGTTTTGGGGAAGCCATTGGCTTTGTTTCTATGATTGCCTTGCATAATCGAGTCGGCAGTGTCTACGCACTAGAAGAAGGCTTACTGCTTGAAGTAAACAGCCAGCTATTCAGTGACTTTCACGATCAATATCCGTTTGATTTTGGTATTTTGTTAATGAACTTATCAAGAGACATGGCAAGGATTATTCGAGTGTTAAGTAACGAGCTCGTTGAAAACAATGTGATTGTGAAGAAGAGTGAAAACTGATTTAACAGGCTAACTTGAATAATAAGCGACCAGATAGGCTGTGGTCGCTTATCCTAGCCGTTTACTTTACCGCGGCCACAACCGAAATTTCCACCAGCAATTCTGCACGTGCCATTCTTGCTTCAACACAAGCGCGAGCAGGCGCATGACCTTCAGGGATCCAAGCATCCCAAACCGCATTCATAGCAGCAAAATCTTTCATGTCACGAAGATAGATGGTCGCCGACAAAATGTAAGATCTGTCTGAACCTGCTTGCTCCAACAACGCATCTACTTTATCAAGCATGGTACGAGTCTGCTCAGAAATATCTGTGTTCGCATCTGCACCCACCTGACCACACAAATACACGGTCTCATTGTGCTTAACAATGCGACTCATACGCTGTCCTACTTCCATGCGCTCAATTGTTGCCATAAAAACCTCTATACAATCCAAAAAAATAAAGCCCTAGTTAACTAAGACTTTGTTTATTGTCGCTACATTAAAAAACAACGCCATCAATATAAAACGAGACGACGTTAAAATTCCAGCCCTTTTTGCGCTTTAATGCCGCGTTTAAAGGCATGTTTGGTTTCTTTGATATCACTTACCGTATCTGCAAGCTCAATCAAGGCGTCAGAGGCCCCCCGCCCTGTCACCACAAGGTGCTGATTTTCTGGACGTTTCATTAAAACCTCTAAGACATCGTCTTCCACTAAGTACTCGTAATGCAATAAATACGTCAGTTCATCCAATACGACAAGGTCAATGGTTGGATCTGACAGCATGGCCACTGCTTTTTCCCAAGCTTGCTCGGAAGACGCCACATCAGATTCACGGTTTTGAGTTTCCCATGTAAAACCGGCTGGCATAATTTCCCACTGCACATTGTCTTGACGCTTGAAAAAATCAATTTCCCCTGTATTCCATTCACCTTTTAAAAACTGAACAACACCCACTTTCATACCATGACCCAGTGCTCTTGCAACCATGCCAAGCGCAGAACTGGATTTGCCTTTGCCATTACCGGTTAACAAGACAAAGGTCCCCTTGTCCTCTTGCGCTTTTGCGATGCGCTTATCCACATGAGACTTGATCGCCTGCATGCGAATTTTATGCTTCTCTGGGTCTTTGATTGCTTTTGCCATTGTGCTGTTTCCTTGAATTTGTCGTGTTTAAATTCGATCGTCTTCAGGATCGTAACCAAGGTTTGGAGCCAACCAGCGTTCGGCATCGTCCTTTGTCATACCAGTACGGGTCGCATAATCATCCACTTGATCTGGGCCTATTTTTCCAACACCAAAATAAGTAGCGTCAGGATGCCCGAAATACCAACCACTCACTGCCGCTGTCGGTAACATAGCGAAGCTCTCTGTGATCTGCATACCGATTTTTGCCTCAACATCGAGCATGGTCCATAACTTAGCCTTCTCAGTATGATCAGGGCAAGCAGGATAGCCAGGAGCAGGCCGAATACCTTGGTATTTTTCTTTAATCAATTGGGCATTGGTAAGGTCTTCATCGGCCGCATAGCCCCAGTACTCTTTACGAACCCTTTCATGCAGATATTCCGCGGTTGCCTCGGCCAATCGGTCCGCGACCGCTTTAATCATAATAGAATTGTAATCATCATGATCCGCTTCATAAGCTTCCACCAGCGGATCAATGCCAAAACCTGCGGCACAAGCAAAGGCCCCCATATAATCGCCAATACCACTGTCTTTCGGTGCAACAAAGTCCGCTAAACTGTGATTATATTTACCCGGTGCTGTCAGTTCATTTTGAATACGTAAAAAAGACAAGCGTTCGATCACTTCTGTGCGCGATTCATCCGTATAGATTTCAATATCGTCATGGTTCACTTGATTCGCTGGAAACAAACCAAATACAGCACGCGCTTGCAATGAACGACTTGCAATCACGTCATCCATCATCATCAAGGCATCTTCGTACACACGAGTGGCTTCTGTACCAACGACTTCGTCGGTCAAAATACGCGGATAAGAACCTGCCAATTCCCACGTTTGGAAGAAAGGCGTCCAATCGATATAGTTTTTGACGACAGTAAAATCGATGTCTTTTTCAGTCAATACCGTCACACCCAATTTGTTTGGTGTCACAACTTGTCCAGCAAATTCAATCGGTGCTTTATTGAGACGCGCTTTGTCTAACGACACTCGACGACCCGCTTTCGCTCGGTCTTTATAACGAATACGCGTTTTTTCGTAGTCAGCTTTAATATCGTCCACAAACGCTTGGTAACGCGCTTTGTCTTTGCTCAACAAAGCACTGGCAACTCCGACGCTTCGAGACGCATTCGTGACATGAACCACTTGGTTGCGTTTGTAGTTTTGTTCAATTTTAACCGCGGTATGCGCTTTAGAAGTGGTCGCGCCACCAATCATCACAGGCAACTCAAAACCTTGACGCTCCATTTCTTTAGCAACATGTACCATTTCATCTAAAGACGGTGTAATCAAACCAGACAAACCAATCATGTCTGCGCCTTCTTCTTTTGCCGTGCGTAAGATTTTCTCAGCAGGCACCATCACCCCTAGGTCGATGACTTCAAAATTATTACATTGCAGCACCACACCCACGATGTTTTTACCGATGTCATGCACATCGCCTTTTACCGTCGCCATCACAATTTTGCCATTACTCGACGAAGCTGTGTCCATATTAAGACGCTTTTCCTCCTCGATATAGGGCATCAAATAGGCAACGGCTTTTTTCATCACACGAGCCGATTTTACAACCTGAGGTAAAAACATTTTACCGGAGCCGAATAAATCACCGACGATGCCCATACCATCCATTAATGGCCCTTCAATGACCTCTAAAGGACGCGCAAACGCAAGACGCGCTTCTTCTGTGTCTTCGTCAATAAATTCTGTAATCCCTTTTACCAAGGCGTGACTCAAACGCTCAGAAACGGGAAAGCTTCGCCATTCCTGAGTCTCTTTTTCCGCCACTTCGCCCGTACCTGCAAATTCACCAGCCATGGCGAGTAAGTTATCTGTCGCATCTGGCGTACGATTTAAAACCGCGTCTTCTACCGCATTACGTAACTTGGGAGGAATGTCTTCATACAAAGCCAATTGCCCGGCGTTAACAATCCCCATCGTCATACCTTGCTTGATGGCGTGATATAAGAAAACCGCGTGAATGGCTTCTCGGACGGGATTGTTACCACGGAATGAGAAAGACACGTTAGACACACCACCGGACACCTTGGCATAAGGCAGCTCACGGGTAATGTCCCCTGTCGCTTCAATGAAATCTAGTGCATAGCGATTGTGTTCTTCAATGCCCGTAGCAATAGCAAAAATATTAGGATCAAAAATAATGTCTTCTGGTGGAAAGCCTACTTCGTCCACCAGAATATGATAAGAACGACGGCAAATTTCAATTTTACGCGCACGGGTGTCTGCCTGACCCACTTCATCAAACGCCATGACGATGACCGCCGCGCCGTATTTCATTAACTTACGTGCTTGATCGCGGAACTTATCCTCGCCCTCTTTCATGCTGATCGAGTTGACAACGCCCTTGCCTTGAATCCATTTTAATCCGGCTTCAAGGATTTCCCACTTAGAGGAATCAAGCATAATTGGCACACGAGAAATATCAGGCTCAGACGCAATCAATTTCAAAAAACGCTCCATGGCCGCTTGGGAGTCCAACATCCCTTCATCCATGTTGATATCGATGATCTGTGCGCCGTTTTCTACCTGCTGACGCGCCACATCAAGAGCGGTATCAAAATCACCTTCTTTAATAAGACGTTTAAACATAGCAGAGCCAGTAACATTGGTCCGCTCACCTACATTGACAAACAAACTGTTGCCATCGATGTTAAAAGGCTCTAGGCCGGATAAACGACAGGCTTTTTCAATATCTGGGATAACACGCGGTACAGAATGCGCAAATGCATTGGCAAACGCTTCAATGTGCTCTGGTGAGGTACCACAACAACCACCAATGATATTTAAGAAACCAGAATCGACCCAACCCTGAATTTCTTCAAGCATCTCTTCTGGGGTCTCATCGTATTCGCCAAAGGCATTAGGTAAACCGGCATTGGGGTGGGATGATACATAAGTGTCCGCAATTCGAGACAACTCTTCTACGTATTGGCGCAATTCTTTTGGGCCAAGGGCACAGTTAAGACCCACAGACAAAGGTTTAGCATGGGAAATGGAATTCCAAAAAGCCTCAGTGGTTTGACCCGACAGCGTCCGTCCTGATGCGTCAGTAATGGTCCCCGAGATCATTATAGGGTAGCGCACACCCGTCTTCTCGAAATAATCCAGCACGGCATAAATCGCCGCTTTGGCATTCAAGGTATCAAATATGGTTTCAATCAAAATCAGATCGGATCCACCCTTGATCAAACCATCAACGGCAACCGCGTAAGCTTCCACCAGCTCATCAAAATGAATATTACGATAACCAGGATCGTTTACATCAGGGGAAATAGTACAGGTACGACTTGTTGGTCCCAACGTGCCTGCAACAAAGCGTGGCTTACCGGGATTCTGCGTGATAAATTCGTCGGCGACTTCACGAGCTAAACGAGCCGACTCAAAGTTAAGTTCGTAGCTCAAATCTTCCATGTGATAATCCAACATGGAAATGTAGTTTGCATTAAAGGTATTGGTTTCTATGATATCAGCACCGGCGGCAAGGTAACCGGCATAAATCGCTTTTATAATGGTAGGTTGTGTCAGAGAAAGCAGGTCATTATTGCCTTTTAGGTCACTTTCCCAATCCGCAAACCGCTCACCACGATAATCTTGTTCTTCCAACTTGTACGCTTGAATCATGGTGCCCATAGCACCATCAAGGATCAACACATTTTCAGCTAGTCGTTTCTCAATAATAGAATACGAATCGGACTTTACCACGCTCACCACCTCAAAAAAGAATATGCGAACGTACTATACCGAAAAGTCAAACTTTACGCGTTGAAAAAAAGTAATAAAACATTGAGTGTTATATTGCTCAGCTATTTTATAACGATTCTTTAGGCGTTTTTCTAACACTTATAAGTTCTTTCGGCTTTTATTGGTTCTTCCAATCAAGAAACCACCTAATAAACCGAATAGAATGGCCATGCCCCAATAACCGTATTTCTCTAACAAATTGGTGTTCACCAGCGACAGAGTCTTTGCCCCCCGATACACCTGACGTTGAATAACCTGATCTTGAAAGTTCATTTGCTGAGTGACAAATACATTCAGCTGGGCATCCGGCTTCTCGTTCAAGCCAGACACACGCCAACGCCATTGCACCCGACCGTTCTGAACAACCGCGCTGGCGACACGATCACTGATCATTTGTATGTCACTGTCTGTGACCAACTCGGCTTGATAGGCTTGTCCTGACAAAGAAGGCGTCACCTCGGCAGAAACTAAGATTTCGAAGGTGTCATACAGCCCCATTTCACTGGGCAATTGCCACTGAATATTTTGCAAACTGGCATTGGTTTGAGACTGCAGAGAAGCGATGGCCGCTTCAATAGAAATACTGCGGTTCTCATTGAGTTCCAATGATTGTTGAGTACGGCTTAATTGATCGGTCATGGCACTCAACTCCGCCTGACGTAATCTCAGTGCTTCTTGGGCCGTGTTTAAACGGATTGACAAGGCTGCGTTGTCTTTTTGGGCTTGTATTAATTTGTTATCAAGCGCCTTCCAGCGCGCTTCATAATTGGCATTCTCATCCAGTGCCGCTTCTAACCTAACAATATCGATTTGATAATCTGAAAGTGCCTGCTCTTGACGTGCAATGCGACCTTGTAGCTGGGTCAATTCTGCTCTTAAGCGCTGATTCTCCAGCTCATAGGCGGCAATGGTGCTTCCCTGATCAAGCGGAATACTTTTTTGATCCGCATTTTTTCGGTCAGTATTATCCCGGCGCTCCTCTGGTTCAGCGTCAGCGGCTTTGGCCTTATCACTGAGGACATCTGTAATGTCTTTTGCCACTTCAAACGCTTGAATTCTGTCCCACAAAACTTGTTGCTGAGCCCTAGAGTCAGATAAAGCCCCTCCTAAAATGAGATTTTCTTTTTTAAGCGACGCCAATTGTTGCTGATTGGCTTCATTAGCCAACTCTAGATCTGCGTAGGCCTGTTGAAGCTGTGTATTATCACTGAGCAATGACAGGTATCTCATTGGATAATCACCCTGACTCTTTGGCAAAGACTCCAAGGCAGTAATACGCTGTTTTAAAACTTGGTTTTCGTTTTTAAGATGGCTTATATCGTTTTTTAACTGATCGTTTTCTAGATTAAGTGCGGCGTAGCGGGACTCCAACAAGGCTCTTTGCATTTTTTGCGCTTCTAAATCCGCCAGCGCTTCAGCGCTTTGATCTCGCTCTTTTTGCAAGGAGGCAATCAGGGTATCTTTTTGATTCAGCGCTTTATTGAGCTCGACGAGACGTTGTTGGTTCTTTGATAGCTGTTGTTGAAGGGAATCGATCTGACGGTTTTTGGCTTGGATGTCTTGTTCTAATTTGGCGGTATTATTTATCGACGGTGAGGGAGAAGACTCTGCGGTTGGGTTTTCTTGCCCAGACGTTTGCACAGCGGTGCTGACTTCATTCGCTCCCGTTAACATCGCGTCTGTTTGCTGCTGAGAAGTCGTACTACAGGCGGATAAGGCCAACCCAAAAGTAATCGGAATCACCATCCGCTTACATACATTCATGCTTCGCTCCTTAACAAACGCAAAATCAACAATAGAGAAGATTACCTCTTATGACAGATTTACCACTAGAATGCAAAGACCCCGTCAAGATGGTGGGCGTAGATGTCACTTCATACACACCACTTAACAGGGCCTTGTTTACTGCAAAAACCTAAACAATAGGTGTTAGTTTAAACTCTTGGTGATCACTTCATAGACATCTTTCGACAAGTCTTCTGCCAAAATGCGCTCTAACTCAGCTTTCATCAAAGCGCTCAAAGTGGGCTCTAGCTTTTTCCAACGAGTTAACGGTGTACACAAACGCGAGGCAATCTGTGGGTTACGCTTGTTGAGCAGAATAATTTGGTCGGCTAAAAAACGGTAACCACTGCCATCGGCATTATGAAAGCCTGACACATTTTGACCGAAGCCACCCAAAACAGAACGCACTTTATTAGGATTTTTTAGATCAAATGCAGGATGTGCCATTAAACTTTGCACATGTTGCAACGCATTGTCTTGCTCTTGACCTGCGCTTAATGCCAACCACTTGTTCACCACCAAAGGCTCGTTTTGCCATTGCTGATAAAATGACGCCAACAAGTCACCCGCGTTGCTCAGTTGCCCATGAACCGCAATGGATAACGCTGAGAACTGATCGGTCATGTTGTCCGCTGTTTCATACTGTTTGGTCAATGCCGCGATCGCCGCCTCAGTGCCTGTTTCGACCCAATAAGACAACGCGGTATTTTTCAAGGAGCGATGCGCAATTTGCTCTGCCGTCGCTTGATAATCCACAGCCATGTTGTGCTCGTGATAAGTGCGCTCAAATTCCTCTGATAAGGTGTTTGCCAATTGCTTTTTCAGATGCTGTCGGGCTTGCTTAATGGCGGCAGGATAAATCGGATTCGCCAGTTCAGACAAGTAAGCCTGACTCGGCAGCGCCAGTATTAACGCCACCATAGCAGGATCTAAACTGCCATCGTTTAGTAGCGCTCTAAAGCCATCCACCAATGTCGAATCAACGGATAAGGCTTGACCTTGAATGGCTTGATTAATGAGCTGTGTTAACTCGTTTACCGCCAATTGTTGTGCTGCGCTCCAACGATTGAAGCCATCTGCATCACTGGACATCAGTAGCAATAAGTCTTGCGCTGAGTACTCATAGCGTAGTTTAACCGGTGCAGAGAAACCGCGCAGTAAAGAGGGAACAGGACGAGAGGACACGTTCTCAAAAGTCATCGTTTGCTCGAAGTCAGTTAAGTGTAAAACATGCTCGTCTGACACCGTACCATCTAATGAAGACGGCAATAGATCACCCTCTTGACTCAATAGGCCCATACGCACCGGAATATGCAACGCCACCTTGCTGTCTTGGCCCGGTGTCGGCAGTGTCTCCTGCGTCATGGTCAGCTGGTAAGTCTTTGTGCTTTCATCATAAGAGTCTGTGACAGTGACAATCGGTGTCCCCGCTTGAGAATACCAATCTCTGAACTGCGTCAAGTCAATACTCGATGCGTCTTCCATCGCAGCCACAAAGTCGTCACAGGTTACCGCTTGGCCATCATGCCGCTCAAAGTACAAATCAGATCCTGCACGGAATTTTTCTTCGCCCAGCAAAGTATGAATCATGCGAACAATTTCAGAGCCTTTCTCATATACCGTCAAGGTGTAAAAATTGGAGATCTCAATGAAAGAAGCAGGACGTACGGGGTGCGCCATTGGACCCGCGTCTTCGGCAAACTGCGCCGTTTTCAAGAAAGACACATCCTCTACACGCTTGACCGTGTCAGAATGCATATCAGCCGAAAAAGACTGATCTCGGAAAACGGTGAAGCCTTCTTTCAGACTCAACTGAAACCAGTCCCGACAGGTCACACGGTTACCAGACCAGTTGTGGAAATATTCGTGAGCAACAATCGCTTCGACACGTAAGAAATTATCGTCTGTGGTGGTTTTTGGGCTGGCAAGCAAGCAAGACGAATTAAAAATATTGAGGCCTTTGTTTTCCATCGCTCCCATATTGAAGTCATCAACCGCAACGATCATAAAGATATCAAGATCGTATTCACGACCATAGGTTTCTTCGTCCCATCGCATAGAGCGTTTTAGCGCTTCCATTGCGTAATCCACTTTATCGATATTATGAGACTCGGTAAAAATTTTCAGTGCCACTTCACGCTGACTCTGAGTCAAAAAAACATCTTCTTTCACTGCTAGGTCGCCCGCCACTAAAGCAAAAAGGTACGCAGGCTTAGGGAAAGGATCGTGCCAGACAACAACAGTTTTGCCTTCCTCCGTTTTGCCACGTTCTACTTCATTGCCATTTGACAGCATCACAGGGTAACGCGTTTCATCCGCAATAATGGTCGTAGTAAACACAGACATGACGTCTGGACGGTCTAAGTAATACGTAATGTGTCGAAAGCCTTCCGCCTCACACTGAGTGCAAAACATGGAAGATGAGCGGTATAACCCCTCAAGACTTGTGTTATTTTGTGGTTCAATCAAGGTCTCACAGGTCAAGACAAAGGCATCGGGGGTGGAATCAATCACCAACTTGTCTTCGTTTACACGATACGCTTCTGCCGGTAAAGCACAGTCACCCACTGCCACGCCAATAAGTTTCACATCTTCGCCACCATCAAGAACGAGAGGTGCGTTTTGCTGTGTACTTTCTGGGTTACGGCGCATGTGCAAGCGTGATGTGACCACGGTGGTCGCTTCATCAAGATCAAAAGTTAACTCTGTTTTATCAATAAGATAAGGAGGCACCTGGTAGTCTTTCAGATAAATCGCGGAAGGTTGGCTCTCTTTCATGTTCGGTTGCTCCTAAAAATTCAATGTCGCTTGATAACCGGTGTATTTACGAATATTGATGACACCCGTATCAAGGATCCAATATTGCCCCTTAATACCCATCAAGGTGCCTTCAATAAGAGGCGTTTTTTCGGCGTTCAAACTGCTAATTTTGGTTGGGTATTCCAAAACAGGGTAGATAAACTCATGAGTCTCATTTTCGTCGGACAAGTCAGTAATGGACTGCAGTCCAAACTCTGCTTGCAAGCTGTCGAGCCCTTCGTACAGCAAACCAATTAAGCGTTCCTGTTCTTGCTCTAAATCCATTTCAATGGCCAGGCCTTTAAGCATGTTGCGCCAGTTGGTTTTGTCTGCAACCTCTGATTTAAACAGCGTTTCAACCAACCCCGACATGCGTCGATTTTGCACTCGAAACAAAGGACGAGCTTGTGTCGCACCCTGATCAATCCAACGAGTAGGCAATTGATCACCACGGGTAATACCTACTTTTAATGCCGATGAGTTGGCAAGGTAAACATAGTGGCTCTGCATGCAGTAACGCTCGGCCCATTCTGGCTCACGGCAAGTGCCTAAATGAAAGTGACACTTTTCCGGACTCATAATGCACACGTCACACGCGGCTAACTTACGAAAGCAGTTGTAGCAAAAACCTTGACTGAACGACTTCTTAGTAACCTTTTTACAGTGAGTACAATGAATCACACCGTCCAAGTGCAACGATATTTTTTTTGATATGAGGTCATTCACTGAGACACGGTCTTCACCCAGATCCAGATGATAAGAGACCTGCTTGTCGTTTACTTGCGTCAACATTTTCTTTAAATTGCCGTGCAGCATTAAGCGCGTCCCTCTGGATCGTCGCTTACCCATTTAATGGTGTCTTCTTCTTTTTCCGTGTCTTTACCACCGAGGCTTTTATGCCCTGTTGTATCAATAAAGCCAACGCGGTCCTTTTCTTCTTTGTTTTTGTAGTCATAGGTAATAATGGCTTCTAAGCAAAGCTCTGTTTGATCAGGTGTTAAACGAACACCATTGGGCCATTTACCCAATTCAACCGCTTGCTTTAATCTGACATAAACTTCAGGTGACATATTGTCGATCATTTCTTTAAAGTTCATCGCTGCTTCTCTCTTTTTTCATTTACTGTTTCATACGGTTATGCGTTGCTTTATCACGCTATATTGATACAAGCATAGGAAGGTTATGGATTCATTGTATCTCGTTTATTTGTACGACTTTATTTGTGCGCAGAACGAAGGGTCATTGCCCAATACAATAGCGCCAAGACCAAGCCGGATATCAACCCGATGGTATGCGCTGTGTTAGCAATGCTCCCTAACCCCAACATCTCGGGAAAAGGCGTGTAACCCACCAAAAGCCAAAGCGCAAAAAACACCATGAGTGGCTTACTGACCAGTGTAGGCCAGCGTCGATTCAATAAAGGAACCAACCAAGCAAAACCAATCAAGCCATACACTACACCCGATAAGCCACCAAACAAGGGATAGCCACTTATTTGATATTGTAAAAGGTTACTGGTAACAGCAATCGCCAACACACCAAGACTCCATATAAGCGAACCAAGGCGTTGTTCGAGCTTACTGCCAATATCCCACACCCATAACGTGTTAAACACCAAGTGCATCACACTAAAATGCAGCAGAGCGGGTGTAAAGAAACGCCAGTACTCTTGTTTTTCGGTCACTTGCGATAAAGTAAAAAAATAGATTTGACCATTTCTCACTTCAAACGGACTAATGGAAAAATACCCAACCGTAGCCAAATCGCCCCCCAGTTGCGTAATGACAGCCACCAGCAAGGTCGCCAGCAACACAAACGCCGTCATTGGCGCTTGTTTAAACTTGGCGGCAAAAGAACCAGAAGAATGCTGACTAGAAAGCGAATCGACTGGTTGGGAGAAGGAAGTATGAGGGTGAAAGGTGGCTAGGCGCTCTGGATCTTGCTTCCAGACAGTAAATAACGCCTCGACTGTTGAAAGTTGTTTAGGGTCTGTGATCCAAAGTTGCTGCTTTCCATCCTTTGACACGACCTGATGGGCCACCTTGTTACGCCACAAGGCAGCAGTAATCGCAGCAGGGTCCTCAGTGTTGGCAAACTCATAAATAAGATACATAGCGCCTAATATTGCCTATAAAGATAATAAAACACAGCCATTGGTACGGCTGATACCATGGCAAGGGATTAGGTTATGGACGGTAACCCGTCTGCCAACCGAGTTTGTCACGACACACATTATAAAAATCATGATTTTTAGGGTGAATCAAACGGATGCTACCGGTTTTTTTCGTAATAAAAATCTCATCTCCTGGTGCGGCTGTAATGTTCAACTGACCATCACAACTGACACTTGGGTATGTTAGATTAGACTCACACACCACAATACGAATACGCGCATTTGCATCAATCACAATAGGACGATTACTCAAGGTGTGCGGGTGCATTGGCACCAGTACAAGGGCGTCTAACTTGGGTAGCATAATAGGCCCACCCGCTGACAATGCATAGGCCGTAGAGCCGGTTGGCGTCGCCACAATAAGACCATCAGACTTTTGATTCATCACAAACTGATCGTCAATGAACAAATCAAAACGTATCATTCGTGCTGATTTACCCGGGTGCAAAACAAGATCATTCAGCGCAATGCCCTCACCACTAGGGCGATTTTGACGTTTGATTTTCGCCTCAATCATAAAGCGTTTTTCTTCGTGGTATTCGCCGCGAAAAATAGGATCGAGCTCTTCCTGTAAATTATGAGGTGAAATGTCGGTCAAAAAACCCAACGTGCCTCGGTTTATTCCCAGAACAGGGATATCGTAATTGCAAATGGCACGGGCCGCCCCTAAAAAGCTCCCGTCACCGCCAACCACCATCACCATATCGCAGTGGTCACCCAATTCCTTAAGAATAGACGACTCTACTTTAATACCTGGCATCATCGCGGCCAACTGGTCTTCAAGTACCGGCTCAACACCTTTACCTTGAAGGTATTCCATCAGTTTTTTGACTGTGTCTAAAATCTGAGGTTTGTCTAATCGAGCAATAATTCCAACACGTCTAAAAAAACCCATGCGTCATTCTCTTCCCGTCAATCGATGTTAACAAAGTCACCCACTATGCTGTTATTGTCATGACGCTAATCTTCATGTGGGTTGGCGTAAGTTCAGCAACTCTAACATGAAGGCGCCTAATATCGCTATCGGATTAATAAGCGCTATTTAGGCACGAAATAGTGGGTCATTCTGCGGCTTTTAGAAAAAAGGATTGAAGTGCTTGGCGTAACCTCGCCACCCCTGCATACCCCCTGTATGGATAAACAGGGTGCGTTTATAGGGCCAATGCCCTGCCGATATTAACTGAGACACGGTGAACATTGCCTTAGAAGTATAAATGGGGTCTAACGGAATAGCCGGATTCATGCGCGCAAAGTCACACAAAAAACGCCTCACTGTCGCATTCAGTTTTGCGTAGCCCCCTTCATGGCAATCGGAGTAAAAAAATAACCTATCCGACAAATTACGCTCTTCTCCGCTAGACACGGCACGAGCGATTGCCACTATCTCATCTCGCTGACGAGGCTCCCCTTTAAGTGCACTAAACACATGCAGATCCGGTGCATTGCCATGAGATAAATTGCTATGAGACAAATCGATATGGGACAAAAAGCCGGCTGCTGTAGTGCCCGTCCCAGAGGAAACAACCCAAGCATCAAAGTCCGGACAGTGGGCTTGAATCGATGCCGCCCAATCCCGACAACCTTGTGCACCGAGCACGCCGCCTCCACCTTCAGGGACCCAATACACCTGACCGTACAAGCGATTAATCTGAGCAACAATCTCCGCCGCGTCACCAAGGCGATAATCGGCTCTTGACGAAGGCCAAAGCTCAATACCTTTGTCCACCATGTCCCTTAAAGTCGGTGTCAAACTGGGTTGCAATTCACCGCGCACCACGGCCACTCCATTCAGCGGCAACGACTCAAGCGTAGCAGCAAAGGCATGCAGGTGATTAGAAAATGGCCCTCCAAATGTCGCAATCGTCGACACTTTTTGCGCCTTAGCGGCCAACAGATGATAGCGCAATTTATGCCATTTGTTGCCGGGCGCCTCTTTATTCTCAAGGTCACCTCGATACATGGCCACGTAATGGGATTGATCTGAAGCCTCGCCATCAGCGTAAGGCAAGACAACCGTTTGAAGGTATGACACAGCAAGATTCCAACTGAAACAGATAATAAAAAATTTGTCATAAGAGTAACACAGTCACTAATGACCTAGACCATGGTGATGCTCAAACATAATGTTGTTGATGTGATTTTTTGTCTCTTGATCCCGTCTTTTTTTCGTCACAAAAAGATCACTCAACAACCCGTTTATTTGATAAAATTTGCGCACTCATCATTTGTGGAGATGAAACATGATTCCGAAGCTCTCTGAAGTTTCGCCAGTTCAGGCGAAATACCTTTCCTTCATTGAACGCTTAAAAGCCGCTGGTTTCTCAGGCGATCTCAACCCAGACTACGCGAACCGCGTCGTTCTTTCGACCGACAATTCCATTTACCAAGTGTTACCGCAAGGGGTGATTTACCCTAAAAGCGTGCAAGACATACAACACCTCGTCAACCTTTCTAACGAAGAGGCTTTTCAAGATATTGTACTCAGTCCACGCGGTGGCGGTACTGGGACAAATGGTCAATCCTTAACGGACGGTCTTGTTGTTGATTTATCAAAACACATGAATCGCGTACTCGAAGTCAACGTCGAGGAAGGCTGGGCCAGAGTAGAAGCAGGTGTGGTAAAAGACCAACTTAACCGAGCAATAAAGCCGCACGGATTGTTTTTTGCCCCTGAACTGTCCACCAGCAACCGGGCAACAGTGGGTGGCATGATCAATACAGATGCCAGTGGCCAAGGCTCGGTGATGTACGGTAAAACCCGCGACCACGTATTGTCGTTAAAAACCGTACTGCTTGATGGTCATTTATTAGAATCAGGACCAATCGACGACGATACCCTTGCACAAATTCAAAGTGGCAATGATTATTCAGCGCATGCGCACCGAGTAGTAGACGGCATTCAGAAGAATAAAGCGCAAGAAATCAAAGAGACTTTCCCAGCGTTAAACCGCTGCTTAACCGGCTACGATTTAGCGCACATTCGTACGGATGACGGCCAGTTCAATATGAATTCCGTACTGTGTGGTTCGGAAGGCACCTTAGGCTTTATTGTAGAAGCCAAAGTGAACCTTTTGCCCGTTCCCACTTTCGCCGCTTTGGTGAACATTCGCTACGACAGTTTTGAAGGCTCATTACGTCACGCTCGCGAATTGCTTACGGCCAAGCCAACCTCCATTGAAACCGTCGACTCCAAAGTCTTAGGCCTTGCAAAAGGCGATATTATCTGGAATTCGGTTTCAGAGTTTTTCCCTGAAAACGCCGGTGAAGACATTCAAGGGATCAATCTGGTTGAGTACACCGGCAACGACGAGCAAGAAGTCGCCAACAACATCAAAGTGCTAACGGATGCGCTGGACGCTTTAGCCGAAAGTGGCGGCAGCAGTGCTTTGGGGTACACCATCGCCATGGGGCACGAAAACGTCAATAAAATTTGGGCGATGCGGAAAAAGTCTGTTGGTTTACTTGGTAATGCCAAGGGCGAAAAGCGCCCTATTCCTTTTGTCGAAGACACCGCCGTCCCACCTGAAAACTTAGCCGACTTCATTATGGAGTTCCGTGCGGTGCTTGACAGTTATCAGGTCCAATATGGCATGTTTGGCCACGTTGATGCCGGTGTATTACACGTTCGTCCGGCTTTAGACCTTAAAGATGAAAGCCAGGAGCCCATGATTCGAGACATCACGGATAAAGTGGTCGCCTTGACACAAAAGTACGATGGCTTACTTTGGGGAGAACACGGTAAAGGGGTTCGCTCAGAATACGCGCCGGCTTTTTTCGGCAACCTCTACCCAAGCGTACAACAAGTCAAAGGCGCTTTTGATCCGCGCAATCAGCTCAACCCTGGCAAGATCGCGACGCCGTTTGAATTGGGCGCTGATTTATTAAAAATTGACGAAGTCCCTTTGCGCGGTCAGCTTGATCGTCAAATTCCGATCCAAAACCGTGATCAGTTTAAAGAGGGCATGTACTGTAATGGTAACGGTGCTTGCCATAACTTTGATCCAAACGATGCCATGTGCCCTTCTTGGAAAGGCACGCGCGATCGCCGCCATACACCAAAAGGCCGTGCGTCACTGATGCGCGAATGGCTTCGCGGCATGAGTGGACAGGGTGTGGACACCGTCAAAGCAAGCAACCAAGTGAAAGACGCCAGCTTCGTAATGAACTTCATTCCAAGACTGAAAAACACGCTAGCAAAACGTCGCGGTGAATACGATTTCTCAAACGAAGTGCATGAATCCATGATGGGATGTCTTGCCTGCAAGTCCTGCGTCGGTCAATGCCCGATTAAAGTCGATGTACCGGAGTTCAGAGCCAAGTTTCTTGAGCTGTACTACAGTCGCTACTTACGCCCAGCAAAAGATTACCTTGTTGGCTCACTGGAATTCATGATGCCCACCATGGCCATGTTCCCTCAACCTTACAACTGGCTCGTCAGCCGTAGCTGGGTAAACCATCTTAGCAGCAAATACATGGGCTTAACGGACAACCCAAAACTGAGCAAGCTGAATCTCAAAAAGGAAATGTCACGTCGCGGCATCCGTCTAGCAACGCCGTTAGCGATAGAGTCGTTAAGCTTAAAAGATCGCTCTCGTGCCGTCATTGTGGTGCAAGATGCTTTTACCAGCTACTTCGAAACAGAATTGGTACTGGATACTATGGAAGCATTAAGTCGCTTAGGGTTCCAAGCGTACCTCGCGCCCTATATGCCAAATGGCAAACCCTTGCATGTCCATGGCTTTATGAAGGCATTTAACAAAACGGCTCGTAAAAACCTAGATATGCTGCAGAGTTTGTCTTTTTACGGTCTGCCCTTTATCGGGATCGACCCATCCATGACGCTGACCTATCGCTCTGAATACGCCAAATCCTTCTCAGACAGCAGACAAGTGCCCTCCATTCAGCTGATGCAAGAATGGCTTATGGACAAACAGGAGCATCTCGCCAAACAGCCTCTACGTTGTGATAGCACCACTTATCACCTCATGACACATTGTACTGAAAAGACCAATGCCGCTGGCTCAATCAAAGACTGGCAGAAAGTTTATGAAACTTTAGGACTGGAGCTCAAAGTAGAGAACGTTGGGTGTTGCGGAATGGCGGGAACCTATGGCCACGAGTCTGCCAACAAAGAGACGTCAAAAACCATCTATGACTTGTCGTGGAAAGAAAAAGTCAACGATCCCGGCCTGCTTGGTAAGTTGGTTGCCACCGGGTATTCTTGTCGAACACAAGCGAAACGTTTTGATGACGTTGCCATTCCCCACCCGATTCAGACGCTGCTTAAGCACCTACGCGAAGCGCAGCCCGCTGACACGGTGTCAGACAGCCCGGACCAGAAACACTAAGTTGATTCTCGTAAATCGACTTCCCCTATAAGTACAGCAAAGAGCTTGAAAGTGGCTCTTTGATTATCAATAAGGCTCGGTATTCCGAGCCTTATTTTTTTAGCAAAAGGAAACCCATGAGCCACCAAAACTTACTCCATGACAGCGCAGACGAGTTAGGCCCTATTCGTGTCTTCGACGATGGTCAATATCGCATTCTTTCTTTTGCTGAAGGCGATGAGCAGAGCCGTATACGTCTTTCTACTCCTCACATTTTGCAGCACGAATACACTCAAGCCATGATGCTCCCTCTCTTATTCACTGAGCCTAAACGCGTTTGTATCTTAGGGTTAGGCGGCGGCACCCTTCTTCATGCCCTGCATCACGCTGTACCGGCGATACACATCACTGCGGTTGAATTACGACAAGAGGTGATGGATGCCGCAGAAATGTATTTCAAACTACCGAGAAACAAGCGCATTACACTAGAGGTCGACAACGCCATTGAACACATGGCGAAAGGATTACCCAAAAAAGTCGATGTATTAATGACAGACCTTTACAACACTGATGGTATGGATCGCAATGTTCTGCAGGCAAGCTTTATCGCCCACTGCGCTAACAATATTAAAGAAGATGGTTGGTTAGCCTTGAATTGTTGGGTTAATGATAAAAATAATAATGAACTTACTGAAATTATCAAAAAGCATTTTAATGACATCAGAGCACTGGACACAGGCAGTGGCAACTGGGTTATTATTGCCGGAAAGCGGGTCAATACAGACAACGCCAAAGAACTCAAATCAAAAGCACAAAAACTCAGTCATACACTGGGGTTTTCTCTAACAAAATGGCTGTCTCGACTCACAGAGCTATAGCAACACTTACAGGCCACACCCACAAAACAACCTTATAGAAAGTAGCACAAAAAAACTCCCTTAGTATCTGTGACACTAAGGGAGTTTCAAGAAATAACGAATTGAACTGTCGCGCTAAGAAGCGGCGAGCACGTTATCCACCAGAGCAATGGCTTCTTTCTCCAACTCAGACAAGTGCGCTTCAGACACAAAGCTTTCTAGGTAAATCTTATAGACACTTTCTGTGCCTGATGGACGAGCAGCAAACCAGCCATTCTCGGTTGACACCTTAAGACCACCAATCGCTGCCCCATTACCCGGCGCATGAGTCAATACAGAAACAATCGCTTCGCCTGCAAGGTTTTTTTGTGTCACATTTTTTGCGTCTAAAGCACCCAAAATGGCTTTTTGTGCCGACGTAGCCGCAACATCAATACGCTTATAAAAAGGACGTCCATAGCGCTCAACCTGTGCGTCATACAGCGTCTGTGGATCTTTGCCTGTCACGGCCAAGATCTCAGCCGCCAACAACGCCATAATAAAGCCATCTTTGTCTGTGGTCCAAACACCGGCGTCTTTACGCAAGAAAGAAGCCCCTGCACTCTCTTCGCCACCAAAGGCCATACTGCCTTCTAGCATGCCATCCACATACCATTTAAAGCCAACGGGCACTTCACATAAGGTTCGATCAAGCCCCGACACGACACGGTCAATCATACCGCTCGACACCAGCGTCTTACCAAACTGAACATCTTGTGGCCAATTCGGTCTGTGTTGCGCTAAATATTCAATCGCCACCGCTAAATAAGCATTCGGATTCATCAAACCAGAACCCGCACACACAATACCATGGCGATCATAATCCGGATCATTGCCCACGGCGATATCAAAATCGTCTTTGAGCGCTAGCAGACCTTGCATAGCATAAGGGGAAGAACAATCCATACGGATACGCCCATCTTTATCCCTTGGTACAAAGCGAAAAGTGGCATCCACCTCTGTATTGACTACCGTGATGTCTAACCCATATTTTTCTGCAATGGGTTGCCAATAATGGATGCCCGACCCGCCCATAGGGTCAACCCCTATGCGTATCTTAGCGTTCGCGATGGCCGCCATATCAACCACATTACCTAGGTCATCAACATAATGATTAAGGTAGTCAAACGGCTCAATCAAACCACTTTGCACACTCTGCTCTTCAGAAAATCGCTTTACACCATCAAGCTCTGCTTCCAATAACGCATTGGCGCGTTCGGCTACCCAATCAGTGATCGCCTTGTCAGCAGGACCACCTTTACTGGAATTGTATTTGATACCACCGTCTTCTGGCGGATTGTGAGAAGGCGTAATCACAATACCATCGCTCACATCCGACTCAGACTGATTATGTGTCAACACAGCATGGGAAATCACCGGTGTAGGCGTGTAACCGCCACCAAGCTGGGTACGAACACGTACACCATTAGCGGTTAGTACACTCAATACGGTTTGAAATGCCGCTTCGGAAAGTCCATGGGTGTCTTTGCCTAGGTATAAAGGACCGGTTATCTGCTGAGCCAGGCGATATTCTGCAATCGCTTGCGCAATGGCCAATATATGACGTTCATTAAAACTGCCATTTAACGCGCTGCCGCGGTGACCAGACGTACCAAATGCCACCCGCTCATCCGGATGCGTGCTCACACGCGGTTGCTTGGTGTAATACGCCGTCATGAGCTGAGGAAGGTTAACCAGTAAATCGTGGGAAGCAAGCTGCCCTGCTTGAGGATGAAGCGCCATATAAAAAAGTCCTATTTAAGCCGTCGAAATAGATGCTTTCAGTCTCCCTTAATTTCACATCTGTTTCAACGGCTTAACCACCGAGGTAACGAAAGTCTCAGTAAAAAATACGCAATTAACGCTTACGTAATATCAAACTGCCAATTGAATACCCAGCACCAAAAGAGCAAATCACACCAATGTCACCAGAACTCATGTCGTTATGGTATTTTGCAAAAGCAATAATCGAACCCGCCGATGCGGTATTCGCATACTCATCCAACACCACAGGCGCCTCTTCCTTGGTCGCATCTCGACCCAGCAAACGCCGACTAATTAACAGGTTCATATTCAAATTGGCCTGATGAAGCCACCAGCGCTTTAAATCAGCCACACGGATCCCTTCACTTAGTAAATGGCTCTCAATATGCTCCGCCGCCATAGGGCACACTTCCTTGAAGACTTTACGGCCATTTTGATGAAACAACTTATCAGCAGAGTAAGGATCTTCATCCGTCGCATGCGTAATATAGCCAAAGTTAGAACGGATGGCGTTGGAATAGGTCGTCACACAGCGGGTACTGAGCACATCAAAGGCGTGAGTCGATTGGCAAGTCTGTGAAGACTCAACCACGACCGCTGTCGCAACATCACCAAAAATAAAATGCGAATCACGATCCCTATAATTTACTTGGGGAGACGTCAGTTCTGGGTTAATCACCAGCACACCTTTTGAGGAACCCGCTTTAATGGCATCCACCGCTCGCTGCAATCCAAATGTGGCAGATGAACACGCCACCAACATATCAAAAGCAAACCCTTCAATGCCCAAAGCCGATTGCACCTCAATGGCGACCGCAGGGTAAGAGCGTTGCGTATAAGCACACGAAACAATCACCATATCAATATCTTTTGCTGACTTATTGGCTGCTTGAAGTGCCTTTTGTGCGGCAGCAATGGCCATTTCAGCTTGATGAGAAACCTGATCATCATCGCGAACGTCCAGTGAAGGACGCATACGGTCAATATCAAGCACGCCCTCTTTTGAATAGACATAGCGACTCTTGATACCCGATGCTTTTTCAATAAAAGACGCACTGGACAAAGGCTTTGCCGTCACTTCGCCTCGCTCAATGGCAGAGGCATTATTTTGATTAAACCGCTCTGCCCAAGCATTGTAACTGTCCACTAACTCTTCGTTGCTAATTTGGTACTGTGGCGTCCACAACCCTACACCACTAATAACTGCTGATGATGTCATAATTTAAGCCCTTTTTTATTATTGTATGATCACGATGTTTTGATCAGGATGTTTTGATCAGGATGTTTTGATCAGGATGACAGAAAGTGTGAACCAGAAAGCCAAGTCTGTCTATAAGAGTAATAACTATAAGGAAAAGAAATGCAAAATACAGATATCAGTGTTTCGCTGTTTCACCAACGAGGCATGAGAGAGCCACTTGACGAGTACCACAGATCGCATCTTGATCCGTTACCCAAGCGCGTAAGCGAGACATGCTGTCTATGTTCTTTGAGCTGCACAATTCAATGGCACCCGAAGGAAGCCGCTGTAACTCTGTCGTTATTTGATGCATTTCAAGGGGATAAGCCGACGTTAAGCGCCTTATAAGCTGAGACGTCACCCCTTCACTGGGCTCAATAATATCGCAATCCATGCCCAACGCCTGCTCAAAAATGGATTTCACTAAGGGGTAATGCGTGCAAGCCAGCACAAGCGTGTCAATGTGCTTTGCTTTCATCTCTTGTGACAAACAATGAATGGTACTGACAATACGAGACTTAGACTTTGGCCAAGCATCAATGTCAAACGCCAAGGTAGCACTGGATAAAATCACCACCTCACTGTCGGCTTTCCACAAGTCAATCAACTTATTGAGACGAGCACTTTTCGCTGTGACAGGCGTGGCCAACACAGCAACTTTGCGCCGTTTGCTGATTCGGCACGCAGGTTTGACCGCTGGCTCGACGCCGATGACTGGCAACCTTGTCACCGATCGTAGCGCATCAATGGCAACCACGGTGGCGGTATTGCAGGCGACCACAATGGCAGCAACCTGCTCTTCCTCGAAAAAGCGCCCCATAGCAAGTAAACGGGACTGCAACTGCTCCACGGTTTTATCCCCATAGGGGGCAAACTGCTCATCGGCTAAATACAATAGATCAAGACAAGGCAAGGCATGATGAATACGATTTAAAATGGTTAAACCACCTGCACCGGAATCAAGAACACCTATTTTCAACATACTTCCGCAGCAGGTAATCTCACCGGCTCACGCTCCAACCTAACACCGTATTTACTCTGCACAGAATGCTGAATCAGCGCCTCTAGCTCAAGCAAAGCATCGGCTTGTTTCTCGTCTTGATTAATTAACACCAACGCTTGCTTACTGTATACGCCCACCCCTCGATGACACTTACCTTTCCAACCAGCCTGATCAATTAACCAGCCTGCCGCCAGTTTATATCCCGCCTGGAACGGAAAAGAAACTAAGTTTGGAAATTGGCGTTTTAACCTTGCGTGCTCTGAGACATCCACCACTGGGTTCTTAAAAAAACTGCCGGCATTAGCGATAATATCTGGATCGGGCAACTTCTCGCGTCGCACCTTGCAAACAAGATCAAACACAGACTTCAGCGTTGGCGTTTCCTCTAATTGCGCTGATAGCCCACCATAATGCAATGTCAAAGCAGGCTCTTTTCGTAATGTCAGCTCAATCGACACAATAAAATAATGCGCTTTCCAGTGCTGCTTAAAAAAACTGTCTCGGTACGAAAAACCACATTCGCCCGCCTCCAACCAATGCAAGGTACTGTTTTGCACGTCTATCACTTGAACACGCTTTAAAACGTCTTTAATTTCAACCCCATAGGCACCGATGTTTTGAACGGGGGCAGCACCGGCCGTGCCTGGAATCAAGGCTAAATTCTCAATACCGTACCATCGATGCTCAACGGCATACGCCACCACAGCATGCCAACGCTCGCCGGCTGATATCGCCAGTGTCACGGTATTATCACTTTCCACCGTGGCTTGCATACCAGACAACTTATTAATAATCACCAGACCAAGAATATCGTTGGTCAGCAGTAAATTACTCCCTCCTCCCAACATGGTGACTGGATGATGATGCTTTTTCGCCCATTTCAATAACGCTGACAAACAAGAAACAGAGTCAGCGACGGCAAAATATTCTGCACAATAATCAAAACGAAAGGTGTTGTACGGCAACAGCGACACATGACGCTCAATTGACAAGTCAGCATCAAACGTGACCATATTGATATCAGGGCAAGGCGAGACCATTACTTGGCAGAACCGGACTCTAAACGTTCATCCGTGGTTAATGTTCGCGCTTCCGTTTCCAATAAAACGGGAATGCCATCACGCACAGGGTACGCCATCCCGCCCATTTTACTGATCAACTCCGTGCCATCTTGACTTAACGTCAATGGCGCTTTGGTAACAGGACACACAAGAATATCTAATAAAGTTTTGTTCATGATAAAAATCCATTATAAAAAGTTAAGTCGTTCTAACACTGAATTGGGTGCCACAAAACCCTATCGCAGCTTGCTATTTTCACACGTTTTCTGCACCCCAGAAAGCCTCTCTAAAAAGGCATTTTCTACTGTTTCTGGCAACACCAATGATATCGATAAATACCATATATCTTTATTAACCAAGGCTAAAGACTGACATTTTACCGCATCTTTTTCTGTCATAATAACCGCGCCATGGTCGGGCACATCGGCTTCAACAAACTGATGATGGTCAGCAAACCAGCGATGACTTGATTGCTCTCGCGATAAACCAAGACCCTCTAGGGTATCCATAAAACGTTCTGGGTTACCGATACCCGCCATAATATGCCACTTGGGTTGCTGGATAAACGCTTCTTTTAGAGCAAGCTGTCGTTCACCGTCTAATGACATCAAGCGGGTAGGCATTAAGGTGGCTAACTTGACCGCCACTGCCATGCTCTCCAGTGCTGGCGTCATCGAATGACCGACACTGACAACAAAATCTACGTCCGACAAACGCTCTACCGGCTCCCGTAATGGTCCCACAGGGAGGAGCTGACCATTACCCACACCACGCTTGGCATCCAACATGGCAATCTCAATGTCTCGGTTCAATGCATAGTGCTGCATTCCATCATCACAGATCACCACATTGACATCACTGGCTGCTAACAGATATTTAACCGCCTCTACCCGCTTAGCAAACACCACCAAGGGGCACCCGGTACGACGCGCTAACATCACCGGCTCATCCCCAACCTCGCTCGGCAAACTGTTTTCCGTCACGTAGGTGGGTGTGGTGATATTCGCACCGTGACCACGGGACACAATGCCGGGTCGATATCCATGAGCAATAAGCAACTGACATAAGGCAACCACCATCGGAGATTTACCCGTTCCGCCGACACTGATATTACCCACTACGACCACGGGCACCGGCGCTCTATAAGACTGCTCAGGATGCGCCAAGAACTGATGGCGCTTATTCGTCACAACGCGACGCACCCAAGGCTGCAAAGGGCGAAACACTTGTGTCCAACCAGAGGGAGAGTACCAAGAGCGCGTAAACAATGATTCTATATTCACTGCGATGACGCTTTCTGTGCGGTATGAGCTAGCTTGGTAATGCCTAAAGTCGCTGCTGCATCGTATACGCGCAACACCATATCATAAGAGGATTTTGCGTCCGCCGTGATAATAAGAGGTCGTGTCATATCGCCTTGCATGGTTTCAGTTAACCCCTGAATCAACGTACTGACTTTTTCATTAATGAGAGTTTGGCCATTGATCACATATTGGCCGTCTGCGGTAATCACTAATTCCACATTTTGATTCTTGTCTGAACTAGGGGCGTTGGACATCGCCGTTGGCAAATCAATGGTTAACTCGGTACTTTGATTAAATGTGGTACTGACCATAAAAAAGATCAACAACAAGAAAACAACGTCGATTAATGGCGTAAGGTTAATATGAACGTCATCTATTTTTTGACGTCGAAATTTCACTTTGCCGCTCCTGTCTTATCACGATCACCATGAAGCGCATCCACAAGTTTCGTAGATTGCTGCTCCATAGACACAACCAATACATCGATACGACGGCTGAAAAAACGATGAAAAATCAAGGCTGGAATGGCCACACCGAGCCCCGCCGCAGTGGTTAATAACGCTTCTGAAATACCGCCTGCCAACAAGGCGGTATTGCCAGCGCCATTTTCCATCAGCACAGCAAACACCTTAATCATACCGACTACCGTGCCCAACAAACCAAGCAAAGGAGAAATCGCGGCAATGGTACCCAACGTATTCATAAAACGTTCCAACTCATGAATCACATGACCTGCCGCCTCTTGAACACTCTCTTTCATGGGTGCGCGGCCGTGTTTTGAATTCAGTAGCCCAGCAGCAAAAATCGATGAAAGGCCGGTTTTAGATTGCATGGAGCGAATGTAGTCTAGCGTCATGCGATCGTCCCTTAGGCGCGTCATGACATCGGTTAACAAGCCACTAGGGGCAACAACGGATTTGCGTAGTGTCCAAAAGCGCTCAAGGATGATGGCCAACGTTAAAATGGAACAGGCCAACAAGGGCCACATGAAAAAACCACCCGTTTGAATAAAAGCTAACACAACGCACTCCAATCTAATTTTGTTGCTAATTTAACACACTCTCTAACATTTCAACACGTTTGCAAGTGTCAGATTTAAAGAGAAAAAAAGCATAAAGACAGGACGAATGACGCAATGAAATTTGTCCGTTATAAAGATAAAACGATAAGGTTTCAGATTCTGGAATAATGACCCACTGGACATCCAAAGCCTCTAACATCGCCATGACCTCAGGCGACTCCTCTCTTCTTAAAACCAGCCAGGTCACATTATTGAGTAACAGCCATTTTGGCGAAAGGGCATCAAAAGGATAAGACGACATCATTAACCCTTTTCCCTCGGTGGCTTTGACGCTCTCTTTGCTGATAACCGCCGGCATATACTGCGACAACATCAGACGAGAAAAGTCTTCCTCTACCCAGGCATTATTTATCAGGGTATTTTGACCTTGCATCAGCAATAATTGATTCCCTCTATTGGTAAGCTGGTAATCCGCCTGACGACCCTGAAAGAGTGCACTAGAAAACACCACCCACCAAATAAAAACCGCACTCAACATCCCACGTTTTAACGGACTTTGGTACACCCAGAACAACACCAAAAATAACAATAACCATCGCGGCAAAGTAGAGTAAAAAACGTCATAAAAAAGCAATAACCATTCAAAGGCAATCCACTCAAGCCCCTGCAAAACATAGCTAAGTAGCCAGTCTAAGCAGGTATAAACATAATCGCTCGATAAAAGCATAACCTCCATACACGACAAGAGTCCGAAGGGAAACCAAACGAACGCAGCAAAGGGGATCAGCAAGATATTCACAAAAATAGAGAGGCTTGAGATGGCTTCTTGCCACCCTAATATCAGCACCATGGATGCCGTACTTAACATGACCTGCACCATGAAAAGACGAGACAACCGTGTCGAGGTTTGGCAGTAGCCAATAAGCAGATACACCATACTAAAAGACAACCATAGACCTGGCTGCATAATCGTACGAGGGTCCACCAGCAAGACCAACCAGAGCGCAAAGGTAATAATGTGGTGTGGCAACACCCGCAGCGCCATCGCACGAGCAAGCAAATAGACACTCAACATAATCCCCGCTCTAACAACGGGCTCCCCCCATTGCGTGAGATAAGCGTAGACCAACAACAAAGGGATAATCACAACCGCATCACACTGCCATCGTGTCACGCCCGATAGCACCCATCGCTGAGGTAAAGCCCACCAAACCGCTCGGCTCACGATACGGCCAATCACGAACATAAAACCTGTGTGCAAACCCGATACAACAAACAAATGCGCAAGGCCAAGCGTACGAATGACCCAAGTATCACGCTCACTCCATAAATCGTCTTCACCCCATAATAACGCCTTCGAAAATCGCCAAGAGTCATGATCCGACAAGGCACTCTCTAATGTAAGGAGCAGCCGCGACCGGACTGTCTCGTCAGAAGAAGTTAAAACACGCATTTCAGCCCAAAAATTGGCATCCGGATTGATTAACTTAAGCGTCAATTCCGCTTGATGCCGCGAAGCATAAAGCTGCTTTTGCCACCAGCTGCCAGTTTTGCTCTGATGCAAAATAGAAGTCAACTCGGCGTGATATAGGTGACTTTTGGCGTTAGAAATACTCGGCGGTTCAGATGAAAACTCAAGGCGCACCGTAGAGTAACGGAAACGCTCCCCGTCTGGACTAAAAAGCACAACACGAACATGGGGGGAAATAAAAGGTGGCACAGACGAGGCAGCATCAAGGTGCGGATAAAAGACGGTTTTCTCTTGGAAATCCACCCAAACAAATTCACCTTTTTTCAAACCAGTCAATGAAAAATCACTGTACTCACTAAACGTTACACAAATAAAGGAGAGAAATGTTAAAAACAGTACGAATAGACGCTTTGACCATATTAGGTAGAGACACACCATTATGATGTAAGTAGAATACACCCATAAATAGTCACTCGGCACCATAATGGCGCCCATCAATATGGATAAGCTACTTAGTAACATAAGACCTCCTTGTCTTAAGTTGCTATATTATTTTTACCTGATTATGCCGAAGAATTATCTTAAAGGATTCATACCCAATCCTGAAAAACTAAAACAAAGCAAAGCCCTTAATCTACTTGGCGCTCAGATATACGAAGCAAATTTATGGCATCTAAATCGTAAATCCGTTGCTCGTGCGTTTTTCAATGGCATTTTTTGGGCGTTCATTCCGATGCCTTTTCAAATGTTGGCTGCGGCTTTACTTGCAATTCCACTAAGAGCAAACATTCCTTTGTCTATTGCCCTTGTATGGATTACCAACCCCCTTACTATGCCCTTTGTATTTTACTTCAACTATAAAGTAGGCGCTTTGATACTCGACTACCAGAGCCAGAAAGAGTTTCAGCTGTCCGTTGAATGGATATGGGACAAAATGGAACACATTTGGCCACCCCTTTATGCAGGCTCGATCGTAAGCGGATTGGTTTTTGGCGCAATTGGCTTCATTGTTATCAGCATTTCATGGCGTGTTCAGGTCATAAAGCGGTGGCAAGAACGAAAGCATCGCAACCGCCATCGGTAAGACTTATTCGTTCTATTAGTAAGCAACCACCAACACACAATCTCACCCAATTATTTCAACTGAGTAAGCGCACCTTGCGACAAGCGGTACGCTGAATCCATCCAGCCAAGCATCTTCTCATCATGGGTGACAATTAAAAATGCCATGTCATAGGTCGCTTTTAATTCATTAATAAGATTTTGAATGTCTAACGAGGTTTTTTCGTCCAAATTCCCCGTTGGTTCATCCATCAATACGCAAGCGGGTCGATTCGCTAGGGCTCGCGCAATAGCAACACGCTGCCTTTCACCGCCAGAAAGTTGAGAAGGCTTGTGATGATAGCGATCACCAAGCCCTACCTGAGTAAGAAGCGCTTCACCCTGTTTTTTGGCTTCTTTTTTGTCAACGCCAGCAATCCACATCGGCATTAACACATTTTCCAATGCGGAGAACTCTGGCAACAAGTGATGGAACTGATACACAAAGCCCATTTCTTTGTTGCGCATTTTGGCCCGTTTCGCATCGCTTATATTGGCCCACGAAACCTGCGCCAACTTAACATCACCAGACGTAGACAAATCCAGCCCTGCCAATAAATTCAACAATGTGGTTTTACCTGAGCCAGATGCTCCCACAATGGCACAAGCCGTTCCTTTATAAAGACCAAAATCAATAGAATGAAACACATCAACGGTTTGCTTACCGTCTTGATACTGTTTCGATAATGCTTGGCACTCTAATACTAAGCCCTCACTCATAACGTAATGCCTCTGCTGGTTCGACCTTAGATGCTCGCCACGCCGGATAAATAGTGGCCAACACCGTCATAATAAAGGCAGAGGACACAATAATTTTCACATCAGACCATTGCAGCTCTGAAGGTAAGTAGTTTATGAAGTACACATCTGCACTGAGGAATTCCACATTAAGCAAAGACTGCAATCCAGCGATGATATCACTCACATTTAACGCCAGCGCAACACCGAGCACAACACCTATTAAAGTGCCTAACATGCCGATAAAGATTCCCTGCACAATAAATACCCACATAACTTGACCAGAGGTTAACCCCATGGTTCTAAGAATGGCAATGTCATTACGCTTGTCTGTTACCACCATCACTAACGTAGACACAATATTGAATGCCGCTACAGCAACGATCAGCAATAACAACAAACCAATCATGGTTTTTTCCATTTTAATCGCCTGAAACAAGCTACCGTGAGTTCTTGTCCAATCGCTGACCCTATTTTGACCCGGGATAGCACGTGCTATCTCCCAAATACGGATGGGTGCAACAAATAAATCATCAAACGAGATACGCAACGCTTCCACGCTATCTTCATCATAACGCTTCAGTTTCGCGGCGTCCGTAATGTTTATATAGGCCAAACCGCTATCTAACTCAGCCCCTACCTCAAACGTACCCACAACAGTAAAACGCTTTAAAACAGGCGCAACACCTGCAATAGACACATTCGCTTTAGGCAAGATCGCCGTCACTTTATCACCCATTTCAACCCTCAGCATCTTGGCCAATTGAGCACCTAACACAATTCCGAAACGGGTATCATTTAATGCATCCAGTGAACCTGATGCCATGTTTTCATCAATAATGGAGACTTTCTTCTCCATCTCAGGGTTAATACCATTCAAAATAGCACCATGCACACTGGCACCGGACTGAAACATGACTTGAGCTTGAATATGTGGCGCAACCCCAATCACATCGGGCATGTTTTCCACTCGATCAGCGGTACCCCGCCAATCCACTAACACCGGGCTACCCCATAAAGTAGCATGGGGAACCATACCTAAAATGCGTTCACGCAGCTCACGGTCAAAGCCATTCATCACTGACAAAACGGTGATCAGCACCATGACGCCAAGGGCAAGGCCAGTAATAGAAGAAAAACTGATAAATGAAATAAAGTGATTAGAGCGTTTGGCGCGTGCGTAGCGTAAGCCAATCGCAACAGGGAGGAGATTAATCAATGTGTGTCCTTGCTTGATGAAAAGCGTCTTAATGGCAAAATGTCACGATAGAAGATCACTCACCTATCGTGACATGCTTAGCCGCCTATCCGCTTATGCGTCGAAATCGATACCTATACGACGACCTACATCTTCGTACGCTTCGATTACGCCACCCAAACCTTGGCGGAAACGGTCTTTGTCTAATTTTTCTTTGGTTTGAGCATCCCACAAACGGCAACCGTCTGGAGAAAACTCATCCCCTAACAATACTTCACCTTTATATAGGCCAAATTCCAGTTTGTAATCAACCAGAATCATGCCACCTTCGGCAAAAATCGCTTTTAGTACATCATTTACTTTATACGTCAGCGCTTTGGCTTTTGCTAAATCATCCGCTTTAGCCCAACCAAACGACTCTACATGTGACTCGTTGATCATAGGATCACCAAGGGCATCGTTTTTCAAAAACAATTCAAATGTAGGTGGCGTCAAAGTAATGCCCTCTTCAACACCTAAACGACGACACAAGCTTCCCGCTGCAACATTTCGAACAACGCACTCAACAGGCATCATATCAAGGTTTTTCACCAAGGATTCGTTGTCGCTCAACAACGCCTCAAAGTGCGTTGGAATACCCGCCTCTTGCAGCTTCGTCATGATAAACGCGTTGAATTTGTTATTTACCATGCCTTTGCGGTCAAGTTGCTCGATTCGTTTGCCATCAAAGGCTGAGGTATCATCACGAAACATGAGCACCATTTTGTCAGGATCATCTGTACGAAAGACAGATTTTGCTTTACCTGCATACAGCTCTTGTCGTTTTTCCATTGGAGGGTCTCCAGTTTGCTTGTGTGGGGGTTAATCTTCTTTATTTACAAAGCGTTGCGTCAAATGGAACGACGTAAGCTCGGGATAATCCGTCGCTGACACATCGATCACTAGAAAATCGCCCGCTTTTTGTTGCAAAATTTCATATGGATATTCGCGTTTATCCCAATTCACATCATCAAGATTACGACGACGTACATTGAATAACTTCATTGACTCACCATTGCCAGTGGGAACATCTAGGCTAATGACATCACCCACACGCTCCACTTCATCGGAAGGCACAGGGGCAATTAACGACGCCTCCCCTGGCATTAGGTAAAAGCCTTTGTCCAGCAAAGCAGACTCAACAGCATCTGGCGTCAATTGGTTACCAAGGCGAACAGCAAACTGCCCTTGGTGGTCTACCCAAATAGGGAATGCAGCCATTTCTCCGCGATTAGATAAATACGCCGAAGACTGATTCAGCTGTCTCCCCGTCGTTCCCCAGAGACGCACAGCAACACCATAAGCGTCTGTATTCTCAGTCGGGCTTTCCCAAGCGGTTGGCTCCATCGCTTCTTGCTCATCACGGTATTGAATCGTCACGAGGGTTTTATTAGGCTCTCCTTCAACCTCAGAGAACGCAAAGTTAAACGCGGTCTTTTTCGGGTAAAGGCGTGTGATGTCGCTCCATAGATTCGCCCACCAACCTTGTGGATGAAAATCAAATGGGATCGTCACAATTGTATTGTCTGTTTCTGTCGCAATTGCTGATCCAGCACCGTGCAAAGCCGTCAAAAAGTCAGACACAATACGCTTGGATTGCGTCATATTCGCCGGTACGGTCAAGACCATGGCATTATCTGTCTCACTGACACCCACTTGCACCATTGGGTAGAAGGTAAACGGCGCTCTTGGGGTCACAAAGGTATTGGTCGCTTCTAAATCCGCAATTTTCTGCTCGTTAGGAATCACCAACGCATCCTTGATCGTCAAGGAGCCTTCTGGCACCTCAAGCGTAGAACCGGTTGAACGCTCTGTTTGATACTCATTGGCTGAATCGGTAAAAAAAAGACTGCAGCCAGACAGCATGAAGGCAATGGAACCCACGCCCACTATTTGTAAAGACACTTTTTTCATACTAGTAACTCTCCGGCATCAATCATAACTTGATGAACAGCGAAAATAAGGCTGCTCAGATAAAAGGGGCAAAAGTAAACAAACTCTTTATTCATACACATCAAGCTAGCTTGTGCGCCCACTTGGCAAGAATAAAAATCCATCGCATGTGCTTTTTCACCCTAACAGGTACTTTTCACCACAAGCAGACAAAACAGACGCTGCCACTTATACGACTGCTGGTGGAATGATAAATTAAAAGCGCGCTTATAGTACCGCTCAGGCTGTTGTTTCACAATAATTACGCCGCGTAAAGCCGGAGTAAATTCATAGGCTGAACTTTTTGCAGGATTTTTAACCTCTCTATTGTTAAGCTTGCGTACCAGTCATGACTTAATACCCTATGTATAGACACATTTTACTTGTGGCTATACCAACACATTTAATAGAGAGACATCTTATGACCATTGAAATTGGACAAGCCGCACCCGACTTTAGTGCAAAAGACCAAAACGGCGACACGATCACGCTAAGCCAATTTAAAGGTAAAAAAGTGGTCTTATATTTTTACCCAAGAGACTCAACGCCAGGCTGTACTGCCCAAGCTTGCGACCTGCGTGATCATTATCAAACCCTGCTTGATCAAGGTTTTGTTGTACTGGGCATCAGTACCGACACCGAGAAAAAACATCAGAACTTCATCGCCAAATACGACCTCCCTTTTCCTTTGATTGCTGACACAGACAAAACCGTTCATGAGCTGTACGGCACTTGGCAGCTTAAAAAGTTCATGGGACGTGAGTCCATGGGTACAGTAAGAACAACCTTTATCATCGATGAAGAAGGCATGATCAGCGACATTATTAGCAAGGTAAAAACAAAAGCGCATGCTGAACAAATTTTAGGTTAAACAAACGTTTATCACTAACCTAAGCAAGTCTCACAACCAAAAAAGGGAGTTAGCACAACACTAACTCCCTTTTTTGATGCTTTTGAAATGACTTACTGGCGCGTTAACCGGTCATTACTCAAAGTGACTGGCTCAGATGAACGGTAAGGGTTGATATCCAGTCCGCCCCTGCGGACATAGCGGGCATAAACAGTCAAACTCTTAGGCTGACAACGACGCATGATATCGATAAAAATCCGCTCAACGCATTGCTCATGAAAATCTGTATGCTCTCGAAAAGACACAAGGTATTTTAATAGGCTTTCATGCGCTATTTTGGCTCCCTTGTATTCAATAATGACAGACCCCCAATCGGGTTGATTCGTCACGGGACAATTCGACTTCAAGAGATGACTCACTAGACGCTCTTCCACCTCACCAGCGTCGGCTTCGACCCCAAGCAGCGCCTCATTAGGATGATAGTCTGTAATACTCACATCCAAATCGTCAATACAATAATCGGGCGTCAAAACCACCAAGGCTTCCATAGCATCAACATCGCGAAGCACTACCGTCACCGGCGCACCCGCGGCATCAGAAAGGTCCTTCTCAAGCAAAGCTTGCACTTCTTCAGCTGACTCATAGCGCATTTGATTGAGTGAATTCAGATACAACTTAAACGATTTGGACTCAATAATATTGGGGGAATCGCACGGCAAACGAAACTCAGCAATCGCAACAATCGGCTTACCTTTTACATTTAGCCAGGAGAGTTCATAGGCATTCCAAATATCCTCACCGTAAAAAGGCAAACGCTCTGACGCAATGCCCATTTCGGACCATTTATCGACTCGTGCAATGGGGTAAAGCAGCCCTGCATCGTACTCAGAAACATAATCTGTTTGCTGACCTAAGGGTAAAAATCCCATGTAACCTTCCTTAACTTCTAATACCTTTGCCTTGATTCAACAAGCGCAAACTAAAACTGAATAACACCACAATAAAGACACAAACGATCACCAATGCCCAATAAACATTGATGTCCGACACACCCAAAACGCCATATCGAAACGCATTTACCATGTATAAAACGGGGTTCAACATGGAAACGGATTGCCAAAAATCTGGCAGTAAATCAATTGAATAAAACACACCACCAAGATACGTCAGTGGCGTCAAAATAAAGGTAGGTACAATGGACACATCGTCAAAACTGCGCGCGTAAATTGCGTTCACAAAACCACCAAGCGCGAACATCACCGACGTCAGACACACAACAATGATCGTCAAAAACAAACTTTCTAGCGCCATGTGCGTAAAAAATAACGACAGCAAAGTCACCGTTAAACCGACACACAACCCACGAGATACACCGCCCAGAGTATAACCGAGCAAGATCACCCAATTTGGCGTTGGCGATACCAATAACTCCTGCACACTGTGCTGAAACTTTGCCGAAAAAAATGATGACGACACATTGGAGTAAGAGTTGGTAATCACCGACATCATAATCAAACCAGGGACGATGTATTGCATGTAGCTGAAGCCCCCCATTTCCCCAATACGTTCCCCAATCAGATTTCCAAAGATGGCAAAGTACAGCGTCATAGTAATCGCAGGGGGTAACAAGGTTTGCGGCCAAATACGTGTGTAACGACGAATTTCACGTACCAAAATCGTATAAAAGGCAATCCAGATTTCTGAGTTTTTCATTTTTTAGCCCTTGATTAATTTAACGAACAACTCTTCGAGTCGATTGGACTTATTACGCATACTCACCACGTTAATCGACATCGCATCCAAAGCTCGAAACACCAGATTAATGGACTGGCCTTTCATGACATCCACTTCTAACGAGGCACCATCTTGACCAATCGAGACATTAAACCCTTCAATCGACCAATCAGTAGGCACAGGGTTATCTAAGTCTAAAATGAAGGTCTCTTGATTTAATGTTTTTAACAAGGCTTTAACGCTGGTGTTTTCAACGATTTCGCCGGCACTAATAATCGCAATATTGCGGCAAAGCTGTTCTGCCTCTTCAAGATAATGCGTGGTTAAGATAATCGTTGTACCCTGCTCATTGAGCTTTTTAATGAATTCCCACATGGAACGTCTTAGTTCAATGTCTACACCAGCCGTCGGCTCATCCAAAATCAACACATCTGGTTCATGAATCAAGGCTCGAGCAATCATTAATCGTCGTTTCATCCCACCCGACAACATACGTGATTGAGCGTCTTTTTTAGACCAGAGGCCAAGCTGCTTTAAATACTTTTCCGCTCGCGCTTCGGCTACAGAACGGCTGATGCCATAAAAGCCCGCCTGCGTCACCACGACATTAAATACCGTTTCAAATACGTTAAAATTAAACTCCTGTGGCACCACACCAAGGTGTTTTTTGGCCTTAGCAAAATCTTGATCAATATCAGTACCAAAGATGGACACTTGACCAGACGATTTATTCACTAGGGAGCATAAGATCCCAATAGTCGTGGATTTACCTGCGCCATTTGGCCCTAAAAGCGCAAAGAAGTCCCCTTTCTCTACACATAAATCCACACCTTTTAATGCCTCAAAACCACCATCGTAGCGTTTTTTAAGGTCTCTAATTTCGATTGCATATGTCATAATTAAAATTCTCGAACGGCACTGCCGACTTAATAGTGACTAACTTGAATAGGGTTTTACGTGGAATCACGCACACAATACATACTTGACGCATTTGCTGACTTGCGCAGCCGAATGACAGAACACGCACCTTTTGACCAAACCGATCTTGCGGAAGAAGAACTCGACTTCTTGGAGAAATGGGACAGTTTGATTAAACACATTCAAGAAAACGATCATAATTACACATTCGACGCACAAGACCTTTTGTCGCGCTTTATACGCTGCTACGCCAATCTTGTACCATTAATCAAACGTGAACTGTTGTGGTTTGTTGGCGGAGAATGCCTGCATTTTCTTGGCGATGAAGAAATTGCACTTTATCAGCAATTTGAAGAACGATTATACGAACTCGACAGCCAAAACCAACCCTACAACATCACAACAGAACTAACGGCATTACGTGAATTACCACAAGCCATTCACTAACACGGAAAATGAATGGGCGGGAGGCATTCCGCCCAGTACCGTTACGATATTTTCTTGAAAACCAAGGTGCCATTTGTCCCACCAAAACCAAAAGAGTTGTTTAACACAACATCAATTTTGCGTTTCTGAGGGGTGATAGGAACATAATTTAAATCACAACCGTCACTTGGCTCTTCAAGATTAATGGTAGGTGGCGCCACCTGATCTCGAATCGCTAAAATTGAGAAAATGGACTCAACCGCCCCTGAAGCCCCTAATAGATGACCAATCATTGACTTGGTCGAACTGATCGCGACGTCTGATGCATCTTCACCCATCAGCGCATTCACAGCTTGAGTTTCTGCCAAATCTCCAGCTGGGGTAGAGGTGCCATGAGCATTGATATAATCGACGGTTGAAGGCGCAAGCTTGGCGTCATTTAGCGCAGCACGCATCGCTAACATCGCACCTTCTCCCCCTTCTGATGGCGCAGTCATATGGTAAGCATCATCACTCATACCAAACCCTGCCAGCTCAGCATAAATCGTTGCCCCTCTGGCGACAGCGTGTTCATACTCTTCAAGCACCAGAATGCCAGCACCGTCCCCCATCACAAAACCATCACGGTTCTTATCCCATGGGCGGCTAGCCGTTTTATAATCGTCATTGCGAGTAGACAAGGCACGCGCTGCACCAAAGCCACCAATGCCTAATGGGGTGATGGCCATTTCAGCCCCCCCTGCAATCATGACATCTGCATCACCGTAAGCAATCATTCGACCGGCCATGCCGATATTGTGAGTGCCTGTTGTGCATGCCGTCACAATGGAGATGTTCGGCCCTTTAAAGCCAAAGCGAATGGCCACATGCCCTGAAATCATATTAATGATCGCGCCAGGCACAAAGAAAGGAGAAATACGTTTAGGGCCGGACTCGTTCAGTAGCTCTAGATTTTTCTCGATCATTGGCAAACCACCAATGCCCGAACCTATCGCACAACCAACACGACTTAAGTCTGCTGTATCTGCATTAAGGTTAGCATCATCCAACGCCTGCACCGCTGCTGCGATACCATATTGGATAAAAAGATCCATTTTTCGTGCTTCCTTGACACTCATATATGGAGTGGCATCAAAACCATCGACCTGTGCGGCAAAACGTGTTGAAAACTGGCTAGCATCAAAGGAAGTGATTTCTGACACACCACTTTTTCCTTCCAAAATGTTATCCCAGGTATCTTTCACATTATTGCCTAGGGGTGTCACCATTCCCATTCCTGTGACTACAACCCGACGACGAGACATACGATTTCTCCAGCAATTCGCCCAAACTCTCAAGAGCCGTTAAATAAGAAAAGCCGCTGTAACATAATACAAGCGGCTTTTCGGAAAACTCAGTAAACTAAAATCTTACAAGTTAGCGTTGATGTAGTCGTTCGCTGCTTGTACGGTAGTGATTTTTTCAGCTTCTTCGTCAGGAATTTCAGTATCGAATTCCTCTTCCAAAGCCATTACTAGCTCAACTGTGTCTAGGGAATCTGCGCCCAGGTCATCAACGAAAGATGCAGATGCAACAACATCCTCTTCTTTAACACCTAGTTGTTCACAAACAATTTTCTTAACGCGTTCTTCAATGCTACTCATTAGAAGTTCCTACTTTACTTATTAACAGCTCAGTGTGAGCATATTATAAAAATTCGATCACCTAAAAGGCGTGATTCTCAACATGAACCGGAGACGTATTTTCGTTGAATTAAATCTAAAATTCAACTCAAATTACGACATATACATGCCGCCATTGACATGTAATGTTTCACCAGTAATGTATCCAGCGCCATTTGACGCTAGAAACGCGACCGCAGCCGCGATTTCTTCAGGCTGACCAAGGCGAGCAGAAGGCACTTTTTCGACCAATTTAGCCTTGTGCTCTTCCGGCAATACCTTCGTCATATCTGTCTCAATAAAACCAGGGGCAACACAATTTACCGTAATACCACGTGACGCGATCTCAGCAGCCAAGGAACGACTGAAGCCTTCTAAGCCTGCTTTAGCCGCAGAATAGTTGGTCTGACCGCCATTCCCCATAGACCCAACAACTGAGCTAATGCTGATCACACGGCCAAACTTAGCCTTGGTCATACCACGTAGACACGCTTTGGTGACACGGAAAACAGACGTCAAGTTAGTATTGATCACCTGATCCCACTCATCCGCCTTCATACGCATCATTAAATTATCACGCGTAATGCCCGCGTTATTGATTAATACCGTTGGTGCACCAAACTCAGCCGTAATTTCTTTGATCACAGCGTCCACTGACTCACTGGAAGAGACATCCAGCACCCAGCCTTTACCGTTTTCACCAAGGTATTCACTGATACTCTGCGCACCAGACTCACTGGTTGCAGTACCAATCACAGTGGCGCCCTGCTCAACTAACGCTGTTGCAATGGCTTTACCAATACCGCGTGTTGCGCCGGTGACTAACGCCACCTTTCCTTTAAGACTCATGTTTGTCTCCAACATTTTTCATCACTAACAATACAGGACGATTACGCAGACAAGGCTGCTTCAAATCCTGACAAATCACCTAAAGAGGAAGCTGATAGGCCTTTCACGATACGTTTATTCAGACCGCTTAGCACTTTTCCAGGACCGCACTCTAACGTTGCTGTCACACCTAGGGAGGAAAGCAATTCAACCGACTGAGTCCATAACACAGGCTCACTCAACTGAGCCACCAAGTTAGCTTTAATCGTGGCAGGATCGGATACGGCCTGAGCACTGACATTTTGAATCAAGGTACAGGTTGGCGTGTTAAATTGAATTGAATCCAGCTGTTCAGCCAACTTTTTACCGGCAGGAATCATCAATTCGCAGTGCGAAGGAACGCTTACCGGAAGCGGAAGTGCGCGCTTTGCTCCGGCTTCTTTCGCGTTCGCCATCGCCTCTTCAACAGCGGCGACATGACCCGCAATCACAACCTGACCTGGTGAATTGAAATTTACCGCACTCACTACGCCAGATACGGCCTCACAAGCCGCAACCACTTTCTCATCAGCAAGACCAATGATTGCCGCCATGGCACCTTCACCAGCAGGAACGGCTTGCAGCATATATTCACCACGAAGCTTGACCAAAGCAACCGCCTCTTCGAACGTGATCACACCTGCACAAACTAAGGCAGAGTACTCACCAAGGCTGTGCCCAGCAACATAAGCTGGCTTATCGCCACCCTGCTGCTCCCACAAACGCCAAAGCGCGACACTGGCAGTCAACAAGGCGGGTTGAGTTTTATCTGTTTGCCCTAAACCGTCAGCATCATTTTGAACCAAGTGCCATAAATCATAACCCAGCACTTTAGACGCTTGCGCAAAAGTTTGTTCAATGATGGTATGTTTCTCAGCTAAATCTGCCAACATCCCCAGTTGCTGAGAACCTTGACCTGGAAAAACAAACGCTAATGTGGTGCTCATTTCATCTCCTCGCTATCTTGCCCTGAAGGCTTATTACAAAGACGCGCCTCAATAGCAGAACACAAATCTGCCCGCGCAATATCAATACCGTACTCAATCGCTCCCACCATAGCAGGGAAATCAGAGCAACCATGGCCTTTTACCAAGTTGCCACGCACACCGACCAAACAGGCACCATGTCTACGTTCATCTTGGTAAAAAGCCTCAAACAAAGAGTTATCCGTGCTACTGCTTTTAAAACGCCCCATTAAGAAAGACAACAACCCTTCCGACGCTTTCAAAACCGCATTACCAACCATACCATCACACACAATGACGTTTTTATCCCCTTCAAATAATTCTGTTCCCTCAGCATAGCCATAATAAGGCGGCCATAACGCACTCGATAGAAGGCGATCGGTTTCTTTGATCACCACGCTGCCTTTTGTACTCTCTACACCCACATTTAACAAGCCTACTTTCGGCGCTTCACGACCCAATGCTTCGACATAAGATGCACCAAGCTCAGCAAAACCAACAAGCATAGAAGGCGGACAATGTACGTTTGCACCAAGATCTACCAGACAACGCAACGGGTTCGAATATAACTCACGAATTAAAGCGGGGTATAACTTAGGCCTAAGCACACCAAGGATATGACGCGCCAGCGCAACCATTGCCCCAGTATTACCCAAAGTAACCACCACCTCAGCAGTATTCTGAGACAAGGCACTAAGCGACTGATAAAGCGTGCTATTACGACGACGAAACAATGACAGGACAATCTCTTCATCACCGCTCACTACATCATCACACGCCACTAAAAATAAGCGTTCATGATAGGAAGGGAGCACCAAGTCAGAAATAGGAGAATAGTAAACTGTGATGATGACGTCTTGATGGCGAGATAAAATCTCTACTGCACCGTCAAATGCAATGCGGGGACCTAAGTCCCCGCCCATAGCGTCTAAAGCTACCCTAATCATGGGTATCTTAGTTACTCACCTTTTGGGGTGATCACTTGACGGCCACGATAAAAACCGTCTGCAGAAATGTGGTGACGGCGGTGAAGTTCACCTGTTGTCTTCTCTACAGAAAGTGTTGGTCCTGTCAAAGCATCGTGAGAACGACGCTGACCGCGACGTGAACGAGTTACTTTACTTTTTTGTACTGCCATTTTTGGAGCTCCTAACTTTACTTGGCCTTTAATTGGGCCAATATACTAAATGGATTCGGTTTTTCGTCATCCGGTGCGTCATCGGTAGACGAGGCATACTTTACAGCTGTTGGGTTGCAACCACTTTCTTCGTGATAAGCGACAATTGGCAAGGCAAGAATAATCTCTTGCTCCACCATATCTGCTAAAATTACTTCACCATCGGTCATGACAACAGGATCGTAATGGCTCGGTAGATTTTTAGCATGGTCTTCGTCATAAACAAATCCCAGCGACAAATCTAACGCCAGATCATAAGGCACTGCCCCCATACAACGTTGACAAACAACCTGTACTTGGGCAGTTAATGATCCAGTAGCAATGTAGCGCCTATCCTCATCAACTCTAAAGTCTAGATGAATAAAAGCATTACCCTCATCAGAGGCTAATATAGCACAGAGCTCCTTAAATTGATTAAGGGGCAAGCACCCATCCAACGCTGACTCATGGCTAGCGTATTTACGTGGGTCAAAATATTTAGGTAACGTATCATTCAACATGGCGGGGAATAATATTGCCAAGGGACCCTGATGTCAAAGTCTAAGTGCTCAGAATAGTCTTTTTTTCACGCTTTTAAGCTATTCCCCGCAAAATTCCGTAAAATCAAGTCATTGTTAATTTTATTGAGCAAAAATCATGTCAAAAAAAATCATTCTAGGCTCTTCTTCGACTTACAGAAAAGCATTACTGACACGACTATTTCAGGCGTTTGACTGTGTTTCCCCAGACATTGATGAAAGCGCCCTACCCAATGAAACTCCCATTGAACTGGTCAAACGCTTAACATTGGCAAAAGCACACGCCGTTGATCAAATCAGACGACAAACACACAAAACAGACGATGCCATTATCATTGCCTCTGACCAAGTTGCCGTACTTGATTCACATATTCTAGGCAAACCACACACAGAACAAAACGCGATTAAACAGCTTCAGAAATTTAGTGGTCAACATGTCACTTTCCTAACAGGGCTGTGCGTACTAGACCAAGAAACAATGAAAAACACCTACACATTAAATGAATATCATGTCTATTTTAGACAACTCAATGACGAGGAAATTAGACACTACGTAGCAATAGAAAAACCACTGGATTGTGCAGGGAGTTTTAAATGCGAGGGGTTGGGCGTGTGCTTATTTGAAAAAATGGCAGGAGACGACCCTAATAGCTTAATTGGCCTTCCTTTAATCTCATTAAGTCAACAACTTAGAGAGTTTGGCGTTAACCCTATCGGCTAACCTTCCTACGACAAAAAATCGCTAACAGAGCGGCAAAGAGCATCAAAAGTAGCAATATGGCTACTTCTGGTGCCCTTTGGGAAAAGAATAATACGCTGCGGAAGGCGATTCCAGTCCATCTATTGCCTTCAAAGCAACATCATAACCAAACTCAATCAGCTCTTTAGTGCGCCAGAATTCATAGAAACCTGAAATATTCTTAGGCACTGAAATCAGTAAGTCAGGCGGATAACCCGCCAGCTTGTACTGTGTTAAGGATTCCTGCATCGTTTCAAACATCATATTGATTGTCTGCAGACGCCCCCAGGACTCAGGCGAATACTCTACCTTCTCCGCTAATGCGTCTTTATCTTCTTTCATAAAAAAGCCTTTTGCACTTTGCCACCAAGCAGGCGCCTCAGAGTCTTCCTCTGGCAGGTCCACATTAGCAATCTGAGCAGGCCCGTTTAAATCCACCGCCACGATATAATCTGCACCCGCTGGCACAGACGGAATTATTGGCAAAGGGTTCAATACACCACCATCCACATACATGCGGCCATTCAGAGCAACAGGAGAAATAAGAGAAGGAATGGCAGAAGAAGCACGCATGGCGCTGATTAAATCGCCTCGCTGAAACCAAAACTCTTTTTGATTGAGTAAATCCGCTCCTACAGCAGTGTAAGCAATTGGCAAAGACTCAATTGTTGGTTCACCAATCATACTTTGGATTTTTTCAAAAAAACGATCACCTTTAACGTATCCGCCATTCAGCAAGGACATATCCAGCAAACGCACCACACTCATGCGATCTAACGATTCGGCCCACTGACGATATTCCGATAATTTTCCAGCGGCAAATAGGCCTCCAATAATGGCGCCAATGGAACACCCAGACACACTGATAATATCGTAACCACGCTCTTCAAGCGCTTGTATCACCCCAATATGAGCGTGTCCTCGGGCTGCACCACTTCCCAATACCAGTGCAACAGTCTTTTTCATCTTTACAAAAAACGCCTACGGCTGAGCATAAACAAACGAAATACGATCCTTGCCAAGGGACTCTCGACCCAGATCTGCTAAATTAATAAAACGCACTCTTTCACTCAACTGTTGACCAAGGCCCGTCGTCAGAGCGCTTATCCACTGATCCCCTGACTGAATAGCGCTACGCGCACGAGTCGCCTGACTGGTGACAAACCCCACGACGTTTTGATCAGATGGAAGATCGCTAATAAAGCGTCGAATTCGTGGGATGTCCTTCACGTCCATTTGAGCAACGATCTCAAACTCTGTGTCCTTACCCTGTGACGCTGACATTTCATCAAGACGGACCATCACATCCCCTGCGCCACGACGATTCAGATACAGGACTTGATAAGCTTCTTCCTGATCTTTAACCACCAGCAAGTACTGGCTTTGATCGGAGCCATAAAGCAAATAATCACCAAAAAAATCGTTTGCCCAAGCATTACTGCTGCCGCAACTGCGACTTTCACACTCAAACACCACTTTACGACCTGCTAACAACATCTGCTCACGGTAATGGTCATAAACATCAGGCAATAATGCATTGCGGTTGATCTTATAGAGAATAGAAAAGTAATCGCCTTGCAAACGAATCACAGACTCAGGCTCCCAGCCACGACCTGATCGACCGATTTTCCCCAAAGGCACTTCCATCAAATGATCGGTTTGAGAGTAGCTTTTTACCAGCTGGGCATCACGATATGGCTGCATCGTCAACACACTGGCATACGACACCGAGTGAAACGTCAACAAAAAACACGCAAAAGACAGACACACTACACGATGAAATTGACTCATATTACCGTCCTATCGCCTGACCTATTGCCAGATCTATTTATTAGTTTTGATCAATGAACTGCTGAATTTCTTCTGCGACAGCAAGACAGCTCTCCGGTTCTAAATGAAAATGATGATTACCTTCTAGCCACTTCAACTTGATCCATGGAAACTGAGCGGCCCTCGCCTCTACTAAAGCGTGATTCTCTTCATAAATCCCCTGTTTTGCCACCAAAGCCAACGTAGGACATTTAATTTCTTGAATGAACGCCTCAACACTGGCCTCATCCATACGAAAGGGTGAAGGGAAGGTTAACTTACTATCATGACGCCATGTCCAACTACTGTCCTCTGACTGCATAGCACCACGCTCCACCAAAAGAGCAGACGCTTGTCGAGATAATTGTGTGAACCCCGCCATACGTGCCGACACCATGGCGTCTTTTGTTGCATACCGCCATTGACGATCAAGACGATGCTTGGTCATTTTTTGCACCGCTCGATTTAGCGTAGCGACACGGTCAACCGGCTCCCCAGTGAGCGGCCCCATATTATCTAAGACAACCAGGCCACGCACTTTATCAGGCGCAATAGCCGCCACTAGCATCGCCACGGCCCCTCCCATGCTGTGACCGATTAACCAAACACTTTGTTTAGACTGATTAAGGATAGACACAATATCCAAAACATAGTCCCACAAGTGATAAAAACTCCCCGGCGCACGATGAAAAGAAAAACCATGCCCCGCAAAGTCCAACGCCACGTGAGAATATTCTGACAAGTGTGGAGACAAATTAGCAAAGCTAGCCGCATTATCTAACCAGCCGTGCAAAGATAAAATCTTCACATCAGACGCCTTTTTGGGCAAAGACTGGACACCGGAAAGCTCGGTGTGCGGAAGCTTGTAAATAATCTCATTCCCCATAAAGGTACGCCCCTTTGATTTCTTTGGTTCAATCACATTTCTTATAGCGGATCAGCTAGGTGTTAACCACCATCGAAACTGACAACAAGCGCCGGCAAAAAACGACCCTTCTAGAGACGCCATGGTTGCCGTTGTCATCGCAAAGTGAATAGGCAGCGGCTGATCGGCTAAATAGTCTACAAAACTGTGGGCAAAAGGCTGATGCGTCACCACTAAAATCGATTCAAAAGGTTGGGAATCAAGCCACTGAGCGACATCTTTTGACTGCCCTTCTGGCGTCACCAGAGGGCACGTTTCTACGTGTACCGAGGCATCTAACTCCGCAAGAAACACTTTTGCTGTCTGTTGGGCTCTTAAATAGGGACTGACAAACACCGCATCTAACGTCTCAGCTTTCTTCTTAAACGCTTTCGCCGTTGCTTTTACCTCAACAACGCCCAACTCAGTTAATTCACGATCTTGGTCGCGTTGATAACCATAAGGCTGAGCATTACCGTGGCGCAATACGAATAGCTTTTTAGCCTTCATCATCGGAGTTCACTTCCGGCCAAGGTTGAAAAGGAAACGGCTTTTCTTCTGTTTTATAAGACAAGAAAGAAAAGACTTGCCCAATAAACAAGGACACTTTCTTGAGCCAACCACCGAGCAAATCAGGGTTAGACTTTGAACCCAATTTAACCACGCTCACGACAATTAATAAAAAGCCGAACACCGTTATGGCGAGATTTAATATAAGCCAATACAGCAACATAAAAACTATTCGAAACCAGAACCCTTGATCTGCATAGCCGGGTTTAGACATTTTTCTTCTCCTCAGTTGTCGCGAATTCGACATCCCACGTTTGCTCACCCGTCATCATTGAACCAATTAACGAATCCAAGGTGGCATTTTCAAACAGTAATTTAAATAACCCTTCCGCTAACGGCATATACAGATGATTCCGATGAGCTTCTTCAACCACCATCTTTAGCGTATTAACACCCTCCGCTACTTCACCGAGGCTGCCAATCGCATCCGTTAAATTCTTTCCAGAGCCAATTGCGAAACCGACACGATAGTTACGACTCAAGGGCGATGTACAGGTTGCAATTAAATCCCCCATACCGGCCAAACCAAGAAACGTCATCGGGTTAGCACCGAAATGTACTGCAAAACGACTCATTTCCGCCAGACTCCGGGTCATTATCATCGACATGGTGTTTTCGCCGACGTTCAATGCTTTGGCTAAACCACACACAATGGCATAAATATTTTTGAGTGCGCCTGCTAATTCGACGCCTTTGCTGTCTTTGCTTTCATATAAACGAAAAGTAGGCGATTTTAACAATTCTATCACTCGGTGACGCACAGCCTCTTCTGAGCTAGCAATCACTGATCCTGTCATTTGCCCAGCCGCGATCTCTTTGGCTAAATTTGGCCCGCTCAGTACACCAATACGCTGTGTAACAGGGTTACGACGTAGAACATCACTCATAAGTTCAAAGCGATTGGGATTAAACCCCTTCGTTGTACTGATCAGTATTTTTTCAGCCGTTAACAATGGTTCAATTCGCTGAACCACCTGCTCAAAAGACTTTGACGGAATTGACACAAAGACCGTGTCACTATCACGTATGGCTTGCTCAAGATTACTGGTCGCCAACAATTCGCAATGCAAAGGCGCGTTGGGTAAATAACGACTGTTGAGCCCTGTTAAGTTGATCTCATCAACTTGTTGCTCATTACGCATCCATTGGCTTACTTGATGCCCGTTTTTGGCCATTATATTGGCCAACGCGGTCCCAAAACTGCCGCCACCTAAGACACATACAGAGTGTTTTATCATGTTTTTTCTCTTATTTATTAAGTCTTGTCTTCCCAATCAAGACGAACAACTGACTTCTAATGAGCGGCCCCACTCTGGCGCTCTTTGCGACAAAGCGGATGATTCTTCATGCTCATCAAAGGGCTGAGACAACACACGCAAAAGGCGTCGCATAAGCAAATAGTCGCCCTGTTCAGCCGATGCAATAACGCTATGCGCTAAGTAATTTCGCAATATGTATTTCGGATTCACCGCCAACATACGCTCACTCACTTCTTGCCAAACGCCACCTTCTTGCTCTCTAGCCACTTGATAGTCCATTAGCCATGCAGACAGCCTTTGACGATCAATAACTTCGTCTAATAAGGGCGTTTGATCCACACCGTCAAAATGACTTAATGACCGAAAAAAGCGCGAGTAATCTGCTTTTTCAGCCGTTAATACTGCCAACAATGCCGGCAAAAGCTCATGTAGATGCGCTACGGAACCCAGCCCCATTTTTTGCAGCATAAGTTGATCATAATGGGTCTGTAACTCAGGTTCATAATGCTGCAAAATCGCGACAAGTTGTGCTTTATCAAGGTGTTTCGAAAAGCAATGCACCAAACAATTCAAATTCCAGAGGCCTACGCCTGGCTGTCTTGAAAAAGCGTAGCGCCCCTCATAATCAGAATGATTACAAACCCAGTCTGGCTGGTGGTCTTCCATAAAACCGTACGGCCCGTAGTCAATGGTTTCGCCTGTAAAGGAAAAATTATCGGTGTTCATGACGCCGTGCTGAAACCCCACCGCCTGCCACTTAGCAATCATCCTGGCCGTGCGTTTCACCACTTCAATCAACATATTTTCCAGCGGCGAGTCCGTTTCAAGACACTCTGGATAATAGTGTTCCAAACAGTAGTCAACCAGCTGATTTAACTCGGTTTGCTTACCCTGATAAAAGAAATATTCAAAATGACCAAAGCGGATATGACCATTGGCGGTACGGAGTAACATCGCACCGATTTCCGGCGTTTCTCGGTATACCGCACTGCGACTGTCGTACAGCGCCAATGCGCGGGAGGTTGGCACAGAAAGCGCTGCCATTGCCTCACTTGCCAGGTATTCGCGAATACAAGAGCGTAACACCGCACGGCCATCTGCTCTCCGTGAATAGGGCGTTGGGCCAGCACCTTTCATATGCAAGTCATAAAGTCGACCGTCTTGCCCCGTTACCTCCCCCAACAACACACCACGGCCATCACCAAGACGAGGAGAAAAGCCACCAAATTGGTGCCCAGCGTATACCATGCTCAAACTGTGAGCAATCGCTTGCTCACCACTGAACAATTGCTTAGTTTCTTGGGATTTCATATCAATGCCAAGAAATGTCGCCAACGATGGATTGCACTCCACCAAACGCTGGTCCGCCAAAGGCTGGATCGAAGTTGACGAAGAGAAAGCGTCGCCTAACTGTGCAAAATGATGCTGTAAATTCATTTTATCTCACTTAGCCGTCAGCGATGACTATCGGTTTGTATCGACCATGTACTCGCAACGAATGGATTCGCCCACCACTTTTTCAATTTCAGGGATCATAAAGGCATCGTCTTCACTGGCAAAACTTACCGACTTGCCTGTTTCTCCACCACGACCCGTTCGACCGATACGGTGCACATAGTCTTCAGGGTCTTCTGGTAAGGCATAATTGACCACAAGTTGCACATTATCAACATGAATACCACGCCCAGCAACGTCGGTCGCGACCAATACCTGAATAACACCGTCTTTGAAATTTTTCAGCGTTTTTACGCGCTTATCCTGTGCTACTTCACCAGAAAGAATGGCACAGTTAATGTTGGCCTTTCTTAGACGCTCGTACAAATCACGAGTTTCATCTCGGCGGTTCGCAAAAATGATTGTGCGCTGGCCACCGTTCTCCTGAATAAGCTGCTTCAACACCGGCCACTTTTGATCGGCTTCAACGGTGTAAATCACCTGTTCAATGTTTTGGTTTGTTGCTTCTTTAGGCACAACAGACACTTCTTTAGGAAAATACGTCCACTGCTGCGCTAACGCTTGGATATCTTTTGGGAAGGTCGCACTAAACAACATGGTTTGACGCGTTTCTTTGTGTGGCGTCATGCGAATGATACTTTTAACATCAGGAATAAAGCCCATTGACAACATACGATCGGCTTCGTCCAATACCAGACACTCAACCTTACCAAGCTGAACTTTGCGGCTACGAGCAAAATCTAACAAGCGTCCGGGGGTAGCGACCAATATGTCAACGTTTTCCGTTTCTAGGGCTATTTTTTGTTTTTCATAGCTCAATCCACCCACTAACGTCACCACATTTAGGTGACAGTTACTGGTGAGCTTTTCTGCTTCATCGGCGATCTGAATCGCCAGCTCACGCGTCGGGGCAATAATCAAACCACGTGCAAAATTATTGGGGCGCTTTTCTTCCAGCGGATAGTCAAGAAAGTCGCTGATCATAGCAATCAAAAAAGCGGCGGTTTTACCCGTCCCCGTTTGAGCCTGACCAATAATATCGTAACCCAACAATGTCATGGGCAACGTTTCCGCCTGAATTTCACTGCAGTACTCAAACCCCATCTCAGCAATGGATTTAATCACGCGATCTGGAAGATTCAAATCGTGAAAACGCAATTTACCTTCAACTTCAGCAACCGGAAAATCGTCAATAGACCAAACTTTCCCCTTTGTCGTATTGGCTCCCTTTGTTTCTTGATTGCCTGCGACATCAGCATTAGCAGGGCGGGAGGACTGAGCAGTATTTTTAGGGCGCTTATTGGTTCGACGGGGACGTTTTGGTTTTGATGGTGTGTTTGTTGTGGCTTCTTGAGTTTGTTTTTCCATATTGGAATCTATACGCTTCTATTGTGTTGTGAGGATAATAATTTGTGCAAGGAGTGTACCTAATTGATGAGGCTTTATCACCCCTTGCTTACGCTTTGTTCTTTCTCTTAATGCTGACGATAAGGTGGTAGGCTGTTAATCAACTGAGGGCCATAACGCTTAGTTCGTAAACGTTTATCTAGAATATGAATTTCACCCGCGTCTTTCTCGCTGCGTAACAGTCGCCCAGTCGCCTGCACCAAGCGCAGAGACGCGTCAGGAATCGTAATTTCCATAAAAGGGTTACCACCACGCTTTTGAATCCATTCTGCCAACGTCGCTTCAACAGGATCATCCGGAACAGCAAAAGGAATTTTGGCGATATAAACCGCCGTTAAGTAATCTCCCGGCAGATCCACACCCTCTGCGAAGCTGGCTAAACCAAACAGCAAGCTGCCTTTTTTGTCGTCAATTTTGGCGCGATGTGAATCCAAAATCACACGCTTAGATTGCTCGCCCTGCATAAGAAGAATCTCTTTAAGGCTCGCCTTCAAAGACTGGCCTACCTCTTCCATTTGTCGACGAGAAGAGAACAACACGAGACTGCCCTGTTCAACGTTCACATGTTGGTTGAGATAAGACACAATCTCAGCCGTATGCTGCTCTACTCGATTGGGCTCGTTCTCCATATCGGGGATCACCAGCACCCCCTTGCCCTGAAAGTCAAATGGGCTCAATACTCGAAGGTATTCGCTGTCTTTTGGCACACCCGAACGCATATTAAAACGATGAAATTGATTAAGCGCCGTGAGCGTCGCCGATGTCACCACAGCACCAAAACACTTGTCCCATAACTGCTGCCTCAAGGTATTCGCGGCCAATATAGGCGAGCCACCCAGCTCAATGTCTTGCTCCATGCCCTGCCCCGATAAAACCAACCAACGGGCATTAGGCGGATAATTCTGATCGTCTACCGCCGCATACAATTGCCATAGCCCAACACTTTGCTCTAACCGACCTAAAATCACCCCTAAAATAGGTTGCCAAGTTTCCGCCGTTTCCGTCGTCACACCCATGCCTTCATTTTGCTTAGTTTTCTTACATTCATCTTGAATGCTTTCAATACTGTTAAAAAGCTTCTGATACGTCGTATGCAAACTATAGGATAACTGCCTTAACTCATCAGGAATGAGGCCAAACTCAAAACGGTGCTGAGTGTTTTCTTTATCCAAACCCAGGCCCTGAATGTACGGTGCCAAACCCTGTTGCACATACTGAATAAAATTCACGATTGTCTGGATCTGCTGGGGAATTTTTAACAACAACTGACCGATTAAACTGACATCATCTGTTAACTCTTGCTTCAAATTCACCAGATTTTTTTCTAGCTGCCGCAACCAGGTAATGCTTTGTTGTAAACGCACCTCGTGCCTAAAGTGACTAATGGCTTTATCAGGAAGGTGATGCCCCTCATCAAACACGTAAATGGTTTCTTTTGGCGGCGTAAGGATAGCACCACCACCCAAAGACAAATCTGCCAACACCAAGTCATGGTTCGCCACAATCACATCTGCCACTTCAATTTCGGCGCGCGCCTTAAAAAAAGGACACGCAGAGTAGTTCGCGCAATTTCGGTTGGTACACTGCTGATGATCGGTTGTGAGTCGGCGCCAATCTTGCTCGCGGACAATACCAGACCAATTGTCTTTATCACCGTCCCAGTCGCCTTTTTGAAGAGCAGCGTCCATTTCTTGATACAGCACAGTGTTCACATCATCGGCCGACAGATGCTGCTCAAACAAGCCTGCGAACATGTCTTCCATGGCCTGCTCTTCTGTGCTTAAAAAACCTTCTAGATTATTCAGACACAAATAACGACCACGCCCCTTTGCCAAGGTGTATTTAAAGCTTAGGTCGGTGTGTTCCAACAGGTCGGGAAGTTCTTTATGAAGTATTTGCTCTTGAAGCGCCACAGTGGCTGTTGAAATGACCAAGGTGAGACCGCGATCTTTGGCGATGGGAATGGCGGCCAAACAGTATGAAAGGGTTTTCCCTGTCCCTGTTCCAGCTTCAATAACGGCCACATGCTTTTCATCGAGCCGATTGCCTTCAGAATCTTGTTTGATGTTGCCAAGCGTTCGCGCAATCGCACCGATCATCTGACGCTGGCCAGATCTTGGTTTATGAGATTTCGCATCTAATGACGATCGATATGCGAGCTGAATTTGATTTTTTAGTTCGTCTGAAAGCATTTATAATATTGAGTATCGTTGATAATGCTGTATATAATAACAGTTACTGTATAAACAACCAGATGACCTATGATTAAATTAACCAAAAGACAATCTGACGTATTAGAAACCATTCGCGAATTTATTTCGGAAACAGGATTTCCACCCACCAGAGCGGAAATCGCCCTGCGCTTGGGCTTTAGGTCACCCAATGCCGCTGAAGAACATTTAAAAGCCCTATGCAAAAAAGGGGCGATTGAAATGTTGTCTGGAGCGTCTCGCGGTATTCGTTTGGTTGACCCATTAAACCAAAACGAACCTAAAGAAGACCTTGGACTGCCAGTTATTGGCAAGGTCGCAGCCGGTTACCCTATTTTGGCTCAAGAAAACATCGCCTCCCATGTCAGTATACCGGCCAGCATGTTCTCTCCTAAAGCGGACTACTTTTTATCTGTGTCAGGCACCAGCATGAAAGACGTGGGCATCATGGAAGGCGACCTGCTTGCAGTTCACAAAACCACTAACGTGAGAAACGGCCAAATTGTGGTCGCGCGTATTGGCGACGAAGTGACCGTAAAGCGCTTTGAACAAAAAGGCAGAATCGTTACTTTAAGCCCAGAGAACGACACATTTAGCGACATCATTGTGGATTTGGAACACGAAGATTTCGCTATTGAAGGTTTGTCTGTCGGCGTCATTCGCCAAGAACTGTAAACACCTTGAAAAATACACAAATAAAAAGCCATTTCTAAACGAAATCGTCGCATCTCGTTTTTAAATGGCTTTTTATTGGTTAGTACACCTGCTTTTGTGCAATCAGAGCAATACCGAAGGCTTCGCTTATTGCTGACCCTCAATGCAAAATTTTAGGGCGAAACTCATCATCATCGGCATAATCTGCTTCTTCATCGAAGAAAGCTTCATCGGAATAGACAAAATCAATTCCGGCATGAAACATATGCTTCGCTAATTCAAAATACCGATCTTTCAAATAGGAACGCGTATCATCTGAAATCGTAAGCACTGCTAAGGGCGCTGCGTCCTCTCCATCTTCACTGGCTGGACGCAACACAATATCACCGTTGTCCAACTCAACAATTTCTAGGTAGGATTCTTTCATATTTAATACTCTGACGACTCTTCTCTAAAACGCAATATCAATTCTACAAGCTTCGCTAAATACAAGCTAACCGAGGCACCCGCATCGCCACCACGCCCGATAAGATTGTCACTCTGCACAACCGAAGACGCAGACAGTCGACATTCAAATTGCACCAAATAGGCTTGATTTAACGATGAACACCATGAGTCCGTACGGCGAAACAAGTCTGCTAATTCGTTCAGCACAGGGACCACCAGCTGCTTCTTATCTGCATCGGCCAACAACTGGTTTACATCCAAAGAGCCTGACAGAGAATAAGCGGCAGAGACTTCTTTAAGCAGGCCATTCAACGCGCTTTTCAGTTGAAAGATGGCCGAGCTTTCCAAACCCACATTCAACCAAGCCTCTTCGCTAAGCTTACCTTGTTGAATCAAACGCCTTGCCGTATCAAGCTTTTGGTTCGTTAAACTTGCTAAACTTGCACCACTCATTTTTTCTTGCCTTCCTCAATCACCCACTTGGAGCCAACGTAAAAGGCCTTCCAACCGGTTGGCTTACCTTCCTCTTCCGTCATAATGTACTGTTCTTTTGTCTTACGGCTGTAACGGATCACCGTGGGGCGACCTTCAGAGTCAGCAACAGGCGCATTACGGAAAAAGTGATACTTAGGATCAATCTGATCCATATAAGGCAACAACTCAGCAACCAGAGGAGCACGTGTCTCACGCTTGCGAGGGAATTGACTCGCGGCAAGGAACAAGCCCGTTGCACCATCACGCAAAACATAGTGATCTTCCACTTTCTGACAAGCCAGATCCGGCATCGACACAGGGTCCATTTTTGGTGGCGCAGCTTCACCATTTTTCAGCAACTTACGCGTATTTTTGCACTCTTCATTTGTGCAACCAAAGTATTTACCGAAGCGACCGGTTTTCAGCTGCATGTCTGAGCCGCATTTATCACACTCTAACAACGGCCCATCATACCCTTTTATTTTGAATGTGCCGTGCTCAACCTCATAGCCCGAACAAGCTGGATTATTGCCACAAACATGCAGTTTACGGTGTTCATCCATTAAGTAGCTGTCCATGGCAGAGCCACAAATCTTACAGCGTTGTTTATTAATAAGAGCCTTAGACTCCCCTTCCTCATCATCAACAGCAACCGCTTCGTCACCACGAATAAGATTGATAGTCGCCTTACAACGCTCTTTGGGCGGTAACGCATAACCGGAACAAGAAAGAAATACGCCAGTACTGGCCGTACGAATTTGCATTGGACGAGAACACTTCGGGCACTCAATGTCTGTCGGAGTGGGTTCGTTGAGCATCATGCCATCTTCAGGAGACTCTGCTTTGGCCAGCACAGAACTAAAGTCTTTGTAAAACGCATTCAGAGTTTGAATCCAATCTTTATCGCCTTCAGCAATATGATCGAGTTGTTCTTCCATTTGCGCAGTAAAGCTGAAGTCCATTAGAGACGTAAAACTGTCTACCAGGCGCTCAGTCACTATGTCGCCCATTTTCTCTGCATAGAAACGACGATTTTCAACTCGAACGTATCCACGATCTTGGATGGTAGAAATAATAGACGCGTAGGTGGAAGGACGACCAATGCCACGTTTTTCAAGCTCTTTGACCAAGCTGGCTTCACTGAATCGTGCAATCGGCTTGGTAAAATGCTGCTCTGGTATTAATTCTTTAAGCGTTAAATATTCGCCTTTTTCAACATCAGGCAAAATATTATCTTCACCTTTTTTCACCACTGTCTGCATGGCACGAGTGTAACCGTCAAAGCGCAGAATACGTCCTTTCGCTTTAAACTCGTAGTCACCCGTCTCAACCGTTATAGTTGTTGACGTGTACTCAGCCGGTGTCATTTGACACGCCATAAATTGACTGCGGATCAAGTCATACAGGCGATGCGCGTCTTTTTCCATCCCCAATAAATCATCAACACGTACTGTCACATCGGAGGGACGAATCGCCTCGTGAGCCTCTTGCGCCCCTTCTTTACTACTGTACCGAATAGCCTCTTCTGGCAAGTATTTCTCACCAAAATTAGACAGAATGTAACCACGCAACGCTTCAACAGCTTCTGCACTTAGATTCGTCGAGTCGGTACGCATGTAGGTAATGTAACCCCCTTCATACAAACGTTGCGCCAGCATCATGGTTTTTTTCACGCCATACCCAAGTCGAGTACTGGCCGCCTGCTGAAGCGTCGATGTAATGAAAGGCGCAGAAGGTTTACTCTTCGTCGGCTTGTCTTCGCGACTGCTCACCAAATACTGGGCATCAGACAATCGCGCGAGATGTTCATCCGATTGGGTTTGGTTAACGGGACGGTATTCTTTGCCTTGATACTTAGCCGCCGCAAACTTGATCACGTCTTGAGACGGTGTTGATAGCAAAGCGTCCAATTCCCAAAATTCATCGGGCACAAAGGCGCGTATCTCTTTTTCACGCTCAACGATCAAACGCACCGCAACAGACTGAACACGGCCTGCAGATAATCCACGTGCGACTTTTGCCCACAATAAAGGCGATACCATAAAGCCGACCACACGGTCTAGGAAGCGACGCGCTTGCTGTGCGTTAACGCGATCCATATCCAGTTCTGAAGGCGTTTCAAATGCAGCCTTAATCGCTTTCTTGGTGATTTCGTTAAAAACAACGCGCTTATATCGCGTATCATCACCGCCGATGGCTTCACGCAAGTGCCAAGCAATCGCCTCACCCTCTCTATCCAAATCGGTTGCGAGATAGATGGTGTCAGCATTTTTTGCTAAGCGTTTTAATTCATCAACAACCTTTTCCTTGCCAGGTAGCACTTCATAATGGGCTTTCCAATCATGCTCTGGATCGACACCCATTCTGGCAATAAGCTGCTTGCGCGCTTTCTTTGTCTTGTATTCTAGCTTTTCTTCAGGGCTCATTTTTCGCGTCAAGGCGGCTTGTTTCGCGCGCTCTTTTGGCGTTGACGTCGCTGTTTTACCCGTTGGCAAATCGCGAATGTGCCCGACGCTTGATTTTACAATAAAATCGTTGCCGAGATATTTGTTGATGGTTTTCGCCTTTGCGGGCGATTCCACGATAACCAGTGATTTTCCCATTGAACTGTGTAAGCCTTTTATAAAGTAGGTCTGCAAATCCACGTTGCACGAAGTTTCATCTCTAGGGGCGCTGATATTAAGCAAACACCTTTTATATAACAAGCGATCCCTGTATTGTTTCACACATTAAATCTTGCCGATGTTCATATTTCTTATTTAACATACTGGATTCGCTGCTGAAGGACAATCATGGCTACGCTCCAAATTCTCACCATTGCAATTTTAGTAATCATTGTTCTTTTATCTGTTGTGGTGGGCTCTCGTGCTCACCAAAAAGAAAAAGAAGCCACAGAGAGACGCGTTAAACAACTCCAGTTTTCCAACCGCGCTGATCGAGTAGAGCAACATATTCGTGGGCTCAGAGACATCAATACGGACACGATTGCGACCGATGTTCTTTATGATTTTTACCTCGACACATTAAGAGAATTACTACAATACTCCGATGACCCCGAAAAAATAGAAATTCGTATCGCGGCGGCCGAGGATAATCGTAATCACGAACCTTTAACATTTAATCCAGAGCCTGAGCTATTAAGCTTCCAGGAGAAGACCAATTACAAAGAGCGCTTAACAAAACTCGCAAAGATGTTGCTGTACCTTCGCCGCAAGGGACGCATTAGTAACACCCATTATCAGGCGTGCTACGAATATTTACGCTGGCTTAACCTCTGGACGCAGCTTAATCGCCAAATTGTCCAGGCCAATAAAAACTTCAACAATGGCGATATGCGGGTCGCACAGACGCTTTACGGCGTCATCCTGTCCCACGTCAAAGCGGACGCTATTGAACGCCCTGAAAAGAAAATATTGCTCGACTTCGTCACAGACAGAATGAAACAGATACTCACCCCTAAAATTGACGCGGTGAAAGACAGCGAAACCCCTGAAGAAGTCTTAAGTGCGCTATTACAGAACCTTGATAAGCCAAGCCCCAATGACGTCAACTAAAGACGAGACAGCCGCACTTCCGCCAAAGATAAGACTAAGCGAGAAAAAGCCGCTAACCCTTCTTCATTGCCTCGTTCTGACCAATAAAAAGTCACCGAATCAGAGGTAATCTGTATGGCGGTGAGGCAGTCACCGTACTCTTCTAAAATTTGTTGATCTTCTGCTGACAAATTCAGTGTCTCGTTAGACCACCAACCTGTTGTAACAAGATGATATTTCCACACCTCGTAGGGCAACAACCAAACCACGTCGGTAAAGGTTTTAAGAGGCTTTAAGCGATATAACGCATAAGCAACCGTTTTTTGCCGGTTCTTTGACTTATCCCACTTGTCAGGCAAGTCAATTGATGTAAGCTGAACGTTGAGTCCTAGTTTTCGAGCTTGCATGCGAAGTGACATGCGCTCACGTTCTTTTTTCGGGGGCAAAATCCATAACGCTGATCCCATTAACGACAACGATATAAAAATGACAATAAGAGTAGTCATATAAAATTTTTTCTCTGGTTATAATCTAATAAATTTAAGGCCACTTTGGAGGCATTCCGTGATGTACAATAAAATTCTACTCGCTATCGACCTAACTGATGAAAGCATTGATGTCGCAAATAAAGCGGTCTCTCTTTGCAAAGCAACCGGTGCAGAACTGACCATTCTTCATGTCATTGAATCGCTTAACTACGCATACGGTGGCGATGTTCCCATCGATATCACAGACATTCAAGCACAGCTACAAGAAACCGCCAAAGAGCGTATCACTGCGCTAGAGGAACAGCTTGATTTTCCTGTTCAAGAAACCTGTGTTTCTCAAGGCGGCATTGAAAGTGAAATTCATCGCATCGCCTCTGAAAAAGAAGCAGACCTCATTGTTGTCGGCAGTCATGGTCGACACGGCTTAGCCCTGCTCCTAGGATCTACAGCAAATGGCGTACTTCACGGTGCACCTTGTGATGTATTGGCCGTTAAGGTAACGAAAGAATAAAAGTCTTTCCGATAAAAGACCTTCATAAACATAACGACAAAAGACAGACAACAAAAAGGCGATGTTACCATCGCCTTTTTCACACGCCGCTATTTCATTAACTTCTTGTCCAAGTGGTTCCTTCACGACTGTCCAGAAGCTCGATACCTTGAGCAGCCAGTTCATCACGAATTTCATCACCACGGGCAAAGTTTTTATCCTTTCGCGCTTGCGCCCTTTCCTCAATAAAACGCTGGATATCGTCATCACTCAAGCCTTCAGATACCGTCCCATTTTGCATGAAATACTCAGGGTCTTGGTACAACAGCCCTAGCAATTCTGCCAATGTTTTAAGCTCTGTGGCTAACGTCATGGCTTTTTCTGGCGCTTCTGTTTTGGCTTTATTGAGATCTCGAACCAATTCAAACAGCACAGAAATAGCCACCGCGGTATTAAAGTCGTCCTTCATCGCTTCTTCAAAACGTTGAGTGTATTCGCTCGGCGTATACTCTGCCGCCATAGGCTGATCACGCAATGCTGTGTACAAACGCTCTAATGCCACTTTCGCCTCGTTCAGACTTTGATCTGAATAATCAATCGCACTGCGATATTGACTAGACACCATAAGATAGCGCACTACTTCAGGATTAAACTTCGCCAGCACATCTCGAACGGTAAAAAAGTTACCCAATGACTTAGACATCTTCTCGTTGTTTACTCGAACCGCACCACAATGCATCCAATAATTAACATAATCTTTACCCGTTGCGGCTTCTGATTGTGCAATCTCGTTTTCATGATGTGGGAACTTAAGATCTGGACCACCACCATGAATATCAAAATGACTACCGAGACAATTCGTCGACATCGCAGAACACTCAATGTGCCAACCAGGACGTCCCTCTCCCCAAGGAGATGGCCAAGACACTTCCCCCACTTTTGTCTGTTTCCACAACACAAAATCGGCTGGATGCTCTTTTGCCGCCTCAACGTCAATCCGCGCACCGGCTAGCATTTCATCTAGCTTACGGTTGTTCAACTTACCGTAACTTTCAAATTTGCTCGTTCGATAGTAAACATCGCCCGTTGTTCCTTGATAAGCAAACCCTTTATCAATAAGAATTTGAATCATATCAATGATTTCTTGCATGAACTCAGTCGCTTTTGGCTCACGATCTGGCAGCTTATTCCCCAAACGCAGCTCATCTTCTCGCTGAGCAGCAATCATACGCTCAGTCAAGGATTGAGTAGATTCGTTGTTTTCTTCAGCGCGTTTTATAATTTTATCGTCAACGTCAGTAATGTTACGAATGTAGTTCAAATCGTAACCAAGATGACGAATAAAGCGGGAAATAATATCAAACGAGATCATGGCACGTGCGTGACCAATATGACAAAAGTCGTAGACAGTATTACCACACACATACATGCCAACCTTACCTTCCTCGATTGGTGTGAAAATCTCTTTCTTGCCACTCTGCGTGTTGTAAATCTTTAACATGTCGTTATTTTCCTTTTGCTTCAATTTTTGCCCACGAATCACGTAGTGTTACCGTACGATTAAACACAATACCCTCTTCCTTCAGGTCACGACAGAAGTAACCTTCTCGCTCGAACTGGAACCCTTGGCCTTTTTCAGAAGCCAACAACGAAGGCTCTGCTTTTGCACTCGTTAACACGGTTAAGGAGTCTGTATTGATAAAGTCTAAGAAGCTTTTATCTTCATAGTTGGCGTCTGGCGCCTCGTTAACAAACAGTCGATCATACAAATTAACCGTTGCACTCACCGCATGCTTAGCGCTTACCCAGTGAATCACGCCTTTTGGCTTATAACCTTCTGGGTTTACGCCCAAGGTATTTTCATCATAGCGACACAGTAACTCAACCACGTCACCCGCGTCGTTTTTAATCGCCTCGTCACAGGTGATTACATAACCACCACGCAAGCGAACCGCACCCTCAAGTGTCAAACGCTTCCACTTACGCGGCGGCACTTCTGCAAAATCTGCTGCATCTATAAACAGCTCCTTGCTGAAAGGCACTTCGCGCTTACCAGCGTCTTCATTTTTCGGATGGTTGCCTACTTGAAAGATTTCTTCTTTGTCTTCTGGGTAATTCGTCAAGGTAACCTTTATAGGGTTTAATACCACCATGGCGCGGTTTGCATTGGCATCCAAGTCTTCTCGAATCGCGTGCTCTAACATACCAACGTCAACCACACTGTCCGATTTGGTCACACCAATACGATCACAGAAATTACGAATCGATAAAGCGGTGTAACCACGACGACGTAGACCAGAAATAGTCGGCATACGCGGATCGTCCCAGCCCTGTACGTGTTTTTCGTCGACTAATTGCTTTAGCTTACGCTTACTGGTGACAGTGTAATTTAAATTCAAACGCGCAAACTCAATTTGTTGCGGATGAAAGGTACCCAGCGTATCCAATACCCAATCGTACAAAGGGCGATGGTCTTGAAATTCCAGCGTACACACTGAGTGGGTGACTTCTTCAATGGCATCCGACAAACAGTGGGTAAAGTCGTACATTGGGTAAACACACCACTTGTCCCCTGTTTGGTGGTGATGAACATGGCGCACCCGGTAAATAATCGGATCACGCATGTTGATATTAGGGCTTGCCATATCAATTTTTGCGCGTAAAACCACTTCACCGTCTTTGTATTTGCCATTTTTCATATCCATAAAAATGGCCATATTTTCTTCTACCGTACGATCACGATAGGGGCTATTTTTGCCTGGCTCTTTTAGCGTGCCGCGGTAGGCTCGCATTTCTTCAGCATTTAACTCGCACACATAAGCCTTACCGGCCTGCACAAGCTGCACGGCGAAATCAAACAATTGATCAAAGTAGTTCGAAGCAAACTTAGGCTCGCCTTTCCACTCAAAGCCTAACCATTCCACATCACGCTTAATGGACTCTATGTATTCGACACTTTCTTTTTCAGGGTTGGTGTCGTCAAAACGAAGGTTACATTGACCGTTGTAACGCAACCCTAAGCCAAAATTCAAACAAATAGACTTAGCATGACCGATGTGCAAATAGCCATTTGGCTCAGGTGGAAAACGCGTCAATACCTTGCCGCCGTGTTTACCTGATTCGTTATCTTTATCAATGATTTGGGTAATGAAGTTACCTGTTTTTGACGTTTCTGACATGATTGATGTAAGTCCCGATAAGTGTGATCTAACAATATTGTTACGTTAATGAATAAGTATATAGCATTTAGGTTTCTATAGGATATTGGCCAGAAAGTCTTTTGTGCTTTTTTATGCAGAAAAAAAGAATTTAGCGATAAAGAAAACCACCACACCAACCAGAATAGTTAATAGTTGTTGCTGACGCCAAATGCCTACCAAAAAAGAAGCCAAGGCACCCAATAACCAAGGATTAAAAAGCGACAAATAAAGCGCTTGATCTTGTAGGAAAATCATAGGCGTAATGATCGCTGTCAACACGGCCACCGGCACAAACTTTAACGCCTTTTCAATAAAGGGTGGCATTACTACCTTGTGCGCGCGGGCAAACAACACGAAGCGAACACCAAAGGTAACAATAAACATACCTATAATGATAAAAATAGACTCACTGACACTCATGCAACACCGCCTGACGCATCTTTTCCTTGGTCTGCCAGAAAGCCTACCAGCACCCCCACCACAGCCGACGCCAATAGTCCTAAGTTATTAGGTAAATCCACCAGCACCAATGAAGAGACGCCCGCACTGATCATACACAACCAAAAAGGCTTCGATTTTAAATAGGGCGTAATGATGCCAATAAAGGTCGCCACCATAGCGAATTCCAGCCCCCACTCGCTCATGCCTGGAATGAGCTCGCCAGACAACACCCCTAAAACCGTCGTCACGTTCCACATAACATAGAAGGCTAAAAAAGAACCAAAATACACCTGATGACCCGTTTTATCGTTTACTGCGCCGGTGCCATACATAGGTCGCAACGCAGCATAAGTCTCGTCCACCAGGCCAAACCCCATAATCAGACGCACCGGCATAGGCAAATGTTTCACAAACTTCACCATGTCTGCGGCGTACAAAAGGTGTCGTAGATTAACAATAAAAGTGGTTGAAACAATCACCCATATCGGCGCATGAAGCGCGATTAGCCCTAAAGCAACAAACTGCGCTGACCCAGCAAACACAATGGCAGACATAGCAATCGCAAACCAAGGACTTAAGCCATTACTCGATGCTAAGGAACCAAACAGTAAACCAAAGGGAATCCCTCCCACAATCATAGGGACTGAAGCCAAGGCACCACGCCGCATATGCTCTATTCTTGTCATAATTATCTCGTTGTATTGTGTCAAACTCGTGTGCTTTTTTTTCTACGCTTTATCACTAAGACAATCAGCACAACCTTTAAACCCATTCGTCTTGCTTGAAAACCAATCCGATTTGAAAGGGTAAAAACTCTGCCATGACTTAGCGAATCTGCTATGATGCCGACTTTAATTTTTCTTTTATAGTTATATTTATCAATAGACTAGCAACCTTTTAAGGAATTCGCACATCATGCCAGAAATACCAGAAAAAGCCGTTGTTGTTTACTCAGGGGGCATGGACTCTTTTACGGTACTCCACACTGCGTTGCGAAGCGGGTTGGACGTGTATGCGATCTCATTCAATTATGGTCAAAAGCACAGCAAGGAATTAACAGTTGCCGCGTCAGTCTGTCAGGCGTTAAGCATTTCTCATAAAATTGTTGATATCACCGCCATTAATAGCTTAATGGCAAACTCATCTCTCACCGGTGACACCGACATTCCTGAAGGGCACTACGAAAGCGACAATATGAAATCCACCGTGGTTCCTAATCGAAACATGGTATTGCTTTCAATGGCCATTGCTTACGCCGTGTCACTTGAAGCCGGAAAAGTCTACTACGGCGCTCATGCGGGCGACCATCATATCTACCCTGACTGTCGGCCTGAATTTGTTAATGCCATGAACGCTGTCGCCAACATCGCCAACTATCAGCCTGTAGATATCGTCACGCCTTTTTTACACGCATCAAAGGGCGACATACTTAAAGCGGGGCTGGCTATGGGCTTAGATTATGCCGATACATGGACTTGCTACAATGGTCGCGAACAATCCTGCGGGAAATGCGGTGCGTGCCATGAACGTCTTGAAGCGTTTGCTGAACAAGGAAGGCAAGATCCGCTCGCCTACGAAAACTGAGCAAATGACTTGATTCCAAAAGGGTTTGTGGTGACTGGGCTAGCGTCTTAATCAACAAACCCCTAAAATGCACTTAGAAATTTTATTTCTTTCCACCCTATCTTTTAAACATAAGTGATATAAGGGCAATACATGATCATTTTACATACTAATCACGGCGATATTCACGTTGAACTGGATTACGAAAAAGCACCTAAGACAGCAAAAAACTTTGAAGAATACGTTACTTCTGGCTTTTATGACGGTGTTATTTTTCACCGTGTCATCAATGGCTTTATGGTTCAAGGCGGTGGTTTTGAGCCGGGCATGACGCAAAAAGAAACACGCACTGCCATTGAAAATGAAGCCGACAACGGCCTTAAAAATGAAGCAGGCACATTGGCCATGGCTCGTACGATGGACCCACACTCTGCATCAGCACAGTTCTTCATCAACGTGGCTGACAACAGCTTCCTTAATCACCGCAGCAAAACACCAGATGGCTGGGGTTACGCCGTTTTTGGTAAAGTGACCGCGGGTATGGACATTGTGAATAAGATCAAAGAAGTAAAAACGACAACGAAGTCAGGCCATCAAGACGTGCCGGCAGAAGATGTCATTATTGAAAGCGCTGAATTGGTTAAAAGCGAAGACTAATGCGTCGCTATTTTATTTCTGATTTGCACTTAAGCGACAAACGCCCGGATCTTATCCGGGCGTTTGTTTTGCTTTGCCAACAGCTTGTTGAGCGAGATGAAAACGCGGAACTGTATATTTTAGGGGATTTCTACGAAGCGTGGATTGGCGATGACTACCAATCCGATTGGAACACCACCATTGAACAAGCACTGCTCACTGTCTCCACATCAGGTAGAAACCTGTACTTTATGCACGGTAATCGGGACTTCTTGATTGGTCAATGCTGGGCGAATCGCGTAGGAGCGACCCTGATAAAAGAACAAACTTGCCTTCACCTCGGAACGGGCAAGGTATTGTTAACCCATGGCGATGAATACTGCTTGGAAGACAAGGAATACCAATCATTTAGACAAACGGTACGCTCGCCCCAATGGCAAGCAAACATTCTCGCCCTACCCATCGAACAACGCCTGGCGCTAGCGGCACAATTGCGTGAAGACAGTAAAACAATGTCGAACGAGAAATCACTGTCCATCATGGACGTCACAGCCGCTGCCGCTCAACAATCTCTCGATCAGTACCAATGTGCGACCTTGATTCACGGACACACTCACAGACCCGCTATTCACAAAGAGGATCGCTATCTGCGTATAGTATTGGGTGACTGGGACAACAGTATTTGGTTAGCGTGCATAGAAGAAATGACCTTCACGCAAAGTCGATGTTCAGTGAGCGACTTCTTAACGCAAGGTTTATCAGGTTTAGAAAGGGTTCATCAAGCGCCTATTTTGATGCCGAACGCATAACGCCCCCACACCAAGCTCATGGTATGGGGTCGTATCGCGTAAATAAAATAGCTTATGCTGCAGCCGGCGGCCCACTGTGAACGCGAAAGACATCGTCTGGCTCAATGATCAACTGATGCTCCAGCTCCCGAAAAAAGGCAACGCGATCATCAATAGGTTCACTGGCGTATTCTTGCGCCAAAGCAAGATAGTCTTGGAAATGTCGCGCTTCCGATTTTAACAAAGACGTATAAAACTTAGAGAGCTCTTCGTCTAAATGAGGGGCCAATGCAGCGAAGCGCTCACAAGAACGCGCCTCAACAAATGCGCCGATAATAAGAGTGTCAACCAAACGAGCAGGCTCGTGGGTACGAATGTGTTTACGCAAACCATCTGCATAACGAGATGCCTTCAGGTGCTCGTAAGCAACGTCACGCTTTCGCATCAGTTTATGCACTTGCTCAAAATGCAGCAGCTCTTCTCGCGCCAAACGCGACATTTTATGCAACAAGTTGTCACGATCGACATAGCGATACATTAGACTCATTGCAGTTGAAGCGGCTTTTTTCTCACAATGGGCGTGATCGTTTAGCAGAAGGGGTTGATTTTCAAGCGCCCAATTGACCCAAGCAGTGGGCGATTCGCAGGGCAAAAATTCAACAAGCTCTGGGTACGCTGATAACATTAACTCTACCTTTTTAGGTTAAAAAACGAGATTATACTCGGTATTAGATTCTTAGACAGCAACGTCTTGATGTGGAAAGCAAATTCGTAATGAATGATTATTATGACGTCAAAAAACTAAAGATCGGACAACACGTTGGGGTTGAACTGGACCCGTACACGTTAAACTACCCGATGGATGACAATAAAACGACTTGGGTCGCGGATCAAGGTGGCCGCCCTTTTGTATTGCGTTTTTTCCAATCAAACAAGGGCAAGGTTGAAGACTTTTTGCAGAATGCAAGAAAATACGCCAGCGTCAAACACCCCGCCATTACCCCCAACTACCCGCCTTTTTATTCAAATCTTTGGGTCTTTTCCTGCTCAGCCGTCTGTGGCGGAGAGAATCTTTACAGTTTCTTAGGCAAATACCCGGATGGCGCACCATTAAATGTGGTCATCAGCTTATTCGACAATATGGCCAAAGCGCTGGATCAAATCCACAAAAACAACCTATACCATGGTCACCTCGACCTAAGTGCCATTCATGTCGTCAACGGGCTGGGCATTATGACGGGCTTCGGTTCCCATAACTGGATGAAGTCCATTGATGCTGACGTCATGGATCAACGTTTACTGCCTCCCGAATACCTTAAAAAAGAGCAGAAACGCAGCCCTATGGCGGATCGTTTTGCGTTCATGCGACTGCTCATGGCAGCCCTACTTGGTGAGTCCATTTTAGATAAAAACCTTCCTAGCGCTTTGCCAAGCTCACATCCCAATCTGAGCCACACTACTTGGGATAAGCTTCTTAGCTGGAGTCGTGAGCATGAACGCCACCGTCCTAAGTCGCTGACGGAAGTCATTCGTATTTTAAGAGCGAATCTTTATAAGCCAGATGAAAACACCGCCTTAGCCTCAAAGCGCGTGATCAAAAACGCAATCAAGAAAATGGACATCAAAACACACCGCCCCACTCAAATCATGAGTGCAACGGCTTTTGCTGTCGTGGCAGGATTGACCGCACTGTTTTTTTGGCCGAGCGAAGAGCCCGTTGAAAGCATGGTAGCAGTGACGCCGATCCCTACGCCACCGGAGCCAACTACAACACCGTTTGAGACATTGCCTCAAGTTTTGGAAGAGCCATTAACCACCGTTGTGGCCAAGGCGCCTAAAATAGAGAAGATTCCGCCTTCTACTTTTATGATGGGCGACCAACATCGTCAGGGCGACGATAACGAAAGACCTGCCCATGAAGTCGATATTCCCCATGGTTTTTATATTAGTAAATACGAAGTCACTTTTGATCAGTACGATAAGTTTGCCAATGCCACGAACAGAGGGTTACCGCCAGACAACGGCTGGGGGCGCGGTAAGCGCCCTGTTATCAACGTCAGCTGGTATGAAGCCAAAGCGTATACCGCTTGGCTTTCTGACGAAACGGGGGAAGAGTACCGCCTTCCCACAGAAATCGAATGGGAATACTCCGCCCGAGCGGGCTCCAATGCCGCATTCTGGTACGGCAATGACGTAAAACCGGGGTACAGCGTTTGTGACAGTTGTGGCAGCCAATGGGATGGCACCTCAACAGCACCGGTTGGCAGTCAAGCCAGCAACCCTCTTGGACTGTTTGATATGCACGGCAACGTCGCTGAATGGATAGAAGATTGCTATCACGAAAACTATGAAGGCGCACCGAGTAAGAATCAGGTCTGGTTGGCCAACCAATGCGACAACCGCGTCCTTCGTGGCGGCTCTTGGTTTGATATTCCCAGAGTAGGAAGAAGCGCAACCCGTTTTCGTGCTCAGCCTAACCTAAAAGCAAGCAATTGGGGCTTTCGTGTTGTTAGGGTTATTCGCCAACCTGATAACACGGCTAAATCAGAATAATTCCACTAAATGTCACCTATTCGAAATTGTTATGGGCTTGAAGCCCTTTTGTGGGTGTTTTTTATATAGAATGCGCACATCAAAAATTATAATACACTGTATTAAAGTCATTTAGATTCATGACATTTTGATACACAACACTTGTGTGTTGATTGCGCCACTTAGCTTTTTAGGCGGCATTATTAGCAGACGACTTTTCCGTAAATTACACATAGAGGTGGAAATGAGCCTATATCTTGAGTACTTAAAAGAAATCGAAGTTCGTAAAAACGAACTTGGTTTACATCCTAAGCCTATTGATGCTGCTGATCTAATATCAGAAATCATCGCGCAAATTAAAGATACTGAAAATGAGTACCGCGCTGATTCCCTAAACTTCTTTATTTACAACACCATTCCTGGCACAACCAGTGCTGCGGGTGTAAAAGCCGCTTTTCTAAAAGACATCATTCTTGGCAACGAAGTCGTAGCAGAAATTACGCCAGTGTTTGCGATTGAGCTTCTTTCTCACATGAAGGGTGGTCCATCTGTTGCCGTGCTTATTGATGTTGCCTTGTCTGATAGCGCTCACGCTAAAGCCGCTGCAGAAGTACTAAAAACACAAGTATATCTTTACGAAGTTGATACAGATCGTCTTGCAGAAGCTTACAAAGCAGGCAACGCGCTTGCTAAAGACATTCTTGAAAGCTACGCAAAAGCAGAGTTTTTCACCACGCTTCCTGAAATCCCAGAGAAAATTGATGTGGTTACTTACATCGCGGCAGAAGGCGATATCTCTACCGACCTTCTTTCTCCTGGTAACCAAGCACACTCTCGTAGCGACCGTGAACTTCACGGCCAGTGCATGATCACACCTGAAGCTCAACAAGAAATTGTTGCCCTAGGTAAAAAGCATCCAAACGCTAAAGTCATGCTGATCGCTGAGAAAGGCACCATGGGTGTTGGTTCTTCGCGTATGTCTGGTGTGAACAACGTAGCGCTTTGGGCGGGTGAAAAAGCCAGCCCATACATTCCTTTTGTTAACATTGCACCGGTTGTTGCAGGTACTAACGGTATCGCACCGATCTTCTTAACTACGGTTGGTGTAACTGGCGGTATCGGTCTTGACCTGAAAAACTGGGTTAAGAAAGTAGACGCAGAAGGCAATGTTGTTAAAGACAAAAACGGCGACCCTGTTCTAGAAGAGAAGTACTCTGTTGCGACAGGTACTGTTCTTACTATTGATACAAAAGCGAAAAAACTTTACAACGGTGACGAAGAGTTGGTGGATGTTTCCGACGCCTTCACACCACAAAAAGTTGAGTTCATGAAAGCAGGTGGTTCTTACGCGTTGACATTCGGTAAGAAACTGCAAACTGTAGCGGCAGACATCTTAAATATTGAAGCGCCTACCGTTTTCGCACCTTCAAAAGAGATTTCTCATGAAGGTCAAGGCCTAACCGCTGTTGAAAAAATCTTCAACCGCAACGCAGTTGGCGTTACGTCAAAAACACCTTTGCACACAGGTTCCGACGTTCGCGTTAAAGTGAACATTGTTGGTTCTCAGGACACAACAGGTCTAATGACCTCTCAAGAACTTGAGTCAATGGCAGCCACTGTCATTTCTCCAAGTGTTGACGGTGCTTACCAGTCTGGTTGTCACACTGCGTCTGTTTGGGACAAAAAAGCACAAACTAACATCCCTCGATTGATGAAGTTCATGAATGACTTTGGTGTTATCACAGCACGTGATCCTAAAGGCGTTTACCATGCGATGACAGACGTTATCCATAAAGTATTGAACGATATCACAGTGGATGACCGTGCCATTATCATTGGTGGTGACTCTCATACACGTATGTCTAAAGGTGTGGCTTTCGGTGCTGACTCCGGTACGGTTGCTATTGCATTGGCAACAGGTGAGTGTGCAATGCCAATCCCTGAATCTGTTAAAGTGACCTTCAAAGGCCACATGAAAGATCACATTGACTTCCGTGATGTTGTTCACTCAACACAAGCGCAAATGTTGAAGAAATTCGGCGAAAACGTTTTCCAAGGTCGCGTAATCGAAGTTCAAATCGGTACCCTATTGGCTGACCAAGCGTTTACCTTCACTGACTGGACAGCAGAAATGAAAGCAAAAGCTTCCATCTGTATCTCAGACAATGAAACCTTGATCCAATCTTTGGAGCTTGCTAAGAGCCGCATCCAGATCATGATCAACAAAGGCATGGAAAACCGTGACAACATGTTGCAAGGCCTTATTGACCTAGCAGACAAGCGTATTGCAGAAATTGCTTCTGGTGAAGCGCCAGCGCTTTCTCCTGATGATAACGCTAAATACTACGCAGAAATGGTTGTGGATCTAGACTTGATCGATGAGCCAATGATTGCTGACCCTGACGTTAACAACGAGGACGTATCTAAACGTTACACTCACGATGTTATCCGTCCTGCTTCTTTCTACGATGGTCGTAAAGTGGATTTAGGCTTTGTGGGTTCTTGTATGGTTCACAAGGGCGACATGAAAATCATCGCTCAAATGTTCCGTAACATGGAAGCACAAGGCAAAGAAATTAAGTTCAACGCACCTCTTGTGATCGCGCCACCAACGTACAACATTGTTGATGAGCTAAAAGCAGAAGGTGATTGGGAACTTCTAGAGAAATACTCTGGTTTCGAATTTAACGATGTCAACCCGAAAGAAGCGGCTCGTACTAAATACGAAAACATCATGTACCTAGAGCGCCCTGGTTGTAACCTATGTATGGGTAACCAAGAGAAAGCGGAGCCAGGTGATACCGTTCTAGCGACGTCAACTCGTCTTTTCCAAGGCCGCGTTGTAGAAGACACTGCGGAGAAGAAAGGTGAATCTCTATTGGGCTCAACGCCAATGGTTGTTTTATCAACTATCTTAGGTCGTTTCCCTACAATGCAAGAATACAAAGAAGCGGTTGAAGGTATTAACTTAACGTCTTTTGCTCCACCTTCTAAAGACCTTAGCGTACCCTCTATCCCTGTTAAAATGATGTAATCTATTTCATCAGACAGAGTACTAATGGGGGAAGAAGCTTCTTCTGCCTCGATTAGTACTTTAAAAGGCCTAATATTCAATTGAATATTAGGCCTTTTTTATACTCTATTAGCTTCATTGGTCGTCTTATTAGCAACAGTAAGACCCCTGCAAAGCAGACAGGCACAAAAAAGCCCCGCTAGTGCGAGGCTCCCTTCAATAATAAAAATATAACAGCGCTTATGTATCTATGCGCCTTGTAAGTTTAAATGACTAGATCACTTCACGCTCTACAAGCTCATCAAACTCTGCTTGCTCCTGACGCTCTTCTGCTGATTCAACATCGTTTGCATTGATCTGGTGTTGACGCCCTGTATGTTTAGCTTTGTGTTTAATTAACTGCTTCTCTAGTTTAGCCACTAAAAGATCGAGTGCAGGTTTAAGTTGCTTATCTGTTTTCACCGTGGCAAAAAGATCGTGACCAGGAATATGAACGCTGGCTTCTACGATTAACTGGTGAATCTCATGCTTCTCTGTATTTAGTATCACCTTGATGCTGGTTATTTGATTATTAATACGTGCCAAGTGATCCATTTTTTCTTTAACCACTTCTTGAACTTCTTCACCAGATTGGACGTGGTGACCACTAATATTCAATGTATACATAGAGAATTCCTTCTATTTTTAATCAGGTGTTTTTTACTAACTAACTTCTTTTTCTCCTCTGCACTGCCCATACCTATAATCTATGGATGATCGACTCTGATTTCAATAGCTGAGATGTAAATTCTTGCTTAAGATCAAGAAGAACACCGTTAAAACGACTATCTCTCAGTCCATAGATAAAAAAATACTACAGTAATTTCAATAAGTTAAGAGAGAAAAAGACAAAACGAGCCGCTATAAAAAATTAAAAATAAATTAAATAATTTCATCTCAATGATGAATAAATTTAACGCTTAAAGACCTTATCCCCTTAGAGCAAGCAATATTAATGGCGACGAGCCCGGATTAATCCTATGTAATACGCCCGATACATAACAGACAGAGCCACACACAGTAATGCAGGAATCAGCAAAGCCTGAAAACCCAACAGAGAAAACAACCAAGCACCCAGTGTGCCACCCGATATAAAGCCCACAACAATAATCAGAAACAACATGACTTTACGCCTGTCTCCTCCCTTCCCTCGTACTGTTGAACCCAACATAATACCAAGATCTGTAAATATACCGGTTAAGTGCGTTGTTCTTACCACAGCGCCACTGTGCTTGGTTGCCAATGCATTTTGTAAACCACACGCTACAGACGCAAAGAAGTTGCCTAGCGTATTCTGGTTCAGCAGTAACAGCATGGCCGTTATCAAAAGCAAAGCTTCAATAAACAACAAGACATCATAAAAACGGCCAATACGCAATGAACGGCCTGTAAGCAAAGCACCCGAAATGGCCGCACCAACAGTAAAACTTAACAGCATCCCAATAAGGTACAAGAGCGTTGCCGGGTCAGGGGTTAATAATGCGCGTCCCAGTAAAGTGGCCGTCCCAGACAAGTGAGAGACCGCCTGATGCTGAAAGCCGAGTAAGGCAACAGCATTAACACTGCCAGCCACCAATGCCATAACAAAGGCGCCGTATTCAATCCATTTGGGTAAACGCGTGATCATTCATACCTCCGATGATAAAGACCCTGAACACCACTATGCGGATAGCCGGATAAAATGGAATAAAGTCATCTTTTTTACAAACGATAACGCAAAAAAAACGCCAGCCCAATGGGGCTGGCGTTTTATATTAAGCACAAGACATTATTTAAGACTAATGTCTAAGCTTAGTCGTTTAGCAGGATTCGTAGCATACGACGAAGCGGTTCCGCCGCTCCCCACAACAACTGATCACCTACTGAGAATGCACTGATAAATTCAGGTCCCATGTTCAACTTACGAATACGACCAACAGGAATATCCAGTGTCCCTGTTGCCGCTGTCGGCGTTAAACGCGTCATTGTCGCCTGCTTATCATTCGGCACAACACTGACCCAATCATTGTGCTCAGCCAGCATGCCTTCAATGTCTGCCACTGGAATGTCTTTATTCAGCTTAATGGTGAAAGCCTGACTGTGGCAACGCATGGCACCGATGCGAACGCACAAGCCATCAACCGGCACGATCAGGTCTGTGTTACCTAGAATCTTATTGGCTTCCGCTTGTGCCTTCCATTCTTCACGACTTTGACCGTTGTCCAGCTGAGAATCAATATAAGGAATCAAACTGCCCGCTAAAGGCACACCAAACTGATCCACAGGCATGGTATTGGAACGCATTTGCTCGGCAACCTTACGATCAATGTCTAAAATAGCACTAGCTGGATCCGCCAATTCAGATGCGACACTGCCTTGCAGCATGCCCATTTGATTGATCAACTCACGCATATGACGTGCACCGCCACCAGAAGCAGCTTGATACGTCATGGACGTCATCCATTCGATATGACCTTTCTCGAACAAGCCACCCAACGCCAACAACATCAAACTGACGGTGCAATTACCGCCCACAAAGGTTTTAACGCCATTGTTTAGACCGTCTTTGATGACATTTAAGTTGACTGGATCGAGCACGATAATAGCGTCTTTTTCCATACGCAATGAAGACGCTGCGTCAATCCAGTAACCATTCCAACCAGCCTTACGCAATTGTGGGTAAATAGCCTTGGTGTAATCACCACCCTGACAGGTGATAATAATGTCCATTTTTTTCAAGGACTCAATATCATTAGCGTCTTGAAGTAACGGAATCTCTTTACCAATTTCTGGACCTTTCTGCCCCGTTTGAGACGTAGTAAAAAAAACCGGATCAATGTGATCGAAGTCTTTTTCCTCTCTCATACGTTGCATCAACACAGAACCGACCATTCCGCGCCATCCGACTAAACCTACAGTGTGTTTTGACATGGTTATTATTACCTTTTTTTGTGGGGCCACTCATACCAAGAGCAGTGTCCCGAGTGAATGCCTAACGACCTTATGACGCTAGGCTTTTAGTGCTTTAAGTACAGCATCACCCATTTCTTGGGTGCTGACAGTATTACACTCTTTTGATGCGATATCTGCCGTTCTCAAACCAAGGTCAAGAACCTGACTGACGGCCGCTTCAATCGCATCCGCTGCATCTTTTGCGTCTAAAGAATAACGCAACATCATAGCAACTGACAAAATAGTCGCCAAGGGGTTTGCGATGCCTTTACCAGCAATATCCGGCGCTGAACCGTGACAAGGTTCGTACATCCCACGACCTTCTGCATTAAGAGAAGCCGACGGCAACATACCAATCGATCCCGTTAGCATTGCAGCTGCGTCCGATAGAATATCACCAAACATGTTGCCCGTAACCATGACATCAAACTGTTTTGGTGCACGAACCAGCTGCATCGCTGCGTTATCAACCAGCATATGAGTCAATTCAACATCGGGGTATTCTTTTGCAACCTCCTCCATGATTTCTTTCCACAGTACCGTTACTTCCAGTACGTTGGATTTATCAATGGAGCAAACACGTTTGCCACGTTGACGCGCCGCTTCAAACGCAGAACGGCCAATACGACGAATTTCAGACTCACTGTAGACGTAAGTGTTGTAGCCTTGACGCTCGCCATTGTCGAGAGTACGAATGCCACGAGGTTGTCCAAAGTAGATACCACCGGTCAATTCACGAACAATTAGGATATCCAGTCCGGCCACAATTTCTGGTTTCAAACTAGAAGCGTCCGCCAACTGTGGGTACAAAATGGCTGGACGTAGATTAGAGAACAACTCAAGGTTAGAACGTAAACCCAACAAACCTTTTTCAGGGCGCACAGACATGTCTAGCGCATCCCATTTAGGTCCACCCACAGCGCCTAATAAAATCGCATCCGCTGCCTTCGCTTTTTCCAATGTCACGTCTGGCAAAGGAGAGCCTGTCTCGTCATAGGCCGACCCGCCGACGAGTGCACTTTCGTGTTTGATATCCAGTCCAAACTGATCGTTTACTGTGTCCAATACGCGCACCGCTTGGGCAACAATTTCTGGGCCAATGCCATCACCGGGCAATATTAGTACATTCTTACTCATGTTAAATCCTTAGAATACAGGGTCTTTTTTAAACGTTTTAGTATCGATTTTACTGCTCGCGCGATAAAAACAACCAAGGTGCTTCTTGCATACGTCTTTCTTCGTAACGACGGATAGCGGCATCCTGCTGTAAGGTCAAACCAATATCGTCCAAACCATTCAACAAACAATGCTTGCGGAAGTTATCGACAACAAACTCAAACTGTGCACCAGAAGGCGAGGTTACCGTTTGGTTTTCAAGATCGACAACAATCTCTGCGCCTTCACGCAACGCCACTTCTGAAAACAACTGATCCACTTCATCAGGGTGCAACACAATCGGTAACAAGCCATTTTTAAAACAGTTGTTGTAGAAAATATCGGCAAAGCTAGGTGCAATAATTGAACGAAAACCGTAGTCATCTAGTGCCCAAGGCGCGTGTTCCCGGCTGGAACCACAGCCAAAGTTTTGACGTGCCAACAAAACGCTTGCGCCTTGGTATCGAGCTTGGTTTAGTACAAAATCTTCACGAATTGGACGACCGTCACACTCTTGATCGGGCTGCCCTTCATCTTCGTAACGCAGCTCATCAAATAAATTTTTACCAAAGCCCGTGCGCTTGATGGATTTTAAGAACTGCTTTGGAATGATCATATCGGTATCAACGTTGGCCAAATCCAAAGGAGCGGCTAACCCTGAGTGTTTAGTAAAGGGACGCATACTTTTCTCCTTTTTAGTGTTTTACCAATTCGTTAACATCAACAAAGTTGCCTGCAATAGCCGCCGCTGCCGCCATCGCTGGACTCACTAGATGCGTTCGACCACCAAAACCTTGGCGACCTTCAAAGTTACGATTCGATGTGGAAGCACAATGCTCGCCTGCACCCAACTTATCCGCGTTCATCGCCAAACACATTGAGCAACCTGGTTCGCGCCATTCCAACCCAGCCTCTTCAAAAATGGTGTGCAAGCCTTCTTTCTCAGCTTGCGCTTTCACGAGACCAGAACCTGGCACAACAATCGCTTGCTTCAAAGTAGAAGCCACTTTACGACCTTTAACGACTTGCGCCGCAATGCGTAAATCTTCAATGCGTGAGTTGGTGCAAGAACCGATAAAGACACGGTCTAACGTGATGTCTGCCAAGGTGGTTTTGCCTTCTAAGCCCATGTATTTCCAAGCACGAGCATAACCCTCTTTTTTCACTGGGTCTTTTTGGTCTTCAGCATGTGGAATCGCTTCATCAATAGCGATCACCATTTCTGGCGACGTACCCCAAGTAACCTGCGGCTTAATGTCTTCGGCTTTGATCACCACCACTTCTTCAAACTTCGCGTCTTTATCAGACACAAGATCTTTCCATGCAGCAACCGCCATGTCCCACTGTTCGCCTTTTGGCGCATAAGGACGACCTTTGACATAATCAATCGTGGTATCGTCTACCGCAATCAAGCCCACACGAGCACCCGCTTCAATGGCCATGTTGCACACCGTCATGCGCCCTTCCATTGACAAGGACTGGATACCTGTACCGCCAAACTCAATCGCAAAACCGGTTCCGCCCGCGGTGCCAATCGCACCAATGATGGCCAACACAACGTCTTTTGCCGAAACCCAAGGTGAAAGCTCACCATCGACTCGAACCAACATGTTACGGCTTTTCTTTTGTACCAAACATTGAGTCGCCAGCACATGCTCTACTTCAGATGTTCCGATACCATGGGCTAATGCACCAAAAGCACCGTGAGTAGAGGTATGAGAATCCCCACATACAACGGTCATGCCTGGCAAAGTCGCACCTTGTTCTGGCCCAACAACGTGCACAATACCTTGGCGAATGTCTTTCATATTGAATTCGGTAATACCAAATTCATTACAATTGTCATCCAGTGTCGTCACCTGAATTTTAGACACAGGGTCTTCAATGCCATCCACGCCCGACATACGCTCTGTTTTTGTCGTTGGTACGTTATGATCCGGTGTTGCCAAGCTTGACGATACACGCCAAGGTTTACGACCCGCTAGACGCAAACCTTCAAAAGCTTGTGGTGACGTTACTTCATGAAGCAACTGTAAATCGATATAAATCAACGCACTACCATCATCGCGTTGCTGTACAAGGTGGCTGTCCCACAACTTGTCATAAAGGGTTTTTGCAGACATATATTCTCTCCTCAGAAATCTATTGCGCTATCCTAAAACTTTGGCTTAAATAACGCCAATTCATATTTTTCATATTTTGGATAATTTTTTGGAATGATAGACATTGCCGAGTTGCTGACCTTCATCAAAGTCGCTGAAACTGCTTCCTTTTCTGAGGCCGCTGTCCAGTTATTTGTGACGCAACCTGCGGTCAGCAAACGCATTTCCGCATTAGAAGGCAACTTAGGTGTGCGTTTATTCGATCGTATTGGCCGCCAAGTTCAATTGACTGAAGCTGGCGTTCGCCTGTTGCCAAAAGCCCGTAAAATGGCAGAGGATTTACAGGACATCCAGCGTAGCATGTCTCTGCAAATGCAAGATGTGAGCGGAGAATTAAGGCTGTCGACCAGCCACCATGTGGGATTACATCGGCTCCCTAAGTCCTTAAAATCATTCCAAGAAAACTTCCCAAGCGCGCAGCTAGAAATAGAATTTTCTCAATCTGAAGAAGCGTATCAAGATGTTGTCAAAGGCCGCGCTGAATTAGGCATTATTACCCTATCAAACAAGGACAATGCCTTAATTGAGTCTTTACCCATCTGGTCAGACCCTTTAACCTGTGTAGTCAGCAGAGATCACCCTCTTGCCCACGTTAAGGGATTGTCTCTACAGGAACTGGCGCAGCACGCTTGTGTTTTGCCCAACAAAAATACCTTTACTCGTCAGATTGCAGAGCAGGCATTTGGGAAGCAAGATCTCAAGCCCCTCGTTCGGATGAGTACCAATAATTTAGAAACCTTAGCCATGCTGGTTGGTATTGGTTGGGGATGGTCACTGTTACCCTCAACGTTGGTAGACGAAAAACTCTGTGTGCTGGCGATTGAAGACCTTAATGTCGAACGCAAACTGGGCGTTATCTACCATAAACAACGCACATTAAGTCGAGCGGCACTGGCGTTTATCGACCTGTTAAAAAGTGACGGCGCCAGTCGCCTGTAAGAACATAACGCAACAACATAACCTCAACGTTTTTGACGAATCAACAGCGTTGCCTTTCTTTTATTAGAGCGAGTATGATCATGGACAATTCTTCACAGTGGTGGCGTGGTGCCGTCATATATCAGGTTTATCCACGCAGTTTTTTTGACTCTAATAACGATGGCATCGGTGACCTTCCAGGGGTAACCGCAAAAATGGGCTATATTGCCGCCCTTGGCGTTGATGCTATCTGGTTGTCGCCTTTTTTCACATCGCCAATGAAAGATTTTGGTTACGATGTGGCGGATTATTGCAACGTAGATCCTATTTTTGGCACCCTAGATGACCTCGACCGACTGATTGAGAGCGCCCATGAACACGGGCTGAAAGTAATGATCGATCAAGTTCTTAACCACTCCTCTGATCAACACCCTTGGTTTGTCGAATCACGCAGCAGCCATAACAATGACAAAGCAGATTGGTATGTCTGGGCAGATGCACAACCCGATGGAACGGTTCCCAATAACTGGCTATCGGTTTTTGGTGGCCCCGCTTGGCACTGGGACAGTCGCCGTCGACAATATTACCTGCACAACTTTTTAGACAGCCAACCAGACTTAAACTTCCACAACCCAGAGGTCGTTGACGCAGTACTCGACACAGTAGAATTCTGGTTAAAACGAGGCATTGATGGTTTTCGTCTCGATACAGCAAACTATTATTACCACGACCTTGCCTTACGAAATAACCCCCCTAAAGAAGAAATCGTTGAAGGCAGTATCGGCGTTCGTTTAGATAATCCTTATGCCTACCAATTGCACCTTTACGACAAATCGCGCCCTGAAAACATCGGTTTTTTACAACGTCTGCGGGCATTGCTTGATCAATACCCGAATATCACCACGGTGGGAGAAGTGGGTTGTGACTTCGCCCTAGAAACCATGGCCGCCTACACCCAAGGCAATGACAAACTGCATATGTGCTATTCCTTTGACCTCTTGACCCATGACGCCACCATGGGACATGTGCGCAACACGATGGAAACGATCGAAGCAGGCTTAGGAGATGGCTGGCCATGTTGGTCAATTGGCAATCACGATGTTGCGCGAGTGGCAACACGTTGGGGAAACAACGAACACGGACTGGCGAAAAGTAAAGTGTACATGGCCATGTTGCTAAGCCTACGGGGCAGTGTGTGCTTGTATCAAGGAGAAGAATTAGGACTACCTGAAGCAGAATTAACCTTTGAACAATTGGTAGATCCATTTGGCATTGCATTTTGGCCAGAGTTTAAAGGACGAGATGGCTGTCGAACGCCCATGCCTTGGGAAAGTACAGAACAAGGTGGCTTTACTCAATCCGCCACACCCTGGCTACCTATTGATGAAAAGCAACGTCCGTTGGCGGTCAATAAACAAGAAGGCAACAGAGAATCGGTGCTACATGCTTATCGAGACTTCTTACACATTAGGCGAACACACCCTGCACTTCGTTCAGGCGACATAGAGTTTCTTTACCATGACGACACCACCCTTACCTTTGTGCGCCGTCATCAAGATGAAACGCTCTTTATTGCAATCAATACCTCTATTCAGGACACCTTACTTCCTTTAGAACACACCCTGAACCCCATCACTTTGCCTGAGGCCATTAGCAGTGGTTATATTAAAGACGAAACCATTGTGTTACCGCCTTTTAGCGTCCTTGTTGCACAGGTGACGCCATCAAACTAAGTGGATAAAAGCAGTGGCCGAGTTATGAAGACAGTTGTTCATGACTCGGCCATGCATTAATAATGGCCTTAACTAAGGTGGCTAAAGGAATGGCGAAGAACACTCCCCAAAAGCCCCACACACCACCAAAAAATAATACCGCAACAATAATAGCCAGAGGATGCAAATTCACCGCCTCAGAAAACAGCAAAGGAACCAAAACATTACCATCTAACGCCTGAACAACCAGATAGGCGATCGCTACATAGACAAATTCGTTGCCAGTACCAAACTGGTAAAACGCCACTAACATGACGGGGATCGTGACCACAGCGGCACCAATATAGGGAATAAGAACAGACAACCCCACCAGCAAGGCCAATAACTCTGCGTACTTCAGCCCAAATACCAAAAAAACAAGGTACGTCACAATGCCCACTACGCACATCTCAATGAATTTGCCACGAACATAATTGGCAATTTGATCGTTCATTTCATGGGCAACATTGCGCATCATTTTACGTTCATTCGGTAGCCAAGACGTTAAATAACGCAGTATCTTCTGCTGATCTTTCAGCAAGAAAAAAATCACCAAAGGCACCAACACCAAATAAATCATGACAGAAAACAGGGAGGGAATACTCGAAATGGAAAAAGACACTAACCACTGGCCGACGCTGGCCGACTCATTGGCCAATGAATTGGTTAACTCATCGATCGCCGCTTGACTCACAAGATCGCTGTATCCCTCAGCAAACCGCTGCACTTCATCACGAATAACCGTAAACATTCTAGGTACGTCTTGAACAAAGCGCACCGCCTGCCGCCATATAATCGGCACCATAACACTGACAAAGACCCCACATACCGTCAAAAATGCACTAAAAACAAGAAATACCGACGCGGTATGCCCCAAACCAAGCGATTGCAATCTGTCCACCAACCCTTGCAATAAAAAAGCGAGCACAATGGCAATTAAAATAGGGGCTAAAATCCCCCCCCAAAAAGCCAACGCTATGAGCACACCTACCAACAATAAAAGAAATATCACCACTTCTTCGTTGGATAAATAGCGTTTAATGAGCGTATCAACCGTTTTAAACATAGTGAGCCTATTCTAGTTTTTTTGGATGTCGAAAAGGTAAACACCCTTCTCTTCATAGGTGGACAATAGACGATAACCGACCAGTTCAACATACTTGGGAATGTCTTTTAAAGAACCTGCGTCACATGTTGTCACACATAAACGTTGACCCACCGACATTTTGCTTAACGCCAATTTTGCTTTAAGTAACGGCATAGGACAACGATCTTCTCTTGCATCTAAGATTACGTCATACTGGCTCTCTGAATGAATCATCATGTTAACTTTTTATCCAAAAATTGTATGTGTCATATTATGAGACTATTTTCACACGTTACAACAGGGCTGAGCATTCTCACCCTTGTTTTTGCCAGTACTTTTTCTCAGGCCAGTTTGCCTGACCTCGAAGCCAATAAAGATGAAAGAGCCTTATCTAATCCCTCTTATATTCTGGGCCAATATTGGTTTAGAAAGCTAAACGGTAGCCGTGCCTTAATCGACTTCCCTCCTGCCTATGACTACCTAAAACAAGCCATGTCACGCATTTTGCCACAAACCAGTTTGTACAATACAACCATTGAAATGACCCTCCTCAACAGCTCCCAAAGCAACGCTTTTGTAATTCCTGGCAATCACTTGTTTATTTATTCCGATATTATGGAAATGATTGACAACGAAGACATGCTTTATGGCTTGTTGGCCCATGAAATTGCTCACCTAGATCTTCGTCACTATGAAAGGCAAACACAACGTTCTGGTGAAGAGTTACAAAAAACCTTAGTCATGTTGGGAGCAGGTATTGCAGCGGCTTTAGCGGGTGGAGGCGGTGATGCCACTACTGCGCTTTGGTTAGGCGGCATTGCCAATCAAGCAGAAAATACCCTGACTTACAGCCGTAACCAAGAGCAAGAGGCCGATCGTCGTGGCCGGGGCTATTTAACCGAGGCCAATTTGGCGCCCGATGGCATGACACAACTTTTTCAGGCGTTCTTTCGACAAGCACTAGGGCGTCCAAAACTTGAGTTTTTGTCTACGCACCCATCACCCGATTCTCGCCTTGCGGACTCACTTAATGCCGATACCAAAAGTACAATTTTAAGCAAACGCGAACAAAGTGACTTTATCTATTTTCGAGCCAGCGTCTTAGCTTACCGTGCGGGTCTTGAAGAGAAGCCTTTAACGTACCTTGAGCAGAAGATTTACGACCAAGACGCTAAGTTGTTTGCAAAAGCCCTTTTTTCATATCTTATTCAGTCGCCTGAACGTGCACTCTTATTTCTAAAACAACAATCCGCTCAAAATACATTTGGGGAGTACTTGAAAGCGTTAAGTTATGCGGCATTAGAAAAAAAAGCAGAATCATTGGCTATTATTGATACAAGACTGGCCTTAGCCCCTAATAGTCTTTTGTTCTCCTCTTTACGATCACAATTAAACCAAGATAAGCCCTCTGTTTTAAATGCTGAGTATTTGTATGAAAATCGATTAATATGGCGAGCAAACATTCAATATTATAAATCGATTGGCAACATTCCCATGGCACTGCATTATCGAGCACTTTTGGACTTTAGCCAAGGCAAAGACAAAACAGCCGGATATTTGATAAAGCGTGCGGAACGAGATGCCGTCGCTCATGAAAAAGACATTATCAATAGTACGAAACTGTATTTTGATAAAATAAACGAAGCTGAGAAACAAGAAGACTTGGACGATGAAACATGAGAATACATATTTTATAAGTGAGGTATTTCCTATAACAAAAAAAGCCAAACAAAAATGTTTGGCTTTTTTATCATTATTTACAGCTTAAATATTATTGCGCACGTTGAGCACGAAGATCATCAAATTGTGCTTGAAGCTCAGCATATTTTTCGCTGTATACAGCCTCTTTTTGATTTACCGTGTAAGCACCGTTCAGATCAACACTTGTATCAACCGTTGCGCCCATGTTTTCCAGAGAGTGGGCCAATGACTCAACGCCAGCCTTAGTGGTTCGTAGTTGATCAAATGCCGTGTCGTCACTTGCGAAAGCCGCTGTTGTCATTGTAGAGGTAGCAAGAACAGCAAGAAGTGTTTTATTTAGCGTTTTCATAATAAGGGCCTTTTATAAAATATTATCTGAATCAGTGACTTTGTCAGCGGGTACCGCGCAGCTGCGCAAAAGCGGCATCGCTCTTTAAGAATACGACCTCATCCCGAGTTTTATCGCCTTGTATAGCTCTGTTGATCTGATTTCCGACTATG
>NZ_JAJATW010000009.1 GCF_020532605.1 Marinomonas algarum | reverse complement strand
ATTCACTTAAGCGACTCATCTTCTTAACTTAGTTTAGTAAGCTAAGGCTTGAAGCCCTGTCCGTGTCAGCGAGGGCGTATATTAAGGATCTACAGATTTTGTGCAACCCTTTTTTGAAGAAAAACACAATTTGTACAAATTAATTTGAAACAAGGACAAAACAGATCAAGAAACGATCAGAAGTAGGCCGTTTTGATCGAATAACGATCAGAAGTAGGCCGTTTTGATCGAATAACGATCAGAAAAACCTTTCTCCACCCTACCTATTTACTCAACATACAAAGCACCTTCTAACGAGTTGAAAATATACCAACCACAGATTAAGTAGCTAGCTCATTGTCACATTTTCGTCATATCTAGCCATTAAGGTGGGCTAAGCGCCACATAACATTATGTGAAAGCCAAGCTGCACTTTATTACATCCGTTTAAATAGGCCTCTAAATTGAAAATATCCCACGTCACCCGCACCACCACAGCGAGCTATCTAATTATTGCTGCGATGCTCGTCGTCTTATTGATTTGGAGCCTAGCAAAGTTTCAAAGTGCCTTGGAACAGAATAGAAATTACGCTCTGGTGTGGGAACAATCATCCATCACACTAAAACAACAGATTGAAGACTATTTATCCTCTGGTGAAGCATCACTTTTATCACCAGCGCAGGCATTTATACAAAACAATATTCGCCCAACCCTCGAAACGCTTCCTAAATATGTGAGAGACCCGATTAACCAGCAACTTGGGTTAATTGAAGACAGCTTAGGTTCTGACATACGAGCAGCGGGTAAGTTAGCAGGTAACCCCTATGCCTTGATAGAAAATAACGAGTATCAGACGTTACTTTCTTTAAATAGCTTGGCGGATAGAATAGGTGCTTACCGGGAAAAAACTAGCATCATCACAGCTGCACCTTACATTGCCCTCCAAGCAAAGCTTTATGAGAATTTTACCCAAGTCAGTAGCGCAAAAGATGAGTACCTTTCAACACAAGCACTCAGCAGCCGTTCACACCTGAAAAAAGCCATTGAACGCTTTCAATTCAATATCCAAGCACTTAGCGACCTTCCTACCTTACCGCTTGATAAAGAACAGCATACCAAGACAGAGGACGATTTATCCTCTTTAATGGGTTGGTCTTCTACAGAAGATGAAAACACCATACAAACAGATCCATTAGAAGACGTTAAACTTGAGCTGCACACTTGGTCATTACGTTACCTGAAAGACGTGGAAAGCAGTTTAAGCAATATCCAACAGGCGCAAAAAGCTCAAGAGAAAGTGCGAAACCTTATCTTTCAATTAGAAGACACCTTAAAAACAGGTACACAAGACATCCAAAACAGCGCAGAAACGACGCAACAACACACACTATTCGCTTTCTCTGTGTTTGTTATCTTAATGGTGTTCACCACTATCTCTGTGCATATTTTTCAAAATCGCGTTGTCGTAAAAAGTGCTCGTGACCTTTACATCACCGTTAAAGAATTGGTCGAACACCAAAGCATTAACCGACTTACTATTAGTAAGAATAAAAACGAGCTATCCGATGTCGCGCACTATTTGAATCGTTATTTAGAACAAATCGCCGTGCAACGACAACAAAGAGATACCGAGTTGAATAATATCTCTACCTCTTTGAATGAGATGCTTACTGCATTTGGACAAGTTCATGAACTCAGCGTTGCATCACGTCAAGGTCTCGATGACACACTAAATATGTCAAACCAAGTAGAGACTCTTGCCAATAAAGCCGAAGTGCGTGCTCACGAAGTGGCCAATTACGCAAGTGAAACAACCACGGCAATGGCTCACAGTGTTGATCAAGCCGCATTGTTAACAAGCGCCAATCAAACAACCATTGAACGACTCAATCATAGTCAGCATGCATTAACGCATCTCGAAGAATCTGTTTCTAATGCATCTTCCATCGTTGGTGGCATCAAAGACATTTCTGAGCAAACCAATTTATTAGCGCTTAACGCTGCAATTGAAGCCGCACGAGCAGGAGAGCATGGTCGCGGATTTGCTGTTGTCGCTTCTGAAGTACGAACTCTTTCCAGTCGCACGCAACACTCGTTAGAAGAGATGACACAAATCTTTTCTCGCCTGACAACGGCAACAAACCAGCTTAAACAAAATTTAAATTTAATAGAAAGCGCCTCGGCTGAACAAATCAGTCTCACTCACGCATTAGGACAATCTGCTCAAAATATTTTAGACAAATCCAAACAGTCCACTCACCTAGCGAAAAAAGCCTCAGGGTACGCGGCTGAGCAAAAAATGAGTATGGGCAAACTCAGTCACTCTGTTGTGACCGTTAGGGAGCAGGCAACAGAGTCGGAGTCTTTTATGTCTGACGTTACAGCAAGCATTAAGCAAAAAATCCAAGACATCACAACGACACTAGGCATCAATAAATAGAGTATAGATAGAGCTAAGAGGCCGACACAAAAAATCCAGCCGCAGCTGGATTTTTGTTATCAATGTGAAGATTATCGAGAAAACAGACGTCTAAAACAGAACACGTGCTTTTACAGTGCCTTCGACTTCACGCACTTTTTCCAATGCAAGCTCACCTTCTTCTGCATCCACATCCATGACCATGTAACCTAACTTCTCCGTTGTACGAAGATATTGGCCCGTAATATTGATGTTGTGTTCAGAGAAAATCGCATTGATTCGAGACAAAACACCGGGGCGGTTTTCATGTATGTGCAAAATACGGTGATTGTCTGCTTGAGCAGGCAAGGCTACTTCTGGGAAGTTGACAGCAGCAATGGTTGTACCCACATCGGAGTATTTAATCAGCTTCTCAGCCACTTCAATACCAATGTTTTCTTGGGCTTCCATGGTGCTACCACCAATGTGAGGCGTCAAAATCACATTGTCTAGACCGCGCAATGGTGAAACAAACTCTTCATTGTTGCTCTTTGGCTCTACAGGGAACACATCAACAGCAGCACCAGCAAGATCGCCAGCTTTAATTGCATCAGCAACCGCGTCTAAATCAGCAACGGTTCCGCGTGATGCGTTAATGAAAATAGACCCTTTTTTCATCTGAGAGACTTCTTTGACACCAATCATCATTTTTGTTGAACGCGTTTCTGGTACGTGCAAACTAATAATATCACTGGTTGAAAGTAACTCTTTCAGGCTTTTTATTTGACGAGCATTACCCAGTGGCAATTTGGTTATGATGTCGTAGAAACAAACCTCCATACCCAAAGACTCTGCCAATACACTCAATTGCGTACCAATACTACCGTAACCGATAATACCCAAGCGCTTACCACGAGTTTCAAATGACCCTACTGCAGATTTGATCCAGCCGCCGCGATGACAAGCCGCATTTTTTGTAGGAATACCACGAAGCAATAAAATTAACTGACCTAATACAAGCTCAGCCACACTTCGAGTGTTCGAGTAAGGCGCATTAAAAACAACGATACCCTTTGAACTTGCTGCATCCAAATCAACTTGGTTTGTGCCGATACAGAAACAACCGATCGCAACCAAACGGTTCGCGTGCTCTAGCACTTTCGCCGTTAACTGTGTGCGGGAACGAATACCAATGAAGTGCGCTTCCGAAATCTTCTCGATCAGTTCATCTTCAGCTAGTGCTGTTTTATGGTATTCGATGTTGGTGTAGCCTGCGTCATGCAATGCATCCAATGCAGATTGATGAACGCCTTCTAACAACAAGATTTTGATTTTGTCTTTGTCTAGTGAGTTATTACTCATGGCTCGTTCGACTTCTCTATGGTGGTGGGGGAAAAAGATAAAGGATCTTAACACAGAAACCCTTCTAACCTAAGACAGGTAAGGGAATGTCTTTCATTATATCAAGAACAATACTCATGAATGGTACCAACAAAAAGCCATATCGCGCACAGGCTGCGATGCAGCTTTTTGTTAAAAAAACCGGCTATTTAAATACGGTAAAAGCTAGTTCGTTGTTTTTCTTTGCAAATATACGCCAGTTTCAACGTGGTGAGTATAAGGAAACTGGTCAAACATAGCATATCGAATAACATCATGCGTAGTGGATAACGCTTCTAAATTGGCTTTGAGTGTTTCCGGGTTACAGGAAACATAAAGAATCGCATCTATTTTCCGTACCAGTTCAACCGTCGCATCATCCAACCCCGCACGTGGTGGGTCAACCAGAACAACTGATGGAGAAAGCTCACTAACACCGGCCTGTACTAAGCTCTTAGGTAACTCACCATCCCCATTAAGCGCAGCAGAAACATCTTCGCTGGCCATTTTAACAACCTGTACATTATGCATGCCATTAATCGCAATATTGAGCTGTGCTGAGTTCACCGACACTTTAGATATCTCAGTGGCGACAACACGATCGAATTGACGAGAGAGCGGTATGGAGAAATTACCGTTGCCGCAGTACATTTCCAATAAATCCCCAGACGCCTCTTTCGTGACGTCCAGTGCCCATTCTAACATCTTCTCACTGATACCGGCGTTTGGCTGAGTAAAGCTGTTTTCAACTTGCTGATAATGAAATTTTTGACCATGAACGGTCAAGGTTTCCATCACAAAGTCACGGGTTAGAATTTGCTTTTTCTTACGACTTCGACCAATAAAATGACAGGCAGGAAATGCCTTATTGAGCTGCTGAGCCGCCGCGTTCCATTCCTCACCGATCGGCTTGTGATAAAGCAAGCTGATCAGTGCCTCACCCGTTGTAGTGGTCAAAAAATCCACTTGGAAAAGCTTATGACGCAAGATTGGCGTATCACGTACTGCATCCAATAATTGTGGCATCAAGGTGTTGATCTGAGTGGATGCCGCAAGAAATTGGTCTGTACGAATTGGCGTTCTTGGGTCGGCTGAATCGAACATGGCATAAAATAAATCATCGCCATCGTGCCAAATACGAAATTCAGCGCGCATACGGTAATGGGTCGGAACACTGGGATACACTTCCATTTCAGGTAATGACAGCGTTGCCATTAATTCCGCTAAGTTGGCTTGCTTATCGTGCAACTGCTTTTCATACATTTCTGGCTGGATTTGATCCGGTCTCATGATTTACTTCTCTTGAAAACGATGGGTGAAGAGTGCATAGCGCGCATTATACGAGTTACACAAAAACAAATCTAATGAAGGTACTCAGGACCAAGCAATATGACCATAGACAAAGTAAGCGAGAATTTACCATGGTAATCATCCTCTTCATCGTGCGTAAATTGAGGCTTTAATTGCCCAACAAGCCATTTTTTGTACAATAGTCGCTCATATTGAACATTGTACAAATAGCTGTCTGGTGATAATTCATGTTCACCCGATTGTAAAAAACTTAATTGGTAACCTACGCGATTTTTATCATCTAATCGTTGCTGAATCGCAAAGTTTTCACGGCCATAAAAACGATTTTCTCTATCAAGCCAAACAACAGAAAAATCCGTACTGTATGCTAATTCAGGCGTAGCGGTATAACCCAACCCTAAACGGTAACGTGCACCGACACCTTTAGAATAATAAGCAAACAACTCTTGGTTTTGCCACCATTGCCATTGGTTAATTTGACGACCCTGCTTGAAACGAAAACGTATAAAAGGATCTAATGGAAAATCCACTCTTACCCCAGCGTCAACATCCAAGCCTAAGTCTTCTTCAATATAACGAACCGCCGCAGAAATATTCGTCGCCAAAGCCGACTCAACGACACCCTCTCTCTCAGACGATTCATTTTGAACGCTTTCTGGCGCCAATGTGTCGGGCTCCGACTCAATGACCAAACGCAGACGATCCTGAGTATTTGGCAACCTAAGCTTAGCACTAAAGTCAAAAAAACTGGCGCGTGTACCGTCGCCGACCGTCGAGCCGAAGCGAATTTCCACCTGACTGTCTTGATTTAAAAAATCCGATTGCTCTGTCGATTCTTCACCCGATAAAAAACCATCAACACCACTTGACCAACGACCAATCGTTTTAGAGACACTTTCGTGAGAGTCTAACCACCAAGATGTATCCTGCCCTGCTGTCTCACCCTCTGATACTAGGGCACTATCAACATTTTCCGCCCACACCGTCGAACAGAAGCAGCCAGCAAACACCAACAAGAGCACACTTGGCTGCTTTTTAAAAAGCATGAGTTAGTCAGCCTTAAGCATTTGCTGAATCATCAAAGAAGAGTTCTCAGCCGCAACTTTTAAATACTCTTCAAAGCTCTGAGGGGACTCCTTACCAGCGACATCCGACAGCGCACGCACCACCACAAACGGTGTATCAAATTTAAAACATACCTGAGCCACCGCCGCCGCTTCCATCTCAACCGCGACCAGATCGGGAAAGATTGTACGTACAGCCTCTACCCGAACAGGGTCACTCATAAAACTGTCCCCTGTACCAATCAAGCCAATTTTGGCTTTTACAGAGGTCGTTGCCTGTACCGCTTGCTGGGCTTTTTGAACCAAAGTTGGGGCAGCCGTATAAGTAGCAGGCATATTCGGTACTTGTCCCATGACGTAACCGAAAGCCGTTACATCGACATCGTGGTGTAGTACCGCGTCAGAAATCACCACATCACCCACTTGCAAATCGGCATCATACCCACCTGCCGAGCCAATATTAATCACATAATCTGGCTTAAACTGAGACAACAGCAACGTCGTTGATACAGCGGCATTCACCTTGCCAATACCCGATTTAAGCAACACCACTTCTTTACCTTCAAAAGAACCACAGTAAAACTCACAGCCCGCTATGGTCTCTGCACGAACTTGCGTCATCCACGCCTTAATAACCGCAATTTCTTCATCCATGGCGCCAATTAGTCCAATTACACTCATGTGTTACTCCTACTGTTGATTTGTCATCCCACTGGGATCCTTGTTATACCGCATTAACATTTTTGCAAATTCACTGATCTTTTCATTTGAATAAGGCTGCTCCATGGCAGAAAGGACAACATTATCCGGCATTCCTTGCCACCTTTGTACAGAAAAAAAACGGATGTTTGGCAGGGCATACTGTATCGATACCAATAAATGAGAAGGTTGAGGCTCTAATAAAATGACCTGCGCATTGCCATAATATGAAAAAACAGACGCATCATCCGATAAATCGTCGAGCCATTGTGTTGTCACTTCGAATTTTGCAAGCGATGCATACCAAATGGCTTTTGCGACTCGGCTTCCTCCAACCACCAACCAAGTCATCTCCTGATCGCTTTCTACCCTAAAAGGAATAGGAGGCAAAGCAAGCGCTTGTTTAAGCGCCTTATGCAGATTGTAATCAAAACAGCACCCTTTCAAAGTCAGTACATTCCTGTCTTCCTTGGCGGTGTGTGTACTGTTCAGCCAAATAATAGGGAGTTTTTCACCCTGATGTTTTTGTCTTAATGCCGACGTCATCTCAGCCTGTGCGGCGGTGTTCGTATCACAGCCAATGAACACCGCTGCGTACAAAGCTTTTGTATTGGGTTGGGTAAAAAAACGATGACTTGATTCATACATCTCTACGATCAAACCAAAGCGCAACAGCATGGCTTCCACCTCTTCAGCGTGAGGATAGTCATTAGTAATCCATGCCACCACCTGACCGTGCATAGATGGACCAGAGGAGACAGAAGAAACCAAATCAGCCTCCTCCAACCACTCTTTAACAACCGTATTCAAACGCAAGGCATTGTTTTGCAGCACCGTATACTGGCCTCCCATGGGGGTCAGCAAGGTTTCAATTATCCAAAAAAAGAGGGGACGAAACGCCATGTCGTTCATCACCGTCATTTCCAATTCGGGACCGTCTGACTGTACCGTTAAACGTCGTTCTGCCATATCATTAGACATGGCCATCATCAAAAGCACGCGAATAAGCCCCCGGAAATGCGCATCTACCTCGACTTTCCTTTGTCCCATTTCGGCAGAACACTCTAAAATAACTCGGTTCGCTTCAGAACCCATTGCCGCCATCACTTGAGCACTTTCCTCTGCAAACACATCACCCAAGGGATAATAGGCGCGGCCATCGCTCTCATCATCAGAAAAAACAGGAGTACGGATGTCGCTCAAAACAGACAGCAAAAGGGTCAACCAACCCTTTATATGCCTATCGTTGATTGCCTCTGGTAACTGCACTAGGTAACTCAACTCACTGATCAAAGCGTCCGTGTCCGCTTTTTTTAATACCGCCGTTGAAAGAGGCTGTAACTGTTCAAGTTGCCAACTTAATCGTGTCTCTTCTGTTACGTTACGCCCTATGAGTAACACGCTGCGAAATCGATTCTCATTATAATAAGAGTAAGCTTGCCACTGATATATACTTCCCACCTCGTTCATCGTCAGTGTAAATGTCACCCCAACATCGCCTTTTAATGCTGACTGTATCGCTTGATGGCAGACAATAGGCATAAAATCAAACAAGGTTCTTGCGTCGCTGGCTTCGGGAAAAAGCTGCTCTGCTTCACCATTCATTAACTCAATTTGTGCGACTTCATTACAGAAAATCACCGCACTATGAACAGATTCTGCCAACAAGGTAAAACGCGCCTGCTTGTTTTGAATCGCCTCTTTGTGCTGTAAACCTTGCTGCTGCAACGTTTGCAGTTCGTAAAAAGGCAACACGCCCTGCTCTTCGTCTAATGCAAGGCGAGCCAGTGGCTGAAAGAGAAAGGTTTTAAAAGCCCGAGATAAAAAGAAGTAAAAGCAGGCAAAAATAGCAGAGGCAATAAGAAGCAGTGGCACACTCTTAGGCACACTGTTTGAAGCAAAATCATGTTGCTGCACAATATCCAACTGAAGCGTCCCCTGAATAGCGGACTGCAATGGCAAACTGGAGCGTAGTACAGCACCGGAAAGGTCCACTCCCCCGACAGTCTCCTCCATTAAAAGACGTTTGTGGGTAGTGTCATACACACTGACTTGACTCACTTGCGCACTTTGCAGCAACTCACTGCCCAGCGTGAGATTGTCGTTAAGGGCAATAAAACCATACAAAGAGCCCATACTTTGTTGGTTAGCAGACAGCAGCTGTGTTTTCAAAACCAATAAACTGGCACCATCTTTTGTCACAACAGACACCCATTGATTAAGCAAGGCGTTCTTTAAAATACGGTCGAACTCTACCTCAGTAAACAGACGCGCTCTCGGGTCCATGGCATGTTCACCGTTACGCCATTCAATATAGAAGAAATCGAGCCCACCAAAAAACAGTACCTCATGGTGGCCGAACAAAACGTCTAAAGCACGCTCTTCTTCATAGCGCCTTAACGCTAAATCTTGCCCAATAAAGGTCATTTCGGCTTCGGCACGAGTAAGGTAACTATTGAAGGCTTGTTCAACTATTTGGTGTTTAAGCGCTAATTTTTGCTCTTCTGCTTTACCGTTTTGTACTTCGATAAAGTACAGACTCGATAACGTTATCGCGATGAACGCCATCAAAACCAAACCAAGCGCGGTCTGTTGTAATCGCTTTTGTAAGCTCACTGTGACTACGGCCATAAGGACCCCGAATAAGGATAAGCTTTCTGCATAACGAAACGCAGCACGACAGGATCAAGGCTTGCGGGTACAAGGGTCGAATTCGCAATGTATAAGGTAGGTAAGTTTTGCGCTTCTAAATCCAATTTGATCGCCTCAGCAATCGCAATCGACAGCTCATCCTGCATAAACACGGCACTGGCCATTAAAGCAGGGCTTGTCAAGCCTGACACACCCTGCCAAGAAACACCCCATCCGTTGGTTTTTACCCTAGCCGGCACATTCCATTGAGAATCCTCGTACTTTTGGCTTTGAATAGCAGCCAACACCCCTTCAGAAATAGAAGCAGAGCAACTAAAAACAAAATCCACAGGCGCTTCTTTTAACAATGCCTGTGTTAACGTAAACGCACTGTGCTTATCGTCAGAAGCCACATAAACTCGATCAATATGACGCTGATGCTTGACCATTTCATCAAGAAAAAGGTCACAACGGAGATGACTCAAATAATCAGCAGGTAACACCATCGCAGAAAGGCGTGCATCGGGTGGTAATGAACGGTGCAGATAGTCTGCCAGCATGGTGGTCACCTTCTTCTGATCAAAACCCAAATACATTAAAGGCGAGTGATGCAACCACTGCTTTAGTGGTGAAGCAAAATTATACACAATCACCTTGGTGTCACCAGAGCGTAAGAAACGTTCGACAAACCGGCGCTGAATCAGACCCAACTTGGTCATAACAATGTAGTCGGGCTGCGCATTGGTCAATTTCGTATAGGGCGAGAAATCCACGCCATCGACTGCATTGTCGACATAAATATCGAGGCGATAATCAATATTAAGTTCTCGCATTCGTCGACGAAAAGCCAATAAGAGCGCCTGGTTTTCAACCGAATCGACATCACCAAACAAAAACATCGCAACGTTAACTGAGCGCTGTTGTTGAATTCGAATAGGCAGAGGGGGCGATTGAAGAATAGACGAAAACTGCTCCGCTAACGGCCTTTGTCTGGGCATGGCTTGGTAAAAATCTTGGCCATCCATCAAGTCCATCGCAACACTCGATGCCCACGCAGTTGACATCGTGCTAGAACAACAGACCCAGACCAGGTAAAGCAGCAGTTTTCTCATGGCAACGTTCGTCCTAACTTCCGTCGAGAACGTTATTCTAACCAAAATAAAGCACTTTAGTGACTGCTAAAAGAAATGAAAATAAAGAAGAAAAAGAATATGCCAATAAATTTTGGGCATAAAAAAAGCCGACATAAAGTCAGCTTTTTTAAATATGGTGCGGAAGGAGAGACTCGAACTCTCACGCCGTGAAGCACTGGAACCTAAATCCAGCGTGTCTACCAATTCCACCACTCCCGCAAGGAATGGCGAGCATTATAGGCAAATGGTTTTTCTGGTCAACCATTTTTTTCACTTTTTATTCAAAACACCAAAAATGTGACCTGAGTTTGTCTATAATCTTGCCATTATCAACAATGTGAGGCGCTAAGCAGAGCTAATTCTGGCCTAACGCCTTATTAACGCATCTTAGAAAGAGCGGCCATCCGCGTATTCGCCACGCTCATAGCGCACTGCCATTTCTTCCAGATCCATAGTATGGATACGAGACGCTTGACCAGCACAACCAAACGCTTCATAACGATCAATACACACCGCTTTCATCGCACGAATACTTTCGGTTAAGTATTTACGTGGGTCAAAGTTGCCTTTGTGCTCGGCAAGACTGCGACGAATTGCGCCTGTAGCAGCCAAACGCAAGTCGGTGTCAATGTTAACTTTACGAACACCGTAACGAATCGCCTTAACGATCTCATCCACTGGCACACCATAAGTTTCTGGAATATCACCACCAAACTCGTTGATGATCTCTAACCAATCTTGCGGCACAGAAGAAGAACCATGCAACACAATGTGTGTATTCGGTAACAAATCTACAATTTTTGCAATACGCTCAATATCTAGAATATCGCCCGTTGGTGGACGGGTAAATTTGTATGCACCGTGACTTGTACCAATGGCAACAGCCAAAGCGTCAATACCCGTAGCGTTAACAAAATCAACCGCTTCTTGTGGGTCTGTCAGCATTTGATCCATGGTCAAAATACCCGATGCGCCAACACCGTCTTCTTCGCCCGCTTCACCTGTTTCCAGTGATCCCAATACTCCCAGTTCACCCTCAACAGAAACACCACACGCATGAGCAAACTCAACCGTGCGACGCGTAACATCCACATTGTAATCGTAAGTCGCTGGCGTTTTACCGTCCGCCATCAAAGAGCCATCCATCATGACAGAAGAAAAACCCAGCTGGATAGAGCGCTGACAAATCGCAGGTGATGTACCATGATCCTGGTGCATCACAACAGGAATGTGTGGGTAGTCTTCAATGGCAGCGGCAATAAGGTGACGTAAAAAATGAGAACCCGCGTATTTACGAGCACCAGCAGACGCCTGCATGATCACTGGTGAATTCACTTCATGAGCCGCTTCCATGATGGCTTTTACTTGCTCCATGTTATTCACATTAAAAGCCGGTAAACCATAACTGTGTTCCGCAGCATGATCGAGCAGTTGACGCATACTAATTAAAGGCATAAAAAGATTTCCTCTGACAATTTGTCTTGATTGTGTTCATAACGAGTCGAGTTATGGTGTCGATAACTCTGTATTTTTAATCACAAGGCTGCTTTCACAGACTGTGTGGCTTACGCCTTATCGTTATTATCCTATTCGGCTATCAGCAAATAGGTCACTCTCTAGTTTATGGTTGCCGACACACAAAGGCGTCGGCAAATTGGGCTGCTTCACCCTTTATCACTTATAACGTGTTTTAGAATGATCTTTGCCATTCTTTGATACTAATTTTGCGCGCGTGATTCCAACATCGCAACCGCTGGAAGTACTTTTCCTTCAACAAACTCCAAAAAAGCACCACCACCCGTCGAAATGTACGACACTTGCTCGGCGATATCGTATTTGTCTACCGCCGCTAAGGTATCACCACCACCCGCGATGGAAAAACCGTCGCTATTGGCAATCGCCATGGCTAACGCTTTGGTACCGCCACCGAACTGATCAAATTCAAACACACCCACTGGGCCATTCCAAATGATGGTTTTAGACTCTTCCAGCAAAGCCGCAAAGGCCACCGCCGCTTTTGGTCCTATGTCTAGAATCATATCATCAGGGCCAACATCCGCGGCGTTTTTTACCGTCGCTTCGGCATCAGGCGCAAACGCCGTGGCGACAACAACATCTTCTGGTAGTGGAATACTGGTTTTCGCCATCAAGGCTTTAGCTTGAGGAATCAGGTCTTCTTCGTACAAAGATTTACCAACAGGGAAGCCAGCCGCCGCCAAAAAGGTATTGGCAATACCACCACCGACGATTAACTGGTCCACTTTTTCAGACAAAGATTCCAATACGGTCAGCTTAGTCGATACTTTTGAACCACCGACAATCGCCGCCATAGGGCGCGCTGGGGTTGCCAAGGCTTTTTCCAACGCTTCTAACTCAGCAGACAACAAGGGGCCAGCACACGCAACAGGCGCGAATTTCGCGACGCCATGGGTAGATGCCTGAGCACGGTGAGCCGTACCAAAAGCATCCATTACAAAGACATCACACAAAGCGGCCATTTTTTGCGCCAGTGCTTCGTCATCTTTTTTCTCACCCGCATTGAAACGCACGTTTTCTAGTAACACCAACTGACCGGCTTCTACGTCAACGCCTTCAAGCCACTCTTTGGCCAGTGGTACATCCTGACCCAGCAAGTCTGCTAAGTGCGTTGCGACAGGTTGCAACGAATACTCTTCTTCATATTGACCTTCTGTGGGTCGTCCAAGGTGAGACATCACCATCACTTTTGCACCCGCAGCCAAGGCCAGTTTAATCGTCGGCAACGCAGCACGAATACGTGCATCACTGGTCACCTTGCCTTCTTTGACTGGCACATTTAAATCTTCACGAATCAAAACCCGCTTATTCGCTAGGTCAAGGTCTTGCATAGTCACTACTGTCATTTACGATACCCTCATCGTTTAACGTTTTAATCTACTCATCGTGTTGTGGTTGTGCTATCACGCTCGCCCAATGTTGAGCCACATCGAGCATTCGGTTCGCGTATCCCCATTCATTATCAAACCAACACAGCAACTTCACCATACAACCATCGATGACTTGAGTTTGTGTGCTGTCAATGATCACAGAACGTGGATCATGGTTAAAATCGACAGAAGCATGCGCTTCTTTTGTAAAGCCCATTAAACCTGCGTATTGAGTCTTCGACGCCTGTTCAAGTTGTCGGTTGATTTGCTCAACCGTGACAGGGCTTTCGGTACGTAACACCAAATCAATCACGGAGACATTTAATGTTGGTACACGTACTGCATTACAACCTATTTTGCCATCAAATTCGGGCATCATTCGTGTGATACCCTTTGCTAACCCCGTATCAACGGGAATGATTGAGCTTAAGGCCGCCCGCGTCAGACGCAAATCTTTGGTGTGGTAACCGTCGATCACTGGCTGATCGTTCATCGCAGAATGAATGGTTTGCGTCATACCATGGACAACACCGGCGCACTGCTTCACCACATCCAATACAGGAATCAAACAATTGGTGGTACAAGACGCCGCCGATACAATATTGTGGGCAGCCTGAATGTCTTGATGGTTAAAACCATATACTATCGTCGCATCTACATCCGCCGCGGCAGGTTGAGACAATAAAAGCCTAGGCACGCCTGCATCTAGGTAATCTTGAGCGCCATCACGACCAGAGAAGCTGCCAGAACATTCTAAAACCAAATCAAGCTGTAACGCCGACCAATCCAGTTCACTAGGTGATGCACAAGAGAAGCATAAAATCGCATCGTCCCCAATCAACAGAGTATTATTATCGACGGAAACAGGCTGAGGAAAGCGACCATGAGTGGTGTCATAGCGCGTTAAGTAACTGATTGTCTCAATATCGGACAATTCATTGATCGCCACCACTTGAATGTGATCGCGGTAACCGTTTTCGTATAAGGCTCGTAATACCGAGCGCCCGATACGGCCATAACCATTAATAGCGACTCGCAACATATTTTCACTACTTCATCGCAAAAGAAGAAGGAGACGCTTAAACGCGTCTCCTTTTAGGTCAGATAGCGCGGGACTAAGCCAAAAGCGTTTCGGCTGTCTCTACGACGTTATCCACGGTGAAGCCAAAGTGCTTCATCAAGTCGCCGCCAGGCGCAGACTCACCAAAGGTAGTCATGCCGACGATAGCGCCTTCAAAGCCCACATACTTGTACCAGAAATCCACATGCGCCGCTTCAATGGCAACACGCTTCGTCACAGCACGTGGTAAGACAGATTCTTGGTATTCAGCGTCTTGTGTGTCAAACACATTGGTGGATGGCATGGAGACCACACGAACCTTCTTGCCTTTCGCAGCAAGCGCTTCTGCAGACGCCTTAGCAAGACCCACTTCTGAACCGGTTGCAATCAAGATCAAATCCGGTGTGCCAGCACAATCTTGCAGCACGTATCCACCCTTCGCCACATCAGACAGCTGCTCTGCCGTACGACTCTGAGCAGGCAAACCTTGACGAGAAAATACTAGAGACGTAGGTCCGTCACGACGTTCAATCGACGCTTTCCATGCTACTGCCGTTTCTGCCGCATCACAGGGGCGCCATACGGACATATTCGGTGTCATACGCAAGTTAGCAAGCTGTTCAACAGGCTGATGCGTTGGACCGTCTTCGCCCTGACCGATGGAATCGTGGGTGTAAACAAACACGTTCTGAATGCCCATCAAAGCCGACATACGAACCGCATTACGAGCGTATTCCATGAACATCATGAAAGTGGCGCCGTAGTTAATGAAACCACCGTGCAAAGACACACCGTTCATAATGCCGCTCATACCGAATTCGCGTACACCATAATAGATGTAGTTGCCTGCGGCGTCGTCTTGAATGCCTTTTGAACCGGACCACAAGGTCAAGTTGGAACCAGCAAGGTCGGCTGAACCGCCAAGCAATTCTGGCAAAATCGCACCAAAAGCACCGATGGCATTTTGAGACGCTTTACGGCTGGCAATGTTCTCGCCCTTGTCTTGGCACTCTTGGATGAAGGCTTGTGCTTTCGCTTCGAACTCTGCCGGTAATTCACCTTTCACAACACGACGTTCAAATTCCGCCGCCAACTCCGGGTAAGCCGCTTGGTAGGACGCAAATGTTGCGTCCCATTCTGCTTCACGAGCAGAACCCACGTCTTTTGCATCCCAACCTTGGTACACATCGGCAGGGATCTCAAATGGCGCATGGGGCCAACCTAGGAATTCACGCGCCGCCGCGATTTCAGCATCGCCTAGTGGTGCGCCGTGACAATCGTGGCTGCCGGATTTGTTAGGAGAACCAAAACCAATCACCGTTTTACAACAAATCAATGTTGGCTTACGGGTTTCGGCTTGCGCCGCTTCAATAGCCGCTTTGATCGCTTCAGAATCATGACCATCCACATTGGCAATCACGTGCCAACCGTAGGATTCAAAACGCTTAGGAGTGTCGTCTGTAAACCAACCCTCAACATGACCGTCAATAGAGATGCCGTTGTCATCCCAAAAAGCAACCAACTTACCCAAACCCAAGGTGCCAGCAAGTGAACACGCTTCATGGGAAATACCTTCCATCAAACAACCATCACCGAGGAAGCAATACGTGTTGTGATCTACTACCGTATGGCCTTCGCGGTTGAACTGAGCCGCTAAGGTTTTCTCAGCAATGGCCATGCCCACAGCATTGCTGATACCCGCGCCCAATGGGCCAGTCGTCGTTTCTACCCCTTCGGTGTAGCCATACTCAGGATGGCCGGGCGTTTTAGAATGCAACTGACGAAACTGTTTTAGCTCTTCCATTGGCAGGTTATAACCTGACAAATGCAACAAAGAGTAGATAAGCATAGAACCGTGACCGTTGGACAAAATAAAGCGGTCGCGATCTACCCATTTTGAATTATTTGGGTTGTGCTTAAGAAAATCGTTCCACAATACTTCAGCGATGTCCGCCATGCCCATTGGCGCACCTGGGTGACCTGAATTGGCTTTTTGTATTGCATCCATACTCAATGCACGTATGGCGTTAGCAAGTTGTTTCCGAGACGACATGGTTATTCCACTCCTGATGGCTTAACGAACAATAGAAGCAACATTTTCTATGGGATAACACCACCATGCAATGCTAGCACGACAGGGTAACGCCCAAACATTGGGCAAAGAAAATGAAACAGCATTAAAATACGCCCCATCCTAACAAAAAATCCCCGCTTTGCCTCATTAAAATCGACCCTCTGGGTTGATATTTAACCAACACTGGTTCATTATTCGCAGCCTAAAGCGTCGATTTGTCTCGGCTTGCGGACGCTATATAAATTCAGCTAAACAGATTCAGATAAGACCTGTTTAGTATTTTTTATGCCAAACAGGTTTTTTTATGCCTGTTTAGCAACTCACTCAGCTAAAGAGGAAGTTTTTCTCATGTCCGAATATTCTTTGTTTACCTCTGAATCCGTTTCAGAAGGCCACCCTGACAAGATTGCAGACCAAGTCTCTGATGCGATTTTGGATGCCATTTTAGCGGAAGATTCTGAAGCTCGTGTGGCTTGTGAAACCCTAGTAAAAACCGGCATGGTGCTTGTCGCAGGTGAAGTACGCACCAATGCATGGGTCGACATTGAAGAAATCGCCCGTGGCGTGATTCGTGAAATCGGTTACAACAGCTCAGAAATGGGCTTCGATTGGGAATCTTGTGCGGTCATGAACGCCATTGGCAAACAATCCGCTGATATTGCCGTCGGTGTTGACGAAGCCAATGAAAAAGAACTGGGTGCCGGCGACCAAGGCTTAATGTTTGGTTTTGCCACCAATGAAACTGACGTATTAATGCCTGCTCCTATCACTTACGCGCACCGCTTAGTTCAGCGTCAAGCCGAAGTGCGTAAAAATGGCACATTAGACTTCTTACGCCCAGACGCAAAAAGCCAAGTGACTTTCCGCTACGATGAAAACGGCAAGCCGTGCGCCATCGACGCCGTGGTGTTGTCAACACAACACAGTTCTGCCGTAAAACAAGCAGACTTGCGCGACGCCGTCATGGAAGAAATTATCAAACCAGTTTTACCAGCAGAGTGGTTATCGAAAGACACCAAATACTTCATCAACCCAACCGGCCAATTTATCATCGGCGGCCCAGTAGGTGATTGTGGCTTAACGGGGCGTAAAATCATCGTCGACACTTATGGTGGCATGGCTCGTCACGGCGGCGGTGCGTTTTCTGGTAAAGATCCGTCGAAAGTTGACCGCTCTGCAGCGTACGCAGGGCGTTATGTGGCGAAAAACATCGTCGCGGCCGGCCTTGCTGACAAATGTGAAATCCAAATTTCTTACGCCATTGGTGTGGCAGAGCCAACGTCTATTAGTATTAATACGTTTGGCACGGGCAAAGTCAGCGACGCCGTTATCGCGCAATTGGTACGTGAGCACTTCGAATTACGCCCAGCCGGCCTGATTAAAATGCTCGATCTAAAACGTCCCATTTACTTGCCAACGGCGGCCTACGGTCATTTTGGCCGTGAAGGAGAAAATTTCACTTGGGAAAAAACCGACAAAGCCGACACATTGCGCACAGCCGCTGGTTTATAATTTCGTCTTTTTCCGCTATAAAGCCCTCTTCTGCTCACGCGGTTCAACCTAGGTTGAATCGCTGCCCGTAGATGGGGGCTTTTTTGTGCCCTTGTATTATTCTTCTATTCTCTTTTTATTTGACGCTTTATAGGACAACGCATGCGGATTCCCAGAATTTATATCGACACCGAACTCAATGAGAATACCACCCTTGCTTTGCCTGAAGCGTCCTTCCAACACCTCTGTAAAGTACTGCGCCTAAAAGGAGGTCATCCATTACGCGTTTTCAATGGTAAAGGGGGGCAGTTCAATGCGGTGTTGATCGATGTGGGAAAACGCAGTGCCAGTATCCAAGTTCATGACTTTGAAGCCTTACACAACGAATCACCGATCAAAGTCACTATCGGGCAAACCCTGTCCCGTGGCGAACGCATGGATTACGCGATTCAAAAGGCGGTCGAAGCCGGCGTGTTTGCTATTCAGCCACTCTTTAGCGAACGTTGTGAAGTGAAATTGCAAGATAATCGCATCGAAAAACGTCTACAGCATTGGCAGCAGGTTGCCATCAGTGCCGCCGAACAATGTGGTCGCGGCTGTGTGCCTACCGTATATCCGCCTATTGAACTCGTGCAATGGACTGAGAAATGTAACAATATGTTAAAAATGACATTGCATCATCATAGCGCCAAACCGATTCGTGATAGACAAAAACCGACGGATAATACGGTCGCACTTTTGGTTGGACCAGAGGGTGGTTTAACAGAAAATGAAGTACAACATGCTGAAAAACATGGATTTTATGCAATAACACTTGGACCCAGAGTACTGCGTACCGAGACGGCACCTGTGGTTGCGCTTAGCGTCATTAATACATTGTGGGGGGATATATAATTTCCCTTATACAACAAAACAGCAACATAATTAGCAGACAAGTCGCTTTATGATCTCTCTCCTAATGCTGATAAAAATCTAGACAAGGTGGTGATATGTTTTATCGAATAGCAATGACGTGCACAGCATACGTAGGAATGACGTTACTGTCTTCCACAGCCAGCGCTATTTCTCTTGAGCAAGCGACGTATACGGCAATAGAAAATAGCCCGACCGTAAGGCAAGCGATCGCAACGTACCGAGAATCTCAAGAAAATGCCGACATTGCTCGTCGTTCTGGATACTACCCTAGTATCGATTTGTCCGCCGGGATTGGTCGCGAAACAACGTACGCTGACGAATCGAGCTCTGATGATATCAGCCTGACACGTCGCGAACTTACGCTGTCGTTGAACCAGCCTATTTTCGATGGCTTTTCTACAAAAAACGACGTTGAACGCTTAAACAGCGAAGCTGAAGCAGACCGCTGGGATGCTCTTATTGCGGTTGAAAACACGGCTCTCGAAGTCGCTCAGGTGTACGCGAATATTTTACGTTATCGCGAGCTGGTGTCTTTGGCAGAATTAAACCTTAAAACCCACGACCGTATTTATGGGCAAATTAAGCTCAAAAGTGACTCAGGGATTGGTCGCCAGTCGGATCTAAATCAAATTACGGCCCGCCTCGCCAAAGCACAGGCGAACTATGCTTCGGCCATGAATAACCTTATCAATGCCGAAAGTAACTACAATAATATTGTCGGTGAACTGCCACCTGAAGAGTTAATTTACCCAGTACCTGACCAAGAGCTGGTACCACAGGATCTTGAGTCAGCAATTCAAGCCTCACTACAGAAAAACCCAGCAATCGAAGGCGCTTACTGGGACATTGAAGCAACCAAAAGTCTTGAAAAAGCCACTGAAGCTGAAAAATACCCTACGATCAATTTTGTTTTAGAGCGTACATGGGATGACAACATTGACGGTGACGAAGGTGCAAGTGAAGACCTGCTGGCTATGGTTCGTCTCAATTACAATTTGTATAACGGCGGCACTTACAAACGTAGAAAAGAAGCCGCGGTACAACAGAGCCTACAAGCCTCTGAGATACGTCGAAAAACTATCCGCGATACGGAATTAACAGTGCGCCTCTCTTGGGCCGCCTATGAAGCGACCAGTAGACAAAAAGAATTTCTGAAAAAATACGTCATTGCGACAAAAGAATCACAACTGGCGTATGAAAAGCAGTTTCGCTTGGGGCGTCGTACCTTACTGGACGTGCTAGACAGTGAAAATGAGCTGTTTCAAGCACGCCAAGATTATGTCAACGCTGATTATGACCAGCTTTTCTCAGAGTTTCGCTTGTTCAATGCCAAAGGAGAGCTTATGCGTGCATTCCGTATCTACCGCCCTCAACTATTGGGCTTTGAAGAAGAGTTTGTTAAACCTGTACGAACCGTGACGGAACCCGTTACCGCTTTAGACGAACTTAAAGCAGCAGAAGAAGCGGCCAATACAGACGCACTTAATACCGACAACGCAGCGACAGTCAAACCGACGGATGAACAAGATGGGTTAACGGAAAGCGATCTATTCTTAGACGCGGATCAAAACTCGAACTCTTGGTAAGACCTTCTGGTAAGACCTTCTGTTAAGCCATTCGGGTTGATCCGTTTGGCTTAACGCTCCTCTCGCAAAACTATCTGTCTTGCATGGGTGTTTTTTCTTCTCAGCGCCCCCATATTTCTATAGCATCATTACATCAACAGATTAGACCAAGCAGCCATGCGTTGCTTCTTGCTTTAGGATCGCCATATGACCATTAAACTCGGCATTGTTATGGACCCAATCGAGTCCACCAATTACAAAAAAGACACGTCATTAGCCATGCTATGGGCCGCGGCTGAGAAAGGCTGGCAGCTCATTTATATGGAACAAAAAGATTTGTTTCTGGAAAATGGTGTTGCCTACGCCATGACTCGACCACTTCAAGTACACAAGGATCCAGCGCATTTTTATGACCTTGGCGAAGAAAGCAAAATGGCATTGGGCGAGTTAGACGTCATCCTAATGCGCAAAGACCCACCGTTTGATAGCGAATTCGTCTACAGCACCATGATTCTAGAGCAAGCCGAGCGTGACGGCGCTATGGTGGTGAATGATCCGAAAAGTCTACGCGACTGCAATGAAAAGCTTTTTGCCACTCAGTTCCCACAGTGTTGTCCAGAGGTGTTGGTAACACGTCGAGCAGACTTACTAAAAGCCTTTCATAAAACACACGGTGATGTCATCTTCAAACCCCTAGATGGCATGGGCGGCACCTCCATTTTCCGTCTCAAGCCGGATGATTCTAACGTCAGCGTTATCATCGAAACCCTGACGAATCTAGGCACTGAGCAAATCATGGCACAACAGTTTATTCCTGAGATAAAACAGGGAGATAAGCGCATTCTGGTCGTTGACGGAGTGCCTGTACCTTACGCCTTGGCTCGTATTCCTGCGTCTGGTGAAACCCGTGGTAACTTGGCCGCCGGTGGGCGTGGAGAAGGTCAACCATTATCAGATCGAGATCGTTGGATCTGTGATCAGGTGATTCCTTCCCTGAAAGAGAAAAACTTAATGTTTGTGGGTCTTGATGTGATCGGTGATTACCTTACTGAAATCAATGTCACCAGCCCGACTTGTGTGCGTGAACTCGATACACAATTTGGTCTAAACATTGCCATGCAACTTATCGATGCCATTGAGAAACGCCTTGTAGCTTAATGTCATGCGAGCCATAGACACCTTTTCCATTACCCTGTTCATCGCCATTAGCCTGCACGTGCTTATGGTGATGATCATTGGGTTTGATTTTACGCTACCGAGTCCTAAGCCAAAAACTCTCGAAATTACCTTAGTACAGCACTCAACCAAAGCGCCCACCGAGGCAGACTTTATTGCACAAGCAAATCAACAAACCAGCGGTACCGAAGTACGTAAGCAAAAACTGACGACGACGGAAAACACACGTTTTTTATCCGATACGATTCAAGAAATCTCGCCACCTATACAACCGCAACTGGCCTCTGCTCAACCTATTGATCAACCGAACCTCATTGCCACTCAACAAGGCGCGGTGTTTGAAGTGGTCAACGATGTGGACGTTCAGCCTAAAACACTGGAAGAAGAATTTCGTGGAGAAACTCAGATTCCCAGTCATATTTCCAACGACATTGCGACATTGGAAGCTCTACTCGACCAACAACGTCAAGCCTATGCAAAACGCCCTCGGGTACGTCGCCTCACCTCTGTCTCTGCCAAAGCCGCCGTTGATGCACAATACCTAGACGATTGGCGACGTCGCATTGAACGCATTGGCAATATCCATTACCCAGAGGAAGCGAAACGCAACCACCTCTACGGCGAACTCCGTCTTGCGGTGATGTTATTGCCTAACGGATACGTTGATGAGATCGAAATACTGCATTCGTCTGGCATTCGAGTACTCGACGATGCCGCCATGCGCATTGTGCGACTGGCGGAACCTTTTCAACACTTTCCGAGCGAACTCAAAACAGAAGTAGATAAACTGGAAATCATTCGTACCTGGCGCTTTGTCTCAGGCAACCAGCTGCGTAGTCAATAATCTAAGAGAGCACGTTAGACACAAAAAAGCCCTCACATTGAGGGCTTTCGGTGCCTATAAGGCGATCAATCAAATTGACCATCACCCATGGCTAGGCGTATTTTCTTCATGGCATTTTTTTCAAGTTGTCGGATACGTTCAGCGGAAACACCGTATTCATCCGCTAACTCATGCAAGGTTGATTTGCCATCGGACAACCAACGCTGTACAAGGATGTTTCGACTACGCTCATCCAGATCGGCCATAGCAAGCTCAAGGCGCTGATTGGAATCTTCTTCCCAATTACCGTTTTCTAGTAAGGTTGCTGGGTCTGCTCGGTGATCTTCTAGGTATTGAGCGGGTGCTTGAAACGCACTTTCATCATCGTCATCCGCGGATGCGTCAAACGCCATATCAGAAGAACTTAAACGCCCTTCCATCTGACGAACGGTTTCTGGCGTCACGCCTAAATCACTGGCCACAGACTCTACCTCAGAGTTACTAAACCAAGATAAGGTCTTCTTTGCACTGCGCAAATTAAAAAACATTTTGCGTTGTGCTTTTGTGGTCGCCACTTTCACAATGCGCCAGTTTTTCAGAATAAATTCATGTATCTCTGCTTTGATCCAATGCACAGCAAAAGACACCAGACGCACACCCACTTCAGGGTTAAAGCGCTTCACCGCTTTCATCAAACCAACATTGCCTTCTTGGATCAAGTCACCTTGAGCCAGACCATACCCTGAATAACTTTTTGCGATGTGCACAACAAATCGTAGATGCGACATAACCAGTGTACGTGCTGCTTCTAAATCTTCTTTGTAATAAAGACGCTCAGCAAGCGTCTTTTCTTCGTCCGCCGTTAAAATTGGAATACGGCTAACGGCTTGTATGTAAGATTCAAGGTTTTGACCTGGAATCATCATGTCTGTAGGTTGGAGAGCTTTACCCATCTCTGTTTCCACCTTTTTAATGGTTCATACTGTCTGTGACAAATTATAACATGCCAAAATACTAGCAAGTAACGCCGGTTTATATGTGACTTAAATAAGAATAAATCATGGCGATCCTCTTGAAGAGCCTGCTTTTAACCCCATTATTTACAATGCGCTGCCTAATATACGGCTGTTCTGTATACGAAAGTGAGGTGCAAATAGTGTTAAAAATGTTTTTTTAATCAAAAAAGCATTAAGCAATCGTTATTGCAACTCAATATTGGCAATGTGTCGATTAACGGCAATCCATGCACCTATCACTCCCACAAGCGCGCTAATAGTTAAACACAAAACAATCTCATCTGCATTAAAAGTCTGTAACTGAAAACCGCTTTGATAAAGCTCTATTAGCCGCTCGGCCGGTGAGCTCACCCACCAGCTGAGCACAAGAATGCATAGGCTAGCAAAACACCCTCCTAGCACGCCAAACCAAAATCCCATATACAAAAAAGGCCGACGAATATAGGCATCGGTTGCGCCAACCAACTTCATTACCAGCACTTCGTCACGACGGCTTTCTACTGCCATACGTATGGTGTTGCCGACAATTAACAACACAGCCACTATTAGCAATATCGACAATGCATAAGAAAAACGTTGTCCAAAGCTCAATATACTGGCGAGGCGCTGTAACCATTGTGCGTCTAGCTCTGCATGATCCACTTCTTTTTGTGACGCCAATTGATCGCGTAAAGCTTGCAAGTTAGGCAAGGTGGCAACATCGACCACTTCGTTGGGAAGGACTCGTAACACAATAGGCAAAGGATTTTCAGGCAAGGCAGACATGATTTGTTCATAGCCACTCGAACGCTCAAAATAGCGTAAGCCTTCCTCTTTAGAAATGTATTCCACCGATGCAATCTCTTCCTGTGCAGACAAACGATGGGAAAGTGCCAGTGCTTGCGTGTCTTCTAACTCAGGAAAAAGGTACAGCGTAATGACCGACTGTTGCTCCCATTGATCCGTCACTGCATGCACATTTTTTAACAAAACATACAAACCACCGGGCAAAGACAAAGCAATCGCGATGACCATCACTGTCATCACACTGGCCAATGGGTAATGCACCAAACGCATAAAACTTTCTGCTAATGTCGCCTGGTGTTGGCGAAAGTATTTACCAGGCTGAAACGCCGATCGTGTTGGCCAATGATGTTGAGTGGCTTTAACGGACTGTCGAGTGGCACCGCGCTGATTCGGTCTTTGTGTCATGAGCCAAAGCCCCCATCATTCACCATGCGACCATGACTTAAGGTCAGCACACGATGGCGCATACGAGCAACCAAGGCCAAATCGTGACTGGCCACCAATACCGTGACCCCAACTCGGTTAAACTCTTGGAATAGGTTCATAATTTCCGCCGACAACTTAGGGTCGAGGTTCCCTGTGGGTTCATCGGCTAAAAGAAGCTGAGGCTTATTGACCACCGCTCGGGCAATACCAATACGCTGCTGTTCACCACCCGATAACGCCATTGGATTGTATTTCTCTTTGTCGAGTAGGCCAACTTTGTCTAATGCCGCACGAACACGCTTCGCAATTTGTTGGGGGTCTGCACCACTGACCTGCAATGGCAAAGCCACATTGTGAAAAACACTGCGATCAAACAACAACTGGTGATTTTGAAACACAACCCCAACACGCCGTCGATGTTGGGGAATAGCCCGGCGACTTAAGGTGCGTAAATCCACACCATCGATCAAGATTTGCCCCGACGTTTGGCGCTCAATCATCATCATTAATTTCATCAGGGTGCTTTTGCCTGCGCCGGAATGCCCTGTAAGAAAAGCCATTTCACCTTGCTGAAGATGAAAGCTCACTTGAGATAAAGCCTCTTGCCCGCTCTCGTATTTTTTTCCTACTCGCTGAAATTCAATTTCCACGCTAGACCCGCACCCCTCATACTAAAATTTATTCGTTATCAAACAACGCATCCACAAACTCTTGCGCAACGAAAGGACGTAAATCATCCGCTTGCTCACCAACACCAATGTAACGTATTGGCAGAGCAAATTGTTTCGCAATGGCGAAGATGATGCCCCCTTTTGCCGTACCGTCTAGTTTTGTCAGCGTAATCCCTGTCACACCTACCGCTTCTAAGAATAACTTCGCCTGACTGATCGCGTTTTGTCCGGTTCCCGCATCCAATACCAACATCACTTCATGGGGCGCCTGCACGTCGAGCTTTTTCATCACCCGAACCACTTTGGACAGTTCATTCATCAAATTGGCTTTATTTTGTAAGCGACCAGCGGTGTCGGCAATCACAATGTCCACGCCTTTGGCTTTTGCCGACTCGATCGCATCGTAGATCACAGAAGCAGAATCGGCACCTGTATGCTGAGCGACAACAGGCACATTGTTGCGCTCACCCCATACCTGTAATTGCTCAACAGCAGCGGCTCGAAAAGTATCGCCCGCCGCCAACATAACACTTTTACCTTCAGCCTGATATTTTTTCGCCAGCTTACCAATGGTGGTGGTTTTACCGACCCCATTGACCCCAACCATAAGAATCACAAAGGGACCATCTTGATGGGTTGGCTCTAAAACCTGCTGCGATGCACCTAAAATACCTTCCATGTCCGCTTTTAGGTGACTCAACAAGGTATCCGCGTTTTTCAATTCTTTACGATTTAACTTTTCTGTCAGCCCTTTCATCAAAGCTTGCGTGGCATCCATTCCCACATCCGCCATTAATAACTGGGTTTCCAGTTCTTCTAATAAATCGTCATCGACCTTTTTGCTTGTCCCAATCACAGAAGACAAGCCATTACCCAGTCCACTTCGAGTCCGTGACAACCCTGACTTAATCCGTTGCGCCCAAGATAAAGTGGGTTGTGCTGGCTGACTGGCTTTTTCTTCAGGCGCTTTATCCGGCACCTTGTTAGCCACTTTATCCGCCAATGGCTGCGTCGGTTTGCCATCTACCCCATCTTTTACCGTGGGCACTTCCACCGGTTCATCTGTCACCACAGACTCTGCCGTCGCCGCTTTTGCTGTTGCTTCGGCGTTGTTTCCCAACACTTCTGATGACTCTGCGTCTTTTTCGCCTGTGTTAGACGCTTCTATATCCTTTTTCTTCGCCTCAATAATATCTGCATGCATTTTATTCACGAAACGACGACGAATAAAAAACGCAATCACCGCTAACAGCGTACCGATTGCGGCAGGAACATAACGCGCATTCTCGCCCAAATAAGGCGTGAAAAAAGCAATAATTTGATTAACAATTTCCATTCAATTGGTCTCTTTATTTTGGCTGATGCAACAAGCAACGCTGAAATGCTATGATTTATTCCAACGCGACGTACATGGACACATAAAAACGATTATTTTAACATCATTCTGACTTGCAAACAGGCTTAGTTTTCTTAGGCCAGATCTTAACCCACACCGTTTTAGGGTGCATTATGGCCGACACTAGCAAACCCCTTTTTAGCCGTCCCGTTTTAGCCGCTATTATGCTGTTTTGTACCTTGGCCATCTGGCTACTCAATTTGACTGCACCAAACAGCGCCTTACCCACGCCCAACATAGACAATACCGAGACCGCATCAGGTATCCCTATCGTCTGGTTAACACAAGACGCTTGGCAACAAAGCGATAAACTCGACGTCAGCCTTGTATTTCAAACGGTCGATGAAGATTTGTCCTTGGCGCAAACCACGTTCGCCATGCTAATGAGTGATTCATTGCCTCTTAGTACGTCTCCCATAAACCAACGGCTCAGCCCCTTAGCGGCACAGGTCAGCAGTCATTACGAGCCTGGACGCCAAACCATCAGTCTAACCATGAGCAATGAGTTGGCGTATTTGCGTCCGACCTTGTCCTTAGTCACACCATGGCTGAACAAGCCAGACTTTAAATACCGCACACTTGACCGATGGCAACGCCAGCAGAAAGCCAATGATCCCACATACCCTCTTCACACGTTGGCGCAAATAAAAGCGTACTATGCTGCTCTGCAACACTCGGCATCAACCATTTTTGTTATTGGCTATGCATCTGATGAGACGAAAACGCGCCTTGTTAATGCACTCGATCAGATTAGCCAGCGCTATCAATCCCCTGTGCCAACAAACGACCTCGCTTCGCTCAGCCCTGTAGAATCGATACAAAACTGGCTCAGTTTGCAACTCTGGAAAGCGGACACTCAACACACATCGAGCCAAGACACCGATGTTTTTCAAGCTCAACTCGTTGCCCTAAGAGAATATCTTGAGCAACAAGCACTGTCACCGACTTGGTGGCGTACGATCGCCACTCAAGTGACTGACGAAAACGGCTCCCTGACCTTGGCCACCTTTGCAGAAAACTACAAAAACACACTCGATACCTTTACTATAGAAGACTATAGAGCGGCCTTAGCGCGCCTACCCATTCCTTCGCCCCATCAAGAGACTCAAGTTGACCAATGAAGAAAAACACGCTGAATAATGCCTCGAATAAAAGTAAGGCAAAGGCCTCAAAATTGCGCATCATTGCCGGTGAATGGCGTTCCCGTCAGTTGCCAGTACCCAATATCGAAGGGCTGCGTCCAACTCCAGATCGCGTGCGTGAAACCCTGTTTAATTGGATCAATGCCTATTTACCTGGTGCCGTATGTGGGGATCTGTTTTGTGGTTCAGGCGCCTTGGGGTTAGAAGCCTTATCTCGTGGCGCAAAACACGTGACCTTCGTTGATAACTCGCGCACCGTGTCCCAGCAAATGACCGCCAATCTTGCGACGCTCAACGCCACCAATGCCACTGTTGTCGCACAAAACGCAGCGGTGTTTTTGGAGTCTAGCGTTCCCCACGCCCTGGATATTGTGTTTCTAGACCCTCCTTTTCGTAAAGGCTGGCTAGGGCAAATCATTCCTTTGCTGGAAAAAGGCTGGTTAGCGCCACGTGCCCATGTCTATATTGAAATGGAAAAAGAAGCGAGCCTTCCCTTGTTGCCTGATCACTGGTCGCTGGTAAAAGAAAAAAACGCCGGCCAACTGGTGTATCGCTTATTTGAAGTCACCCAACCTTTCGCCTGAGTAAACTCAACAGATCCAAGCAGGGTACCCATAATGATGCCCTGCTCCTCTACACATACCACACGATGCACCATTAAAGCCCATTCGGTTTTTTGTGTGCTCTTTGTGTCTGGCGTTTTTGCCTTTTTTCCTCTCGCCAACCGCCGCGTCTGCTAATACATCGCTAAACGCCTCTCTTATGTAACTTTTTGTATTTCCTTGCACGATGTTTGCATACAGCCCATTAGACACACACACCAACGTGTGCTTTACCTCACCCTTTACTGATTAGGAATCGCCATTATGCTGGCAAATCTGACGTTTAAAACCAAACTCCTCTCTTTACTGGTAACCGCTGTTATTGGCTTCATCATAGTCACTTTTGTGGCGATGAATGGATTGTCTTCTCAACAAAGCGCCAACGATGAACTGAAGAAACTGTCTAAAATTCAAACATCCAATGATCAGCTCAGTATTAGCATGCTCGAAATTGCTGACAAACTGCGCTCCATTACCGCTGATAATTACCACGATTATGTAAAAAGTGCTTACCAGCAAATCGACATCAACGCAGAAATGCTCACCAAAAACATCAACCGAGCCGAAAGCAAAGCATTAAAAGACGCCTTAACAAACAATCTAGACTCCATCACGCTCTACAGCCAAGCGTTAATGGCGCTGATCAAGGAACGTCACCTCATAGGTTTTGACTCCACTTCAGGACTGCGCGGCAGTATTGATATGATGGGAGCGGAGCTGAGCAATGACGTGCGCAAACTCAGCCTTCTAAAACGCGAATTTACGAATGTTCGCAAAGCGGAAGCCAGCTATTTATCTGATCCATCAGAGGCCAACTTAGAAGAATTTAACAACAGTTTTTCTCGTTTTGAGACCCGTATTGACAACTTTGGTTTTCAAGACACCCATGGTGTCAAAGCCTACGCATACCGAGATGCCCTCATCGCCTATGGGGAGGAATACGTTAAGCTAGGTATTATTGAAAACACTTATAACTCACAAAAAATGCAGTTCACACTCAGTCAAATTACCTCTAAACAACTGATGGAAGGAAAACTCATCGACGCAGAAGCACTGGCCGAAAAGCGCTCCAACCAAGCCAGTGTCACTTTATTGTCCGTCAGCATTGCCGTTATTCTTATTGCTACGCTGTTAATGCTCGCTATTGGCCGCAGTGTTAACACCACGTTACGTAACATTATTCATGATCTTGAGAAGGTCAAACAAGGTGACATGTCTTCACAGGCGACCGTCAATAGCAAACGTAATGACGAGTTTGACCAACTCAGCCAGTCACTCAATGAAATGACAATGGGACTAGGCGACGTACTGAAGGATGTCGTCTCAACGACGAGCAGCGTGGATACCATGTCGACCGATTTAAACAATACCATCGGACGCATTTCCAGCAGCAACCACCTAGTCAACGAACGTACCCATTCGCTTGCCAAGGCCACCGATGACATTTCCAGCCGCTTAACCGAATTGTCTTCTACCACCGACAGCATTCGCGCGCAGTCCAGTGATACGTATTTATCCGCAAAATCTGGTGCAGACATTATTAGCACTGTGATCAGCAGCATCAACAACACCCTAAGCATTGTGCATACCACCAGCCAACAACTGGATGAGTTGGGACGCTTATCAAAAAATATCGATAATGTGATTGCCATGATCAACGACCTCGCCAGTCAAACGAACTTACTGGCGCTCAACGCGGCGATTGAAGCCGCGCGCGCAGGGGAAGCCGGTCGTGGTTTCTCTGTCGTCGCCGATGAAGTACGAGCGTTGGCAGAAAAAACCGTTGATGCCACCGCCAAAATCACGGACATCGTCAACACCATTCAATCCTCTACCCAAACCGCCATCAGCACCATGGAAAATGGCCAAGAAAATCTGAAAACCATCAGCACTAATGGCCAAAAAGCCGAAGAAGCCATTCGTGATATTGAACATTTTGCCATGACAGGATCGCAGTCTACCGACACAATGGCCAGTGCCATTCAAGACGTCGCCAGTACCGCCGTGCAAATGAGTACGGAAATGGTCGAAATCGCTCGTCAGCTTAATCAGGACACTCAATCCATTGATGTCTTAGCCGACAAGACCCAACAAATTCAGCAGCTTTCAACCCAGCTCGCCACGAAAACTCAGGTATTTACACTCAGAGAGGCTTAACGGTTCCTGTCAATAAAAGCAAAGGCAATACACTGAAATCCATGGTGGGGGTGATCAACTGCTTGATGCCATACAGTGCAGGCGCTAGACTGTATGGCATCATTCATCGATGGATTTTCCCACTGTTCTTTTTGGGAATTCGAGCATTTCATTAGGACAATAAAACTCTATGCCGGACGTCATTCCAGCCGACTCTGTAGGAATTGTGACGCCACAGGTGACGCAATTCGATACACCGTTAGCGCTTTCCTGCGGACAAACACTGTCCTCATATCAGCTTACCTACGAAACCTATGGCACGCTCAATAGCATCGCTTCTAATGCCATTCTTATCTGTCATGCTCTCAGCGGTGATCACCATGCTGCGGGTTATCACGCCATGTCAGATAGAAAACCAGGGTGGTGGGACTCCGCCATTGGTCCCGGTAAAGCCATTGATACCAATATCTTTTTTGTTGTGTCTTTAAACAACTTAGGCGGCTGCTCCGGCTCAACAGGCCCAACGACCGTTAATCCAGACACTGGCCAGCGCTGGGAAGCTGATTTTCCTCTTGTTACCGTTGAAGACTGGGTCGAAAGTCAGGCACGTTTAGCGGATAAGCTGGGCATTCAAACCTTTGCCGCCATTGTTGGGGGCAGTCTAGGCGGTATGCAGGTTCTAGACTGGAGTACGCGCTTCCCCACTCGCCTCAAAGCGGCCGTGATTATTGCTTCTGCTCCTAAGCTGTCAACGCAGAACATTGCCTTTAACGAAGTGGCCCGTCAGTCCATTCGACGTGACCCAGAGTTTTGTGATGGCCACTATTTGCAAAACGACTCGATACCCACCAATGGACTTGGGTTGGCACGCATGCTCGGTCATATTACGTATTTATCCGATGATGCCATGGGCGCAAAATTTGGTCGCCAAATGCGACATGACACCTATCAGTATAATTACGATATTGAGTTTGAGGTGGAAAGCTACCTGCGCTATCAGGGAAAAGCGTTCACCAAACGTTTTGATGCCAACACCTATATGCTGATGACCAAGGCATTGGATTATTTTGATCCTGCAGCGCATACCGATGGGGATCTGGCGGCCGCGCTTAGCAAAGCAGAATGTGAGTTTCTACTGGTCTCCTTTACCACGGACTGGCGCTTTTCCCCTGAGCGCAGCGAAGAGATTGTCGACGCCTTGGTCAAAGCTGGAAAGTCGGTTGCTTACGCTAAGATCGAAGCCACCGAAGGTCACGATGCCTTTTTGTTTCCAATTCCACGCTATATGGCCGTGCTAAGTACTTTTTTAACCCGTGTTGCCAGCCACCTGACGGAGAAAACCGATGCGCTCTGATTTAGAAATGATCGATGAATGGGTCAAACCCAATATTCGAGTGCTGGATTTGGCCTGTGGCCCTGGAGAACTGCTTCATCACCTAATTCAAAACAAACAGGTAAAAGGCTATGGCTTAGAAATTGGTCACGACGACCTCAATACCTGTATTGCGAAAGGGATTCCGGTACTAGAACAAAACATCGATGAAGGCTTGCACAACTTTGATGACCAAAGCTTTGACCTAGTGCTGATGACCCATGCCCTACAGCAGTTTCGTCGTCCAGACCTGTTGATTGATGAAATGCTCCGTATCGGCAAAGAATGCATCATTACGTTCCCCAATTTTGGGCACTGGCGTAGTCGCATGCATTTGGCGTTAAAAGGGCGCATGCCCGTGTCAGAATTTTTACCATACAACTGGTACGACACACCCAACATTCACTTTTTCACCTTCCAAGACTTTGAACGTCTGTGTCGTGAAAAAGACATCAAAATTTTGCGCTGGGCGGCGGTGGATGGGCAGTTAAAAGACCACTGGTGGATTCGCTCTATGCCCAACCTATTCAGCGAAACCGCCATTTTTCATATTAGTCGTTAACTGACGCCCAACGGCACCACACAATTCAGGACAATACCATGAGCCACACTCTCGTTTTAGCCAGCAACAATGCTGGCAAGATTAAAGAATTCAATGCGTTACTGGCCGACGTAGGCATCGAAGTCAAACCGCAGAACGAGTTTGATTTTGAAGAGGCAGAAGAAACCGGCTTAAGCTTTATTGAAAATGCGATTTTAAAAGCTCGCCATGCCTGTGCTCATACAGGTCTACCGGCACTGGCTGATGATTCTGGTATTGAGGTGGATTATCTTAATGGCGCTCCCGGTATTTATTCCGCCCGCTTCGCCGGAGAACACGGCAATAGCGACGCCAACAATGCGTTGCTTTTGGAAAAACTAGACGGTGTACCAGAATCACAGCGTACGGCACGCTTCCACTGCGTCTTAGCCTACATGCGTCATCAAAACGACCCAACACCCAAAGTCTTCCATGGTGTATGGGAAGGTCGTATTCTCACTGCCCATGAAGGGCAAGAAGGTTTTGGCTACGACCCTATTTTCTATGTGCCAGAGCAAGGTTGTAGTGCCGCGAGTCTCGCCAAAAACATTAAAAACAAAATCAGCCACCGTGCTCAAGCCTTACAGCAGTTGCTCGCCTCGTTCCAAGCTGAAAAAGAGCAAGGTCAACGCCTGTGAGTACCTTGTTACCACCGCTGAGCCTGTATATTCACTTACCTTGGTGCGTACGAAAGTGCCCCTATTGCGATTTCAATTCACACCAAGCGGATCGCTTTGAACACGATGGCAAACTGCCTGAAGCCGCGTACCTTGCTCAGTTGCTGGCCGACTTAGACGTGGACCTTGCTTACGTAGCAGGTCGACCTATCCAAACCGCGTTTATCGGTGGTGGAACGCCCAGCCTAATGAGTGAAGACTTCTACTATCAGTTAATGGACGCACTGCGTGACAAGCTGACTTGGGTGGATAATGCTGAAATCACCATGGAGGCCAACCCGGGCACGTTTGAACAAGAAAAATTTCGTCACTTTCGTCAAGCGGGCATCAATCGTTTATCCATTGGCATTCAAAGTTTTCAGCCAAACCTGTTGAAAACCCTAGGAAGAATCCACAACCGTGACGAAGCCATTCATGCTGTGGATAAGTCCAGAGCCGCAGGCTTTGACAATATCAACCTCGATTTGATGCATGGCTTACCCGAGCAAAGCCGTGCTATGGCAATGGAAGACCTGCAACTGGCAATCGATTTAAACCCAGAGCATCTATCTTGGTATCAACTCACTATAGAGCCAAATACCGAGTTTTATCGTCGCCCTCCCGCTTTACCAGAAGACAATACCCTTTGGGAAATCCAAGACGCCGGTCAGGCGCGCTTAACTCATTATGGTTATGACCAATACGAAGTATCGGCGAACGCAAAAGTCGGCAAACGTGCGGCACATAATCTGAACTATTGGCGCTTTGGGGACTATCTTGGTATCGGCGCCGGCGCTCATGGTAAAATAACCTTAGCCGATGGACAGATCTTTCGAACACGAAAGACACGACACCCCAATCACTACTTACATAACTTACCCGAAGCCCTCATCATTAAGGACGCCATCGCGCAAGAAGACTTGCCATTAGAATTTATGATGAACCGTCTACGCCTATTTGAAACCTTCGAATTAGCCGATTACGAACGCTTTACTTATCAAGAAGTACCGCAAGACCTGCTTAACGCGGGTGAAATAGCCCTAAAACGTGGCCTTTTAGACGCGTATGAATGGCAGCAAAAACGCGTAAAAACCACAGAAAAAGGCAAGTTGTTTCTTAATGAGTTGCTTGAATTGTTCTTATCAGAATGAGTCAAATTATTGACTGTAATTTGACATCTAACTAAATTGATGTACCCTTGACATTGCTAATAACAAAAAAAGCCATCCCAAGATGGCTTTTTTTGTTATTTAAAACCCACAATTTGATAAGCAATTCAACAGGCTACTCCGAACGACGTCGTTTACTACTCTATAACAATACCCTCGTTTTTATTCTCATACGGGTAACCACCCGCACTGTCATGGTTTTTTAATCTAACCGGGACAGAATAGGAATAAGTGATGAGAAGGAACAAAAGACGCCGTTACCAGAATACTGAAATGCTTTGCGTCCATTCAGGAGAAATTCATGAGTCATAAAGTGCCCGACAAGGGTCGGTCCGAATACAACACCTCTTATAAAGTGGGGCAGGATAACATTCAGTTTCTTGGCCTTGATGTACTAAACCCGGTGTTTACCACCAGTGCCATCATTATTTTTGCTTTTATCGTTGGCAGCATTCTCTTTCCTACCGACGCCAGTAGTGTATTGGCTGGCGCCAAGAATTGGTCAATCAGTAACTTTGATTGGTTGTTTGTCGTTTCTGGTAATATTTTTGTTCTATTCTGCCTACTCTTGATTGTGATGCCTTTTGGTAAAATACGCCTCGGTGGCATAGACGCCAAAGCGGATCATTCAACCATCACGTGGTTCTCTATGCTGTTTGCCGCTGGCATGGGCATCGGCTTGATGTTCTGGAGTGTTGCAGAGCCCGTTGCCTATTATACTGGCTGGTACGGCACCCCATTTGATGTCGCACCAAACACTCCCGAGGCGAGAGAGTTGGCCATGGGCGCCACCATGTTCCACTGGGGGCTGCATCCTTGGGCAATTTATGCGGTTGTCGGTTTGTCTTTGGCATTTTTTGCCTACAATAAAGGGCTTCCTCTAACGATTCGTTCGGCTTTTTACCCATTGTTTGGTGAGAAAGTATGGGGCGCTATCGGTCATATTATTGATGTGATTTCGGTTATTGCCACCATTTTTGGTTTGGCCACGTCTTTAGGCTTTGGTGCACTGCAAGCCAGCAGTGGCCTGCATTTCTTGTTTGATGTGCCCAATACTCTAACCACACAAATCCTTGTCATTTGTGGTGTTACCGGTGTGGCAATTATCTCAGTAGCACGTGGCCTAGAAGGCGGCGTAAAACTGCTGTCTAACGTCAACATGTTAATCGCTGCCGTGCTCGCCATCTTTATTGTGATTGTGGGCAGCACAGGCGCTATTTTCTCTGCGATGGGCTCTTACCTATTCAATTACGTTGATAACATTATTCCTCTCAGTAACTGGATTGGTCGTGAAGATGAAACCTTCTTCCATGGCTGGACTGTGTTCTATTGGGCGTGGTGGATTTCTTGGTCGCCATTCGTTGGTATGTTTATCGCGCGCGTTTCTCGTGGCCGTTCAGTACGTGAATTCGTTATCGCGGTTCTGTTAGTACCCACCGCTGTGTCTTTGGTTTGGATGTCGATCTTTGGGGGTTCTGCCCTTGATCAGTCTGCAAACGGCATTGGCGTATTGGCAAATGGCATCACAGATTCGTCTTTGGCTATGTTCCAAATGTTTGAAAACCTTCCCATGACGTCTGTTATTTCCTTTATCGGCATTGTGTTGGTCTTGGTATTCTTTGTTACCTCATCCGACTCAGGCTCTTTGGTTATCGACGGTATTACCGCCGGTGGTAAAACCGATGCGCCCATGATTCAGCGCGTTTTCTGGGCCGTTTTGGAAGGGGTTATCGCGATTGCATTGCTTGTTGGGGGTGGCTCTGAAGCCCTTAGTGCGATCCAGGCCGCGGCCATTACGATTGGTCTGCCGTTTACTGTCCTCATGCTTATTATGTGTGTGAGCTTATGGAAGGGTCTGAAGAGCGACATGCATTTATACAAATAGTCGCTGATTCACGCCTTAAAAAGTAAGGCTGACATCCTGCTTCTCACCAGCAATGGAGAAAGAAGCACACAAAACAACGCGAGCAACCTCGGTTCCTCGCGTTGTTTTCTTTAGGGAAATACCCTATTATCATCGCTCTCTTGGGGGAGTAATCTTCTTTGTCGTATTGTTAGCGTAACGCAGACAGAAAACGCAAAGATTCTTTGTCAACATCATTGAGCCTCATGCTCGTGGCAAAGAAGTCCTAACACGGCACAAGTCGTAGGATTGATGAGACTTAAGACACACACTTGGCCAGGTGGGCCCGAGTTGTTGTCTTTTGTTTGATCGCCCACCTAGGATACACATTGAAATGGACACCTTTTTCACCTCCGTCTTTACTGTGGCTTTAGCGGAAATGGGCGACAAAACCCAACTCTTAGCCCTATTCCTCGCGACGCGTTTTACCTCGAAAATGGCCATCGTTATGGGCATTTTATTGGCGACCCTATTCAACCATGGCGTATCCGCTTGGCTAGGGGTCGAACTGTCACATTGGATCCCTGACAGCGCTTTAAACTGGGTCGTTGGACTGAGCTTTATTGCTGTCGGTCTATGGTTATTAATTCCCGATAAAGACAACAGCGATGACAGCAAGATGCTGAAATACGGTGCCTTTGGGGCGTCTTTCCTGCTCTTTTTCCTTGCCGAAATTGGCGACAAAACACAAATCGCTACCGTCTTATTGGGTGCGCACTATGGCGGTGTTTGGCTGGTCTTGATAGGCTCCACGTTAGGCATGATGCTCGCAAATGTGCCAGTGGTTTTCGCAGGGCATTGGTTGATGAATAAGATCGATGCCAATCGTACAAGGCAGCTGGCCTGCGCACTGTTTCTTATCATTGGCATCGTGACCATGGTCACGCCTTTTTTCTAACACTGATCACCCAACTCATAGGTAGTAACCACGATGGACGTTGAATTAACCGAAATACTCGATGCGTTGTGCCAACACGCGCCCTTTGACGACATCGCCGACGACCCGCAACTGCATGACATGAGTAAAGAAGTGGAAATTCAATACGTGCGAGCAGGCGAATGGGTGATCGCCCCCAGCGCCTTGAACAACGCGTTGTTTTTCATTCGCAGTGGTGCCATTGAGGTATTAAGTAAAGAAAATAAAATGATTCGACGTATGAACGAAGGGGAGCTGTTTGGCTACTTCTCGTTATTGCGTGGGGGAAAATCTTCACAAGCCATGCGTACCATAGAAGACAGCTTGCTGTACCGCATTCCTGCACGCTGGTTTCTTAAATTCTATGAAGAAAACGATACCTTTTCCGACTTTTTTGAACTGGCTCGCGAAGTCCGTTTGCGCATTGCCATGGATTCACAGAGCTCAGATGTCTCTTTAATGACCTGCCCCGTTGTGAGCTTATTGCGTCGTCAACCCATCAGTACGGATCAATCTTCTGATATTCGTACCGCGGCGCAAATCATGACCGAACATCGTGTCTCCAGTTTGTTGATCACTGAAAACGATGAACTGATTGGCATTGTCACGGATCGCGATCTGCGCACCCGAGCCGTGGCGCAGGGGCTCAGCTACGACTGCCCTATTTCCAGCATTATGACCCATGACCCTATTATCATGGACAGTGGTGATTACGCGTCAGAAGCCGTGCTGAAAATGATGGAACGTAATGTTCACCATATTCCCATTATTAAACATGGCCGTCCTATTGGGGTGATCAGCACGGGCGATCTGATTCAAAAAGAAAGTCATGGCAGTGTCTATTTGATCAGTGATATTTACAAACAAACCAGCATTGAAGGACTGAAAAATATCAGTCGTAAAATGACCCACACCTTCACTCAGCTGGTGCTGGCCGATGCCAATACACAAATGATCGGCAATGCCATGTCGCATATTGGTACGGCTTTTGTAAAACGCTTGCTCAAGCTGGCCGAAGAAAAGTTTGGCCCACCACCGGTGCCTTATTGTTTTATTGCCCTAGGATCGCAAGCCCGAGAAGAGCAAACCATCAAAACCGATCAAGATAACGCGCTGATTCTAAGCGACAAATACGACCCTGAACAGCACGGTGACTACTTCAAAGCACTGTCTGACTGGGTATGTCAGCACCTAGACGACTGTGGTTATGACCTTTGTACGGGCGACATCATGGCGTCCAACACACGCTGGCGTCAGCCATTGAAAGTCTGGAAAGGTTACTTTAGCGATTGGATACAAAAACCCAAAGCGGAAGCCCTGTTGCACCTGTCGATTTTCTTCGATCTGCGTGGTATCTACGGCGATAAAACGCTTGCCAAACAACTCAACCGCCACATTCGCCAAGAAGTCAAACAACACTCAGGTTTTTTAACCTATATGGCCCGCAACGCCAATCAGCGTAAACCGCCTTTGGGGTTCTTCCGCCAATTTGTCTTGGATGGAGGCGGCAAACAGTCGCACACCTTCAACCTGAAAGAGCGCGGCATCGCCCCCATCATTGATATTGTCCGTGTGCACGCCCTTGCCTGCGGCAGTGATAAACTCAACACCCTAGAGCGCATCGAAGACATTGAAGAAGCAGGATTGTTACCAGACGGCCGTGCCAAAGACCTGGCCTTAGCGCTGGAAATGATTGGCATGGTGCGGATTCGCAATCAAAAAGAACAAATTGAAGCCGGCGAAGAACCCAATAACCAAGTGAACCCTGAAAACCTTTCGTCTTTTGAGAAACGCCACTTAAGGGATGCCTTTCATATTGTGTCTCGTCAGCAGGAATTTATTAAATTTCGCTACGCAGGGAAACGCAGCTGATGAACAAAGCCACCACAAAGACCGCTTGTGTTAAAAAGATCCCACCAAAAAATCAGCAAGATTGGCAAGCCATGTACGCTGATTGGGCAAAAGAAGCACCCGAAGGCCCACTCAAACGCTTTTATGAAGCCGGTATGATCGCCGCGCAAATACCCCTCAAAGACACGCCATTACTGGCTTTGGATTTGGAAACTACAGGGCTGGAACCAAGCCAAGATGAAATCATCAGTCTTGGTCTGATTCCTCTTAATCATCAGACCATTCGTTGCCAAGGCGCCAAATATTGGATGGCCAAGCCTGAACGATCACTGAACGCAGAATCCGTCACCATCCATGAAATTACGCACACCGAGTTGGCCGAAGCGCCTAGGCTAGAGGCGATTTTAGACGATATTCTTGAGGCATTAACACAACAAGTCGTGGTCGTGCATTGCGTCTCGATCGAACGACAATTTTTGCTCGAAGCTTCAATGAAAATATACGGCTATCCACTGTACTTTCCGGTTCTGGACACCATGGACATTGAACGGCAGGTGATGCATCGGCCTTGGTGGAAACGCTTTGGGCAACCGCCTTCTTTGCGCTTAGATGCCTGCCGACAGCGTTACAAACTGCCACGCTATAAAGCGCACCATGCGTTAACCGATGCCCTATCGTCAGCCGAGCTTTTGCAAGCTCAGATGGCGTATCATATGGATTTGGACGCGGATATCGCCAGCTATTGGGTGTAATAACCCACTTGATAGGCCGGCAAGGTCAGCGTAAGACCGGTTAAGTGACTACGAAAACCATGCCCCGTCACAGGCTGAAGGTTTGCTTCCAATGTCGCCTGCTGTGTCTCTCCTGTCAGGTTCAACACCACCCACAGACGTTGTCCTTCATATTCCCGCACAAACGCCACCAGTTGCTCATTATCTACCGGCAATAGAGTAAGTGATCCCTTACGCAATACAGCCTGTTGTTGACGCCAGTAAATCAACCTGCGCACCTTGTGTAGCAAGGCGTCTGAGTTTGCTTCTTGCACCGCGACACTGAGTGATAAATGGCGCGGGTCCACAGGCAACCAAGGCTCGACCGTGGAGAATCCGCCTTGTTCACTTTCATCCCACACCATAGGCGTTCGACAACCATCACGGCCTTTGAACACCGGCCATAAAGGAATGCCGTAAGGGTCTTGAATACGCTCAAACGGCACGTCCGCTTCAGGCAAACCGAGTTCTTCCCCCTGATACAAGCACACACTGCCGCGCAACGACAGAATCAACGCCATCGCCGTTAGCGCATACTGCTCGCCATCCGTCGCATCGCCCCCCCAACGAGTACGAGCGCGCATCACATCATGATTCGACAATGCCCAGCACGGCCAACCATCTGCTACCGTCTCGTTCATGTTCGTCAAAGTGGTACGAATGTACTCGGGGGAATGAGGCTTATTGAGAAAATCAAAGGTGTAGGCCATATGAAGTTTATCGCCTCCGGACGTGTATTCCGCCATCCGTTTTAGCGGAAAATCATCGCCAATTTCCCCCACCATGGCACGACCGGGGTATTCCTCTAGCAGGGCACGCACTTGTTGTAAAAACGGTACATTTTCAGGGCGACTCAAGTCATACACATGGCGCTGATAAGTGTATGGATTATCGTGCGGTGCACCCATGGTTTTAGGTTCGCCGGGCAACACCGGAGGATTATCTTCCAAACCTTGGCTGTGGAAGTAAAAATTCACCGTATCAAGGCGAAAGCCATCAACGCCCATGTCTAGCCAAAACCGCATGGTGTCTAGATGCACTTGACGCACTTCTGGATGATGGAAATTGAAGTCTGGCTGGGATTCTAAAAAGTTGTGTAAATAGTACTGTAGACGACGGCTGTCCCACTTCCAGGCACTGCCACCAAAGATCGACAACCAATTATTTGGCGGTGAACCATCGGGCTTGGGATCAGACCACACATACCAATCCGCTTTGGGGTTCGTTTTATCCTGTCGGCTCTCTTCAAACCAAGGATGCACATCAGAGGAATGGCTGATCACCTGATCAATCATCACCTGTAAACCCAGGGCATGGGCACGTTCAGTCAGCGCTTTAAAATCCGCCAAGGTGCCAAACATGGGATCGATGTCTCGGTAATCCGACACATCGTAGCCAAAGTCTTTCATGGGCGAGGTAAAAATAGGCGATAACCAAATCCCGTCGACGCCCAACGAAGCGACGTACTCTAATTTACCCGTAATGCCCACCAGGTCACCGATGCCATCGCCATTTGAATCCATAAAACTGCGTGGGTATATTTGATAAATAATTCCCCCTTTCCACCAATTCAAATCCGACGTCATCTTGCTCTCCGAGGTCTGTATGATTAAGTCACATCATAGTGCCCTGCTCTCTCCTTGGGAGCAAGCCAGTAGGCATCAGCAAAGTGGCTTAAAAACGTGCTAATTGCGCTTCTGCTTCCGCCAAGCTAGGCAAAGACGGATACGCCCCCAGCTTGGTCACGGAATCCGCACCACAAGCGGCCGCAAAACGTACAATGTCCACCAACTGTGAAGCGGTTAACTGCGTCAACGACGCGCTGTCGCCGCCTAACTCTGCGAGTTTGTACAGCAAGCCACCCACAAAAGCATCGCCCGCTGCGGTGGTGTCTTTTACGGCCACTTTTGGCGTGACAACTTTATGCTCACCGTGAGCTTTCGTGTAAAAGCGAATTGGGTTGCCGCCGTCGGTCAACACGAACAAGCTCACACCTGCCGCAAGGCTGTCATTAATCAACGCAAAAGGGTCTTCCGCCATAACGGCAAGCTCTTCTAAACTGGCTTTGACCACATCGCCGCTTTGCATCCAATCAATAACGCGTTGCGTGTTTACCTGACCGTTGGGCCACAAGTTAGTACGCAAATTCACATCGATGCTGACAATCCAATTGGCCGCGCGCGCCATTTTCACACCCGCAGTAGTGGCTTGAGTAATATCAGCGTCCGTTAAGGTGTTGGAACAGGTATGGAACACGCCCTGTTCGTCGGCAAACCAAGCGCCATCAAAGTCGCTGTCACGAAACAAGATGTCTGCCGATGGGCTACGATAAAATTCAAAGCTGCGCTCACCGGTGTTATCCAGACTGACGAACGCCAAAGCGGTTTTGGCCTCTTGTGTCATCAGCATCTTGCTGGTGTCCACACCATAATCGTCCAACGACGTTTTTAAGAAATGACCAAACGCATCCTCGCCCACTTGACCGACAAAATGGCTGTTTCCACCCAAACGTGCCACGGCAACAGCCACATTGGCTGGCGCACCACCGGGAAATTTCGTGAAAGACTCTAACTCACCCGCTTGAGTGGCGCCGTTAGAAAGAAAGTCAATCAAGGCTTCGCCAAAGGCCATTACTTTTGTTGTCATGGTTGTGTTCTCTTTAATCAATACAAAATAGGTGAAAAATTATGCAGGCCAACGCCTATTAAATCAATTTAATTTATTTAAGTGACTTACACCTGTAACGGTAAAGATTTTTTGTTTAAAACATCAACCGAAAAATATAATGTTGGATGTCACTGTTATTGTATCGAGAACACATCATGGCCCAAGTAAAGCAGAACCTGAGTAAAAGTCGAATCGATTATGCCTGTCGTCGTACCGCCTTAGGGTGGATGATCATGGCCGCTACAGAGAAAGGCGTCTGCTGTGTGCAATTTGGTGACGACGAAACACGTTTGGTGTCTCTATTGAATAACGAATTTCCAAATGCTGAATTAAGACCGTCCAACGCTCAAACGTCCCTAGCGCTCAACGATTGGGTAGCTGCGTTAGATCACCATATTTCCTCCAAAGCGCCGTGCCCCGACTTGCCTCTCGACCTTCACGGCACCGACTTTCAAAAAGAAGTTTGGCAGCGTTTATTGACGATTCAGGCTGGTAGCACCCGCAGTTATGGCGAACTCGCCACCCAAATCGATCGACCTAACGCTGTGCGTGCGGTCGGCACAGCCTGCGGTAAAAATCGTATTGCTGTGTTAATTCCCTGTCATCGGGTGCTACGAAGCGACGGCAATCTTGGCGGCTATCGTTGGGGATTGGAGCGCAAACAAGCCCTGCTTGATAAAGAAAGCGGCCGCTAAAAACAAGATATTGCACAATTGGTCAAAAATGACGCTCTGTCTCTCGAACTTGTCATCAATATACGATACATTTTCTTTAGTCTGGTTAAATAAAAAGTCACTCCATAGTGTCATTTAGCCACTGCGAGCAAAAATACAGCCGACTTTTATTATTTAAGGAACTCAATCATGCCGTCCACTCAGCGTTTTTTCGCACATCTTGCCGTCGCAGGTGTTGCACTGTCGATTACTGCCTGTTCTGTCGTGGGGCCACAACAGCCCGACTGGGAAGCCGACAAAGAGTATCGCGTTACCATTTTGCACACCAATGACCACCACGGGCGCTTCTGGCAAAATCGCAATGGCGAATACGGCATGGCGGCACGCAAAACCCTGATCGATAACATTCGTGAAGAGGTGTCATTAAATGAGGGGAATTCCTTATTACTGTCTGGTGGTGACATCAACACAGGTGTGCCTGAATCCGATTTGCAAGACGCTGAGCCTGATTTCCGTGGTATGAAAATGCTTAACTACGACGCCATGGCACTGGGCAACCATGAGTTCGACAACCCTTTGTCGGTCTTAAAACAACAACAAGAATGGGCGGGATTTCCCTTCCTATCAGCCAACATTTTAGATGAAAAAACCGGCAAACCTCTGTTTGATGCCTATCAAATTTTCCAAGTAGACGATTTAAAAGTCGCTGTGGTCGGTTTCACAACGGACGATACCGTCAAACTGGGCAACCCAGAATACCTTGATGGCATTAAGATTGAGTCGCCTATTGAAGTGGCAAAAGACCTCATTCCAACGTTGCGTAAAAAAGCCGATCTTGTTGTTGCAGTGACGCATATGGGGCACTATAAAAATGGCGATCACGGTGGCAATGCACCCGGTGACGTTGCTCTAGCCCGTGCGGTTCCAGGCATTGATGTGGTCGTTGGTGGTCACTCTCAAAACCCTTTATTTGAACCAGATGAGCAAAACGGTACCTTGATTCTTCAAGCGCACGAATGGGGTAAATACGTCGGTCGTTTGGATTTCGTCTATAAAAACGGTGACATTGTTGACTACGAATACCGTTTGATTCCAGTAAATTTGAAAAAGAAAATCAAAGACGCGGATGGCAATTCTGTGCGTGTTTTCTTAGAAAATGAAATCGCTCAGGACCCTGCGATGCTGGAAATGCTGACACCTTTCCAAGAAAAAGGCCAAGCGGAATTAAACGTTGAAATTGGTTTTTCCGAAGTGGATTTTGTCGGTGATCGCAGTGTGGTACGAAACGAAGAAACCAACCTAGGCAACCTTATTTCCATTGCCATGAAAGAAAAAGTCAACGCAGACATCGGCATCATGAACTCTGGCGGTATTCGCGATAACCTTGAAAAAGGCACTGTGACCTACAAGAGCGTGTTGAAAGTACAACCGTTCGGCAACATGGTCTCTTATGTTGACTTCACCGCAGATGAGCTGACTGAGTATTTGTCTGCGGCGGCGGCGAAACAAGCGGGTACCGGTGCCTTTGCTCAATTTGATGGTGTATCTTTGACCCTAGAAGACGATCAAGCAACGGATATCATGATCAATGGCGAAGCGCTGAATGCCAGCCAGACGTATCGTATCGCCATGAACAACTACACCGCTTCGGGTGGTGATGGCTATCCTAAAATTGTCAATCACCCTAACTACGTGAACTCAGGCTATGTCGACGCCGATGTGCTGGTAGAATACATCCAGTCACATTCACCGTTGAAAGCGGCTGACTTTGCCCCTGACGGTGCCGTGATGCGTTAAAAGCGCTGTTGCGTTGTTTTGGTTGTATAGAAAGAGCAAAGCTCATTGAGTTTGCTCTTTTTTTTGGGCATGACGCTACAAAGCGACCACAGAGCAATGACGAGCGAGAGAAGAAAATAAACACAACATTATTAAATTAGATATATCTAATGTTTTTAAAATAATGTTATCCTATAACGCTCTATCATTATCTCATCTTTTAAAATAAGGAAATCAATCATGAAAGCAAACGTTGGCGGCATAGATAAGGCATTGAGAATCATTGTTGGCGCGGCACTGATCGCATTAGCCTTAACCAATGTAATTGGTGTATGGGGTTACATTGGCGTATTGCCTTTGTTGACAGGGTTGTTTAATTTTTGTGGTTTATACACTTTGTTGGGGATCAACTCCTGCAAACTACCTCGTAAATAACAGCAATAAGAGTAACAGCAATAAGCCGTCTGCTTGGCGCAAACCGTTTCACTAAAAAAGGCGCTAAATTGCGCCTTTTTTAATCTGCGTTGTCAGTACGTATTAAGGAACTCGTCGGTAATTCAATGACCAGGTTAGTGGCGTCGGTAGCTTCTCTGATTCCAGTTTAGCGGTGTAAAGCAGTCTCTGATCGTTCAATCGTTGCCATGTGTTGGTTCTTTTACCCCGCTCTGACGTTAAAATCACCACCACGGAGTCTGCCGTGTGCTGATAGGTTGCAAAAATATCCACCCCTTCGTCATCCGTTTTGATCTTCTCGCCCTGTGCAATCATGGGTACCACCTCGGTTTCAGTGTCGTCGCACTGCCACTGGAATTGCGCTTTTTGCCAATCTAATTGCCATTGATCACAAATCTGCGTTTGTTCGCGAAGAACCGGTTTGGCCAAGGCTCTGATAAAGAAATTCATCTCTTTTGCGACCTTATTTACCGCCACTTCCAATGTTGCTTGGGTCTGATCGGCATTTTGTAGCTGCCATTTACCGGTTACGTCGGGGGGATTTTGCTGGGCTGCCACAGTCAAGCTGGTGAGTAACAAGGCGCCTGTCAGGCCTGTTTTGATTCGTTGGCTCACTGTTCTTCTCCTTATTTTTATTCTTATGGTGCCAAGAATAATCGCAGAGATCAGGGGCCGTGTGAGGCGCAAAAACACGCACAATAACTGACAATAAACGCCAATCCTTCGCATAAAAAAATCCAGCCTAAGCTGGATTTACGGATGTAACGCGGATACTCACCAAGAGTCGGTTATATTGATCCACTTGGCTCGCAATTAGACCGCTTATTTATCAAACAAAGCCGCGCGTTGCGCTTCAATGATTTCAGCGATGCCCTTACGTGCCACTTTTAACATGCCCATCATGTGTTCGTCACTAAACGCCTCACCTTCAGCCGTGCCCTGAATTTCAATAAAACCGCCCTTATCATTCATAATAACGTTCATGTCCGTTTCGGCATTCGAGTCTTCTGGGTAATCCAAGTCCAATACGGGAACGCCCTTGTACACACCCACTGAAATCGCCGCGATTTGCGACACAATGGGGTTTTGTTTAATTTTTTTGTTTTCGACTAATACCCGCATGGCGTCGGCCAGTGCGACGAAACCGCCAGTGATCGAGGCAGTACGCGTACCACCGTCGGCTTGAATGACGTCACAGTCGATGGTGATGGTGTTTTCACCGAGTTTTTTCAGATCCACCGCCGCACGCAAAGAACGGCCAATCAGACGCTGAATTTCGACCGTACGGCCACCTTGTTTACCTCGAGCGGCTTCGCGGTCCATACGGTTGCCCGTAGAGCGTGGCAACATACCGTATTCTGCTGTTATCCAGCCTTGACCCTTGCCTCGCAGAAATCGTGGCACGCCGTGTACAACCGTGGCGGTACAGATAACCTTGGTATCGCCACATTCAATAAGCACGGAACCTTCCGCATGTTTTGTGAAGTTGCGGGTAATTTTCAGGGGACGTAACTGGTCTACTTCTCTTCCGCTTGGGCGCATACTTATTCTCTCTTTTATCGAATCGTCATAAGGGCGCAATTATAACGAACTGACGTAAAATTGCGCCCCTGATAGAACAAAACCCCCTTAGAAGCGGGCTCTGTTGAAGCCGGTGGGGTTAGGCTACAATATTGTTTTTTCATCTTTCAATTTGCCTCACCTTAGGAACTCAATATGACTGCAAGCATGACCGCCTTTTCACGCCAAGAAGCTGTATACGACTGGGGCAGCATTAGCTGGGAAGTGCGCTCGGTAAACCAACGCTATCTAGAGCCTAATTTCCGTTTGCCAGAGAATTTTCGCGAGTTGGAATTTGCTTTTCGTGATGTGCTACGCAAGAAACTTAATCGCGGCAAACTCGAGTGTCAGTTGCGCTTTCAAGCGGTCGATAAAGCCGCTACGGGTCTCACAATTAACCCTGAAAACGCGCAAGCATTGGCGTCGGCCATTGATTCTCTTGGCACTTGGTTTAAAGACCTTGATCCAGCCAATCCGTTGGATATCTTGAAGTGGCCGGGGATTTTGAGCGAAGAAAGTACCGACTTCGATAAGATCAAAAAAGCGGTCGTAGACTTATTCCATCAGGCGGTTGAAGAGCTGATTCAGGTGCGCTTGCGTGAAGGCGCGGAATTAAAGGACATTATTGAACAACGTTTGGATGCGATCGACGCCATTGTGGTAGAAGTGCAGGCGAAACTACCAGAGATCATTGCCGCGCAAAAACAAAACTTATTGGATAAATTGGCCGCGGCGAAAGTGGAACTTGACCCCATGCGTGTTGAGGCGGAAATTGTTGTTCTAGCACAAAAAGCCGACGTGGCTGAGGAACTCGATCGCCTCGCGACCCACACTAAGGAAGTGCGCCGTCAGATGCAACAAAAAGGCCCTATTGGCCGTCGACTCGATTTCTTAATGCAAGAACTCAACCGCGAAGCCAACACCCTATCATCGAAATCTATCGTGGTTGAAACCACTCAAAGCGCTGTGGAACTGAAGGTATTGATTGAACAAATGAGAGAGCAGATCCAAAATATCGAATAGTTTTTTTACCCGTCCAAGAATGTCTTAGAAGCCCTGTTATTTGCTTGTAAATACAGGGCTTTTTTATTTTTCCCGTCCAAATCGGTTTGCAGATGTCCGTTACCAACTACCTGTTTAGTGGTGGGCAGAATGGTGGGCAGTCCCCTCATTTTTGCTCAATAAGCATTTTGCGGTGAGCAAATTGGTGGGCAGTAAGTTACCCAATTTTCGCATTTAACTCGCCACCACAACAGGTTAGCTGCTGATTCAATAAGCAAATCGGTGGTGGGCAGCCATTATTGCCCCCTCCATTATTTCAGCAACTATGGAGTAAACATGGGAAAACTCACAGCAAAACAGGTTATTGCATACAGCAAAGCCGACCCAAAAAAATATTCAGATGGTGAAGGGTTATACTTTTGCGTCCGCAAACAAGGCTCGCCTTACTGGATGATCCGCTACACCACAGCCAAAGGAAGACGAGAAGCAACCTTGGGGCAATTTCCTTTAATGTCGTTGGCAGACGCCAGAATTGCCGCCGCATACTTTCGAAAGGAAGTACGTGACGGCATAGATCCTCTTCTGGAAAAACAGAAAATCGAGTTACCTGACATTGAAACCGTGGATCAACTGTTTCATGACTGGTATCGAACCGATCTGAGTAGACGACTTAAGCATCCCAAGATTCCGTATCGGGTTTACACCAAAGACATAAGCCCAGTCATTGGCATAAAGTGTATTGCTGAGGTGACCGCACGTGACGTACGCGAAGTATTAGAGCGCATTCGAGAAAGTAACCGTCCTACCATTGCCAACGATACCTTGATGTACATGAAGCAGCTGTTTCGACATGCGATAAAGCTCGACTTAACGCTGAACAACCCCGCCGCAGCATTTACCGTGGACGATGCCGGTGGTGTGGAGTCCAGTAAAGACAGGATGCTCAGCAAAGAGGAAATTCACTACGCCTTTAGCGTGTTTCATACCCATATCAATAGCTTTGGCCGCGACAACTACCTCGCTTGCTGCCTGTTTTTGGTATTGGGCGTGCGCAAAAGCGAACTGTGCGAAGCCATGTGGCGTGAAATGGATTTAACCACGGGCGTATGGGATCTGCCCAAAGAACGCAGTAAAACTGGCGTGCCAATCAGCATTCCCTTACCACGCCAAGCCATTGCCTGGTTTAACGAGCTGCAAATCCGCGCTTGTGGCTCACCTTATGTTTTCCCAGCCAGACGAGCAAGCCATCGTCCACATATGGGGCCAGATACGCTAAACCGCGCCATTTCTAAACTCTTTGGTCGCGAGCCAGGGCGCAAAAAACAGCCTCCCAATAAAATGGGCAAACTTGAACACTTCACCGTACACGATCTGCGCCGCACCTTTCGCAGCCTTGCCGCCTCTTTGGGCATTGCAGGCAATGTGGCCGAACGCTGTCTTAACCATAAGCTAAAAGGCGTTGAGGGTATCTACGACCGCCACGATTACTTTGAAGAGCGCCGAATTGCCCATCAAACCGTGGCTGATGTAGTTGAGCCACTGGTGAACTTTGAGCCACATTCGCAACAGCACGCAGGAGGGCATTAACATGCAATTTATGATGCGACTCGCCCCCATTACCTTTCCAATAGCCATGCTGGCAGGCCTTGGTTGGTGTATTGGCATTGCCTTACTCGAACAACCTCATGGCGTAGGCTACGCACTTACCCAGCATTGCCTGAGGGTACTCGTGGTACTCGCTCCTTGGCTGACGTTAAAACTCACGTTCTACGTGATTGTCAGCCTAGGACGCAAACTGGGGCTCATACCGCCTGCACGCCCAACGCATAGCCTAGGTTATGAAGAATCACTCTATTGGTTCAGAGTATTGGCCTTCTTCGATGGCAAACGCAGCCGCATGCCGAAAAAGCCCATCAGGCGAAACTAGCAGCCCCCATTTACTCACTTACCGTGGGCATTTGGGACAATGGGGCAACACTTGATACCACAAGCTTTAGAGGGTGAATAAGAGGATATTAAACTGCCCCAAGGAATGGGGCAATCGGGGATGCGGTAAGAACTCCTAACCGCATCAAAAATGCCAAACTTGCAAAAGTCCCAATATGGGACTAACATCTGTTTATGAGAATTATCGCACTATCAACCTTAAAAACATTTTGGGAAGACAGCCCAGAATACATTGACGCGAAAGAGCCAACTTTAGCGTGGTATAGGCATGCATTAAACGCTGATTGGGGATCACCGTCGGATATGAAACAGGACTTTAGAAATGCCAGCATCCTCAAAGATGGGCGTGTCGTGTTTAACATTGCCGGTAATAAATACCGATTAGTCGTTTGGATCAATTATGCCTACAAGGTGGTTTACATACGGTTTATCGGCAGCCATGCGCAATACGAAAAATTCGTCGGGAACGAATTTTCATGAGCAACGCGAGCCCGAGGGGTAAGGCTCATGGACGAGCCGAATAAAAAATTGATGTGCAAACGATTTAAAGCCAAGAGGTAGTAACAAGAGGTAAATATAATGGACATTAGACCTATTAAAACAGATGCCGACTACCGCGCGGCATTAAACGACATCGAAAACCTAATGATGGCGGAGCCTGATACCGTCGAAGGCGAAAAGCTGGACATTTTGGTTACGTTAGTTGAAGCCTACGAAGCAAAGCATTTCCCAATGGATTTGCCAGACCCTGTTGAGGCAATAAAGTTTGAGATGGAGCGCAAAGGCTTAACGGTTAAAGATCTTGAACCCATGATAGGTAAAAGCAATCGTGTTTATGAAATCCTAAACCATAAGCGATCACTCACGCTAAAAATGATTTGGAAACTTCATGAAGGGTTAGGTATTCCAGCAGAGTCACTGATCAAGCCACCGCAAGTTCGCGCTTCATAGCGCTGCGAATCAAAATTAGTTTGTTATGAATGACGCTCGCTACCCAAACATTTCTGCTATTGATAACAGGCTAGCTGAGCTTGAAAACGAAAAGCAGCAGCTTCTCGCATTAAGAGAGGCTTTGCGTAGCGCTCAAAACGAGCGTTCAGTACAGACATTCACGCCAGAACAAAAGGTCGCCCTATTCAGACAACGATTTCGTGGACGAGAGGATATCTTTGCCAATCGTTGGCAAAATCAACAGGGCCGCAGTGGCTATTCCGTAGCCTGTGATAATGAATGGGTAAACGGGGTTTGCAACAAACCCCGCATTAAATGCCAAGACTGTTCACACCGCAAGTTTAGCGAACTAAACAAGCGCATTATTTACAGGCACCTTGCCGGTCATCAAGTGGTGGGGCTGTATCCCTTACTGAAAGATAATACGTGCTATTTGTTGGCAGCCGATTTTGACAAAGGCTGTTGGCAAGAAGAAGTCAAAGCAATGTCTAAAGCGTGCCAAGAGTTTGATATTCCGCACGCGATAGAAATCTCGCGTTCTGGCAACGGAGCGCACTTATGGATCTTTTTTGAAACCAATATCCCAGCTAACCAAGCTCGGGCACTGGGTTTCGCTTTGCTTGATAAGGCCATGGAAATATTTCCAAATCTATCGTTTGACTCCTATGACAGGCTATTTCCTAACCAAGATGTCCTTCCTGAAGGAGGGTTTGGCAATCTCATTGCGCTACCACTTCAAAAGGAGGCTCGCCTTTCAGGCCGTAGCTGCTTTGTTGACAGTGAACTGAATGCGATTGACGATCAATGGCAGTACCTTGCTGAGCTTAAAACGCTCACGCAATCGAGTATTGATCAACTCATAACAACCATTTCACCCAATACCCTATTACTGTCCGAACAAGGTCTAATAGACAACCGCCCTCCTTGGGAAATCACAGCCAAAGCCGCACCAATAAAATTAGAGTCTTTGCCGAAAACCGTGACCATTACCTTGGCCAACCATATCTACTTTTTGATAAGCGAGTTACCAGGGCCACTACTGGCAGGACTAAAGCGATTAGCTAGTTTTTCTAATCCTGTGTTTTTTAAAACACAAGCGTTGCGCTTTTCAACCCATGGCATTCCGAGGTTTATTTCCTGTGCTCGTATTGAAAACGGTTATCTAGCACTACCGCGAGGCTGTCTCGATGACGCGATTGCTTTGCTACAAGAGCACAATATTTCGCCACTGTTTGACGATAAGCGTGAAATCGGCAGACCATTATTAAAACTTACCCCCGAGTTCACTTTACGAAAGAACCAGCGAGACGCAGTGGCCGCAATATCTAAACATGACTTCGGTATTTTGCATGCGCCGACCGCATTTGGAAAAACGGTTACTGCCATCGGCATGATCGTAAAACGCAAAGTAAATACCCTAATACTGGTTCATAGCCGACAACTGCTTGAACAGTGGCAAGCGCGATTACGCACGTTCCTACCAGAAGTAAACATTGGCAGTATAGGCGGGGGTAAAAGAAAGCCGAGTGGCATTATCGACATTGCCACCTACCAAAGCTTGGTTAATAAAAAAGACAATTCCATCACGCCTCTCATCCAAGACTACGGCCACATTATTGTTGATGAATGCCACCATCTGTCTGCGCCAAGGTTTGAAATGGTACTCAACGAGGTAAGAGCAAAATATGTATTGGGCCTAACAGCAACGCCAGAGCGACAAGATGGCCATCAGAAGATCATTTTTATGGCGGCAGGGCCCATTCGCTATAAAGTGAAACAAAGCCCTGATGAGCAATTTACTCAAACCGTAATGATTCATCAGTTCTACGATATACCGCCAGCTGAGCTAATAAAAACAGATGAGCGCCCAAAAATAAGCGATGCCTATCGCTGGCTCGCCGATAATGGACAGCGCACTTCAAAAATTGTCTCAGACGCCTCTCAGTGTGTTCAAAATGGTGGACACCCGTTAGTCCTTACAGAGCGTAGAGAGCACGCAGAGTACATACACTCACAACTTACCAAGATGGGTATAAGCACTGTCGTACTCAAAGGCGCCATGAAAGCTGCCGAACGCAAGAATGCTGACAATCATCTGCAATCGGCTCAAGTTGTCGTCGCAACAGGAAAATATGTGGGTGAAGGGTTTGACCTACCAAGACTGGATACGTTGTTTTTGGCCATGCCAATCGCATGGAAAGGTACATTGGCCCAATATGCCGGTCGAATTCATCGTGAATCGGAAGGAAAAACACAAGTCACCATTCACGACTATGTGGACTGCGCCCTCCCTATGCTGCAACGCATGTTTAAAAAACGCGAGAAAAGCTACAAGGCTATGGGGTACGCCCTTGAGTACATTGATGACAACAGTAACAAGCAACCTTCACTGAAGTTAGAAAACGTCCCTTTATCAAATACCAAGCCAAAATAAACAGCAACACTTCATTAAACACTTCCCCATGCCTTTACCCCCATACGCCAAAACCACTATCCGTTTGGCTTTTGGATCGAAACGCCAAACAGGGAAATTAGCCCATTTACTGTTTGGCTTCTCGATTGAAATCCAACGCTGGTAGGCCTTGCCATTACTGGATCAAAGCAAGGTTTGGCACTTTTTTTACCCTAAACCAACCTCGGCATCAAAGTACAAACCGTTTGATTTTTTAAACCCAGAATGCAAACGATCGTTTGGCGTCTCGATTTTTTTGCACTAGCCAAATGCCGCCAAACAGCGCCGTATTGGACTATGTATATCAAACAGTTAGCCGCGCACAGGTCAATCAGGACAAACCGATTTGACTGGTTAGTTTGATGGCCATTTCTTTCATCTAATTCACCACTGAGTCTGCACCCGACCACTGAAAATAGGTGTCATTAAAAAACAACAAGGTGATAAGTGACGTGTTATGGGCAAGTGTTAACGATTGGGATAGAGAATGGATACAGCAGGTGGTCGCGTTACTGGTTGGACATGGCGCGTTTACCCTCTACCCAGCACTAAGCCAGTGCGATAATGCCGCCGAACGTTTAACCCGATGGCTGGCCTATCAGTTACCGCGCGTTAAACAAGCACACCCAGGCTGCCCGATTCACCAATGGCTGAACAGCATTGGCACACAAGTGATCGTAGAAAAGTGGCAAAGCCCCGAGCAATGGCCAAACCTGTATTGGCTGCCTTTACCTGAGGTTGATGGCCACGCGCAAGGTGGGTTGGTTTTGTTACCGGCACATTTTTTACCGGTATATGAGGATGGCACGAGCCAAACTAGAACATTGCAATTGCAAGCAAACACACCGGCCAACACCTGTATTTTTTGGTGCATCACGCCTTTATCTAAAACAGGAAAACGCACTACCTTGCACCCCAAACAGCAAAATCGCGCCTTTTGCCTGCCCAGTTCGCCGGAGCAAATGGGCAAATCATGTACGGGGTTATTACTGAGAGGTTTGAGAAAAGAGAGCCAAAAACGAAATGGCAACGTGATCAGCCACCAAATCAATATAGCGCTGCTGCACCACCTTTGTGGACCGGAGAATGATGTGTGGATTAAAGCAAGTTTTGGTGCCCTCAATGATGAGGGTACCAACAAGTGACAAATTGCCACTCCAAAATCATAAGCCTGAAAACGACACCAACCCTTAAAAAAGAGTAACCCCTCACAGGGCGCTGATCTAACGGGTAGCGGGAGGGGTGTTGTTAGAGCGATTTTAATATCAAAAAGTCAAATAACTCAATATTTTTGGCTAGACCGTTGTTCGCTAGGCTTTTACTCAGGCTTCACTTTGAACTATTCGGAATTTCCAGATGGTTGCGTTTTGTACAGCTCTACCAGCTTGATTATATGTCTCTTAATATTTAACTATTTTTTATCAGCAAGATACCTGGTACCGACATAAATGTCGGTACCAGGCAACGACCACTCAACCCTCTCATTACAGCCAGGTATCCGGTCAATTCAAGCATTTCCAAACGCCACACGGAAAACAACTTTACAGTAACGACGTTTTTGCAAAATAAACATTTGACAACTTGAGGATCTCAGCTTAAGCTTACTCACAAGTTGCAGAAACGCCATTACAACGCATTTGAGGTGACAATGAAAGTTAATTTGAAAAAAATTGCCTCTGTACAGATGGGACACTCTTTTAGGTCAAAGCTTGAACCAGACACTAATGGAAATATCTCTGTTATACAGATGAAGGATTTAACCGAAGATAACCGACTAAATGCCCAAGAGCTAGTGCAGATTGCTATGCAAGATTTGAAGGATCATCACAGAGTTAAGCATAACGACTTAGCATTTCGCTCTAGAGGTCAAACTAATACGGCAGCGTTGATTGATCATGAGTTGAGTGATGCTGTTATTGCTGCACCACTGTTGCGAATTCGGGTTGAAAGTGATTCGGTTATGCCAGCGTATTTATGCTGGTTTATTAATCAACCGACTTCACAAGCAGTATTGCAAAGTAAGGCAACCGGAACGGCGGTAAGAATGATTGGCAAACCTGCACTTGAGGATCTGGAGATAGTCGTCCCTAGTCTCGATGTGCAGAAAAAGATCATTGAGATTTACCAATTATCCATCAACGAACAGAAGCTAATGAATGCATTAGCAAAGAAAAAGGAGGTGTTAACTGACGCAATATTAATGAATTTAGCAATGAATACCCAGTAATGACAGTTACTGGGTTTAGACGAGCCGAAAGTGTGACAGCACTTTTAGCAAAACTTTAATCCACGTTTCATTTCAAAAAACAGGAGCCGAAATTATGGCAAAGAATACATCATCAAGCAAGGGCAATACCCGACATGTCGTACCACATCCTGATGGATGGGCGAACAAAAAAGGCGGTGCCGAACGCGCTTCAAGCGTACACAGCACCAAACGAGAGGCCGAAGCTGCGGCGCGCGAGCAAAGCAAGCGCGAAGGTTCTGAGCTTGTTGTACATGGCAAAGACGGCCAGATACAACGCAAAGATAGCCACGGTAACGACCCAAAAGACATTAAAGGATAGGAGCCCTTATGAGTGATGAATACAAAAAGAAAATAGGTGTACCTGAATCGCATACCCTCAACATCGTAAGTAGTCAGTGGTCGCAACGAAAAGGCCAAGACACTGATACCTATGAATGTGAAGAGCTAAACGAGCAAGGTGAAGTCATTGCACGGTACACCATAAAGGACAGTACATCGATTTACCCTCCATTTGGGCGGTCGATTACCTGGACTCAATCAGCCGTACTCGATTCTTAACCTTTTAACTTACAGCTAGCGGGGCGCTATCGGTATAGCCTGCCCCGCTTTATGACACTGACCAGATTTGAGGAATTTATATGACTAAAGATATGAACGACAAGATTCAACAAAAAGACATCAACAATGCAGCATGGGCTGCATGCGATACTTTCCGTGGCGCGGTAGACCCTGCGCAATACAAAGACTATATCCTAGTAATGCTGTTCGTAAAATACATCTCCGATGTGTGGAATGATCACTACGCAGAATATAAAAAGCAGTACGGTGACGACGATGTCCGTATCAGACGTAAGCTTGAGCGCGAGCGTTTTGTACTGCCAATGGTTGAACTGACAGAAGAAGTTGAAGATCCAGCAACCAAAGAGAAAAAAACCGTCGTTACCGATACCTTTTTGGCCAACTACTATTCATTGTTAGAGCGTAAAAACGAACCCAACATTGGCGAGTTGATCAACATTGTTTTAGAGCATATTGAAACCGCGAACAAAGCCAAGTTAGAAGGCGTATTCCGTAACATCGACTTCAACAGCGAAGCCAATTTGGGTAAAACCAAAGACCGCAACCGCCGCCTAAAAACCTTGCTGGACGACTTCAACAAGCCCGCACTCGACATGAGCCCGTCGCGCGTGTCTGAAGATGTGATTGGTAATACTTATATCTACCTTATTGAGCGCTTTGGTTCCGATGCAGGTAAAAAAGCCGGTGAATTCTACACCCCCCATAAAGTCTCTGAGCTAGTAGCCCGTCTGTCCGCACCAAAATCGGGGGCGCGTATTTGTGACCCTGCCTGTGGCTCAGCCGGTTTATTGATTGAAGCCGCACGCCAAGTGGGCGACCGCAATTACTCACTCTACGGCATGGAAGTCAACGGCAGTACCTGGGCGCTTGCGCGTATGAATATGTTCTTGCACGGCTCAGATTCTGCTCGTATCGAATGGTGTAACACCCTCACCTCTCCAGCGCTGGTCGAAAATGACAGACTGATGAAGTTTGATAACGTGGTTGCCAACCCTCCGTTTTCACTCGACAAATGGGGTTCAGAAGACGTTGAATCCGACAGATACAACCGCTACTGGCGCGGGCTACCACCTAAATCAAAAGCCGACTTTGCCTTTATCAGCCATATGGTTGAAGCCGCCGTTGAAAAAGAAGGCCGCATTGCCGTAGTGGTGCCTCATGGTGTGCTGTTTAGAGGCGCAGCTGAAGGCCGTATTCGTCAACAACTGATTGAAGAAAACCTATTAGATGCTGTGATCGGTTTACCTGGTAACTTGTTCCCAAGTACCGGCATTCCAGTGGCAATTCTGATATTTGACCGCTCCCGTGAAAAAGGCGGCGCCAATGAAAACTGCAAAGACGTACTGTTTGTCGATGCCAGCGGCAAAGACCATTACCAAGCAGGGAAAAACCAAAACATCCTGCTGGATGAGCACTTAGACAAAATTGTTGCGGCGGTAACAGCCCGTGAAGAAGTAGAAAAATACGCCCATTTAGCCACCTTTGAGGAGATCAAAGAGAACGACTTTAACCTGAATATCCCGCGCTACGTCGACACCTTCGAAGAAGAAGTCGAGATCGATATTGTGGCGGTACAGGCTGAAATCACTAGCCTTGAAAGCGAACTTGCCGAGGTTCGCAGCAAAATGGCGGCGCTGTTAAAGGATATCGTGCCTAACGAGGCGCAAAGCAACACAACGGAGGTGGCTGAATGAATCAAGAATTAATCACTCAACTGAACCAGAGCTTTAATCAGATTTCCCAAACTTGGGAAGATTCAGGCATTGAATACTGGTTCGCGCGCGATCTTCAAGAGTTACTTGAATACAGTGAGTGGCGTAACTTTCTAAAAGTAATAGAAAAGGCCAAGGAAGCCTGCGAAAACAGTGGCGGTAAGGTTGAAAACCATTTTGTTGCCGTCAACAAAATGGTTGTGATTGGCTCGGGTGCAGAGCGTGAAATTGACGATATTATGCTCACTCGTTACGCCTGCTATTTAATTGCGCAGAATGGTAACCCTCGCAAAGACGCCATTGCCTTTGCTCAAACCTACTTTGCTTTGCAAACGCGCAAGCAAGAGCTCATTGAAGAACAGCTACGTCTGCAAGATCGCATTCAAGCGCGAGAGAAGCTTCGAGAGTCAGAAACAGAGCTGTCTAAAAATATTTATGAGCGCGGTGTCGACGATAGAGGCTTCGGCCGCATTCGTTCGCGCGGTGATGCTGCATTGTTTGGCGGTAATACTACCCTAAGCATGAAGAATAAGCTTAGCGTACCCAAAAGCCGTGCTTTGGCTGACTTTTTGCCGACGGTGACCATTGCAGCCAAAAACCTAGCTACCGAAATCACCAATCACAACGTGCGTCAAAATGATCTGCAAGGTGAACGGTCGATTACTGATGAACACGTGCAAAACAACAAAAGCCTGCGCGATATGCTCGCAGAACGTGGCATTAAGCCAGAGGAATTGCCTGCTGAAGAAGACCTACAAAAGCTAGAACGCCGAGTGAAATCAGATGAAAAACGCCTGATCAAAGCGGCGGAGCTACCCAAAGATGCCAAGGAGGAAAAATGATGTTAAACACAACACGCCATTTTTCCCAAGTGGGAAATATGGTCGCCCACCAACACATGGGCAGTACCGAGCTTGCCGCAAACCTGTTCCGTGCCACGCAAACGGAAGAGAAACTAAAGCGCGATCAGGTCAGCAATAAAGCCCATTCCAACCAAACTCATTTTGAGGTAGGTGCCAAAGTGCGCGCCACCATTGAAGAGCTGGGCGGCACCATGCCAGAGGATTTACCAACGCCGGAAAAAGGCATTCCCCAGTTGGCGCGTGCACAGAAGAAGTTGGAGGGTGGTAAAAATGAAGACTGATCTGCTCAAAAAACTAGGTCGAATTAACACTGTTCCTGCTGGTTGGAAACTTACAACTGTCGGTAAGGTTTGCAAAATAAGAAATGATTTAAGAAAACCATTATCAACCGAAGAACGGGCTAAGATTCAAGGTTCGTATCCGTATTATGGACCTACCGGTGTATTGGATTTTATCGATCATCATTTAGTTGAAGGACAGTTTGCTTTAATTGGTGAAGATGGCGATCATTTTTTAAAACCAGAGCAAAAAGCCCAAACGCTTTTAGTTAATGGAAAGTTTAATGTTAACAATCATGCTCACCTGATCCAAGGAACAGAAAAGTGTTCTTCTGAATGGTTTTTTCTTTATTTTCACCACAGAGATATTACACATCTGATTAGTAGGCAGGGCGCAAGCCGCTATAAGCTAAATAAAGATACTTTAAGCAAACTCCCGATACTTGTGCCGCCTTTAAATGAGCAACTTGAAATCTATAAGTTATTTACCACTTGGGACAACGCCATCGAAAAAACGGAGGCGTTAATTGCGGCCAAGGAAAAGCAGTTTGAGTGGTTAACTTCTAACTTGATCAACCGTGCTGGTTATAAACGCACGGCAGCTTCTGGTTTGATGACAGAAGTTTCTAAACGCAACAAAAACAGTACGATTGAACGCGTTTTAAGCGTGACAAATCACAGTGGCTTTGTGTTGCCAGAAGAGCAATTTGAGCGACGCGTGGCCAGCGCGAACGTGTCAAATTACAAAGTTGTTGAACAAGGCCAATACGCTTATAACCCGTCTCGAATCAATGTAGGTTCTATTGCTCGTCTTGATGACTGGGAAAACGGCATTTTAAGCCCAATGTACGTCGTGTTTAAACTAGATACGAAAAAGGTATGTAGCGACTACTTTTTGCACTGGCTTAATTCAAGTGAAGCACGCCAACGTATTAAGAACAGTGCTCAGGGTAGCGTACGTGAGACAGTCAGTTTTAAAGATCTTGGCGCAATTGATATTCCATTGCCCGCAATGGACGTGCAAAAAGACGTAACCTACAAGCTCAACCTTGCTCAAAAGGAAATCAGCTTACTCAAAAAGACCTTAGAACAATACCGCAGCCAAAAGCGCGGTTTGATGCAAAAGCTGCTTACTGGTGAGTGGCAAGTTGGTAGTTCTCAGTACCTCTCTGAGGAGACTTGTCAGGAGCTTTCTAAGGAGAGCGTCGCATGAGCACACCTCCAGTCAATTACGCAGCAAACTCGGAGCCTTCGGGCTTCGAGTTTAACGAAAAGTACTTGTCGCAAATTCCAGCCCTGCAACAGTTGATCAATTTAGGTTACCAATACCTCACCCCTGAGCAGGCTTTGGCCGAACGGGGTGGGCGCAGTGCCAATGTGATTTTGGAAGGGGTGCTACGTCAGCAGCTAAAAAAGATTAATCGCATTAACTATAAAGGTGGCGAGTATCTGTTTAGCGAAGAGAACATTCAAACCGCGATCCAAAAGCTCAAAAATATTAAGTTTGATGGCCTGCAAAAAACCAATGAGTCGATTTACGATTTAATCACCTTAGGCTCAGCCATGGAGCAAACCATTGAGGGGGATTCAAAAAGCTTTACCCTCAATTACATTGATTGGAAAAAACCAAGCAACAACAGCTTTCATGTGGTGGCGGAGTTCTCGGTTGAGCGCGCACGCAGCACCGATACCGTGCGCCCCGATATCGTCCTGTTTGTCAATGGTATTCCCTTTAGCGTGATTGAATGTAAATCACCCAAAGTGGATGTAGAGCAAGCCGTATCACAAAATATTCGTAACCAGGGTGATGATTATATTCCGCGCCTGTTTACTTATGTGCAGCAAGTGTTGGCAGTAAATAAAAACGCCGCCCAATACGCTACAGCTGGCACACCTAAGAAATTCTGGGGCGTGTGGAAAGAGCAAGAAGACAAACCGGACGATGTCGATAAAGGCATAAATACCACTTTAGACGAAGACACTAAAGCACAGCTATTCAGTGGCGAGTTTGCTGCCGCACGGCCGTTTTTTGATGCGCTAGAGGCAGAAGGCAAACGCTTGGTAACGGAACAAGACAATGCCATTCACAGCCTGTGCCGCCCAGAGCGTTTATTAGATTTGGTGTATCGCTTTACCCTGTTTGATGGTGGCGTTAAGAAAGTAGCCCGCTATCAACAATATTTTGTGATTAAAGCGACCATCGCTCGAATTAAGCGCCTGACCAATAACGGCAATAGCTCAGAAAACCGCCAAGGTGGTGTTATTTGGCATACTCAAGGCTCGGGTAAGTCGCTTACCATGGTGATGCTCACCCGCGCTATGGCGCTAGAGCCACAGCTTATCAATCCAAGAATCATTTTGGTTACCGACCGGGATGATCTTGATAAACAACTGGGCAATACCTTTGCGGCCTGTGGTTTAAGTCGCGAACGTGCCACGTCTGGTCGAAATTTGGTGAAGCACCTGAAAAACAAAGTGGGTCTGATCACCACACTGATCCACAAATTTGACAAAGGCTGGGTGGCCGAGAAGTTTGTTGATGAGTCGCACGATATTTTTGTATTGGTCGATGAAAGTCACCGCACTAACTTTGGCTCATTGGCGGCCCGAATGCGCCAAATGTTGCCCAATGCCTGTTTTCTTGGCTTTACCGGTACGCCACTACTTAAAAAAGAAAAGAATAACTTTGCCAAGTTTGGTGGCCTGATTGAGCCGCACTATACCATTAAACAAGCGGTTGCCGACGAAGCAGTATTGCCACTGCTGTACGAAGGCCGACATGTTGAGATGGAGCAGAATCAGTCGGCTATCGATCTCTGGTTTGAGCGCCACACCGCCGATTTAAGCAAAGAGCAAAAGGCCGACCTTAAAAAGAAATACGCCCGCGCTGAAATGCTAAACAAATCTGATCAAGCTATTTATATGCGCGCCTTTGATATCAGCGAGCATTTTCGTGCTAACTGGCAAGGTACCGGCTTTAAAGCTCAGCTAGTCGCCCCAGGCAAACCAGCGGCATTAAAGTACCAGCAGTTTTTGCAAGAGATTGGCACCGTCACCACAGAGGTAGTAATTTCTGGCCCTGATACCCGCGAAGGTCACGACGAAGTGGACGAAGGACCAACCGATGAGGTAGGTAAATTCTGGGACAAAATGATGAAGCGCTTTGGCTCTGAAGAGGAGTACACCAAGCAAATCATCAATCAGTTTAAATACGGTGATGATCCTGAAATACTCATTGTGGTGGATAAGCTGTTAACGGGTTTTGATGCGCCGCGCAACACCGTGCTGTATCTATGCCGAACTCTGCGAGAGCACACGCTATTACAGGCTATCGCTCGGGTTAACCGCCTTTACGAAGGCAAAGAGTTTGGCTATATCATCGACTATGCCAGCGTATTGGGCGAGCTGGATAAAGCCCTAACCATGTACGAAGCCTTTGAAGGGTTTGACGAAGATGACTTAGCAGGCACGCTCACCTCCATCAATGAAGAAGTGTTTAAGCTGCCACAGCGTTACTCTGACTTGTGGGATTTGTTTAAAGCCGTTAAAAACTCAAAAGACGAAGAAGCCTATGAGGTGTTGTTGGCCGATGACGAGCTGCGTGAAGAGTTTTACGAGTGTTTATCGGCATACAGTAAATCTTTAGCCATCGCTTTATCGTCTGAGCAGTTCATCATGAGCTCTGATGAGAAAAAGCTACAAACCTATAAAAACGATTTAAAACGTTTTCAGAACTTAAAGGCAGCGGTTAAGTTGCGTTACGCTGAGGCGATTGATTATCGCGATTACGAGCCGAAAATTAAAAAGCTGTTGGATACTCATATTCAGGCTAATGAAGTGACTCAGCTTAACGAACCCGTAAATATTTTTGATGAAAAAATGTTTACCGCCGTGAAAGAAGAGCAAGGGGTTTATCAAACCAAAACCACGGCATCAAAAGCGGACACCATCGCCCACGCCACGAAGCGCAGCATTTCGGAGAATATGGACGAAGACCCTGCGTTTTATGAGAAGTTTTCGAAGCTGATCCAAGCCGCTATTGATGACTTTAAGGCTAAGCGCATCTCAGACTTAGAATATCTCAACCGAGTGATTGATATTCGTAACAAAGTGGCCACGAAGCAGCATGATGATATGCCTGATTGCATTCGTGAAAACGACGAAGCGTGTGCCTACTTTGGCTTAATTAAGCCGCAGTTTCAGCAAGTGGCAACACTCAACGAGTTAGATGATGCTCAGCTTGATGCCATTGCGGCACAAACATCGTTAGCGATACAAAAGATAATTGATGCTCATTGGAAGGTCGATTTTTGGGATGATGCCGACGTTCAAAAAACGGCGATGAATGATATTGACGATTTTCTTTATGACGAAGTCAAAGAGCAATACGGCGTGACGCTGAGCCTAGAGCAAATGGACGAAATCATTGAGAAAACCATGCAGGTTGCGAAGCACCGGAGGCATTCTTGATGTCGTCAACCATCAAGCAGGCCGAGAGCGCTGAAAAGCTAGCGGTTGTATACGGAGGGGGAGAAATCCCCTTTCAGCTGGCTTTTTCTAAACGCAAGTCGCTGGAAATATCAGTTCACCCTGATAAATCAGTTTTTGTGAAAGCCCCTGAAGGCACCGACCGTGAGGCCATTGAAGCCAAGGTGAAGAAGCGTGCTCGGTGGATCAAACGTCAAATTCGCTACTTTGACCAGTTTGACCCAAGAACCCCTTCTCGCAAATACGTCAGTGGTGAAAGCCATTTGTATCTTGGTAAGAAGTATCGGCTAAAAATTGAAGTAGGCGCTGACAACAGTGTGGTGCTGAAAGCGGGCTTTTTTTGGGTAACGTCTGCCAATGGTAAACCAGACCATGTGGAGTCACTACTGAGTGATTGGTATCGAGAAAAGGCCGATTTTCATTTAAATAAGGTGTTTTCTGATTGTTGGGAGAAGTTCAAACATTCAGATGACAACAAGCCAACCATTAAAATAATGCAACTCAAAAAGCGTTGGGGCAGCCTATCGAAAAACGGAACGCTGACCTTAAACCGCAACTTAATTAAAGCACCGAAAGAGTGTATTGAGTACGTGATCATTCATGAACTGTGTCACCTAGAGCACCACAACCACGGCCCAGAGTTTTATCGCTTACTCGAACGCTCTTTACCAGATTGGGTGAAGCGCAAACATAAACTGGAAATGGCATTGATTTAGTCAGCACGCTGTATCGAATAGCTAAGTACACAACCAGTACACTAGCGGTATTGTCCGCGTTAGACTTTGAACCTCGCCCAGTCCTGATGTTTACTGCCAGTACACTACAAGGCGACAAGCCCACACAGGATTTATCGCCTTTTTAGTCATCTAAGATGTTGCCTTTCACGCAGTACATGCGTGGTCGGGTGTTGTCGGGCAGGCTGACTTTGCGCTGTGGTCGGTTGCCATCGGGGATTAGGTAGCCTGCGGCCATCAGTGCTTTGGCGGCGCGATCTGGGCTAAGGCCTTCGGTAGCTTCACGCCAGCCGGTTGGGTAAAACAGGTAGAGGGTTTGTGGGCCAGAAGTATCAAGCCAACCCGCACGCTGGCGTACTTGGCTGCTGTAACCGGTTTGTTTAGGCGTAAAGCGGCTTTCGCCATGCTGCTCAATAAAGCTGCGTACTTGGCGAACGGCTTGTTGGTCTTCATTGGCAGCCACACCACCGCGGGCGAGTATCCATTGGTTTAGCTGGCTTAAACAGGCAGCTTCGACACTTTGGGTTGGCCAATCGAGTACTTTGGCTTGAATGGCTAACAGGCCTGCACTGGCCAGTAAGGCAAACTTTTCGGCGACCCGACGCACTTGGCCATCAGCCTCGGTTGGCAAACTGGCTAAAAAGTGTTGGCGTACATTTTGGAAAACGGGCCGCACCTGCGCGCTGTGCTGCGTTAAATACCGTAACCAGTTCAAGGCCACGCTGCCGTAATATTGGCGGCTTTGCTGTTTTAGGTGATCGGCTAAATCGGCGGCGTTCATACCGTGGCTATGGTTAAACACGCCCATTTGCGCTCCGGCATCGGCACTTAGATCAATCACGCGCACCTGCTGGCCTGCTTTTACACGCTTGCCGATACTGGCGAGGTGGCTTTCGAGTGTGACTTCGCCAGTTGATAAAAACACCAAGCGCCAACGAGCGGGTAAGCGCATTTCACCGTATTTGCCTGCACGGGTTTTACCTTGGCCATTGGCAAGCATATAAGCGACATCGCCCGCCTCCTTGGGATCCACTTCGCCCATTTCGTCGAGCGCAAGTAAGGCATCGTTATGCGCTAAGGCTGTGCCTTCTAAACCGTTGGCCGTGGCACGCCAACTGTGGCGCAGCTGATTAGGTTCGCCCCACACCGATAACGCCGGATACAGTGCTGCGGTTTTACCGGTACTGCTGGCACCGTAGAGGTGTAAACCAAAACCATCCACCCCACATAAATGCAATAAAGGTGCGGCCAGTGCAGCGCAGACACCAACGATTAATAGCGGGTTATCCAGACAATAACGGCCAACGTGCTGCCGCCAACTATCGCTACTGCCTTGTTGAATAAAGCCTTCTATCGGGTGCATGGTTTGCAGCACCATGCGCGGGTTGTTGCTGTGTTCGCTTGGGTAAAAAGTGAGGCGCGGATGCACATAAGCGTTATGATGCCAGCCAATGCAGTTGACGCTGATGGCCTTTTGCGTGGCCAGTTCGCCCATTTGTTGAATAAACAGCGAGAGCAACTGCCGCGCTTTGACACTGTTGCTTAGCCGCATGCCTCGGCTGAGTAGAATTCGGCGGTACTCGCTGCCGTCTCCGGCCAATAGTTCTGCTGGCATAGCCCAATAGCGATGGCGATTGTCATCGTCTAACCAGTGCAATAAATAGCCGTAGTTGTCCCCTTGCGGATCGCGGGTGCGGGCGGCCACTTGCAACCAAGAGCAGATTTTAACAGGACTATCTTGCCCTGCTGGTTGCATCACCAGCCAGTTTTGCGCGTTATAGGCAAAACCAGCCGGTAATGTTGGTGCGTTGCTATGCATTTCACTGGCAGGTAACGGGGTTGATGCTGATGGTTTATCCACGGCCATAAGCAGCACCGATACGGCGGGTTTCAATCCACTGGTCGATATCGCTTTCTAACCAGCCCACGGCACGCGCACCAATACGAATGGAACGGGGGAATTCTCCGTTGGCCATCAAGGCATAAATGGTGCTACGGCCAAAGCCTGTTTTGGCCTTTACCTCGGGCAAGCGCAAAATCCGCTGCTGACGCGCTGGGTGTGTTGATGTGGTGGATGATTGTGTAGTTGGGTTCATCGTTTGCTTCCTCACTGATCTGTTAAGTTCAGTTAGGAGTTTGCCAGTACTAAACGGACGCAGTAGGCAGATAAATGCCCAGATCGTGCAGCTTTCTGAGGGTGCAGGTAGCTAGTTGCCCCAGTTTGTAGATAGTGCCCAAAACAATAAATGCTCTGTGGGCAGAGTTAGTGCGTGGCTAAGTGGCGTGAACTAAGGCTTTGCCCAAACTGCCCCAAAAGCCCAAGGGATGAGCGAAGTGTTAAAACACATGGAGTATGAGGCAAAGCATAAAGTGAAACTAAAACTTCTTTATCTGCTGAAAAATGAAAATAGTGTTTCACTGACTCATTAAACGTTAAACGCTGATTGTTTCATGGCTTGCTCCGCTCGGCTGATCCCTAGCCGCTTAGCAACGGTTTGCCATTGCTTAACCGCCATTAATACTTCATCGTAAATTTGCGTGGCTTGGGTTTGCGAAAGTCTGAAGAAGTCTTTCACATCAAAGGCTAGCTGGTAGTCTAAAGCGTTGTCTGCATCGGTAATATTCAGATGCAGGCCATGCTTACCCACTATCGGGTTTAAATCATAAGCGGGTGATAACTTCCAGCCATTCTTTGTTAATAAAAATCCATGGTTACGCAGGTGATCATCGGTGTTGGACACCGCAATATTAAACACGATACGTCGCCATAACTGTGCTAAATCGGCTTCGGTTTGTGCACCAGAATTGGAAATAAATTCAGCAATCTCTAAGTAGCTGGCACCTTGAGATTGTTCACCATCATAGTATTGAAGCTGTGTCATGGCCGACGAAAAATGCAGCCGCTTTTCACCGTCGCGGTCAAACCGTTTGGTTAAAAAGGTATGATGCCCAGAGGAAAACTGCCTGATCTCACTTGGATACATGTCAACACCTGCCGCCAGAGCCAATTCATAACAGACCATCTCCCATGCGCCCACGTCATGGGTATCGTTTAAATTGGGAAACTTGGCAATCCACAAGTGGCCTTGTTCATCTGTGACACAAGCCTTGGGCCTTGCACCACCTAATGATGAGCCTGGAGAAATCAGCATTTTCAACCAGCGGTAATACTCGTCACTGTCGATGTTATCGTCTTTTTCAATCTGCATTGCTGCGTGCTCTAGCTCTCGCAAAGAAGCCATTGGCGGCGCAGTAAACTCAGAGTTGTCGTCCAAAAAAGCATCCGAGCCTGTTCGCTTAAATCGAATACCACCCATCCGGTAAGAGTCGTGTACGCCCAGCAGGTAATCTAGCTCGTTTAATCGACTTGTCGCTCGAATGCCTTTGCGCGCTTCAATGGCCGTACGCCGCTGCATTAAAATACGTCCCCATCTATCGGGAGATGAATCGAGAAATGCACGAAAGTTTTTATCGGCTTCATCGTTGTAGAGTTCACCGGAGTGAAGCGTCAGGATTGGATCAATTTGCAAGCGATAGGCTGAAGTTAAAAATGCTTTATCGTAGGCAAAACTAAACACGCCACCTCGGCTTGAATCGCTGTAAGAAAGCCGCCCTATTAGCAAAGGCGCTTCAATTGGCTCCCAGTCGGCATAGACTTCAACGATTTCACGACTCATCTTGAACCTTCCAGCAATTTTATATTTTGCAGCTTAATACCCACTTCATCATGAGCGGCCATTTCTGCAAAGTTGCTTTCCATGCCAAGAACGGCCATGACTTTTAAGTAAGTGCCTATGGCAACGCCCGGATCACCGGCGAAGACTTTGTTCACGGTTTTATGATCAAAGCCAGTACGTTCACACAGCAGTTTTTTTGTAAAACCACGTCGTTTCATCGCCAACAGCAAGTCTTCACCAAAATGAGTCAGGATTTTGCGCTGCTTTGGAAACAGTACATTGTGTAGGTCACGCTTAGCCATATCACCAACCAAAGGGACTATATTCCCATTATTAAACCATTACTGGGAATATAGTCCAACTTTGAATCCCAAGCAACTCCAATAATGTACATATAGGACTATATTCCCATTTTATTTAATATAATTGGATTTATATCCTACTTTTAGGCTTAGATTGCGCGTTGGCCAAGGCGATGATGTGGATCCCTGAATACCAAAGGACACCAACTTACACTTTTACGCGCATAAAAGTGCGATTTTTTACATTTTTATGCGCGTAAAAGTGTAGACTGAGTTATACTACAGGCAGTTAACAATCTTAATTGGCGGGAAATGACAATGCAGCGCAACCTACTCAACGCCCTAATAGCATGGAAAAGTCAACCTGTGCGCAAGCCATTATTGATCGATGGCGCAAGACAAACAGGTAAAACCTATCTACTGCAAGAGTTGTTTGGGAATACCTTTGCCAACATCCTTCGTATCGACTTCCTTGAAAACCCAGCTTACAAAGAAGCGTTCGATGGCTCGTTGTCACCTGACGAGCTAGTAATGAACATTGAGTTGTTAACCAACCAAGCGTTCAATCCAGACACCGACTTGCTGATATTAGATGAAATTGGCGAATGTGAACGAGCCGTAACTTCGCTGAAGTATTTTGCCGAAAAAGCACCGTCCTATTTTGTCGCAGCCAGCGGTTCGAACATTGGTTTGCTCAATACCTTCCCTGTAGGCAAGGTAGAACAATGCAATTTACGACCACTGACCTTCCAAGAATTTATTTACGCATCCAACGAGCAAGCACTGATCAAAGCATTTGATAGTCAAGCAAGCACACCGGCGGTGCACACTAAATTGATGGATAAACTAACCGACTATTTTTTTACCGGTGGTATGCCGGAAGCCGTTTCTGCTTGGTATCAGTTTAAGGATTCAAGCATTCTAGAGCGTGTTGAAAAAGTCACAAAAATTCATGCCGATTTAGTTGAAGGTTATCGCCGCGATTTCGGTAAGTACGCGGGCAAGGTCGATGCCACACTGATTGAATCGGTGTTTAATAGCATTCCAGCCCAGCTATCACTTGTCAGCGATGAGTCAGTTAAACGCTTTAAATTTAAGCATGTGCATGAGCGTAAATCTCGTTATAGCGATTTTGAAACCGCGATCCATTGGCTTAACTGCTGCCGCTTAGCTTTGCCAAACTACCCTATTGAAGGATTACCGAAATCTCCGTTGGCGGCCTATAAAAAAGACAATATGGTTAAACTATTTCTGTTTGATGTGGGCCTGCTCAATCATATGCTGGGCAGCAGTTATAAAGAGATTAAGCAACAAAACTATGAATACAAAGGCTATGTGGCTGAAAACTTTGTGCAACAAGAGCTCACAGCTATTGGCGTTGACCCAAGCTATTCATGGAATGACGCCCGCGCCGAAATCGAATTTATTTTGGCGACCGATGAAGGCGATATCATCCCTGTGGAAGTCAAAAGTGGCAAACGTACAAGAGCCAAATCGTTAGCATCCTACGTTGAAAAATGTACTCCAAGTAAAACCTTTAAGTTAACGGGTACACAAGGCTCTTCAGCGTTAGAACAAACCAATATCGTGATGCCTTTGTACTTCACGCAGTATTTACCTCAGAGATGGTAAAAGCGCGTTGCCCAGAAGCACTAGGTCTACAGAAAGTTATCTTATGGGTAACAATTTGTAGACCTGAATGCCTACCATTCGACACTCTGATTTATCACTCTTGGATACCATAGTATCCAAATTGAGCTTATTTCTATGAAAATGGATACCATGATACCCATTTCAGGCTAGACAAATTTTCTGTTAACTCATCACGATCACATAGAACAAGCAAAAAATAGCTGACCTTAACGCTCATAAGTGAGTTTTTTAAGATTCTTGTTTTTTTATTGATCCAATCGGTTAACATTAAGTTAATTTCGTTCCATGAACCAAGCTTATTCGCTATGGGGAAGTCATTAGTGATCAATATCAGAGAGAAGCCTTGCCTTCAAACCTTGCTTATTTTTTTATGCTGGGCTTTTTCTACTGTTGTATGCGCCGCACTTCCCGTTGTCCCTATCGCTCAAGATTTCACCAAATTAGAGCAATTTCAAATGGGGTATTTTGTAGACAATACAGGGCAAATGTCATTCTCTAATGTACAACAGAGCGACTTTACCGAGTCACCCAACAGCATTTCTCTTGGGACTAAGGCAAAAACCACTTGGATACAAATTCGTCTCAAAAACACATCTCAATTCCCCAAAACCATTTTCCTCCACCATCCTTATGCGTATCACAATAGAGCCGTTGGGCTTTATGAAGTGGTCAATAATACCTTGGTAAGGGAACGCTATCTGGACATGGATGACAAAAGCACGCAAGAGTGGATGTATCGCGGCAGTGCGGTGTTTGACGTAGATTTACAGCCTAACCAAACCAAAACCTTGTTTGTGCAGAGTTTATCGTTTTCCCACCAATGGCTCGCGTTAAACCTCTATAACGAAGAAAAATCAAAACGCGCTTTGTTAGGACAATATACCGACATTGCGTTACTCGTTGGTATGCTATTGGCGTTGATTATTTATAACGTTTTGTTGTTTCTTTCTTCTCGCTTAAAAGAGCATTTTTACTACTCTTGTTATCTGATTTCTGGTGGTTTTTGGATTGCACTGTCTTATGGATTGCTTGCAGATCTCTTTGATGTTTTTGGGTCAGTAACACTGAAATGGCATTTAACGTTAGTGTCCATGCCGATCTTTTTACTGCTCTTTATGATCAATATCTTTGAGACTAAGAAAAAATACCCTATTGAGCATTGGGCATTGATGTCGGTGTTAATCATGCTGATCATCGATTTCGTTTATGGCCTGTTTGATATTGTGACTGCATTAAGATACTCCAGTATCTTGGCGGGCTTAATGATGATAGTGAGCTTGTCTGTTACTGTCTCGATGATGATCCGGAAACACCCAATTGCGCCGTTTTTCTTGATGGCACACGGTTTATTTATTGCGTTCAGCACCTTGGCCTTGCTGTTTTATGTCGGGAAAGCCGAATTCAACTATATCAACAGCCACGGGGTTGGGATCGGAATCGTCCTTGAAGCACTCGCGTTGTCGCTTATTATTGCGTATCGCATTAAAAACTTGGAGACCATCAAAGCATCACAGGATGAACTTAAGTTGTTGGCGTCTACCGACCCCATGACTCGCCTTTATAATCGCCGCTATTTTAATGCCGAAGCAGAGCTTTTATTGAGACAAGCGGTTTTACGCCAACAACCTGCCACCATAGTACTGCTTGATATCGATCACTTTAAAAAGGTCAATGACACATACGGTCACAGCGCTGGTGACAATGTTATTATTCGCGTGGCGAATACCTTAACCGACCAGTGTCGAAAACAAGATATTTTAGCGCGCTACGGTGGTGAGGAATTTATTATTTTCATGACCAATACGCCAGTCAATCAAGCCCTCCCTTTAATGGAAAACATTCGACGGACTCTCGAACAAGAATCGGTCGAAACGGGCTACGACGAGACCATTCATTTCACCGTGAGTGCGGGTATTGCCGAGGTGGACTTAGGCAATCCCAATCTAAAAAACAGTATTAACCAAGCGGATAAAGCCCTTTATCAAGCCAAAGGTTTTGGTCGTAATCAATCTAAGATATACGAAAACAAATAAGTGCTGTTGTCATTGTATCGTCAGTTACCAAGTGTTGATAAACCATCACTAAACGCATTGATTCAAGAAAAATTCCGCCACGAAGGGAACTTATTCGCATTTTCCTCATAGAAAGTTCCGTCTCACCTCAATTCTCATCAGAACTTCTGTTAATATCGCTTACCTAAAAAAAATAACGCTGGAGTAACGAATGAACATCAAAAAATGGCTCGTATTAGGTACGGCTTGTTTAAGCTTAGGGGCTGCCCCTGTTTTTGCACAAGAAACACGTGAATTTTCTGTTTCTACTGTTTTATCGGATGCTTTCCCTTGGGGAAAAGCGGCAATGAAATGGGCTGAATTAGTGGAAGAACGTTCAGAGGGCCGTATTACGCTAAAGGTTTACCCTAATGCTCAATTAGTATCAGGCGACCAAACTCGTGAATTTTCTGCGATGCGCAGTGGCTTAATTGATATGGCCGTTGGCTCAACCATTAACTGGTCCACTCAAGTACCACAAGCCAACCTTTTCTCACTGCCTTTTTTAATGCCTGATAACGCCGCTGTGGATGCGATTACTCAAGGTAAAGCAGGTCAAATGGTGTTTGACGCCATTGAAAAGCGTGGTGTTGTGCCTCTGGCTTGGGGTGAAAATGGCTTCCGTGAGTTATCTAACTCGCGCGGTGTTTTGACTCAACCAGCCGACTTAAAAGGCTTAAAAGTACGAGTTGTTGGCTCACCACTGTTCTTAGATACCTTTAATGCTCTGGGTGCTAACCCTACTCAAATGAGCTGGACAGACGCGCTACCTGCCCTCACAACCGGTGCCGTTGACGGCCAAGAAAACCCGCTCTCTGTTTTTGATGTGGCGCGCGCGGATCGTGCTAATCAAAAATACCTGACCCTTTGGCACTACATGAATGATCCACTTATTTTTGGTGCGAGTAAGCGTGTTTGGTCTAAATTATCGACTGAAGATCAGCAACTGTTAAAACAAGCTGCGTACGATGCGGGTCAGTGGGAAATTGCCAAATCACGTGCTGATCTGGATGCCACACTGCAGTCTATCCGTGACCGTGGTGTAGAAGTGACCGAGCTTACTTCTGAACAACACCAAGCCTTTGTGGCAGCAACTCAAAATGTCTACAAAAAATGGACGCCAAAGATTGGTGAAGAGTTAGTAGAAGCAGCACAAGAAGCCATTAACAAGCGTTAATACATAACCGCTGTTTAAAGATCAAAAAACTCACTCAAGGTTAAATAGGAACATTTAACCTTGAGTACTTAATTACTGGCTATCAACACATCATGTCAAAAAATACTATTTCTCTTGAATCTTGGTTAGGCATTATTGCTTTAGTGGCGATTTGTATCATCAGCTTGGCCAACGTATTAGTACGTTATACGACAAATGCTTCTTTTGCGTTTACTGAAGAATTTTCCGTGTTTCTAATCGTTATACTGGCTTTTTCTGGCGCGGCGGTTGCTGCGAAAAGTAATGAGCATATTCGAGTTACCCTACTAGAAAAATATTTAGGCGTAACCGGTCGACGTATTGTTTATATTATACAGTGGTTGGGCAGCGTTATCGTGCTTAGCTTAATGGTTTGGTACGGCGGTTTATTAACGTATGAAGAGTTTATGTGGGAATCCACGTCACCCGGTTTAGGTTACCCCACTTGGATTTACTTAATTTGGTTACCCCTACTCTCCATTGCCATTATTTTGCGCACCACCCAAAACTTGGTTAGCCGCTTAACGCAGAACGATCATTCAGAAGAGGCACAGCAATGAGCCCTGATTTATGGATGTTAGTTATTTTTGGGGCGTGTTTATTCCTAGGCATGCCGGTAGCGTTTGCATTAGGGTTAGGCGGTGCAGCAGGCATAGTGACCGGATTATCCCCTGATATGTTGGCCACGTTGGGGACGAATACCTATAACAGTGTGGCGAAATACCCTCTCATTGCCATTCCTTTATTTATTTTAACCGGGCTTATATTTGAGCGAGCCGGTGTGGCTGCCAGCCTAGTCAATTTAGCGCAATCGTTAATTGGCCGTCGATACGGTGGGTTAACCTTGGTTGCGGTTTTGGTCTGCTTGATTATGGGAGGAATGAGTGGCTCTGGCCCTGCCGATGCCGCCGCTGTTGCGATGGTGATGCTGCCCAGTATGACCAAAGCAGGATACCCGCGTCCTTTTTCAGCGTCTTTAATTGCCGCGGCCTCCTCCACTGCGATTCTGATTCCACCTTCTATTGCGTTGATTTTGTACTCTGTGATGATTCCTGGTCTGGATTTGCGGGCGTTGTTCGCTGCTGGTGTTTTTCCCGGTTTATTAGCCGGAGCTTCTTTACTCGTACCGGCCTATTTATTGTCAAAAAGAAACGGTTGGGAAGCACCGGACGCAGACTCTGATACAGAGCGCCCTTCCATTAAAGAAAGCTTTATCAAGGCCATTCCTGCCTTATTAGCACCCGTTATTATTTTAGGGGGATTACGCTCAGGTTTATTCACACCAACTGAAGCCGCCGTGGTTGCAGTCACCTATGGTTTGTTTATTGGTGCGTTTATCTACCGTTTGTTAACCTTGTCTAGCTTAGTATCACTGTTCAATGAGGCGGTTAAAATTTCGGGCATCGTCTTGCTGATTATCGCTTTAGCCGGCATCTTTGCTTGGGCAGGGACGACGTTAGGAACGTTTACGCGTTTTGCGGATGTGATTCTGTCGGTTTCAGACAGTTCATTAACGCTACTGCTGTTAGTGATGTTGCTTGTGTTATTGGCAGGCATGTTACTGGACGCTATTTCGATTTACTTAATTTTAACACCGATTTTAGTGCCTTTAATGAATCACTTTGAATGGAATCCCGTTTGGTTTGGTATCTTGTTGGCTATGAACATCGCCATTGGTCAGTTTACCCCCCCTGTTGCCATCAACTTAATGGTCACCACAAAAGTGGCGAATATACGCTTAGAGCAGACCTTTGGTTGGGCGTTGCTGTTTATGGTGACTATGTTCAGTGCTTTATTATTGGTTATCTTTTTTCCACAGATTGCATTGTGGTTGCCAGAGTACCTAGGGTATTCAACCACCTAAATACAATGCCCCTAAAGGTTTGGTGTTAAACATGACCCACAGGGGCTAAAATGGCTGAGAATGGATGTGAAGCTCATCGATCCTTTATTTCACGATTTTTTGCCTAAATCGCTGAATCCAGCAGGCTCAATAACGGTTATCATAACCGGCCAACAACTGTCTTATGTTGCCTCGTCAAACTCCTGTCAGGCTACTCTGCAAAGCCAAATACTCTCTAAACAACGATCACGGTAAAAAAACGACTATGAAACGACTAAAACGCTTAGCACGGCATGAGGCTGTGTATCTACTTTTGTTCATTTTGTTGGTCGCATTGAGTTTACGAGGGCCGATAACGGGGCTGCCGCCGCTATTAAGCCGGATCAGTCAGGACTTAAACCTTAGCAGCTCCCAATCTGGCCTATTGACCAGTCTTCCCTTATTGGCTTTTGCTTTTTTCGCTCCTGTCGCCTCTTGGTTAACGCGCTATTTCCGTATCGAGCGCATTCTGGCATCAGGTGTTGGGCTAATCGCTCTTGGTATGCTGATGCGCACCTTTGGGGCAACGGCGACCCTGTACCTTGGGGCGGTGGTGATTGGTGCCGGTATTGCCATCGGCAATGTATTGTTGCCCAGTTTATTGAAGCGTGAGTTCCCCGAACACATCATTCAGCTTACCGCTGTGTATGTCTTAATGATGAGTATCGGTGGCTTTATGATGTCGAGCTTTATGGTGCCATTGAGCCTCTTTGCCGAACAAAACCTTCTCGTTTTGCCCTTCACAGACACACCAATACGAGGCTGGTCATTTGCGCTCGCCTGCCAAATGTTGTGCATCATTTTGCCTTTAATGGTGTGGTTTAGTGGCAAAATTCCTCTGCATCAGGCTCCGCAAAAAAACACCTTAGAAGTTTCATCTTCCGTATGGCGTTCTAAAACCGCTTGGCAAGTGGCTGGATTCCTGTCGTTTAATTCTTTGCTGAGCTACATTCTGGTGGCTTGGGTGCCCGCGATTCTAATGAGCCAAGGGTATCGAGACACCACCGCAGGCTTGTACCAAGGCTATTTACAACTGGCAGGAGCAGCACCTTCTTTATTGCTAACCCCCTTTATCCATCGATTAGGCAGCCACAGACGCCTTTGTTTGTTTGCGACCGGACTTACCTTTATGAGCTTAGCGGGCTTTTTGTTTGTTCCCAGCGAATCCGCTATCTGGTCGGTATTGTTTGGTTTTGGCATCAGTATGGGCTTTATTCTCGGACTTTCTTTTGTCGGTATGCGCACCCATAGCCCTAAGCAAGCCGCGGCATTGTCGGGCATGGCTCAACTTATCGGCTACACCTTAGCAGCCATCGGCCCAGTGTTCATTGGTGCTCTGTACGACTGGCGACAATCATGGGACTGGCCCTTGTATATTTTGCTGGTCATTTGCGCCATATGGAGCACATTAGGCTGGTTTGCTAGCCCCAAACCCAAACCGTCGGTGCTATAATCATCGACCTTGTATTTCTCATGCAAACACTGTCGATTATTTACGTATTTCAGGACCATCACCGCCATGTACCAAAATCGAATGCGATCTCTTCTGGTTACCCTAGTCATACAGGCTTTTTTAATCACCACAGTGCTGATGATAGGGCGTTACTTTATGCTTCATGCCTTTTCTGAACCCGCAGATTTGGCACGCTATCACGAAGACATCACTCGTATGTGGTCTGTGGGGATTCGTTATGATTTACGAGTTGCAGGTATTTTTACCACGCTCTTCTTTTTGCTGGGTTTATTATTGTGCAGCACGCAATGGACATGGCGTATTGTAAAAGCCATAAGCCCTTTTTTATGGGGTTTAATTGGCTTCACCGTGGTTATGGTGACCATTAGCAATTTTTACTATTATCAGACATACCACAATCATTTTGATATTTTTGCTTTTGGCTTAGCCGATGATGATACAAAAAGTGTTTTGCTCAACATTTGGCAAGATTATCCTGTTATTAGAGGCCTTCTAGCCGCTTTGTTAGTCGGGTTTGGTGCTTCTCGTATTGCCCGACATACCTTGCGTGATCAGGACCGCAAACCTTGGAATATTCTTGTATTCTCAGTGTACACATTGATTGCCTTCATTGTTTTTTTTGTTGCAGCACGAGGCAGCGTTGGCACCTTCCCACTGCGTCGTGGAAACGCTCAAGTTTCTGAATGGCTGCTGCTCAATAAACTGTCACCAAATGGCTTTATGGCGCTGGACTGGGCATTCAAGGACAAAAAAGAAGACGCTGCATTTGCGCCTGTTAGTCAGGCGCAAGGGCAAGCCTTACAAGCTGAATTAGGTATTGATTCACTCACTGCCCGTACACCTTCTAACCCATGGATTGAAGCAAATCCACCCAATATCGTGCTGTCGATAATGGAAAGCTTTGGTAGTAATCTTCTCGCCTTTGACGAGCCAACCACTAATGATATGTTGGGGTCATTACGGGAACACTTCGAAGAGGATTTCGTGTTTAAACGCTTTTTATCAGCAGACAATGGTACCGCGCCATCGCTGGCGGCATTACTCTTTCAAAGTCCTTTTGGTAACATCAGCCATAGCTCTGAACAAAAAGTCACTCTCGAAGGCATCCCTTTTGATGTTTATAAAAAAGCCGGTTATAAAAACATCTTTATTTCACCGGGCAACATGGCTTGGCGTAATTTATCGGACTACTTACCATTGCAAAATGTTGATGCCGTCTATGATCAAAATACCTTAATGACGCTGTACCCTGAATCCGTAGCAGAATTAGGCGCATGGGGTGTACCAGACGATTATGCTTACCGTTTAGCTGAGGAAATCCTGGAGAAGAGCCAAGAACCTACTTTAATTACCATTTTAACCATCACGAACCACCCTCCTTACAAGGCGCCCGATCGCTATCAAGCTTCTCCCTACACAGTAACACCTGATATCGCATCACGCTCACAAGGCAGTACGAAAGAAATTGAAAGCATTCTTGAGGCTTATCAATACTCAGCCGATGCATTTGGGCAGTTTGTCACGTCAATAGAGAGGTCTTCGCAAGGGGAAAACACCATTATTGCAGCCACAGGTGACCATCAAATGCGCAGCTTTGCCTCTTTCTACCCTCACGAGCAAGTGCTGGACCGTGCTGTCCCCTTCTACCTCCATGTGCCCGACACAATCCTTGATCATACGGACTGGTCTTACGATGCGGGTCGTGTAGGGTCCCACAAAGATATTTTTCCCACGCTGTACCATATGAGCCTATCAGATACCGAATACCAAGCCATTGCGGGGCGTAATATGTTGGCACCGGTAGACGATAAAACACGAGCCTTTGGTTATAATGTCAGCTTATGGATTGATGAAGATGGGGCTTATCCGATGAGTGGAAAAGCCACCTTCTATCCTTGGGAAGAAACAACAGGACTACGCACTCAACGAGACAGCAAGGTTCCCAGTGAAGCCCAGCAAGCGCGCCAAGCCGCAATGCCTGAGCTCCTTCGCTGGCAATTAAACGCCAAAGTCCGCGGGTTCACACAATAGGCTCACTGTCCCGCCACACATTGTCTCGTCACACAGTGTGATGTGCACATGCCGACAAGCCCACCGAAGTTAAGTTTCTTCGGTTTGGGCTTGTTCTAACGGTATCGTTAATGTGAACTTAGACCCTGCCCCAACGTCTGAAGTGACCTCAATACGTCCTTTCATCAATTGACAAAGCCATTGCCTAACAAGATGCAGCCCCAACCCAGTGTGTTGTTTCATTCGCCCTGTAGTGATAAAGGGCTCAAAAATTCGTGGTTTGATATCAGGAGCAATGCCTCGACCATTGTCGCTAATCACCATAACAAGGTTGCCTTTCTCTTTACGAGCCACCAGTGCAATTACCCCATTATCAAACGGCTGAAAAGCATGCTCTAACGCGTTACTGATAAGGTTTTGAATAATTTGTGACATGACGCCTGGATAACCGACCATCTTGATGGTGTCTGGACAGTCAATCTCCAGGCGTATATCCACTCGCTTTTTCAACTCAGGTTTAAACGTAAATAAGATGTCGTCTATTACGTTGTGTAGAAAAAAGGTCTGAATTTCTTGAGCCGTTCGGTCAGACACAATACGCTTAAAGCTTGATACCACCTCCAAGGCGCGCAGCAGGTTTTTATCAGCAATCGCTAAAGATTTTTTGATGCCTTCGTAGCCCTTGGGAGAAAGCGTATCGGCTTCTTTTTCTAACCAAGATAAGGAAGACGATAACGCCATTCTTACACCACCCAAAGGCGTATGCATCTCGTGCGCTAAACCGGCTAACATAAGACCCAAAGACGACAATTTATTGGTTTCTACTAACTCATCTTGCAGATCAATAAGCTGTTTATTGGTTAAACGCATCTGCTCATTGGTTTGCTCCGCCTGTGCTTTTTCTTGCTGCACTAGGGCCAACAAACGATAAGTTTCAAATTGCGATGTTACTTGTCGCCACACCAGCCAAGCCATCATATAAAAAGCCAGACCACCAATACCAACCACACTGCCGATGAGTGTCAAACGCCATGTGGCCATCGCTTTTTGCTGTGATCGAACCATAAAAAACAAAGGGGCTGCACTGTTTTGCTGAGAGACGTTGTTTTCATCGAGAAACACTTTGTGCAAACTAATAAGATGTGTTTTATCGAACGCTCGCTGCTGGCTGGTTAGATTTTGTATGTCCTGCCAAATGTCCGGCTCACGTTGTTGGATATTTGTCTGGGCGCTGTTTAAACGCAGTATTCCGCCCCATTCGATCAACGGGTCCTTTGCCATCACCCAGTCACCGTTTGCATCGACAATCTCTAGGTAGACCTCTTCACGGTTAAACGTACGCAGAGTGTTAAAGAGGGAGGTAAGATCATAATTCACCACAAGAAAGCCCGGTGTGGCGCCATCGACTCGAACAATACCGCGAATGGTTGGCTGCAGAGGCCGTACGATTTCTTTGTTTTCTATGTTCAAATCCAAAGAAGAAATAAACACATCGTCCGTCATGATATCAGGAACATTCTTCATATAACGACGATCGGATTTGTCTTGTAGTTGACGGTCTGGCACACGGGAGATTTGCCCTGCTTGGGAATTCACTCGAATTAACTCTTGTCCGTCAGCCGATAACCACCGCACTTGGGAAATTAAACGGGACGTTTGTGCAAAACGCGTAAACTCTGCGGCAACTCGGTCATCCCATGACAAAGTGGACGCAGCGTCAGCAAGGTGATCATGGTCTGTACCAAGGCGCGCCTGAATACTATTGCGTAACAACAAGGTAACACGCCTGATATGACCGACTTCTCGACCAAACACATTCACACTGCGAGACAGCAACTCGGCTTCATCAAGGGCCAGCTGATTAATCTTATGATCCATAAAAAAACGGTAGCTGCCCCAGCTTATTACCAACACAAAAGCCAAAAGAGCAGACAAAAGCATGGTCAAAAGAGGCTTCTTTTGAGAAAAAAGCGCATCAAGTTTCATACTATCAGTCGCCTAGTCAGAGCCAATCGAGCACCTTTTTCAATGACATGGGTCTGGCCAACAAATACCCTTGACCGTAGTCGCACCCTAGCGACAACAAATGACACTTCTGCTGCTCTGTTTCAATGCCTTCAGCAATGACATTAAAGCCAAGGCTATTACCGAGCTCTACAATCATTTTTAGAATTTTCCAGTCTTTATCTGACTCTTCCATTCGCCAAACAAAGCTGTGATCGATCTTAATCGTTGATACCGACAAGGTAGACAGGTAGGCCAAAGAAGAGTAGCCGGTACCAAAGTCATCAATATTGATGCCCACGCCCAGTGCCTGCAATGCCGACAAATGTGTGTTGATGTAACTTTTTTCTTCAATAAACTGAGATTCTGTAATCTCTAACTCAATCATTTCGTAGGGAATGTCTTCTTCCGCCAACAAAGCATTAAATTCATCAAAGTAATCTGGTCGAATAATCTCACTGCCCGCGACGTTGACCGAAATGGGCACGCTGATTCCTCGTTTCTTTAAGGCATTAATGGCCTTACAAGATTCTCGAACCATCTGTTGATCTAGCTTGTCAATTAAGCCACTGCTTTCTGCCAGAGGGATAAATTGATCAGGTGGAATAAAAGTACCATCTTTAGAGCGCCAACGCGCCAACGCTTCAAACCCGACTAGGGTATTGTCTTTCAAGTTCATCTTAGGTTGAAAATACGCCTCAATACCATCATTCAAAATGGCCTCTCGAAGCTCTTTTAACAACTCATAGCGACCAAACATCGCTGAGGCCAGCTCTTCTGAAAACGCTAAGAAAGAAACCCCATCGTATTTTGCCCTTTCCAACGTACTTTTGCCGACACTGACGAGTTGCTCAGCACTGTAAAAAGGGAATTCACTGCACGTCACAGAACTGACGGTTAAATCTAAGGAATAAGTGGCATCTTCAACCATCACACTGGTGTGAATAATACGCTCCAAAGAAGACGCATCATACTCGGGCTTGTCGTAAACCAATACCACAAAGGTATCGCGTTCCAACAAAGAAATATCAAAAGACTGACCGAAAAAGTCACTTAAATGCTGATACAGGGATAAGGTCAGTTGATCACAATATTTTGTTCCTAAAACAGATTCGGTGTACGCCAAATCCTCGACGTAAAACATCAGTAAAGTGGCTTTTTCTCTCTCCCAAGAAAACATATCGCGAATTTCACGAATCAACCAGTTTTTATTATGGATGCCCAAAGACGGCTCTATATAGGCCAACTCAGTGAGTTTACTGTGTAAGACAACGTTGCGGAAACCTGCTCGAATATTCTCACAAAACACCTGCATCAAATTAATCTCATTTGATGCTAGTTGGCGGTCTAACTTAACAACAACCAGGTATTCTGAGCCTTCTAGTTCTTTATTGGCAAAGTACAAAACGGAAAAACTGTCTAAGAAAACATGGCTTTTTTGTTCATTGGCCAAAAGAACGGCGTCTTGTAACGAGGTCTCTTCCTGCACCGATGAAAAAGGCTTATGAGCATATGGGGCAAATTCACCACTGCTGGCCACAATAAGAGCCTTGTCTATTGCTTCATTCTCAGGGTGAAATAAGCAGACAATACCGCCATTTTTCAGTTTCAGCAGGACGCCAATTTCTTCAAGAATAGAATGGGCGTAATCGGTTAAATCACTTTTTGACGCCAATCTCTGGCTGGCCGCTAATAGGAGTTGCATGCTATGACGGGCTTCTTTCATATCAGAAAGATGCTCCCAAGTACGTAGATTACTTAACACGATGGTTTGCAAGTGAGCTTGCGTTAAATCTGACTTACACCAGTAATCATCAATATCATACTGGGCGATTAAGTCATTCACCGGTGCCATACCAGGCTGCCCTGTCAACAACACAATGCGCATCAAATCGTTGCCTATAACGTCACGAATAATGCGGATTAAGCGCAACCCTGCTTGGTCAGACTCCATCACAACATCGAGAAAAACAACGGAAATATCAGGGTTTGCCGCAATAATTGTTGCCGCTTCCGTGGCGGAAGAAGCCGTTAAAAAGGTTACTTCTTTCTCGTCAAAATTAAGCGAGTTAAGCCCGTTCAGCAAGGCTTCTTGATAGTCAGAGTCATCTTCAACAGATAAAATTTTGCAGTGTTGTCTTTTGTCTGAAGGTAAGTCCATTATTGATTCCTTATTCGTCTTGCCTGAGATCAAACACGTTGTCTTGTGAGGACGATAAAGGTACAGATAACATTGGACTTTACCGTTCATGGCCTATAAGCCAGTATCAGATAATTTTATAACACATCATACCGTTTTTCTCGAATAGACTGTGTTTTCTGGTTTTTCGACCTCCACATCCTACCGCCACAGGGGGGGTCGTACCCTAGTCTTATATTATAGTAAGATATTGGAAAAACATTGACTGGCGGACAAAACAACCTCATGCACAAACACCAAGGCAATTTATTCATTTTATCGGCACCTTCTGGTGCAGGTAAATCCACGCTATACAAAGCGTTAATTGGACAAGATGACAAGGTCAGAATCTCGATTTCACACACTACCCGTGCACCACGCACAGGGGAAGAACACGGTCGAGAATATTACTTCATTGATGACGAATCGTTTCTGGACATGATCGCAGAGGATGCATTTTTTGAACACGCTCAAGTGTTTGATCATTACTACGGTACGTCAAAAAAATCGATTTTCTCCATGCTAGAGCAAGGCTTGGATGTTATCTTAGAAATAGATTGGCAAGGGGCACGTCAGGTACGTCAACTCTACCCAGAGGCGATCGGTATTTTTGTGTTGCCACCGTCGCTAAACGATCTTGAAAAACGTTTAACACAACGCGCAACCGACACCACAGAGGTCATTCAACGTCGTATGGCAAAAGCGGTAAGTGAGATGTCCCACTATCACGAATACGACTTTGTCATTGTGAATGATGATTTCGATGTAGCGTTGTCACAAATGGCGGCTATTTTTACCGCCATGCGTGCAAAAACACCGATAATGCAAGAAAAACATGGCAATCTTATAAATGATCTCTTGTCATTATAAGAAGCCGTTAAGTAGAATCACTATTGGAAATATAGATAACCGAATACAGAGGTCAAGATGGCTCGAGTTACCGTAGAAGATTGTTTAGAAAACGTTGATAACCGCTTTGAATTAGTAATGGTTGCGTCAAAACGCGCCCGTCAACTTGCTACCGGCGGTGAAGACGCAAAAGTGCCTCTAGAAGGCGATAAAGTCACTGTCGTGGCACTGCGTGAAATCGCAGAGAACGTGATTAACGCACACAACGTTGATCAGCAAAAACGCCCAACGCACGAGTTTTAATTTCTATGGTGTCGCTCATAACACAGCTCTCGCGCTTTTTTTGCCTAAGTGAGGTGAGCGATGTATACCATTGAGAATTTAGCCCTGACACTCAGTCAGTATTTACCTTATGACCAAATCGCTAAGGTAAAACGCGCTTACTTCTACGCTGAACAAGCCCATGACGGACAAAAGCGTAAAAGTGGCGAGCCCTATGTCACCCATCCTCTCGCTGTCGCCGAAATTCTGTCGGAACTTCGAATGGATTGCGATGGATTGACTGCGGCCCTATTGCACGACGTGATTGAAGACACCGGCATCAGTCGCGAAGCCTTAACCGAACAATTTGGTGCAGAGGTGGCCAGCCTCGTCGATGGCGTCAGTAAATTGACCCATCTAGAGTTCAACAGCCAAGTTGAAAAACAAGCCCATAACTTTCAAAAAATGGCCATGGCCATGGCAGACGATATTCGTGTCATCTTAGTCAAGTTGGCTGACCGCTTGCATAATATGCGTACTCTTGACGCCATGCCTGCCCATAAGAAACGTCGTATCGCCCGAGAAACGCTCGATATTTATGCGCCTATTGCCAACCGCTTAGGAATGTATAAAGTACGCGTCGATTTGGAGTCTCTGGCTTTTCAAGCTTACTACCCAATGCGAGCACGCATGCTGCAACGCGCCATCAATAAAAAATATGGCCAGCAGCGCATCAAGGACACCCAAAAGCTTGAAGATCATATTCGCGCCGAATTGGCCGCTGATTACATCGAAGCAACCATCAGCGTTCGAGAAAAACACATTTACAGCATTTACCAGAAGATGGACAAAAAACGTCGGTCTTTAGCGGAAATTATGGACGTCATGGGTGTGCGCATCGTCACCGATCGCCATGACAGCTGTTATCGAATCTTAGGGGTTATTCACGCCCTCTTTAAACCGATCGAAGGGCGTTTTAAAGATTACATTGCTGTCCCCAAATCTAACGGTTACCAATCCTTGCACACCACTGTCTTGGGCTCCAATGGCATCCCAATGGAAGTGCAAATTCGGACCGAAGAAATGGATCTCGTCGCCAATAACGGTATCGCAGCACACTGGGCTTACAAAGTCAGCGGCACGTCAAACATGCCAAGCAATCACGATCGCGCTACGAAATGGGTAAAAAGCTTGCTGGAAATCCAGCAAAAAGCACGTAACCCCGTTGAATTTGTCGATAACGTAAAAAGTGACTTGTTCCCTGACGAAGTTTATGTTTTCACGCCCAATGGACAAATTATTGAATTACCTTCTGGTGCAACACCGGTCGATTTTGCCTACGGTGTTCACACTGAAATTGGTAATACCTGTATTTCTTGTCGAATTAACCGACGTTTGGCTCCGCTGAGTACCCAGCTTGAAAGCGGTCAAACGGTAGAAATCATTACCGCGAAAAATGCCCAGCCTAATGTCGCTTGGCTGAGTTTTGCCATTACGGGCAAAGCACGCACTAATATTCGTCACTACTTAAAAGACAAACAGCGCGAAAACGCCATTTCCATCGGCAATCGCTTGTTAACACGCTCACTCAATGCGTTTAAAACCAACATTGAAGAGTTAACCATCGAACAAATTGCACAAGTATTGAATAACCACCAGCTGGCTTCATTAGATGACTTATTAGAGTCCATCGGTAAAGGCCGACATGTAGGGTATTTGGTAGCACGTGAACTCTTCCCAAATTACGACGAAGAAACCTTGATTACGCCAAAATCCTTCAAGGTCAACGGCTCTGAAGGTATGCTGATATCCTATGCTAAATGTTGCGCACCGATCCCAGGTGACCCGATTGTCGGCTCTGTGCAGGTCGACAAGGGCATTGTGATTCATCACTTGAATTGTCCAAACGTACAGGATCACCTTTCTAACCCCGAGCGCTTTATTCATATGGCGTGGGGCAAAGAAATTGAAGAAGAGCTCAACATTAGCCTTATCGTGACCTACATAAATGAACGGGGTGCGGTGGCAAATATTGCCAGCTCTATCAGCGATACCGACTTCCAAGTGTCAAATCTCGACATTATTGAACGAGGCCGCGTCAGTCGCTTGCGTTTGAGCATTACAATTTCCAGTCGTGTGGGATTGGCCGATGTGATGCGTCGTATCAAAGCCGTGCGCTGTGTTGAAAAGGTATCACGTGAAACCATCGTTGGGCGCTGATTCAAAGCGCCTTGCTCACCCTATACTTTATCTGTGGCATGCTCTTGTTGGGCATGCCATTTTATTCGTTATTTTTTAATCACTACTCTCTAAAAAGGATACGTATCATGGCAAAACAAGTCATTCACACTGAAAACGCACCAGCAGCAATTGGTCCATACTCTCAAGCGGTTCGTGCAGGCAACACTGTGTATGTATCAGGTCAAATTCCTTTGGTGCCAGAAACCATGGAAGTCATCAGTGAAGACATCGTTGATCAAACCAAACAGGTTTTTAAAAACTTGCAAGCGGTGTGTGCCGCAGCCGGTGGCTCTTTAGAAGACATCGTAAAATTCAATATCTTCATGACCGATCTTGGCAATTTCGCTACGGTTAACGAAGTCATGACTCAATTCGTTAAGCAACCTTACCCAGCGCGTGCCGCTATGGGTGTTCGTGCATTGCCAAAAGGCGTTCAAGTAGAAATCGAAGGTATCATGGTACTGGAAGACTAAGTGTCTCTGCTGTCATACTGAATGACAGGCGAATAAAAAAGAGGGCCTCTTTTTTATTTTATTAGGGTAACATACTGTGAAAATCGTTTATCTGCTTTGAAAAGCGTCGATCAAGCCACGATACCCTGCGGTATAACTTGGGTAAATAGGGCGCCAGCCTTTTGACAATAAATACTCTCCTTGAATGCGCTTACCCGATACAGGCGCAAAGCCTTCACTGGACTCTGCCATCACCTTGGCGCCTAAACAACTGGCCAACCAAAGTTTCACTTCCCACATAGACACAGGCGTTTGATCCGTCACAATCACCTGTTCAGGAAGGACGCATTCTTCTGATTCTGGATGACACAAAACAAGATCGGCCAACAGCAATAAAGCCGACACAACGTCGTCCCGATGCACACGATTTGTCCAACTGTTTGCGCCCCATGCCTCTTCACTGAGTACCTTTTCTAGCATTCGATAACGACCCGGACCGTAGATTCCCGAACAACGTACCGCGACACTAGGAAACACCGCCGCTAATGCACGCTCTGTGTCTGTTAATACGGTGGCCGTCACTGTTTTAGGATCCGCCCGCGTCGTCTCATCCACCCACTCACCCGCGTTCTGACCATACACGCTGGTACTGGAAACAAAAATGACGGTAGGCAAGTTTGCTTGCGTCGAGTAACGTCGAATAAGCGCTTGTGCCGTATCAAAATACGCGGCCCGATAACTGGCTTCCGTGCGGCCTTGTGGCGTCATAATTAGATAAATAAGCGCTGCATCAGGAAAGCACGCTTGGTCCATCTCCGTCAGATCGCCCGTTATTCCCTGCACCCCCTGCGGAAAGTCATCCTGTGTGCGACGGATTCCCGTTACACTGTGACCTTGTGCAACCAACGCACTTGCCACGCCGGACCCCAAATCACCACAACCTGCCACCAGCACTTTCGCCATGTTTTTCTCCTCGTTGCTTAAAATAAGATTCTCATTCATTCCATGAAAGAACCAGTATACTTTATCAAATGATGTACTATCATAGTTATTAACAATAACCCTGAACCAAGCCGATAAAAAGGTGTGTTATGACGTTAACGGAATTGAAATACATTGTGATGCTGGCTGACGAGAAACATTTCGGCCGTGCAGCAGAACGCTGTCACGTGTCACAGCCTACCCTGAGTGTGGCCGTCAAAAAGCTTGAAGAAGAATTAGGCACTGCCATTTTCGAGCGTAGCAAAAATTCGGTTTACATCACCCCCCTGGGCGAGCAAATTATTGCGCAGGCCAAACGCGTCATGGATCAAGCAAACATGATCAAAGAGTTGGCTGCGTCAGGGAAAAACCAATTAAAAAGCCCATTGAAAATTGGGGCTATTTACACCATTGCGCCTTACCTATTTCCCTTCATGATCCCTGCGTTGCATAAAGCGGCAACGAATATGCCTCTGATGATTGAGGAAGACCTCACTGAAAACCTACGCCCTAAACTGCGTAACGGTGAACTGGACGCCATTATCGTGGCGTTGCCATTCCGCGAGCCCGATGTGGTCACTCAGCCAATCTACGAAGAAGAATTTGTTGTGCTGATGCCCAAAAATCACCCTTGGACCGAGCTAAAGCAGATCGAAACAGACCAGTTGTCGACGGACAACCTTTTGCTGCTTGGTAAAGGGCATTGCTTCAGTGAGCAGGTACTCGAAGCCTGCCCTTTGATGAACGGAGGTGACTTCAGTGAAGGGCGCACCGTGGTCAACGGCAGCTCACTAGAAACCATACGTTACATGGTGTCATCGGGGCTTGGCGTGACAGTGTTGCCCAAATCCGCGGTCACCAACATCAACCACGATCTGCTAGAAGTACGACCCTTTGCGGCCCCCGTGCCGAAGCGCACCGTAGCGCTTGCTTGGCGTGCTAGCTTTCCGCGACCCAATGCCATTGACGCGGTCAGCCAAGCCATTCGTGATGCTTGTAAGCATTTAAACCTGTAACGGCCACTGAATCAGGCACTTATAGGATACATTAGTATGATTGACGGATTAGACACTCAGGATGTTCGCGAGCTGAAAGGCGTCGGCAACGCTATGGCGGAGAAACTGGCTCGATTGCACCTCAATACGGTGCAAGACTTGCTGTTTCACCTTCCCATTCGCTACCAAGACCGAACGCGCGTTGTGCCAATCGGTCAATTGCGCTTTGGCGATGAGGCTGTGATTGAAGGCCACATCACCGGCGCAGAAATCAAAATGGGCAAGCGTCGCAGCTTACTCTGCCGAATCAAGGATCATACTGGTACCTTGTGCCTGCGTTTCTTTCATTTCTCCGCCGCGCAAAAAAAGCAGCTTGAAGCAGGAAAACGGCTGCGTTGTTTCGGTGAAATCCGTCGTGGCAGTTCAGGCTTTGAAATCTATCACCCTGAATATCAGCTGATTAGCGAAGAAGAGACACCACCGAAAGCGACCCAACTGACGCCCATCTACCCCCTTACCGAGGGGCTAACACAGACTAAAATCCGCCAACTGTGCGAACAGGCATTAGAGCGATTAACGCCGTATAATTTACAAGAATGGTTACCGGACGAACTGCGTCATGCTTTTAGCTTATCGCCCTTGTGTGACGCCATTCAGTTTTTGCACCATCCGACCAAAGACGTCAACTTAGAACAGCTCCGCTCCGGGGCACACCCTGCCCAGTATCGCTTGTCCTTCGAAGAACTCATGGCCCATCAACTGTCACTGATCGGCAAGCGCCTAAAAGCCAAGCAAGATGTTTCTGTTCGCGTGCCCAACGCAGGCGCATTAAGCCAGCAACTGCTGTCTCAGTTGCCTTTTTCACCCACTCAAGCCCAACAACGCGTCTTTGGGGAAATTCTCCAAGACTTGGGTACAGGCCATCCCATGTTGCGCCTGGTACAAGGGGATGTTGGATCGGGGAAAACCCTGGTAGCGGCGCTCGCTGCAGCGTCTGTTGTGCAAGCCGGCTATCAGGTCGCCATCATGGCACCCACAGAAATTCTGGCCGAACAGCATTACCATAACTTCCGCCAGTGGTTCGAGCCTCTTGGGTTAAACGTGGCCTGGATGATTGGCAAACTGAAAGGCAAAGCCCGAGAGAAAGAGCTCGCAGACATCGCCTCAGGTGTCGCCCACTTAGTCGTCGGTACCCACGCCTTGTTTCAAGACACCGTAGAATTTGATCGTTTGGCCTTAGCAGTGATCGACGAACAACACAGATTCGGTGTGCATCAACGGATGGCGTTGCGGGAAAAGGGCATGAAACACGGGATTCAACCTCACCAGCTCATCATGACCGCCACCCCTATTCCCCGCACACTCGCCATGTCAGCCTATGCCGATTTGGACTGCTCCATCATTGACGAATTACCGCCTGGACGTACGCCGGTCAATACCGTCGTGGTGTCAGACCAACGCCGTCAAGAAGTCATTGATCGGGTAAAAAGTGCCTGCGAAGAAGGCAAGCAAGCGTACTGGGTATGTACTCTGATTGAAGAATCCGAAGCCCTGCAGTGCCAAGCCGCCGAGGACACCGCACTGCTGCTACAAGAGCAACTGGGCAATTTGTCAATTGGCTTGGTACATGGCCGCCTTAAGTCCCAAGAAAAAGCCGACATCATGGCAAAGTTCAAAGCAGGCGATCTGCAACTGTTGGTGGCCACGACCGTGATCGAAGTCGGTGTGGATGTGCCCAACGCAAGCTTAATGGTCATCGAAAATCCGGAACGCCTTGGCTTAGCCCAGCTTCATCAGTTACGTGGTCGAGTGGGCCGAGGGCAAGCCGCCAGCCATTGTGTGTTGCTGTATAAAGCCCCTTTAGGGCAACAAGGCAAAGAGCGCTTGTCGACCATGCGGGAAACCAGTGACGGTTTCAAAATCGCGGAAAAAGACCTCGAATTACGAGGACCAGGAGAGCTATTAGGCACCCGACAAACGGGCCTGTGGGAATTCAAAGTCGCCGATTTACAACGAGACAAAAACCTACTCGATGACGTTCAAAAAGCCGCGATTCAATTGCATAATCACTACCCAGACCGTGTCGCTCCTCTGTTATCTCGGTGGCTTCCAAACCATGATCAATACCTAAACGTCTAACTCAAGGTCAACGGCAACCGGAGAGTTTGACGGTATTTTTCTTGCATGTGGGTGAAGATTGATCAAGAATCGCTTTATTCACTGGATTCGCTCACAAGGAACCGCCATGAACGCTGATAACCTAGACGCTGGCGCGACAGCACTGACACTACAAGGCTGCGCATATCGAATCGAACACGATCGTGTTGTCTTATCCATCCAATGCATCAGCAATCACCGTAATAGTGGCAACATCAGCGGCACCTTACGCTTACAACTGTGTGCCTATCCCAAAGGCAGCGAGCACGAAGCAGAACCGATGGTGCTGGCCTCCACCACCCTTGGCGAACTCAGTGGCCAACACGTTATAAATAACGGCTTATACGACTTACTCTTTCAGTCACCGCCCGCAGGATTATGGCAACTCGTCTTACAACTCAGCGAATGGGACGGTATGGACTATATAAGCTGTGATGATGCTTACTTTCCTGTGCTCTATCATGTCACTGCAGAAAACGCCCACTCCCCAGATACTACTGCGAAAAAAGAAACGTCACCCGATGTAAAAAAAAACGCCACTGGTTGCTCAGATGGCTATCTCGCCATTAACCAATGCAAAGTGAAGGCACTGTTAAAAGTAAAAGGTATTCCAAAAAAAGTGCTTGAAAAACTGATAAAAGAACGGCCGTTTCCATCGGAAAGAGCCGTTCTTAACGTGAAGGGTGTCGGGCCAGTCAAACTAAAAAGAATCATCGATCAATTGACCAATCAATGATGCCGATCTTATCTGGAAAACACGCCTAAGGAATGTTTACAACCGTAGTGCTTTTCACTTCTTCCATGGCCACATAGGTACGCGATTCACGCACATGAGGCAAGGTCAGCAAGGTCTCACCCAGCAACAATCTATACGAATCCATGTTCGACACGCGCGCTTTTAGCAAGTATTCAAAATCCCCTGCAATTAGGTGACACTCTAAGATTTCTGGAATTTCTGTCACGGCTGTTTTAAATTCATTGAAGCCTTCTGGCGACGTTGTTTTCAAGCGAATTTCGACAAAAACCAATAAGCCAGCGTCTACTTTTTTAGGATCGACCAGGGCACAGTAACCTGTAATATAACCATTACGTTCTAAACGACGCACACGCTCTAAGCAAGGTGTGGCGCTCAAACCAACACGGCTTGCCAGCTCGACATTGGATAATCGCCCGTTTATTTGCAGCTCACGAAGAATTTTTTTGTCTAAGCGATCAAGCGGTTTTGATGAGTTATCCATCAGCTATGGATCTCCTTACATGACGTCAATTTTGTTTAAGTCTACCATGCAGCTTGTAAATTTTGGAAAGCGCTTTCTGGCTATCTTGCACGATCACCGCTATTTAGAACGAGTTTCACCATACTATTTTGTATACAAAGCACTAAAACAATGCAATAGATATAGTTTGTATCAAAACGGTGCTAGGACAATAAAAAAATGCATCAAATGCGTGCAAAAAAACACACCTATCCTGCCCGAGCCGTTGTCTACTCTGCTTTTCTACCTTGATCAAACCTTTATATCGCAGACAAATAAAATCATACTTTTCGGGGAAAAGTGCAAACAATTAGGCGTGAATCGTCTTAACGTTGACACATTCTCCTTGACTGAGCCTGTAAAGCATCATTGTATATAAGGGTGAACGCATTTTTCAGAAGTGTTTTCTACCCCATGATAAAACAAGAATAACGTAATGTTGGCACTAACCTTGCTCGATATTTTGATATAGATGTCAAAATCTAATGTGACAAATTTAGCAAGATAACAACATACAAAACGCCTGGGAGGCTCAATAATGAAATCGAACGTTGGTAAATTACTTTCGACTGCCGCAATCGCCGCAACCATTAGCGCTGGTGCAACGGCTGCCACTTTGGACGATGTGAAAGCAAAAGGCTTTATTCAATGTGGTGTCAGTACGGGGGTTCCTGGCTTTTCCAATGCCGACTCAAATGGTGACTGGTCCGGTATTGATGTGGATGTGTGTCGTGCAACCGCAGCGGCCATCTTTAATGACCCACAAAAAGTAAAATTCACGCCTCTGTCTGCTAAAGAGCGTTTTACTGCCTTGCAGTCAGGTGAAATTGACATCCTTTCTCGTAACACGACGTGGACCTACACCCGTGATAACTCTTTGGGCTTGGACTTCACAACCGTTAACTTTTATGACGGTCAAGGCTTCATTGTACGTAAAGACCTCGGTGTGACATCGGCAATGGAACTGGACGGCGCAACGGTTTGTACTGAGCAAGGCACAACCACTGAGCTCAACATGGCGGATTTCTTCCGTAAGCACAAAATGTCTTACGTGCCGGTTATCGTGCAAAAGGTCGACGAAGCATTGGCCGCCTACGATTCAGGTCGTTGTGATGTCTACACAACCGATAAATCGGGTCTAGCCGCTCACCGTACTAAACTGGCTTCACCTTCTGAACACGTCATCTTGCCAGAAACGATTTCAAAAGAGCCTCTTGGTCCTGTGGTACGCCACGGTGATAATCAGTGGAAAGACATTGTGACTTGGTCTCTTTTCGTGCAAATCAACGCAGAAGAAATGGGCATTACGTCTAAAAACGTAGCGAAAATCAAAAGTGAAACCAATGATCCAGGCATCAAACGCTTATTAGGTGTTGACGGTGATATGGGCGCACAATTGAACCTGTCATCGGATTGGGCTTACAACATTATTTCTAAGGTCGGTAACTACGGTGAAGTATTCGCACGTAACGTTGGCCCAGAAACAGCTGTTAATTTACCTCGTGGTTTGAACGCTCTATGGACAGAGGGCGGCGTATTGTATGCGCCACCAGTACGTTAATACCTAAAGCACTCTGCTTGGGTATCTATTGGGCGGCTTATAAAGCCGCCCAATCTTTCCCTTTCCTTTCACATCTGACGAGCATTTCAATTGCCTGAACCAAGATGAGCGAAAAAACAACATCAAGTAATAAGAGCTTTTTGAACGATGCCGCCAACCGCGCGCTGATTTTTCAAATTGTCCTCCTAGCCATCGTCGTCTTTGTGGGTTACTACTTATTTAGTAATTTACAAGCCAATTTAGCAGATCAGGGTATTTCCACTGGTTTCGCCTTTTTAAATCAACCGGCTGGCTTCCCTGTTCTCATTCATTTAATCGACTACACCGAAGCCGATACTTATGGTCGCGCCTTTGCTGTTGCTTTGATTAATACCTTAGTTATCTCGTTAATGGGCATCGTTTTAGCGACCATAATCGGCGTCATTATGGGCTTAGCGCGACTGTCAAGTAACTGGTTAGTGGCGCGTTTAGCCACCGTCTATATCGAGACATTGCGTAACATTCCATTATTGCTACAAATGTTCTTCTGGTATTTTGCCGTATTGGCTGCCTTACCGATTCCAAAAAATAGCATTATTCTAGGGGACTTTTTCCTCAATAAACGCGGGGTATATTCTCCTAACCCGGTCACACAAGACGGCTTCGGTCTGGTGATCGCAGGGTTTGTCTTTTCTATTATCGCCGCCATAGCACTGATCGTGTGGGCGAAAAAGCGTCAGACTCGAACAGGTCTTTGGTTCCCAGCTTACTGGTCATCGCTGGGGATGATTGTTGTTATCACTGTTTTGGCGCTCGTCATTAGCGGCTTTCCCATTGAGTTTGAGTTACCACAAAAAAGTCGTTTTAACGTTACCGGTGGAATGGTATTACCACCGGAGTTTGTCGCGGTATTAATCGCCCTTTCTACTTACACAGGTGCCTTTATTGCCGAAATCGTTCGGGCAGGTATTTTATCCGTCAGCTGGGGACAAACCGAAGCAGCCCGTTCTTTAGGGCTAAAAGACAGCTTAACTCAGCGTCTCATTGTGTTGCCACAAGCGCTGCGAGTGATTATTCCCCCTTTGACCAGCCAATTTCTTAACTTAACAAAAAACTCATCGCTCGGTGCGGCCATTGCTTACCCCGAGTTGGTTGCTGTGGTCATGGGGACCACCCTCAACCAAACCGGTCAAGCCATTGAAAGTATTGGTTTGTGTATGCTGGTATACGGCACCCTAAGTTTGACCATTTCTTTGTTTATGAATTGGTACAACAAAAAAATGTCATTAGCAGAGCGCTAGGAGGAAGAACATGGCTATCGAATTTAAACCGTCACCCAGCCTCCCACCACCGGTGCGTTCTGTCGGTGCCGTGGCATGGGTACGTCAAAACTTACTGTCCTCTCCACTCAATGTCTTTTTAACCCTGTTCAGTGTTTATATCCTGTACCTGATAATCCCCCCTGTTGTTGAGTGGGGTATCATCAACGCATCATTCGACGGCGAGTCAAAGGCGGATTGCACAGGAAGTGGGGCCTGTTGGTCTTTTATTGGCGTGTATTTTGACCAGTTTATGTACGGCCTTTACCCATCAGAAGAAACTTGGCGCATTAACCTAGCCTTGATTATTTTGGTGATATTAATCGGTGTCTTTGCCGTCAAAACAGTCAATAAGCTGTACCTGTCTTTGGTGATTATTCTCGCCTACCCGATCGTTGCTTACTTTTTGTTTGCTGGCGGTGTATTCGGTCTAGAAGTTGTTGAAACCTCCTTGTGGGGCGGTTTGTTTCTGACCACCTTGCTTGGGGTTGTGGGCATTGTAACTTCCTTTCCGTTAGGTGTTTTGTTGGCGCTTGGGCGTCAGTCTAATATGCCCATCGCAAAATCCGTGTGTATTGTGTTCATTGAAACCATTCGTGCTGTGCCGCTGATCACGATTCTGTTTATGGCGTCGGTGATGATCCCGCTGTTTTTGCCGGAAGGTATGAACTTTAATAAGCTATTGCGTGTGCTGATTGGTATTACCCTGTTTTCTTCCGCTTACATGGCGGAGGTGATTCGAGGGGGGTTGCAAGCCATTCCGAAGGGCCAATATGAAGCCGCTGATGCGTCTGGGTTATCTTACTGGCAATCAATGATCTTGGTTATCTTGCCACAAGCATTGAAATTGGTGATTCCAGGTATCGTCAACACCTTCATCGGTTTGTTTAAAGACACCACCCTTGTTTACATTGTCGGTATGTTTGATTTGCTTGGCCGAATCCAAGCCGCCACCCATGACTCCAACTGGTTAGGCACCACCATGGAAGGCTATGCCTTTGCAGGCTTTATTTACTGGGCGGCCTGTTTTGGTATGTCGCGTTACAGTATGAGAATTGAGCGCAAGTTAGAAACTGGGCACAAGCGAAATTAGTTAAGAATTTGAGGTCTTTAGTATGACAAACACCAATATGGCTCGTGCTCAATTAGAAAAGGGCGAAGAAGCAATCATCGAGTTTAACGATGTGAACAAATGGTACGGGGACTTCCACGTACTCAAAAACATTAACTTCAGCATTAAAAAAGGCGAACGCATCGTGGTGTGTGGGCCATCTGGTTCAGGCAAATCGACCATGATACGTTGTATTAACCGTCTTGAAGAACACCAAAAAGGCACCATTTTGGTCGACGGTGTGGAAATGAACAATAACTTGAAGAACATTGAAGCAATCCGTAGAGACGTCGGCATGGTGTTTCAGCACTTCAATCTGTTTCCTCATTTGACCATTCTAGAAAACTTAACGCTGGCTCCTATTTGGGTACGTAAAATACCCAAAAAGCAAGCGGAAGAAATGGCCATGCACTACCTAGAACGCGTCAAGATTGCCAACCAAGCACTCAAGTATCCAGGGCAACTGTCAGGCGGTCAGCAGCAACGTGTGGCGATCGCCCGTGGTTTGTGTATGCAACCGCGTATCATGCTGTTTGATGAGCCAACGTCAGCGCTTGATCCTGAGATGATCAAGGAAGTACTCGATGTCATGGTACAACTGGCGGAAGAAGGCATGACCATGGTGTGTGTCACCCACGAAATGGGCTTTGCTAAAACCGTTGCTGACCGTGTTGTCTTTATGGACGCAGGGGAAATTGTCGAGGCGAATGAGCCCCACGCGTTCTTTGATAACCCGCAACACGATCGTACACAAATGTTCCTCAGTCAGATTTTGAATCACTAGTCAGAACATAGCGTAAAATCTGTTATATTTATGAAGCCCCATTAGGGGCTTTTTAATTGCGATGGTATAACAGGGATGAGTATGGAAACGACCGTTAATAGTCCGCTAAGTGAAAGGGTATGTGTCGTCCATTTGGCCGATTCTATAGGGCGACTGCGTGTTATCTTCCCCAAAAATCATATGCTCGACCTCGCCGCTATTGCGCGGGTCACTAAGCGTCGTTTTGAACCCGTACCATATTATAGCCGTGCCAGTGACTTACTGATCAAGCCAAACAGCATGTATACCCTTCTCGCCACCAGCTTGCTTGAATTGCCCCGTCTACTGATTCAAGTACACACCAACGGCACACAACAAGAAATCACGTCAGCAGAGTTACAGCAGCTTTTCTCGGGGCCACTGAATCGATTTGAACGCATCTCTGTGCCTACCCAAAACATCAAACGCCCTGTCGAACATCACGACCAAGATGCTGAGCAAATTCTGCAAGGATTGGGGCGGTTTCAGTCCATCCGACTCAAAAAGCGTATTGAAGAAACGGTTGAGATGCCGCCCTTGCCCGCCTCCTCCCATCAAGTGATTCGCTTATCCAACAGCAAAACGGCCAGTATCAACGAACTCTGTGACATCATCACTCTTGATCCGAGCTTGACCGCCCAAGTCATCAGTTGGGCGTCTTCACCCTACTACCGTGCACCGGGCGGTATTACCACCATAGAAGACGCCATTATTCGGGTGTTGGGGTTTGATATGGTCATGAATCTTGCGCTTGGGTTATCGTTAAGCAACGCTTTCACATTAGCAAAAGACAACCTGCACCATTACGAGAATTTCTGGTTAGAATCTGTATCAGGTGCCGTCCTGACTGAGGCGTTAGCGAAATGCATGCCCGTGGAAAAACAACCTAAAAAAGGCCATGCGTATCTCGCTGGCTTACTGCACAACTTTGGCTATCTTGCGATCGGTACGATTTTGCCTCCGCATTTTTCCATTCTAACGCGCTATCAAGAAGCCAACGCTCACCTTTGCTCCGAGTTAATTGAAATGCAAATGATGCATTTTACTCGAGAACAAATGGGGGCTTGGCTATTACGCCACTGGAACCTTCCTGAACCTATTTGGACTGCCATTCGCTACAGTAAACGCGACGAATACCAAGGTGAGCATGCTATGTTGGCGCATCTCCTGTATATTTCCCATCGATTGCTGCATCATGACAGCATTTCTGAAGCGGTTTTAAAGCGCGTTGGTTTGACCTTGGAACAGGCCGAACGATGCCGAGAAGCCTTGTATCAGGAGTCGACGGAACTCAAGAAAGTGGTCGCGTCGATGAATAAAATAAACACATAACCTGTGATGACGATTAAGAGCCAGACCATGATGAACCCTTCTGCGGCACAGCAATTTAATTATCGTTGGCAGCCGATTCACCGTATTAGCAAAATGAAAGTCCCAAAAAACCTTTGGCCTTGGCTCATTACGCAGGAGTCGTTGACCGCAAAACTGCAGTGTCTTGGCAAACTGGCGGTGGAAGTACTGGAAGACGATTGGGGGACGCCAACGTCCCGAGAGCGTAAACGCCTAGCTTTACGCCCCAGAGAAAGGGTTCGAGTTCGTACCGTGTTGTTAACCGTCGATGGCCATGCGATGATTTATGGGCGCTCTATTATTCCAGCGCGCTCTTTGAAGGGTCACTGGCGTCAGGTCAAACACCTGAAAAACAAGCCACTTGGCGGTTATTTGTTCCAACACAGGGCATTAAAGCGCAGTGATATCGAAATCACCCAGCTGCCTAAAAATTTGTTTTCTCATCAGCCTACCCCATTATGGGCGCGACGCTCCGTTTTCCATCAATATGGGCCTGGCATCTTGGTCAATGAAGCATTTTTTGACCAGCTTATTACTCTGAAGCCGCCATTTACCTTGCTGTAATCAATGCATGTGTTTGGGTGGCTATGTCACTACTTAGATGAAACTACTTGGATGAAGTCACCTAGATGGTTATGAACAAGCTAAAAAACTACGCCGAACTCACCCGATTCAACCGTCCCATTGGGTCACTGCTGCTAATGTGGCCAACGCTGTGGGCCTTATGGCTCGCGGCAGACGGCATGCCCCAGTGGCACTTGATGGTCATTTTTGTGTTGGGCGTGTTCAGTATGCGATCGGCTGGGTGTGTGATCAATGACTATGCCGACCGAAAGGTAGATGGTCACGTAGAGCGCACCAAAAATCGCCCACTGCCGTCTGGAAGAGTGTCTGAAAAAGAAGCTCTGATAGTATTTGGTGCCTTATGTGGGCTGAGTTTTCTATTGGTGCTGTTCACGGATTTCAATACCGTTTTGTTGTCTTTTATCGGCCTTGGTCTGGCGGCTTTGTACCCCTTTATGAAACGCTATACCCACCTGCCTCAATTGTTTTTGGGACTGGCGTTTTCTTGGGCCATTCCCATGGCGTACAGTGCCCAAGGCGGCAGTTTAACGGACCCTATTCTATGGATGTTGTTTGTCGCAAATTGCTTCTGGACCATTGCCTACGACACCTACTACGCCATTACCGACCGTCCCGATGACCTGAAAATCGGCATCAAGTCTACGGCCATCTTATTCGGTCGCTACGATTTGTTCGTTATTCTTTGCCTACAAGGGCTGACTTTATCCTTGCTCAGTTGGATTGGAATATTGGCCGGAATACAGTGGCCATATTTTGTGGCATTAGTCGTGTGTGTTGGTCTTTTTTACCAGCAATATCAACAAGCTAAGGAGCGTGATCGACAAGCCTGCTTCCGTTCTTTTTTGAACAATAACCGCATTGGATATTGTGTGTTTATTGGTTTGGTGGCCAGCTATCTTGTGTGATGGTGTAACAGGTTATGTGGCAAAGTTGTGACAATGTCATTGAATTGTCACATAAGATCGCTTTAATAACAGCATTCCTGACGTGAAGGTGAAGCCTGTGACCGCTAAAAAAGTATTAATCATAGACGACGAATCGTCTATCCGTGAAATGATTGCCATCGCCTTAGAAATGGCGGGCTACGAATATTTAGAAGCAGAAAACATCCAGCAAGGCCACGAGATCGTGGTTGATCATCGCCCTGATCTGATCTTAGTGGACTGGATGATGCCTGGCGGCAGTGGTATCGAACTGACTCGCCGACTGAAAAAAGACGCTACAACGGCAGAAATCCCTGTCATCATGCTGACCGCAAAAAGTGAAGAAGACAATAAGATTCAAGGCCTCGAAGTCGGGGCAGATGATTATATCACCAAGCCTTTTTCCCCTCGTGAGCTCGTTGCACGTCTGAAAGCCGTATTACGACGCGCTACTCCTCAAGGTGTGGATGAACCCATCGAAATTGATAATCTGGTGCTTGATCCAATCAGCCAGCGCGTTACCATAGGAACACGCCCTTTAGATATGGGGCCAACCGAATACCGCCTCCTTAAATTCCTGATGACCCACCAAGAACGCGCCTATTCTAGAGCGCAATTGTTGGATCAGGTATGGGGCGGCAATGTCTATGTTGAAGAACGTACCGTCGATGTACATATTCGTCGTTTACGCAAAGCCATTGGCAGTACCCATGACTACTTGATACAAACCGTACGAGGCACGGGCTACCGCTTTTCTGCACAAAGGTCTCTATGAAAAAAGTGTGGCGCAACACCCTGATAACCTGGTTGACTGGTCTCGCTGCCTGTCTTGTAATTGGTTTTATTCTTAATCAAATACTCGCGGTCATACTGCTGTATGTTTTAGGCTCTCTGTATTGGCAGCTGTATCAGCTTTATCAATTTCATAATTGGTTACGTTACTCGGGTAAAGCCGCACCACCGGAAGCAGCGGGCATTTGGGGTGAAGTGTTTGATTCCGTGTATCGCTTACAGAAAAAACAACGTAAATCCAAGCGTCGTATGCGCCAAGCTTTAACACGTATTGAAAGATCCACCACAGCCCTGAAAGAAGGGGTGATCATGGCGGATAATCAGGGCAACCTAGAATGGTGGAATAACTCTGCAGCCCACTTGCTTGGTTTGGTTCGTCCTGTCGATCGTGGTCAAGCCATTACCAACATACTGCGCAATCCAGACTTTTTCCGTTATTTCAATCAAAAGCGTTTTGGTGAACCTCTAATCATCAAATCACCCGCGAAAAATGGTGTGTATTTGGAAATCCAGACCACACTCTACGATAAAAACGACCACCTTATCTTTATCCGTGATATCACGCGTTTGCACCTACTAGAACAGATGCGTAAAGACTTTGTGGCCAACGCGTCCCACGAACTTAAAACCCCACTGACCGTCATCAAAGGGTATTTAGAAACACTGGATATGTTCAAAGACAGCCTACCGAAAAGCATGCAAAAAGGCATTGTAAACATGTCTGAACAATCGGATCGGATGGAACATCTCATTGAAGATTTGTTGCTGTTGTCGCGTCTAGAAAGCAACGATAAGCGAGAAGAGAATCAGTGGCATAACCTGTTAGGCATGATGGAAGCCATCGCCAGTGCGACATCGCCTATGCTGACGGAAACCCATCATTTATCACTGGCTATACCAGAAAATGCCCGTTTATATGGCTCTTACAAAGAACTCTATAGCGCGTTTTCTAATTTAATTGTGAACGCTATTAAGTACTCACCCGATGGCGGTAATATCAATGTGAGTTGGGAATCTGATGAGGTCAGCGGTGTGTTCTCAGTGACAGATTCTGGTATTGGCGTTGACCCACAATACATACCGCGTTTGACCGAGCGTTTCTTTCGTGTCGATAAAGGTCGCGGCTCAAAAACCGGAGGAACGGGATTAGGCTTAGCCATTGTCAGACACGTTTTGCTACACCATGACGCCAAACTGCACATTCAGAGTCAACTAAGCCAAGGCAGTACGTTTTCTTGTCACTTCCCCGCCAGTCGAACCCGTACTGACAACATACCTGCGCAACCCGTTGAGCTTGAATAATTCGCTGTTATAAGCTGTCGAACAGCTTCTGGACAAAGGCCTCTTTTTCACTGTCTTGGTCAATCAAGTTCAACACAACGGTCAAAAATGTCGAGTCGTGTTTCTTTTCTGTGGTGGCAACGGATTGTACAAAATAATTCAAGCGGTTAACTTGACCAGAAAACTCTAAATCCAACACCGCTTGCCCTAACACCTGCGGCACAACGTCATCGCTCTTGATGAACATGGTCGCATCTGTTTTGCTAAACTGAATCACCATGCAACGAAACTGTTTGCCCTCAAAGCGCACTAAAGTGGGAATTTTTACGTCTTTTGCCCCTGTGGTTGACATAACGCTGGAAGGCGATGCTGCCGACGTTTCAGGTGAAGCAAACTTCGTTGCCTGTACCTGTGCCGATTTTCCCGCTCCCATCAGTACATCCAACGACGCAGCGCCGACACCACCGGAATGACTGGCTTGACGAGATTTTTGTGCTGTCAAGCGCGCTTCAAGACCGTGCTTTTTCGCCGCTGCTGTGACCTTACTGACCAGCTGATCACTGGAAAAAGGCTTGCCAAGGTAATCCGTCACGCCTGATTGTACCGCTTCCACTACATGGCTTTTGTCACCACGGCTGGTGATCATCACAAAAGGCACGGTGTCTTTTTTGTAATTCGGTTGCTCCCGACACCACTTAAGCAATTCAACGCCCGTCATTTCTGGCATTTCCCAATCGCATAACACCATATCAAACGCTGTTTTTGTCATCATTTGTTGGGCTTTGCGGCCATTAATGGCTTCTTCAATTTCCGCGGCAGGAAACTGTTTGCGTAAGGTGCGACGAATCAAATCACGTGTAAAAGACGCATCATCCACTACTAAAATTTTTACACTCATCATAACGCTCCGTGCTTACGATCCAATAAAGTAGAATAGCTCTCATGTTGCGCTCGAAAAACTGAAATCCATAACAGGGTTGCCGCCACAACGGCAATCGGCATCACGAACAAATTAAACAAAGGAATGGTCAAAGCCACCATCACAATGGCACCAAATGTCCAACACAATAAAGGCTTGGTGCGTAGGCTCATTCTCATGTCATGGAACGTGACCTTATTATTATCAAAGGCATAATCCATATACTGCAAAGACAGCATCCACATCGAAAACAGCAACAACAAAACCGGTGCAATCACATTCACAAGAGGAATAAACGACAACAAAAGTAACAAGATAAAACGTGGCAAAAAGTACAGAATCTTTTGTAATTCACGCTGCAAACTGCGGACAATAATCGTCATAATCACACTGGCACTCAAGGTTTCATCAAACACCTTACCCGTTTCTTTTTCTTCTACCTTTTCCGCCAGAAATGCCATAAAGGGCGCGGCTAAAATATTGACCCCGACCGAAAAGCTGTAAAACAACAACACACTAATAATGGCGGCAAAAATCACCTTAAACAGCCACTCTAAGAAAAACACCCACTCAGGCAAATACCCCATCGCGGAGTCCATCAATGTCTGGAAATAGCTGAACGCCACCATGTACAGCAAGCCAACCAATAGGCAATTCGCCAACAAGGGCGCCAAGATGAACAGCCTTAACTCTTTTGATAACACCAAGGGAAATGCTTTAAGAAATGCCCCAGCGGCTTTAAATGGATGTGAGATCACGATGCCGTTTACCTTAAATTCAATGTTTATGATACACACAGAATATCACGGTCCTAGGGTCGGCTCCACAACACACTCACCGAATCAAGCCTGTGTCTACGGGGGATTGAGGCTTTTTTAAGGTCTATCGCCATAGACGCTTTTTACCCCCTAACCTTTAGGCAACGTATAGCCTGATACGGAATTTCGATTGTAGGCTTTTGTGCTTTGGGGAATGATGAAAGTGTCAGGAATTTCAACAAACTAAGAACATTATTAAATAATTAGAAACAGACAAATAAAGGGACTAAGAAAATGAAAAAAACACTGCTTGCCAGCGCAATTCTGGCCTCTACCCTAATAACAGCACCATCCTATGCCGCTAACGTCCCTGCTGGAACAGAGCTGGCTGACGTACAAGACCTTGTCCGTGGTGGCGGTTCTGAACCAGCGACTTTAGACCCACAGAAAATTGAAGGCACACCGGGCTCAGCACGAGCGCGCGACTTATTTGAAGGCCTTTATAATTTAGATGGTGAGGGTAACTTGGTACCTGGCGTAGCAAAAAGCTATACCGCCAACGAAGACAATACACTTTATACGTTCACCCTACGCCAAGATGCAAAATGGTCGAACGGCGACCCGGTTACCGCCCATGACTTTGTTTATGGTTTCACCCGCGCTGTAGACCCTGCGACTGCATCGCCTTACGCTTGGTTTATCGAAATCCCTTCCATTACCAATGCGTCAAAAATCATTAATGGGGAAGCCGAGCCAAGTACCTTAGGCGTCAAAGCATTAGACGACTATACTTTTCAGGTCTCATTGGATCGCCCCGTACCTTATTTCGTTAAAATGACCGCCCACCAAACCATGTTCCCAGCCCCAAAGAAAACCATTGAGAAATGGGGCAGTAATTGGACGAAAGCCGAGCACATCGTCTCCAACGGTGCTTATAAGATGGACGAATGGATCGTTAACGAAAAGATGGTTTTTTCACGCAATAGCCATTACTGGAACGATGACAAAACCGTCATTAATCAAGTGACCTTTTTGCCAATTGAATCGCCTAATGCCGAGCTTAAACGCTTCCAGGCTGGGCAAATGGATCTAAGTTATGAACTGCCAAATGACCATTTCAAACAGCTACAGCGCGACATCCCAGAGCAAGTCGTCGTCACGCCCATGTTAGGCACATACTATTATCAATTTAACACGACCAAAGCGCCTTATGATGACGTTCGCGTGCGTAAAGCCTTATCTTACGCCATCGACCGCAACGTGATTACCAAATTCGTCACGGGCACAGGGGAACTACCGGCCTACTCTTTCACGCCAGAGGTTGTGAATGGTTTTAACCCTGCCACACCAGAATACGCGACTTGGACACAGAAAGAGCGTAATGAAAAAGCACAGGCTCTGTTGGAAGAAGCTGGTTTTGATAAGCGCAATCCGTTGTCTTTTAACCTGCTTTACAACACCAATGAAAACCACAAAAAAATCGCCATTGCTGTGGCGTCTATGTGGAAAAAAACCTTGGGCGTCAGTGTGACCCTCGAAAACCAAGAGTGGAAAACCTACCTAGAGACCAAAAAGCACCAGCAGTTTGACATCGCTCGTGCTGGCTGGATTGGGGACTACAACGAAGCGTCTACCATGCTGGATTTATTGACCTCGACCCACGGTAACAACGACGGCAAATACAATAATGCGGAATACGACCGTTTACTGGCCGACGCCAAAACCCTGCAAAACCCTTCTGAAAATTACAACCAAGCGGAAGCCATTGCCATTGAACAAGACATGGCCGTCGCCCCTATTTACCAATACACCACCAAGCGTTTGGTAAAACCGTATGTCGGTGGTTACTCTCCGAACCCAGAAGACAGCATTTACACACGCGATATGTACATTATTAAGCACTAACCTGCCCTGTACGTAGCACAAACCCTACCCAGTGCCGATACGTTGATCGGCCACTGGGTCATTTCTAGCCCGGTACTATTTTTATGCTGACGTTTATTCTCAAACGTATACTAGAGGCCATTCCGACCCTACTAGTATTAATCACTGTGTCTTTTTTCTTGATGCACTCTGCTCCCGGTAGCCCTTTTTCTGGAGAGCGCACCTTGCCGCCAGAAGTGTTGGCCAACATTAATGCCAAGTATCACCTAGACGAACCGGTGATTAACCAGTTTTTTTATTACTTAGGTGGCCTGTTACAAGGGGATTTAGGCCCTTCTTTTCGTTACAAAGACTTCACTATCAACGAACTCATTGCGCAAAGCTTTCCGGTCTCTGCAGAAATTGGTCTTTGGTCATTTCTTGTTGCATTGGTCATTGGCGTCGGGTGTGGGGTCATTGCCGCATTACGTCAAAACTCTTGGGTCGATTACAGTGTGATGGCTGTGGCCAATTTGGGCATTGTATTACCTAACTTTGTGTTGGCTCCCTTATGTATTCTCGTTTTCTCCATCTACAACCAGTGGTTGCCACCCGGTGGTTGGAACGGCGGTGCCTGGCCTTATTTGGTGATGCCGGTGATTGCCATGTCCACCAGCTACATTGCGCAAATCGCGCGTATTACCCGCGGTAGCATGATCGAAACCATGCACTCCAACTTTATCCGAACCGCCAAAGCTAAGGGCTTACCGAAACATCGTATTATTTTTAAGCATGCCTTACGCCCCGCTATGCTGCCCGTTATTTCCTACCTTGGACCGGCGTTTGTCGGCATCATCACCGGCTCGGTGATCGTGGATGTGTATTTTGGCACTGGCGGGATTGGTCAGCACTTTATCAATGGCGCACTCAATCGAGATTACTCCATGGTAATGGGTGTGACCATTTTGGTCGGCACGCTTACCATTCTTTTCAATGCTGTGGTGGATGTTTTATATGCCCTCATTGATCCGAAAATTCGTTACTAAGGCCTTATCATTATGATTACCAATAAAGACAACGTTCAGGCCGTTGAACAGTTTGCCCAGGAAGTGGTAGACATTGAAGGTCGCAGTTTATGGCAAGATGCCCGTCGCCGCTTTTTTTCCAATCACGCTGCGGTGGTCAGCTTAATTGTATTAGGCCTAATTACGGCCATTGCTCTGCTAGGCCCGCTGTTTAGCCAATGGCAATACGACGATATAGACTGGGAAGCCTTATCGGATATTTCTGTTTTAGGTCGCCCCAGTCTAGAAAATGGCCACTATTTTGGTACCGATACCCTGGGGCGCGATATTTTCGTGCGCACCATGCAGGGAGGGCAAATCTCTTTGCTGGTAGGGGTGCTTGGCAGTATTGTGGCGATTGTGATCGGCACCCTGTATGGCGCCACATCGGGCTACATCGGTGGCCGTGTGGACAGTGTGATGATGCGCTTTCTTGAAATTCTCAACTCCTTTCCCTTTATGTTTTTCGTGATCATCTTGATGACACTGTTTGGTCGTCAGATCTTTTTGATTTTCGTCGCTATTGGCGCCATTTCTTGGCTCGATATGGCCAGAATCGTACGCGGTCAAACCCTGAGTTTAAAAAATAAAGAATACATTGAAGCCGCCTACGCCTGTGGCGTGTCGACACCGAAAATCATTCTCCGTCACATCGTACCTAACGTGCTCGGCATCGTGGTGGTGTACGCCACCCTCTTGGTGCCCAACATGATCTTATTGGAATCCTTCATCAGTTTCTTAGGATTAGGGGTACAAGAACCCATGACCAGCTGGGGGGCATTGATTTCTGAAGGCGCTCAAAATATGGAAATCGCTATTTGGCAACTGGCTTGGCCATTAGGTTTCCTTGTGGTGACCTTATTTTGTTTTAACTTCCTCGGCGACGGCTTACGAGACGCGCTTGACCCGAAAGACCGCTAAGGAGGCTTTATGTTATTGGACAAAGCATTAAACAGCGACACCAACTTGCTCGAAGTCGACAACTTGCAGGTCGCCTTTCATACCCCAGATGGCACAGTAACAGCCGTCAATAATCTCAACTTTACCTTGGGGCAAGGGGAAACCTTAGGCATTGTCGGTGAGTCAGGCTCAGGCAAAAGCCAAACCGCGTTTGCCCTCATGGGATTGCTGGCCAAAAACGGTAACATTCAAGGCGAAGCCCGTTTTGAAGGCGATAACATTTTATCGCTGAGTGACAAGGCGATGAACCGCATACGCTCAAAAGACATTGCCATGATCTTCCAAGATCCGATGACCTCCCTCAACCCTTATATGAAGGTGGGGGAGCAACTGATCGAAGTACTCACCTTGCATAAAGGCATGAAAAAAGCCGAGGCGTTTGAAGCGTCGGTTAAGATGCTCGACGCGGTTAAAATGCCCGAAGCGCGCAAACGCATGGCCATGTACCCGCACGAGTTTTCCGGCGGCATGCGCCAACGGGTCATGATCGCTATGGCATTGCTGTGCCAACCTAAATTGCTCATTGCCGACGAACCCACCACCGCACTTGATGTTACGGTTCAGGCGCAAATCCTGACCTTGTTAAACGAGTTAAAAAGCGACTTTAATACCTCGATCATCATGATTACTCATGACCTTGGTGTGGTGGCCGGTTTGTGTGACAAGGTGCTGGTAATGTACGCGGGACAAACCATGGAATACGGCACCGCAGAAGATATTTTTTACCATCCAACACACCCATATACGCAAGGCTTATTAAAAGCCATTCCCCGTCTTGATAGCGACAGCGGTTTACTGGCCACCATTCCTGGCAACCCACCGAATTTGCTCAACTTACCGGCAGGTTGCCCATTTGAAGCGCGTTGCGAATTTGCTCGGGCGCAATGCCTCACTCAAGCACCGCGTTTAGACACCTTTGCTTCTGGACAAAGAGCCGCATGCCATAAACCAACCGAAGGATGGGCCGTATAATGCAGACTCAGAAAACCTTGATGGAAGTACGCAATCTAAAAGTGCATTTTAACATCAAATCCGACAACGCTTGGCCGTGGCAAAAAGGCCACGCTCTGAAAGCTGTTGACGGTGTTGATCTGACGCTTTATGAAGGAGAAACCCTAGGCGTGGTGGGCGAATCGGGTTGTGGTAAATCCACCTTAGCCCGTGCGCTGTTACGCCTTGTGCCCATCACCGAGGGCAATGTGGTTTGGCTCGGTCAAGATTTAACCGAACTCGACAAAAAACAGATGCGTGACAAGCGCCAAGAGTTGCAAATGATCTTTCAAGATCCCTTAGCCTCTCTTGATCCACGTATGACCGTGGGCGATATTATTGCTGAGCCGCTTCACACCTTTCATCCGGATTGGTCAAAACAAACAGTGAAAGAGGCGGTGCGCCAGATGATGGATCGCGTTGGTCTTTTGCCTAACGTTATTAATCGCTACCCACACGAATTTTCCGGTGGCCAATGCCAACGTATCGGCATCGCCCGCGCCTTAATTCTCAAACCCAAACTGATCGTCTGCGACGAGCCGGTATCGGCATTGGATGTGTCCATTCAGGCCCAAGTGGTGAACTTGCTCAAAGAACTGCAAGCAGAAATGAATTTATCCTTGGTGTTTATTGCCCATGATTTAAGTGTGGTCAAACACATCTCAGACCGTGTGTTGGTGATGTATTTAGGCAACCCTGTGGAACTGGCGAGCAAGCATTCATTATACGCTCAGCCCAAGCACCCTTATACCAAAGCCTTGATGTCAGCCGTGCCGGTGCCCGACCCCCAAATAGAGCGCAATAAGAGCATTCAACTGTTAACAGGGGATCTTCCGTCGCCGATTAACCCACCGTCCGGTTGTGTCTTTCGCACGCGCTGCCCCCATGCGACTGACGTGTGTCAAGGGCAGAAACCACGCTTGTACCCTGTGTCTGATGACCATCAGGTCGCTTGCTCACGACTGGAAGACATTCCAGCCTAACCCTCACCATGCCCCTGCTTTACAAATCTAAATGTTTTTGCAGGGGATGACCGATTAGTATGTGCCGATTTAGTGATCAGTAAGGAATAAACCATGTTGGTACAGTGGATTCAGTATACGATGTTTTCAGCCGTTTTGTTGTTTGGTTTGTGTTTGCCCGCATCTTACGCAAACGATACACCAGAGGGTTCCGTGATACTGACCATGGATAAGACCCTCAAAGATTCAGCGTCACAAGCCATGGCCTTTGATCTCGCGATGTTAGAACGCTTGCCTCAATACGAAGTCACCACCCACAACCCTTGGACCCAAGGACGTCATACCTACCGTGGCGTGTCGGCTGTAGACCTGTTGGCCGTGGCCAACAGCCAAGCCAATCTATTAAAGGTCACCGCGTTAAACCGCTATATGACAGAAATTCCTATTCGTGATTTTATTGAATCTCAGGCAATATTGGCCACGCACATCGACGGTCACCCCATGAGTGTCCGCAATTTAGGCCCCATCATGGTAATCTACCCTTTTGATGAGCGCCCTGAGCTTAAGTCTGAAACGTTTTATGGCCGCTCCATTTGGCAGATCTCACACATCACACCTATGATCGTAAAGGAATAACATCATGGCGTTGCGCCAGCCTAAACCTTGGCTTTCAAAGTTTAAAAACAACCTATTATACGCGTTCATTACGCTTATTATGTTGATCGCTTTGGCGGTGTTCGGCATCATTTCTTACACCAGCGATAGCTCAAAAAACAACGGTCGACGGGTATTTGAAAGTGCTTTATGGAACGCTTTGCAGTTACAAGTCCAAACGTATCGATTTTTAAACTATTTGGTGCGCTTGGATGCAACGACGCCCGAACCTCAGGACAAGGCTTTTTTTGAGTACGATTTATTAATGAGTCGTGTTGACCTATTACGTCGCGGTGAAGTGGGTGAATTGGTTCGAAATTTTGAAAGTGGTCGCATCACACGGCTATTAAACATCATCAACGGGGAATTAGAGTTGATGAGTTTTCAGCTGTCTAAAATTGAAAGTGGTGACCTTTCCTATTTACCCAGTTTAATTGAACGCATTGAAGACATTGACCCACAAATCAATGAATTTGTCACCTTGGTGAACAAGGCCAGTAACGAGTACATTACGGATCAAAGACGCTTATTACAAACCAACCTCGATCACATTAAATTACTCTCTACGGCCCTACTGGCCTGCCTTTTGTTTCTATGCTTTTTTGTCATACGCAGTGTGGACGAGCTCAGACGCAGCCATCGACAAAACAAAACCATGCTGACCGATGTGCAATCGGTGCAGGATGATAAAGCCAACATGCTTGCTTATATTCATCAAGAAATACGCTCTCCCATTAATGCCATTTTAAGTGTGGCCAACACGTTAAAGCACACCACGCCACAAGATTCTGTCACCCTATCCCGCCATATTGAAGAATCGGGGCATGCCCTGCTTCATACCATCGAAATGCTGTCTGATTTAGCACGAATGGATGCAAAACAATGGGATTTTCACCCTAACACCGAGCCGCTGAGACCGCATATTGAAGCCTGCTTTACCTCGGTTGAAAGACAAATATCCCGCAAAGCCTTACAAGGCATGCTTTATATTGACCCTCAATTGCCAAAAGAATTGTGTTTGGACTTCCCTAAACTCAAAGACATCGTGCTTGCTCTATTGCAAAATGCCATTGCCCATACCGCCGCTGGCAGTCTGTGTATGCAAGTTCGTGCTGCACCACTGACGCATTCGCTAGGGCGTTCAAGCGACAACGGCAAAGAAATCGGCTTTTTACAAATTGTACTGAAAGACACGGGACAAGGCATGTCCCGTGAGCTCCAACAACACCTTAGAGCCAACCCTTCTTTGCCCGTACCACAGAACAGCCCGACACCCAATCAGGTCGGTTTGAGTTTGGCCTTATGTCATCGCTTAATTTATCTGATGAAGGGGGAAATGCACTTTTCCAGCACTCAGCAGAAAGGCAGTGAATTTTGGGTAAACATCCCTTTTTATCCATCAACGGCCAGCCATGTAAGCCAAAATGTTGCCTTTTCTTGTCCAGATAAAAGCAAAGCCTTAGTGATTGAAACTGACGCACACCTAGCAGACACTTGGCAGCTTTATTTAAACGACCTCAATATGGATGTCATCGTGACACAAGAAGGCAGTCTGCAAGAATATCAAGACTGTGACCTTGTTATCCTGGGCAATACCGCACGATTTACTCGGGAAGGCGACGATGCGCTTCATTTATGGAAAAAGCGTCGCTGCCCTGTTTTAAGCTACCACCCTCAAGCAATCGAACACGCACCAGATTATGTCATCCCGGTGCACTTTCCATTGATGCAAGCATCACTGGACGCACTGATCGCACCACTTTTCACCGAGCACTCACGGTGTCCACCCACCACTTCACACGCCACTTTTTCTGCTTCCCTTAAGGACAACACAGATGATTGATACTCAGCACTTGAATTCATTGACCGAGGTTCTCGGCACCAGTATGGTCAACGACATTCGTTTGGCGTTTGAGGCAGACAGCGCCGAAAAAATGCCGTTGTTACAACAAGCGTGGACAGAGCGAAACCATGCCGCGCTACGGGAAGCCAGCCATTCGCTTAAGTCAGCCAGTCTGAATATGGGATTAAGCGATATGGCAACACAATGCCAACTCATCGAGTCGGCGGCCGCTCAACAAGAAGAGCAAGGTATACAAGCCATCATAGACCGCTTACCCAGTTTGCTCACGGCCTCGTTGGCCGAATTAGAAGCGTATTTTCTTAACGCTCAGCACCCTTAAGTTCAGTATTCTTAAATAGACCAAGTGAGGTCGGTGGCATCAACAAAGGTCGACACAAACGCCATCAGACCCGCTTGATCGACGTCACTGAAGCGCGCCACGTTAGGGCTGTCAATGTCAAACACGGCGACCAGCTTGCCTGCCACGACAATAGGAATGACCAATTCTGACGCTGATGCGGCATCACAAGCAATATGCCCATCGAAGGCGTGAACGTCATCAACACGCTGAACGTCTTGAGTGCTCGCAGCCTTACCACACACCCCTCGACCAAAAGGAATACGAGTGCAAGCCACATTGCCAACATAAGGACCCAACACCAGCTCTTCCCCACGGGCAAAATAAAAACCGGCCCAGTTTAGATCAGGAACGGTTTGCATGATAAACGCGGATAGCTGAGCCGCATTACAGATAAGATCGCGCTCACCCGATAAAAGCGACGCCAGTTGTGCATTGAGTGGTGAGTAGGAAGATTCAGGAGACGCGGTCGCGTCAATTTCTGGGGTAAACATGGTTATTTGCACCGAATAAACGAAAAAGCGATCATAACAAAATTCACTCAATCGCCTACCGGTGCTTGCTGAAAAATCAGCCTATTACTTATTTTTTACTCATGTCAGCGGACAACTCGTTCACATTGACATGACGCACATCGATGCCCTTAATCATAAAAATCAAATGCTGACAGGTATGACGTGCGTGATCGCCAATACGCTCCAAAGAGCGCAACACCCAAATTACATTGATTACCCGAGAAATACTGCGTGGGTCTTCCATCATGTAAGTGACGAGAGAGCGCATGGCGGTGTTGTATTCTTGGTCGACCGCACGGTCTTGTTTGGCCACTTTTACTGCCGCTTCCAAATCCAAGCGCGCGTAGGCGTCCAAAGAATCGTGAATCATTCGTGACACCATTTGACCGATACGGTTGATTTCCACATAGCCACGGGGCGATTCCCCTTCGTTGATCAAGTTAAGCGTCAAGTTGGCGATTTTCTTTGCTTCATCACCCATACGCTCCAGTTCACTGACCGCCTTGCTAATCGATAAAATCATGCGTAAATCCGATGCGGCTGGCTGGCGTTTGGCTAGAATTCGACGGCATTCTTCATCGATCAAACCGTCCAGTTGATTGACCGTCGTATCTTGAGCCTTCACGTCTTCGGCTAACGAACCATTGGCGTCCAACAGAGCTTGTACAGCGTCTTGCACTTGATTTTCAACCACGCCACCCATGGTCAAAAAGTGTTGACGAAGCAATTCCAGTTCGTTGTTAAACTGCTGAGAAATATGATCTGTGGTTAACTCTTTCATAATGCGTCCTCCGCCTAGCCGTAGCGGCCCGTGATGTAATCTTCCGTTTGCTGCTTACCAGGGTTGGTAAACAAGGTATTGGTGTCGCCAAACTCGACCAAGTCACCCATATACATAAAGGCGGTGTAGTCAGAGACACGTGCCGCCTGCTGCATGTTGTGTGTCACAATCGCAATGGTAAATTCGTTTTTCAGCTCGTGAATCAGTTCTTCGATCTTCAAGGTGGAAATAGGATCAAGCGCTGAGGCCGGTTCATCCAACAACAAGACTTCTGGTTTTACCGCCACAGTACGGGCAATCACCAAACGTTGCTGCTGACCGCCCGACATGCCTAACGCACTTTCATGCAAACGGTCTTTGACTTCGTCCCATAGCGCGGCTGAACGCAGTGCCCACTCAACGGTTTCGTCTAACAAGCGTTTCTTGTTAATGCCTTGAATACGCAGACCATAGGCCACGTTTTCATAGATGCTTTTTGGAAACGGGTTTGGCTTTTGAAACACCATGCCGACACGACGACGCAACTCCGCCACATCCGTGCCTTTTGAATAGATGTTGTTGTCGTGTAGATTGATTTCTCCAGTGATACGACAGCTGTCCACCAGATCATTCATGCGGTTAAAACAACGCAGTAATGTAGATTTACCACAACCGGATGGCCCGATAAAGGCGGTGACTTTCTTCTCAGGGATAATCATATTTACCCCTTTCAACGCTTCTTTTTCACCGTAATAAAGGTGTAAATCCTTTACTGATAAGCAAACTTTTTCGTTTTCGATGGACAACGCCTGTTGATCACGTTGCATGGCTGAAATATCAATAGAGTGTGTTTTTACGTTGCTCATACTAGTCTCTTCTTCGAATCGTCTATTCTTGGCTGCTTACATTTCCAGCGATTTGTATTTTTCACGTAGGTGGTTACGAATGGTGACGGCCGATAAATTAAGCAAGGCAATAACGATCACCAACAATAACGCCGTTGCATAGACCAGAGGTCGTGCGGCTTCAACGTTTGGACTTTGGAAACCCACATCGTAAATATGAAAACCTAGGTGCATGAATTTTTGGTCTAGATGAATAAAGGGGTAATTACCATCCAACGGCAGAGACGGCGCAAGTTTTACCACCCCAACCAGCATCAAGGGCGCCACTTCACCGGCCGCCCGTGCAACAGCGAGAATCACCCCCGTCATAATGGCAGGGCTTGCCATCGGCAACACCACTCGCCATAAGGTTTCGGCCTTGGTTGCGCCCAATGCCAGGCTACCTTCACGTACATTGCGCGGAATACGAGACAAGCCTTCTTCCGTCGCCACAATCACCACAGGCACCGTCAGTAACGCCAACGTCACCGAGGCCCACATTAAGCCACCCGTACCAAATGTCGGAGACGGTAAGGCTTCTGGGAAGAATGCCTGATCAATGCCGGAACCTAAGAAGTAGATAAAGAAGCCCAAACCGAACACACCATACACAATGGACGGCACACCCGCTAAGTTGTTCACGGCGATACGAATCACTCGAGTCACGATCCCTTGAGGGGCGTATTCACGTAAATAAATCGCCGCGACCACACCAAAAGGGGTAACCAAGACCGTCATTAGCAGCACCATCATCACGGTACCGAAGATCGCTGGGAACACCCCACCCTCGGTGTTGGCTTCACGAGGTTCGTCGCTTAAAAAATCCCACACTTTGACAAAGTAAAAACCCAGTTTGTCCATGACCGACATAGCATTCGGACGAAACGCGTGAACGATTTTAGACACCGGCATCTCATGCTCTGTGCCATCCATCACCCGTACCACGAAAGAGTCACGGTTGATTTGCTGATAAAGCGCGGCGAGATTCGCTTGCAAACCTTTGTATTCCTCATCGTATTGAGCGCGTTCGGCAGCAAGATCGGCTTCCACCGCAGGAGTTAGTTCACCGTTTAATTCATATCGACGCTGTTTAAGGCGAATACGCTCAAGGGCATGGTTAATCTTGCCGATGTCGTATTTTTCGATGTCTTTGATGTCATCATGGATCGCCGTGGCGCGTTCAATGCTTTTCTCAAACATTACCCACGTCGCCAATGCCGATGCGGTGGCCGTCACATCAGACGTTTCAGAGACGAGTTGACCGTCTTCTTTTACCGCCATCAAATAGCCATATAAATTGCCCCATTCATGACGCTCCGCCGCAAACAGCATCTCTGGGGTTTGAATGTCGCTTAGGTATTTGTCCAATACCCAACCAAAATCCGCCCCGTAGACATCGCGGTTACCCATTTTTAATAACGTACGTTGCAGGAATTCATCATCGTCAGCCGGCAGTTGCACACCGGCTTCACGTAGCTGAGCCGAGGTCACTTCGACGCTTTCGACCCGCTCTGCGGCGATGGTGTACGACTTTTCACCCGGTAGAGAATAAGTGGCTTGCATCACGTCAGCCGGCCAAAAGTGCCCTAAACCACGCACCGCAATCAATAACAATAAGCCCACCACCATGATGACGGAGATCGCCACCGCACCGGCGTTTAGCCATACCCACGGATCACCCGATTTCACCCACTCGGAAACGGACTTTTTCTGCATTTTCATCTCAGTACTCATTATAGCGACCCGTATTTTTTGCGTAGGTGCTGACGCACGGTTTCCGCGATGGTGTTGACCACAAAGGTAAAGATAAACAACACAAACGCGGCTAAAAAAAGGATACGGTAGTGCGAACTGCCCACCTCAGATTCCGGCACTTCCACCGCCAAGTTCGCCGCCAACGTCCGCATACCCTCAAAGATGTTAAAGTCCATAATCGGTGTATTACCCGTCGCCATTAAGACGATCATGGTTTCACCGACCGCACGGCCCATACCAATCATCACCGCCGAGAAGATCCCTGGGCTGGCCGTTGGCAATACAACGCGTGTCATGGTTTGCCAATACGTTGCGCCTAAGGCAAGCGAGCCTTGCGTTAGCGCTTTTGGCACACTAAAAATCGCGTCTTCGGTGATGGAGAAAATAGTCGGGATCACGGCAAAGCCCATGGCAAAACCGACCACAAGGGCATTTCGTTGGTCAAACGTAATGCCGAGGTCATTGGTGATCCAGCCGCGAACATTACCGCCGAAGAAAGCCACTTCAATAATGGGGCTCATCGCTAGGCAGAACCACGCCAGAAAAACGATTACCGGGATTAACAACAACGGCTGCCAACCTTCCGGTACCAGCCAACGAAGACTCGTCGGTAAACGTGACCAAAGATACGCAAACAATAAGATGCCCACCGGTAACACCACCAGAATACTAAAAGTCGCCGCTAGGTTTTCTTCTAAGAAAGGCGCAAAAAACAAACCGGCTAAGAACCCCAGAATCACCGTTGGCAAGGCTTCCATCAGCTCGATAACGGGTTTGATCTTACGACGCAGTGCCGGTGCCATGAAATACGCCGTGTAAATCGCCCCACAAATCGCCAAAGGCACCGCCATCAACATGGCATAAAATGCCGCTTTAATCGTCCCGAAGGCCAGTGGCATCAAGCTGTATTTCGGTTCAAAGTCGTTGCTGGCTGAAGAGGACTGCCAAGTGTAGGTTTCTTCTGGGTAACTTTCGTACCAGACCTTGCCCCAGATGGACGACCAAGACACTTCGGGGTGTTCGTTATCAATGTGGTAGACATTCATCCCCTTGCTGTCTTCCAGCAATAGGCTATCGGCACGGGGAGCAAAGCTGATCAGACGCGCGGTCTCGTCGCTTAAGCGTTCGTCGATCACCTGGCGCGTTGATGTCGCGTTATAAATGGCGACCAGCCCCCGCTCATCCAGTGTGGCAAACCCTTTGCGGCGTTGCTCCATGGCCATGTCTACTAAGGCAATCGGCTGCTTCACATCACGAATAAAGTGCAGTGTTTCTTCATTGGTGTCGTCATCACGCACGTTAAACCACTGGCTCACACGACCTGAAGAATCGGCCACCATCACTGAGGATTTACCCACGAGATAACGCATAGAAACTAGATGGGTCCCTTCTTCTAAAAGGGGGATGGTGTCTTTTAGCGTAATATTGTCAAAGTCACGTAAATCAAATTCGCTGAGTTCACCGGTACGGGTCGCAACATATAAAGAGCGTTGATTACCGCTGACTAATACACTCTGAACATCCTCGATAAAAGGCAGCGATTCACGCTGTTCAGTCAATTCCACTTCTTCAGTGATGAAGTTAACGTCTTTGGTGACTTTTAAAATCGCACTGTCTGACGCACCCGACGCGGCAATGGTCAAACCATCGTCGCCATCACGAATGGCAAGGTGTTGAATAGGAAAGTCTGCCACCTTAATGGCGGCCTCTCCGTAAGGGTATTCAACAACGGGGGTAATGTGTCGTTCCCCATTTGGATAGGACGTTCTGTAGTCATGTTTTGAAATCAACACCGCACCGTCTTCGTAAGCAAACGCTAACAAACGACTGGTGTCGGACTCTACCGTAAAACTTGTAATCGCCTGATCACGCGGGTTAGGGACGGTTTTAATGACCGTACCCTCTTCCACTGAAAAGAATACGATACTGCCGTTGCTGGCGACTCGCATACCAATTTCAGATTGTTCTTCCATCGCAAGATAGAGGCTATCGCCCTGTTCTTCCGCCGGTAGGGAGTAACTGGCTCTGGCGTCAATCGATGCGTTGGAAAACAGTGGCGCAACTTCATACAGGAGGTAAAAGCAGATCAACAGTACCGCTAAAATGACGCTGCTGCCGCCGACGGCAATGCCCATTCCAGCCACGCGATCTTTTAACGCTCGAAGTTTACGGTGACGCTTTAAAGCTGGGGTATTGAAATCCAACTCCGGCATCCGATGGTCAGTGGGTGTAGTCATCCGAATTCATCTTCTTTGTGTGACAATTTTATGACAGGGAGAGGGGAACGAAAAGCAGGAGAGCGTTACGCCATCCTGCTTTTGGTTATCATCCGTATCGCCAAGTACGCTTACTTAATACCCAATGTGGTTAGGTATTTATCCGCTACTTTTGCTGGTAGAGGAACGTAGCCATCTTTGACAACTACTTCTTGACCCATTTTCGACATCACCATTTTCACGAATTCACGCTGTAGTGGCTCAAGCGGTTTGTTAGGGGCTTTGTTGACATAAACGTAAAGGAAGCGAGACAGTGGGTATTTACCCGCTGCGGCGTTTTCTGTTGTTGCTTCGATAAACGCATCGCCTTCTTTTTTAGCAAGAGGTAAAGCACGAACAGAAGACGTTTTGTAACCGATACCTGAGTAACCAATACCGTTAAGAGACGTAGAAACAGACTGTACTACCGACGCAGAACCAGGCTGCTCGTTAACACTGTTCTTAAAATCTCCTTTGAAAAGACCGTTGTCTTTAAAATAGCCGTATGTGCCAGACACCGAGTTACGACCAAATAACTGAATGTCGCGATTCGCCCAAGCGCCCGTTAGACCCGCTTTGCCCCAGTTAGTAATGTCTTCACTGTGGCCACCTTTACGAGTCGAAGAAAAAATGGCGTCTACTTCAGGAAGAGACAAGCCTTTGATTGGGTTATCTTTGTGTACGAAAACGGCTAATGCATCGATAGCAACGGGAACCGCTGTTGGCTTATAACCAAATTTTTTCTCAAATGCGGCGATTTCCTTGTCTTTCATCATGCGAGACATAGGACCGAAATTAGATGTGCCTTCCGTCAATGCTGGTGGCGCAGTAGAAGAACCCGCTGCCTGAATTTGAATGTTCACATTAGGGTATAAACGCTTGAAGTCTTCCGCCCACAAGGTCATCAAGTTCGCTAAGGTATCAGAACCCATGCTTGAAATATTGCCTGATACACCGCTCGATTTGGTATAAGTCATTAAATTTGAATCAACGTCAGCAAAAGCATTAACAGAAACGCCGACTGCTGCGGTCATCGCTAAACTTGCAACTAGTTTTTTCATCACATAAACCCCAATGGTTATAGTCAAATAGTTATGAGCGGATGCTCATGGCTCGTTCAATAATTCGTACTATAAAGAGGCAATGTGACAGATATGTTAAAGGCTGAATTTTTGGAAAAAGTATTTAAAAAATAAAAACGCTTCTAAACGATATTTTTTGTTATAGTTTTAAAACAGACACGGGGTGCCTTAATAAAAGGCTGAGATTACACCCGTTGAACCTGCTCCAGTTAATACTGGCGAAGGGATGTCAGCCAAACTGCTAGGCCAGCTTCTGCCTTCGCCTCATTTTTATAAGAGGTCGATATGTCAAACTCATTCAATTTAAACCAACAACTTGTTCTCGTTACGGGCGGTGCTCGCGGATTAGGCGAGCAATTAGTCCGAGCCTACTTACGTGAAGGCGCAAACGTTGTCATCAATTATCTTACCAGTGCAGACGCGGCAAATAAGTTAGTCGCCGAAGCGCCAGATCAAGCCTTTGCTATACAAGCCGATGTGAGCGATCAAGCAGCGGTCAATGCCATGTTTGCTAAAGCGCGTGAACACTTTGGCTGTCCTGTTACAACCGTCGTTAATAATGCCCTACCCAAATTTTCCTTTAATGGTGATGCCCGTCCTAACGCGGACCAACTTAGCTGGCAGCACATCCATCAGCAGCTAGAAGGCGTGGTGGGTGGCGCACTTTATACCACTCAAGCCGCATTGCCAGGCATGCGCGAAGTAGGGTTTGGCCGCATCATTAATATCGGTACCAATTTATTCCAAAACCCTGTGGTTCCTTATCATGATTACACCGCAGGTAAAGCGGCGCTGTTGTCATTGACTCGCACCTTATCCAACGATTTAGGCCCTGATAACATCACGGTCAACATGGTATCCGGTGGCTTATTACGCACCACTGATGCCTCTGCTTCAACACCGGAAGAAGTCTTCGATTATATTGCCGCTTCTACCCCGTTGCGACGCGTCACAACACCGGCTGAATTTGCTGATGCCACCTTATTCTTCGCTTCCCCTTGGTCTCGTTCAGTCACTGGACAGAACCTTGTGGTAGACGGCGGATTGGTGAAAGGCTAATGGCAACGCAAGCATCACGAATGATGCACCTCAATTTGTTTTTATTTGGTTGTGGCCATCACAGAGCCGCATGGCGACACCCAAACTCGTCAATTGAACGTATGGGCGACATCGGCTATTACGAAAAGCTGGCGCAAACGGCTGAACGCGGTAAATTAGATGCCGTTTTCTTTGCAGATGGTCACTCTGTTGGTGACATCAATGAGAACAGCCTGTGGTATTTGGAGCCAATCACCACACTTTCGGCTATGAGTCGTGCCACCGAAAAAATAGGCTTGATTACCACCATCTCCAGTACGTTCTACACACCGTTTCATGCCGCGCGTTTATTGGCTTCCCTAGACCATATTTCGAAAGGGCGCGTTGGCTGGAATTTGGTTACCTCAATGTTTGATGCCGAAGCCCGTAATCATGGGTATGAGTCCATGCCTGCTCACGCTGACCGATACCGTCGTGCAGAAGAGTTTGCTGATGTCATGATCAAGTTATGGGATTCATGGCGTGATGATGCCATTAAATGCGATCGCCAAGGACAATATGCCGACCCCGGTAAAGTAAGTCCAATCGATCATAATGGTGAGTTTTTCTTGGTGGATGGGCCATTAAATGTGCCACGATCTACTCAAGGTAATCCCGTGTTATTTCAGGCAGGCGCATCGGATCAGGGCATTGCATTAGCCGCTAAATGCGCAGAAGCTATTTATGCCGTTGCTTATGATTTACCCGCCGCACAAGATTATTATAGAAAGGTAAATGCAGCGGTAAAAGTGGCGGGGCGTCGCCCAGCTCCTATCATGCCAGGACTTGTCACCTACGTTGCCGCAACGGAAGAAGAAGCCTTAGCAAAACAACGTGAGTTGGATGAACTACTGCCTGTGGCATCCTCTTTAAAACAATTGGGCACATTTATTGAGCAAGATTGTACTCACTGGGATCTGGATGCACCGGTTCCCGCCCTCCCCTCTCTTGAAGAATTTAATGGCCCAAAAGGTCGCTATGGAACCATCTTACGCATTATCGAAACTGAAAACCCCACGCTAAGACAGCTGCTTGGTCGCCTCGCCGCCGGTGGGGGTCATTGCACCATGGTGGGCACACCGGAGCACATTGCCGACAAGATGGCGCATTGGTTTCACCATGAAGGGGCGGATGGTTTTAATCTTATGCCGCCATCCTTACCAAATGGGATAGAAGATTTTGTCGATCAAGTCATTCCCATATTACAACAACGGGGCTTGTTTAGAACCGAATACAAAGGGGCTACTTTGAGAGATCACCTTGGGTTAAAGCGGCCCGATTTTTAAGTCTATTGCTCAAATTTAAATCATAAAGTGCACCGCTCATGGTTGAGTCGGTGCCGAAAAAAACCTCGCGCCCTCCCCTTAAAACAAACGAATATCACAGAGAACGTCAGTAAGCTGGATTTGATCCGCCTTCATTATTCCCAAGCGTGGCGATATCCCATAAACTAGCGCTCCAGATTTCACGAGGCGCCCTTGCCTACTAATAATTAAGCCTACAATAAACAGGCATAAAATCTGACAATCATGATTAAACACTGTGGGTATTTTAATGTTAAACAAACTGGTCAGTTCGGCCGAGGCGGTTTCCCATGTTATGGGAAGGTGTGTTGCTTGGCTCACGTTGGCGATGATGCTGCTTACTTGTCTCGTCGTTCTTTTGCGCTATGGTTTTGATATCGGCTCCATTGCTCTGCAAGAGTCAGTGCTGTATCTCCATGCTATGGTCTTTATGTTAGGCGCAGCTTACACATTTAAAGACGATGAGCACGTTCGTGTGGATGTCTTTTACCGTGATTTTTCGGTGACAAAAAAAGCTTGGGTCAACATTGTGGGCGGCCTTTTCTTTTTATTGCCTTTCACCCTCTACACCGCGTACCTAAGCCTCGACTACATCAGTGCCTCTTGGCGCGTGCTGGAGACATCACCCGAGCCTGGCGGTTTACCGTTTGTTTACCTATTAAAAACACTGATTCCTATCATGATGGTCAGTTTGATAGTGCAAGGATTAGCGGACATCTTTAAAAATATCGGCGTCATCACCGCAACAAAGAAAGGACAACACTAATGGCTGAATTTATTCCTTTATGGCTCTTTGCCGGTGTCTGTGTGTGCCTGTTGTTTGGCTATCCTGTGGCGTTTTCTCTTGGTGGTACCGCCTTAATTTTCGCGGCTGTCGGTTCTCTTGTCGGTACCTTTGATGGGGTGTTTTTAGAAGCGTTACCCAACCGATTGTTCGGTATCATTGGCAATGAAACCCTGATCGCCGTACCGCTGTTCGTACTGATGGGCGTGTTGCTCGAAAAGTCCAAATTGGCAGAGCGTCTGCTGGATTCCATGGCAATGTTGTTTGGTAGCTTACGAGGCGGCTTGGGTATTTCCGTTATCTTAGTGGGCATGCTACTGGCCGCCAGTACCGGCATTGTCGGTGCAACGGTCGTCACCATGGGGATGATTTCCTTACCGACTATGTTGCGTCGTGGCTATGATCCCTCTTTGGCCGCTGGCACCATCTGCGCCACAGGGACACTCGGGCAAATCATTCCGCCATCGATCGCTTTGGTTTTGCTGGGCGATGTGATGTCGAACGCGTTTCAAAAAGCCCAGCTTGAGATGGGAATTTTCTCCCCTAAAACCATTTCCGTGGGCGACTTGTTTGTCGGCGCGCTGATCCCAGGGCTTATTCTCGTCAGCTTATACATTGTATATGTTATCGCTGTGGCTTGGTTGCAGCCTCATAAAGCCCCTGCCGTGCCTCGTGACGAATTACGAAGCGGATCAGACGAGCCTCTTGCTTTGCAACTGATCAAGGGCTTAGTTCCCCCTTTATTATTGATCTTCGCCGTATTGGGTTCTATTTTGAGCGGTGTGGCCACACCAACCGAAGCGGCTGGCGTCGGTGCATTGGGTGCCGCTATCTTAGCTTGGGTCAGTGGTAAATTAAGCCTGCCCACCTTAAAAGATGCGGTGTATTCCACCACCAAGGTCACCTCTATGGTGTTTATGATCTTGATCGGTGCTTCTCTTTTTTCTTTGGTATTCCGAGGCTTTGGCGGCGAAGAACTGATTCAAGATTTCTTCTCTCAATTACCTGGCGGTGTCGTTGGTGCGATGATCGTCGTGATGTTGCTGATGTTCTTCCTTGGCTTCATTTTGGACTTTATCGAAATTACCTTCGTCGTTGTGCCTATTGTCGCGCCCGTTCTCTTAGCGATGGGACTCGATCCAGTGTGGTTAGGCATCATGATGGCGATTAACTTACAAACGTCATTCTTAACCCCACCTTTTGGTTTTGCGTTATTTTACCTTCGTGGTGTCGCGCCACCTGAGCTGAAAACACAAGCCATTTATAAAGGCGTGTTGCCCTTTATTTTGATACAAGTCTTTGTATTATTGATGCTGTCCATTTGGCCTGAACTGGTCACTTGGTTGCCTGAACAGGTTTATGCAGATTAATCATCGACACATGGACGCCTAAACGAACAGGGAAAACAAAAACAACCACTTATGACGTTAGGATACACATATGAAAGCCATGCAGATGAAAGACTACGGCCCTGCGAGCGATTTAACGCTAACAGACACGGATCAACCCACCATTAACGATGATCAGTTGCTAGTCAAAGTGGGGGCTGCTGGGGTGAACCCCGTCGACACCTACATTCGCTCTGGGGTGAATAACTACAAGGCCAACTTTCCTCACACGCCTGGGTCCGATGGGGCAGGCACTGTGGTCGAGGTAGGCTCAAAAGTCACTGGCTTTCAGGTCGGTCAACGGGTGTATTTCAGTCGAAATCAAGGCGGGTCTTCCGCTGAGTTTACTGTCTGCAACATGACGCACACTTACCCACTGGCGGATGCCTTATCTTTTGAAGAAGGCGCTTGCCTAGGTGTGCCTTATACCACAGCACACCGCGCGTTATTTGGTCGTGCTCACGCCAAAGCGGGTGATAAAGTCTTAGTACATGGTGCAACGGGTGCCGTAGGCATCGCCACGGTTCAGCTTGCACTTGCAGCAGGTATGGACGTTGTCGCCAGTTCCGGTACCGAAGCGGGTGCAGAATTGCTGCGCCAGCAAGGCGTACAGACGGTTATTATGCACAACGAAAACGACCATTTAGCCCCATTTCAAACCTTGGAAACCGGCTTTGATGTCATCATCGAAATGCTGGCCAATCATAACCTTGATCAAGATCTCAAAGCCTTGGCGTTTGGCGGCTGCGTCGCGGTGATTGGTAACCGTGGTACAGTAGAAATTAATCCTCGCGATTTAATGGCGCGTGATGCTTCTGTTGTCGGTGTCGCATTAGCCAATGTTACACCAGCAGAATTAGCCTTAATTGCCAAAGCTTTGCGCCCTTTGTTTGAAAAAGGCGTACTTAGACCTGTGATTCGTCACACCTATGCGCTAAGTGAATTACCACAAGCCCATGAGGATGTGATGAAAACCGGTGCCCTAGGCAACCTTGTTATTCGTATAAACGCTTAATTGCGACTATACTTTTTATTTTGATACTAACCTTGGCGCATGTCGTCATTCGTTGATTGAGCAAAGGCCGATTTTGACCCAGTCTGATTCCGACATTCTCAGCCTGCCAAACGAAGCGGATACCCATGAACACGACTACCACCAGCTGGTGGTCGTGCTTGATGGCAACACCGACTTTGATATACAAGGCAAACAATTGCAAACTGGCGAAGGCTGTATCCTGCCGTCAGAGAACAGTCATGCCTTCGCCGGTCTGGGTGAAAACCGCGTGATGGTGGTCAACCTGCCCATCCCACCACAAAAGAGCATCACCGATGAAGAATACGAGGTGGTCTCACGCTTATTTGATCAAGCGGCGTATTTTCAGCTCAACCCGAGACTGCAAATTCTCGCATCGGCTTTATCGGGTGAGCTGCAACAGTATCCTAACGACATGATGTTGGCGCGCGCCTGTGGCAACACCTTACTCAGCGCAATCCGTCATCAAATCAACAACAAAGATGTGCGTACCCGAGGCAATCAGCTTGATATTGAGAAGCTTGATCAGTTTATCGAATTAAACTTATCGCGACGGGTTCATATCGACCAACTGGCGAACTTTTGCTTTTTAAGCGTCAGTCAGTTTCATGAACGTTTCAAAGACCGAACCGGCATCACGCCCCACCAATATTTGATGCGCAAACGCCTTGAACGAGCACAGTCTTTATTGGCACAAGGCACACCACCGATCCAAGTGGCTGAAATGTGTGGCTTCTCTAGTCAAAGTGCTATGACCAATGTTTTTTCACAGGTATTAGGCATTACGCCGCTAAAATACCAAAAACAATTCGGTGGACGCTAACACCTTTTCTCTAGCACCCCCAATGCCCCACTTATACGCATTTCTCCTTTTTTCTCCCCATTTCGGCGCAAGAACACAACCAGCTAACGATTTTAATAAATGAGTCGGACTTTCTTATAAAAAAAAACGACTTTTCTGAAAGACGCTGAATCCTCTCTATCACTAAAGTGTTGTCCCTGAATAACTCTCAACCTATTGAATTTATTGTGTTTTTATTAGATAGTTTATGTCTAAATCTTGCTGTAAATACAGTGTAAGGCCCAAAAAGTTGCAGAATCGGTGAGTTTTATGAAGCC
>NZ_JAJATW010000008.1 GCF_020532605.1 Marinomonas algarum | reverse complement strand
ATTGTCATGGCTTGGATTATACCAAGCGAATGCCCTAGTCGTCATGATATCGATAGGTTAAATGTGGGTGTGCTTCTTGTAAATTGAGAGCCAGGCCATCTAGCAACCAATTAAGCTGACGAGGTGATATTTGAATAGACAATTGTTCGTCATCAATACCAGGCCACTGAAAATGCCCTTTTTCGAGCCGCTTATAATGCAGCCAGAAACCATTTGATGCCCATTGCAATATTTTGACTTTATCGCGCGCTCGACCGCAAAAGACAAAAATATGATCACTACAAGGCTCTTTTTCCAGATCATAGGCGACAATATTGCACAAACCATCAATGGCTTTACGCATATCAGTTGGCCCACAAATGAGAGTCACATTGAGTTGAGCAGAAGCGGTAAACATCAGTCTTTTATTCCCATGAAAGAAAAAAAAGACTTTATGATTTTTAACAAGGATTAAAACGTGTGGTTTAGCTGACGCTTACTGTCCAAAACGACGTCAATAGACACATCCCCTTTAATGAGCTCTTTCTCATAACGAGCACACACATCGTGCAACGCGGTGGCACCCACATTGCCACTGGCCCCTTTTAATTTATGAACAAAAGCGGCTTTTTCATCATGAGAGGTCAGTTGAATAATGCCCCCAAACTCTTTTAAAAAGCTGGCCAATACTTTGAGGTAAGCCGTATCGCCTAACCATTTATAGGCCGTATTGGATAAGTCAAACTCGTCGAACGCTTGCAACTGATCGGGGGTAAGAGAACACACCGTTTGAGGCCAATATTCAACTACGACGCTCATGAGTTTATCCAGATCGATTGGCTTAGGAACATGAGTGTTCATCCCCACCCTTTCTGACTGCTCAAACTCATTGTCTGTTACGCCTGCCGACAGCGCAATAATAGGAAGTTGTTCACTTGTATAGTGCTGACGAATAATCTCTGTTGCCTCTAACCCACTCATCACGGGCATTTGAACGTCCATAAAGATCATATCCACAGGCTCGTTCAACACATATTCTACCGCCTCTTTTCCATTGTTGGCGACCTTGACAGAAATGCCCATGCTATTAAATATTTCAGCAATCACATGTTGGTTGGTTATATTATCTTCCACCAGCAAAATGTTGGGTTGCCCTTCTTTTATCACACGGTCACGTATGTCGCTTTCTAATTGTTTTATTGAGGCTTCTTGGCCTCCTTCCAGTGCTTGTATATTAGGTACAAGCTTAACTTTCTGTAATAGCTCTAGAAAACCAGAAATAGTCACCGGCTTTTTAAACAGCTCTATGTTTTTATCTAATGAGAGATAGGACCGCCATCGACTTTCATCCGATGTCATCACCACCATTTTAGGAAGGTTGACATGATTTTCTATAAATCGGTTAAGCGTATAAAGAACATCGTCGTTGCTTACGGAATGCTCTAAGTCAAACAAGATAAAATCTAAGCCCATATGATGATGAATTTCATCATCAACTAATCTCTGCAGCTCATCTGCGGATTTAATCAACTTGGCGTGTCCACCCCAATGATGAAAGATCTTATTCATAAAGTGTGAGCTTTGGTGATCGGTATTGACCAGCCACACGTTTAAATCGTCCATCGCAATGTTGTTTTCTACCAGTCCCGCTTCTTTTTTTAAGACATCCAGATTAACGGTGAAACTGAACTGAGAACCCACTCCTAAGGTACTTTTTATGGTTAATGTTGCTTCCATGGAATCAAGCAATGCCTTTGAAATCGATAACCCCAACCCAGTACCGTTATTGTCATTTGAAAGACGGTTATCGGCTTGAGTAAAACTTTCCCCTAATTGCATAACCAGATCATCTGACATACCAATGCCCTGATCAATCACTGTACAGGTTAATTCAAGCTGTGTTTCTTGATGAACATGGGAAGTAACAGACACTAGTACGGGGCTGTCTTTACTAAACTTAATGGCGTTACTGAGTAAATTGTTAATCACTTGTTCTATACGGTATTCATCACCATGACAGGTATAAAAAAACAGGCTTGGCTCCATATCAAGCAGGAGTTCAATCCCCTTTAAATGGGCAGAACCGTTAAAAGTAGATATACAACGCTCCACCGTAAGGGCCGGTCTAAATTCAGACAAAGACAATACTGACTTGCCGCTTTCAATTTTACTTAGGTCTAAAATATCGTTGATAATACGTCTTAACCCTTCCGAAGACTCTTTAATAATCGTTAAACGCTGACGCACTGAGTCGTCTAGTTTTTCTTTTAGTAATAAGGTTAAAAGACCCGATATTGCGGTCATGGGTGTTCGAATTTCATGGCTCATGTTCGCTAAAAATTGTGATTTCACCTCTCTTGAATGCTCAGAAATTTGCAGCTGTTCATTCAGCGCTCGATTCAGTGCAATGACTTTTTTATCGCTTCGATACAACAAAAAGGCTAAGAAACAACCAAGAAAGAGTGTCAGACTGCCCAAGAAAAAGGCGCCTAATAGATTTTTTTTAAAACGCTGATTTAAGTGTGACTCGGTTGCTAAAACCAATAAAGTGAGTTTTTCTTGTGCTTTAATTTGCGGCGCGTAATGCATGTCACTGCTTTTATGATAACGCCCTTCTGGCGGTGAGGTAATGTAGTGTTTAAATGTCTTGGATTTTTCATAGTAATGATTTACCGCCTCTTCACCTCGACTTAGCACATCGCCTTTTAATAGATCCAAAAAAGCCGCGTCAGGCATACTGTTTGAATATCGTAGCTGACCGCCTGCATTAAATAAGTCGATATCAATACCTTCTGGCGCAAGATCATTGAGTTTATGAAAAGCCATTTTGATATTGAAATTTATAACGATAATTCCTTGCAATGTATTGTTGCTGTCTCTAATTGGGGTGGCGAGCCGAATAGTCGGTTCATAGGGACGAACAACCTGACCATTTTCAATGTTTAAATCCAATTTAGAGAGGTAAAGATAGCCACTTTTCAATTTTTGGGCTTCAACAACATAATAGCGCCCTGACTTATCCTGTAAACGTTCCCCCTCGACGGTAATGAGTTCATCATGTAGCTTTCCCTCGGTGCGATTCATACGATGACGTTCAATCCCGTCTTTGTCGATCCAGCGAATTTGACTCACTGCGTCGTTACGATGAAAAGCATCAATAAATAACTGGTCTATGGCTTGATGCTTTTTTACGCTATCAATAGAGCCCGTAAAAAGATTTTGCTGTGTCCCCTGAAAAGTGATCGCAATGGTGGAATCAACACTTTCCCAATAAAAGCGATTAATAATCGCTTGGGCAGTGCTGTGGATCTGATTCACATCGGATACCACACCGGCGTTTGATGCGCTTGCACGTCGTTCGTAATCGAGTAAGGCGACGATAACGGATACAAACAAGACAAAGGGCAGGATAAGGTAAAAGACTCGATTCGTTTTTAAAGGGGACATGGTTGCGCTAAATGATTTCATGACGTCGATAATTGTAAAAAAGTATCACTACTTTATCTTGTTGGCACCAACATAGAAAGAAACCGAGACATGACAACCGAACAATAAATGTCTCTAAGCAACCGGGATGAACAGCGGCTTACCCTCTAAAGCCGTGACAGCCAGCTTTTGCGAGTACAAAGGCTCAAGATTGTCTTTTGTTAAAAGCGCCTCAGCCGTTCCCCAAATAGGTGGTCTATCTGGGTAAAGCAACAACACATGACTGCACCATTGCGTAGCGACATTCACATCATGCAGTGACATCACCACCAAACGGCCTGTTGCGGCCTGCTCAGCCAATACCTTCATGGCTTCTACTTGATAGCGTAAATCCAGATGATTGGTTGGCTCGTCTACTAACCAAACGGAAGGTGACTGCGCCATGAGCGTGGCAAGGGCAACACGCTGACGTTCTCCGCCCGATAAATCACGCAATGGACGTTCCTGAAAGGCCAATAAATCTAAGCGCTCTAGAGACGCCAATACCAGGGACAAATCTTGATCTGTCTCTCGTTCCCAAGGGGATAAATGCGGGAAGCGCCCTAACATGACGGTTTCTAACACCGTGGCAGGAAAACCATCTTGATGCTCTTGAAACATGATGCCCAGCTGTTGAGCCAATGAGGAGCGCGGCATCTTGGAGACAAGCTGATCATTGAGCGCAATACTGCCTGATGCTTGCGGCAGTAGAGTGGCAAGTGTATGAAGTAAACTGGTTTTGCCGACACCATTGGGCCCTAAAACGCCCCACATTTGGCCAGCCTGAAAACTCAAAGATAAGGCATTTGCTGGATCTAGCACCTTGTTTGGTACTGCCACTAATAGATCCTTCAACCTTAAGCAGGTAGGTGTAGAAGCGCCTACTGACACTCTGGTCATAAGCGCCCCCGTTGCAATAAATATAAGAAGGTAGGCACACCAATGAGCGCGGTAATCACACCGACAGGTAACTGCTCGGGGGCAATGACGGTACGCGCCAGGGTATCGGCTAACGTGACCAAACAGCCTCCTGCTAAGGCACTGGCAGGTAAAATCAGCCGTTGATCATTGCCTAACACCATGCGCAACATATGAGGAATCACCAAACCAACAAAACCGACACTGCCCGCAGTCGTCACAGCAATCGCCGTTAACAAACTCGCCAATAGGAAGACAATCCGCTCCAGAACTTTAACATTGACCCCCAAGGCGGCAGCTTGCAAAGGTCCGCGCGCCAACACATTTAGGCTACGCCCTAACGGCATGAGCACCAAACAAGTGGGTAACAAAACCGCCCAAGCCAACCAAGGCGTACTGGCGTAGGACAGGTCTCCCATAAGCCAATACAACATACCTGGAATTTTGTAAGGCGGTGCCAACGCTAACATAAGTGTAATCAGTGCTCCCCATCCGGATGCAATCACCACGCCTGTGAGCAGTAATCGCATGGTCGCCATATTGCCCAATCGCGATGATAAACCAAACACTAAAATAGTCGATAATACGGCACCAAGAAACGCCATACCTGACAATAATAAACCACTAATGCCCAGCAAGATGGCGGTTAATGCCGCCACTGATGCTCCTCCAGAGATACCCAAAACATAAGGGTCTGCCAGCGGATTGCGCAGTAATATTTGCATTAATGCACCAGAGACCGCCAGCAATCCCCCGGTAGCAAACCCAGCCATCACCCTAGGCAATCGAAGCTCTAGCACTAAAACCTGATTTAGCTCCGTGCCCTGACCAGCAAACGCCTGCCAGACAGCATACGGTGACAAACTGACGCTGCCTTGCGCCACAGCAAATACAAGGCTACACACAGACAACAGTGTAAGAATGAACAGTGGCAAAAATATGCTCTGTCGTCTTGCTAACAGTAAACGACTAGCGTCGGCCACGAGCCGTTTCCAATGCCTGACATAGAATTTCAGCCCCTTCTAGCAAACGCGTTGTAGGACGCTGAATCAAAGAAGGCGGCACAAAAAACAGATTATCTCGCTGAGTCGCTAACAACCCGGGGAAAGCACGCCAGGCGCTGAGCCATTTGGCATTGCGCTCGCCCATACCACCAGCAAGAATGGCTTCAGGATTTTTTAGTAAAACTGCTTCTTGATTAAGGCGAGGAATAAGTCGAGGGGAGTCGGCAAACACATTCACACCACCACACAAACTTACCACTTTACTCATGTAGTGCTCGCCGTTCATTGTCATCAGTGGTTCTTGCCATATTTGGTAAAATACATCGATAGCGGGGGCTGCCTCATAACGAGCTTGTAAAGCTTGAATCCCTTGGCGAAAACGTAACGCCTCAGTATTTGCTTGGCCTTGCGTGCCGGCCAGAATCCCCATGTTTTCGACATTCCGTGCAATGCTTTCAAATTCATGGGGCTCAACATAATAGACCGTCAAGCCTAGACGCTCTATCAGTGCTATCTGCTCAGAAGGATTGCCGGTTCCCCACGCTAACACTAAGTCAGGTTGCAAGCTCATTAGACGTTCTAAATCAATCCGTGTGTGACTGCCCACTGATGTGACTTCCTTTGCCTCTTCAGGGTAATCACTGAAAGACACCACAGCCACCACCTTATCTCCGGCACCGGCTGCATAAATCAACTCCGTGGCACCAGGTGATAAGGCGGCGATACGTTGGGCCGGTTTCACCATACAAACATCACGACCACGATCGTCTACTACGCAAATGGGCGCTTCAGCTAAGGCACTGGACGATAGCATCCAGCCCCCTATACTGATGGCACCAACAGTAAGAAAAACGGCTGCTCTCTTTATTATCGTCATCAGATTAAAATGCAGAGTAATTTAGAGTCAAGAAAACACTACGGCTAGGGCCATAATACCCATTTGCGGTTTGGTACTCTTTATCAAGCGCATTTTTCATGGTAATTTCAGCTTTCCAATCATCCATGAATTCGTAGCTTGCGTGCACGTTAGTCACTACATACCTTGGAAGCGTTTCAGAACTTCCTAACGTTGAAGTACGATCATTTGCAGCTATTAAAGTGACACCGACTTGCCCTTTTTCAAACGAACGATCTATACCTAACCGCGCTGTACGTTTAGCTCGTTTAGGTAATTGATAGCCCGTACTCTCATCTGTGATATCCAGCCAAGTGTAGGCTGCTCTCAATTGCCAATCATTGAATGTCATACCTGACGCAAGTTCAACACCTTGGGCTTTTGCATCAACATTATAAGGCACCCACGTTCCTGTGTAATTTGACCATATAACCATGTCACCATAGGAAGCATCGAAGATCGCAGCATCCCAATAAAATGATTCATAGTCCCCTCGAATGCCTATCTCAACAGTTTCCGAGTCGGTCGCTTGCAATGTTGGATCACCACTATAAGGGTAATAAAGGTCATTAAAAGTGGGGGCTTCAAAGGCTCGACCGTAACTGGTGCGCAGGGTGTGTTCTTGATCGAGTTGATAACCAAGTGCCACACCACCCGTGGTTGAATGGCCATAGGCGCTATTGTCATCATGGCGTAAATTAAGCTGTAGGCTGGTCTGTCCAAAGTCGAATAAAGACTGAGCAAAAATTGCTTTATTATTTCGATTAGGAGCATCATAAGCGCTCACTTCAACACTGTCTTCAGACGCTTCAGCACCCAGTACAAACTCATGATTGCCTGCTGAAATAATATTACTCAAACGTGCCGTCTGCGTTTTAGTATCAAAGACATCTCCTGATGAGATGGTCATGCTTTCATCACGACTTTGTGAGAGCTTGATGTCAGTACTCCAGTAATCTGTCATGGGCAAACTTAACCCCAAGCCCAAAACTTGTACTTTATAATCGTTTTCGTTACCTACATAGTAATTACGGCCTTCACTGTTCATAACCAAACCGGTTACTCGCGCCCCAGAATCAAAGTCATGACCTAGATTCAGCAAAATGTTTTCATTGTTATAACCTTGAGCGCCTTCACCTTCTTTTACTATATCGCCATCAGTATCAAACTTACCCACCGATAAAAGATACTGACTGCTCTCATAAAACCCTGATGCAGTGACATCCGCCGACATAGTATTAAAAGAACCGGCTCCAACAGAGATATCAGCATGGGACTCGTCATTTGCTTCTGGCAAAAAAGCTTGAATAACCCCACCAACTGCATCGGCTCCATACAAAGTTGCTTTTGGACCTCGAACTATTTCCAGTCGGTCGATCAATGAAGTGGGAATATACTGAAAGGCGGCCCCACCTGATGTAGCGGAATACAAAGGAATGCCATCAATCAGAAACTTAGTTGAACTCGAATTCGCCCCACGCATATAAACACTCGTAGTCTTACCATAGCCACCGTTAGAACTCACATCAACACCCGGTTGACCAGCAAGCAATTCGCTCATTTCATACGCCTGCTGAGCTTCAATCTCTTCTTTGGTGATCACGGTCACCGAAGATAAAGAGTCAGCAACTTTAATAGGCGTTGAGGTTGCCGTCACAACCAAAGGCTGTAACGTCATATCTGTTGAAGAAGAATCACTTTCTGCATTCACCGACATGGCAGGCAATGCACTGCAAGAAATGAGTAATGTTTTTAGAGAAAAGGCACGCAAAGAAGAGGTATTAGTATCTTTAGATCGTATATAAATAGTCATGGTTACTTTCGAGTCTTATGATAATACTGAGCAACACCCGCACAGCAGTGATATTTAATTTCTGACGACAGAAATTCCCAGCTATAGGCAGGTCTCCGGACTCAAAAGTGGTGAACAAAAAACGCACACCGCGCTACCGCCTTCCCATGAAAAACCACAGTGGCCAATTGATAACGCATTGCTTTTTTACCGTTGCGGGGGCAGCGTCAGGCTTACACTGACTTCCCTATTGCTGTTGATTTTTTCCAACAACCTATAACGAGGTGTACCTTACCACATCCTTATATGAAGACTAAGTGAAAGACACGGCAACAGGAGTGAGCACCGCTAATTTTAAACTGAAAAACAAGCTCTCAGTGGTTAAAAAAACAATCAACATGAGCCAAGGAATGACTTTTTTCTAGTGGGCACATTTCAAGTGAAAGGCGGTGTGTTACAAGCCAACTCTTCAGAAGCGGTAAGAAAGTATCGCTGTTATACCTGTTTTTTTATCCTTCTCAACAATTGGGCTTTTAACAACGACATCGTCATAATTCGTATGAGATAAATTAGTAATAAGCGTTAAGCGTTGAGAAAAGGGTTGGATAAAACTTAGGGTATACCTGAGTTCATTTACACGAGCACTGTCATAGGCGTTGATAGTGCCACCTGTTCTTAACGATTCAGTGTCAGACACTGAGTACTTGTTTTCACTCAAAGCACGACTGTTATAGACATAAGAAACAGCACCCGTAACAAAAAATGCTCCCTTGTATAGGGGAAGAGTGACAGTGCTTGATAGGGAATACTCATCAAAATCGCCTGATAAGTCTTGTATCAAACCAAACTTCACCATACCTAGCTTAAGGTCAATCTTAGCCAATGCCCCACTCTCTCTTTCGTTTAATCGCTGTATGTTTTTATCACTTGAGTCGTCCGGGTCGAAGTAGGTATCTGGGTACTTTATGGCGGCATCTAGATATGGCGAAAAGTGATAACCAACAATTAAACCCTTGACAAAAAAGCGACCATTATCAAAGGCAGCATAAGGTAGCAGCTGCGCTTCCGCATCCACGTCTTGATAAATTGAATTTGAATAAATCCCAAGAGCACCAAGGCTAAATGCACTCTCACCTGCGGCAAATGCCTCATCATAAAAAGAGAAAAATACCAAAAAACATAGCAACTTTGCATAGGAGACATTTTTTACTTTTTCTAACATCATTTTTTCTCTCGTTTTTGTGTAAACTTTAAAAAGCCCAATCAATACTAGCAGACAAAATAGTGTTCTGAGATTGACCAAATACACTATCAACAGGCCCGTCGAAGCGTTGTAAAACAAAGACTAAGGATGAACAACTCGCTAAAGAGTAGTTACTGGTTATGCCATAAAAATAAGAGTTATCTTGATAGTAACTGCTTAATAATGTGACTCGATGCAAAGAAGATAGATCAAAGCTCATATCAACATAGCCGGTTAATTCACTAAAACTTAACGCTCTAGCTGATGCTGCTGCCCCTAACTCTTTCAGGTTATCCGTTGCATCCACTGGGTTGGTCGTATGTAAGATCGCGGCGGTTATCATCCAGTTGCGAACACCTCCGACATGGTATCGAGTTTCCATACTGGTAACGAGCGCCTGATCTAAGCGCTCATTCGTGTTTTTCCAATGAGACCCAAGCGGTTCAAACCAACTGGTTTCTCCTCGAAAAGCCGCTCCCTTGATATCTCCTGAAAAACCAAACCCGACAACTCTGTTGATTTTAGACTGACTAATAATTGCTTGTCCGTCCCAGCCGTTTACATTGAACAAATAACGGGCCGAATAACTATCACGTTCTTTGTTTTCGTTGGGGCTGTATACCCAATTTATCTCACTGGCGTAGTCCAGTGTTTTGGTCACATACAAAGCATCTGTACCCGCTCCTTCAGGGTAGTCAATATCGTAAATTGAGTAAGCATTAAAAATATCATTGGGGTTCCAAACTGTTGTCATGCCCCAATTTACTCGAAAGCGCCCAAGACGAACCAAGTAATTTTTATCCTGCCAATCCACATACAAACGATCCAATGCACTCTGTCCGACAGCTTCTTTCTTGTCTAGCCAAGTATTAGATAAATCCATAAAGTTCGTATTATCATCGAGCAACAACGTTGATTGAGAGTTACTTGAATTTGTCGAGGCAAAGACGCTCCGAATACTAGTATGCCACTGCCACGCATCATCAAACTGATAAGTGGCATTCAGCCTTTGCGTGACAAGCTGATCAAGTTCCGTCGTGTCTTTATATTGAGTACTCGTCAAGGTATATTTTATATAGCCGTCAAGGCTCAACGGATCAGACGTCTCTAGGCCCGGCACCTCTGCACACACAAACCATGGAAGCCATAAAACAGCTATGAGGACACGAGAAGAGGTTGTGAACATGAAGGTCATGAAGCCGACATCGTGTGTCTTTTATAGTCAGGGTTTTGGCGATCTTTCGTCAAACGTCCGTCTTCAAAAACAATGATACGCTGGGCACGGGTAATAACGCGCTGGTCATGAGTGGAAAAAATAAAGGTTGTTCCTTCTTGTTCATTGAGCTGCTGCATAATGTCTAACAGTTCAGCGGTGCTATTAGCATCAAGGTTTGCTGTCGGCTCATCCGCCATCACAAACTTAGGTCTTGGCGCCAAGGCACGAGCAACAGCAACACGTTGCTGCTGACCGCCTGATAACATGGCAGGGCGCTTATTTTGATGCTTATCTAAACCGACTTTTTTTAGCAGCGCCAGAGCCCTTGCTCGACATTCTGCCTCAGAGTGTCCTTGCAGCTGCATCACAAACTCGACGTTTTCTAATGCGGTTAAAACGGGCAATAAACTATAGTCTTGAAAAATAAAGCCAATGTTGTCACGGCGAAAGGCGATTTTACCCTTCTCCGTCATTTTACTCACATTATAACCATCAACAATGGCGTCTCCCGATGTGGGAGTATCGATTCCCCCCAACATATTTAACAAGGTGGTTTTACCAGAACCAGATGGGCCCATCACAGCGACAAACTCGCCTTGTTGGATCGTCAGGTCAAGATGATCCACCGCATGTACCGGAAAGTCACTGTTAGCATTGTAAGTTTTACAAAGCTGTATGGTTTGAATAGACATATTAGTGTTTCTCCGACATAGCATCGACTGGGTTATACTTTAGAATTTGATGGGCAGGATACAAACCAGAAAGAAGAGTAGCTAGGCTCACGGCAATAAAGGCCATGGCATACTCCTGAAAAGATACCGATGGGTACAAAACAGAATCAATACCCAGACCATTTAAGCCATCACCAAACTGACTAAGGTCCATTCCTGTCGATTGGAAGTACGACACAAGCAAAATACCACCTATGAGACCTAAGGTTGTACCGCCTACTCCCATTAAACCTGATTCAAGCATGATGAGAAAACGTATGTGGCGTTTACTCATACCCACAGCCATTAAAACTCCAAACTCCCGAGTTCTTTCAAAAACCGACATTAGTACGATATTGACAATACCAAACATCATAGCCACAACAAAAATCAGTAAAAATACCCTGTTGAACACCTCGGCGCTGTCTGCCATGGTTTTTAAAACTGGATTTAATGTCTGCCAATCTCGTATTAACCACTGTTCCCTAATATCGGGAGCAAATGACTGTGCCAGAGTATTCACAAAACGAGGGGCCTCTTCGGGGTTATTCAATAAAATAGCGACTTCATGAACACCTTTAATGCCACTCAACTTACTTAAGTCCCCTTTTCTAACATAAACATGATTGTCATCCATGGTGCTGCTCGGTGTTTTAAATAACCCTTTCACACGAAAAGCGCCTCCTGTCAAAGCGCCTTTATCATCATTGAACGTCAAAACAACTTTTGAACCAACACGAAGATTTAGCCGCTCTGAAGTTTTTTGCGATACCAAAATGGGGTTACGGCCCAAATCATTCAACCACTCCCCTTCAGTTATTCGCGCCTTTAAAGGTGTTACCTTAGTCAAAGGATCAATTCCATTAATTGTGACACCTCGAACACTTCGAGCCGATGCAATCATACCGTTAACCAAATGTCGGCCACTCCATGCATGCACCAAACTTTGTTGATCTAGTTCTGCTTTTAATTGGGAGAGGTGGCTCACTGTAAAATGAATATCTGGGTCATCGGGATAGCGACTATCATGAATTTTTAGATGACTGGTTTGCCACTTGATCGCGTTATTTATCATGTTGCTGTAAAAGCTGTTCATCAGCCCCATCATGGCGATCACGCTCATAAGACCAAATATCATGACACCAAGTAAAATCAGGGTTCTCAACGGGTTTCGCCAAATATTACGCCATGCAAGTTTAATGAGCATGAGCCCCCCCTTTTAAACCAGAAACAATGTCTAGCGTGACAATGCGCCACATGGGGTAAAGCAGACAAATCAATAACATGACAGCCACAATCCAAATTTGACTGACCACTAATTCTGGTGAGATTGACACAGGCATAATAGGTTCGTAACCCATTTCAAGCATCTGTAACGCCAAATCACCTGATAACCGAATAGGGTTTTGATAAAAATAGACAATAATTGGTACTGCAAGGCTGGCACCAATCACAACACCGAAGAGCCCAATAAACCAAGACTCAATGAAAACCATCAGTAATAACTTCATTCGAACCAGACCGGTCGCCAACATCACGGCAAACTCTCTTTGCCGTTCTAACGTCATCATTAGCAGAGTGGCAAACAAACCAAAACCCACGATGCCATAAAGCAGATACATCATGATCAAGCCCGACACTCGATCCAATACAATACTTTGTTCCAGTTCAGGAGAAAGATCCATCCAATCGCGTACTGATACGTCAGGGTAAGCGTTCTGTAATTCCTCAACCGTTTGCGCCATAGCATCAAGAGAGTGCAAGCTAACTACCCAAGATGTGACTTGCTGGTTAGTACGAAATAAAATCTGTGCTTGGTTAAGAGAAAGGTAAACTTGAGAGTTATTCAGTTCACGCATAGGAAAAGAGAGGATTCCCTTTACCGTGAAGACCCCTGCCGCTGTTTGCCCTCGATAACCCTGTCCATATAAGACAAACTCATCGCCAACAGACACATTAAAATACTGTGCAACTCCCTCCGCCAAAAGAATGTCTGTGTCTTCAACATGTAAGTATTGTCCCGATATAAGTTTATCCGCTAGGTGTGTGTAGTCTGTTTCCTTATTGGGTGCAATGCCATTGACTAACACCCCTTTCGATTTTGATCCGACAGACGCCAACGAAAAGCCGTGAATCCTAGGCAAAATAGCATCAATATTATCAATCTTTCTCGCCTTATGAATAAATGCCTCTGTACTCGGCAACAACTCGTCAATACTTTCACTGTCTCGAAAATCAGGGTCTTGCAGTTGAATGATTCCTACCCCAGACTTGCCATTATTTTCAATATTACTGGTGTACTGTCCTTCTTGAAATGAGCGCATCAATAGAGATAAAAACAAAGCAAGCGCAATCGATGATGCCGTCAGTAACGTTCGTCGCTTTTGCCGCCACAGATTTCGCCAAGCCAATCGAACTAACATAGGCGCCATTCCTTGTCATGATGAACACGGTCTTGATTAGCCATCACTAGTCTCTAAGTGCTTTCATTTGACGCTGCGAAAAAAAGTTATCTGATATGTCAAAGTCAAATTGTGCTGCGTGAGTGATCATTTCCGTTTCATAACCAGGCTTGTCTGCAGGCAACATTGACATTTGGGTTGGCACCATGCGCCCCCCCATCTCCTTGATACCGCCGGTTAATAGTGTATTAACAAGATCACCAAATTCATCGTAAAACTCGACTTTACGCTGCAGATAGGTGGTTTTAGAAATCCATAAAACCACCTTACTCCATACAACAGGTGCATCTATTTTTGCATCGGCTTCAATAACCCAGACAGTATCGCCCTCGACGCTTTCTTCGCTCATTAGAGTATGATGGTAATCCACCACAATTGAAGACTGATTGATCAGATCATCGTTGGTAAAGTCAGATCCCATCCACGACTGACTCAGCATCGAGGGGGCAATCTTGATAATTTTTTCAATACGAGGCACCCAATTCCACATTTCATTTTGACGCTTAAGAGAGGCGCTTCCTTTCTCATTAGCAGGCGCCGTTACCAATACTAATGAGAGACCTGTTCCCTTACTCCATGACTTCATACTCATTGAGCGTTGCCAGTCAGGACGAATAATGTTCATGGTAATTTCGTTATAACTCGACTTTCCACGCATCTGCTGATCAGACCGCTTGATAATATCGTAGGCTGTTATGAACTCTGCAGCAAACGTGTTGTTAAAGCACGTAATGCCGAACACGACCATTATTAGTAGTAATCTGAGTTTCATAAGACATTCCCTTGATCTGTGGTGATAAGCACATTTTCTATTAAACTATTAAGTTCTTTTAGCGACATCTACCGTATTCAAGTACGATAATAGTATCTAGATGAAATGCTATTATTTAAAACGTGTCAACTTGTTTAGTCTTTACTGAACAAATAAAACCCAATAGTATGGTGCTATGTCAAACTACGAAGAAAATACAAAAGAAATTGTCGACAGCTTTATTGAACAAATGGGCATGATTACTCAAAGTGAAGGGCTTCCTCGCATTGCTGGAAAAATCATTGGCTTATTGCTGATAGAAAGCGGCCCCTTTAGTTTTAGCGACATCGCTGCCCGTCTGCAAATTAGCCGAGGCAGTGTCAGTACGAATACTAGGCTGCTAGAAAACTTATCTGTTATAGAGCGCGTCTCAAAATTGGGTGAACGAGGTGATTTTTTTCAGATGTCTCAAGACCCCTATATGAAATTACTACAAGGTTCTATGCAAAGGATGAGCAAAGCCTCACAGACTATAAAGGAGGCTCGCAATGCTTTACCAGACTCATGGCAGGCATCACAGAAAAGGCTTGAAGCACTCGAACAGTTCTACACCGAGTACCTTAAAAGTACACAGAAATTAATTAAAACGCTGTACAGTAAGGAATAACAAAAGGCACTTAGGTGCTTTTTTTACCTCTAATCTGTTCAGTTGTTACTGATCATACTGAATAAAAAGGCAGACATCATGATCACAAAAATAATAAATTTAAACTTAATGGCTTTTCTGCTGGTTGCATGTAATACCGACAACAACGCTTCAACAGATCAAGAAACCATGACCTCCTATTCTGCCAATGAAGTAAAAACCAGCGTTTATGCCGAAAGCGTGGTGCGTGCTGATGTTCAAACTTGGCTATTCGGTGAAGGCACAGTCAGAGCGGTTCATCGTGAATTTCTTAGCTTTGAAAGCCCTGGAAAAATCATTTATGTAGATCAAACACTAAAAGAAGGCGACCCTGTTAGCCGTAATCAGTTAATTGCATATCAGGAAAAAAATCTGCCCATTGATGGACAACCTGGTGAACTGTCCCATACCGCTGTTCGGGATGCTCAAGTAAACGTTGATCTCGCTCGTAAAAACTTTATACGCATTAAAGAATTACAAGAAAAGCGTTTTGCTTCTCAACAAGATCTTGACGAGGTAGAAGCAAGACTAGAACAAGCACAAGTTGCGCTAGAAAACGCACACATAGTTGCTAAGCAATCGCGAATTATCTCACCCTTAGACGGTATCATCGCCAGAATCAACATCAAACAAGGCACCTATTTTTCACCTTCTCAGGTAAACATCAGTACAGAAGCCAATGCGTTAAATACCACTCCTGTGTTGATTATTGATCCTTCTTCCTTTGAACTTATGATTGACTTACCTTCTTTTTATTATTCACAGGTCAAGGCAGGATCCACCACCATTTTCCAACCTTCAACTGGGTCGTCCCAACAGGGTCAGACAAAACCCGTCCATAATGCAATGGGAATCGTGTACTCCGTTAGCCCGTCAATTAATCCTGCTACACGCACTTTTACCGTAACGCTGCGCAGTACTTCCGGAGCTGAATACTTACAAGATGGCGCTTATCTTTCTGTATGGATAGAAGGAGCAGTGGCAAAAAATACACTGTCTATTCCTATCGACAGTGTGCGTTTCGAAAACAACAAACCTTATGTTTTTAAAATCAACGAAGACACTCATAGGGTCTCAAAAACTTTTGTCAAATTAGGCTTAGCGGGTAAACAAAGCTATGAACTACTAAGCGGTTTAGAACAAGGAGATCGCCTTGTCACAGAGGGTCGCTCACGTTTATCTGACGATGATGTTGTTAACGTATTAAATGATAAGAGCGGAGCAATACAATGAGTCCAAAGGAAGAGAGTCACGACGTTGCGAACGCTCACCCTCTTGCACGGTTCTTCCTTTTAAAGACGACTTTCGGTCTTTTATTAACACTGCTACTTTTCGCTGGTGGTTACTTTGCCTATTCAAGCCTCACAAAAGAGTCTTTGCCTGATTTGGACATCCCCAATGCAACAGTAACGACATTGTGGGCTGGAGCGGACCCACAGACGATTGAGGAGCAGGTCACTCAAAAGCTTGAAGACGAAATTACAACATTAAAAGGCCTCAAAACTTTTTCAAGTGCTTCGTTCGACTCTTACTCTATTATCGCTGTAGAGTTTACAGCGGATTCCGATACCGCTGAAGCGATGCAACGTTTACGGGATGCCATATCTGACGCACAGAGCAATTTACCAAGAGAAGCGGAGTTCCCCAACATTCAACAGGTTGCTGTAGACGATAGACCGATCATGACCGTTACTCTTTTTGGTGATGCATCCGATGTTGAGTTAAATAACCTTGCCAAGACACTCCAAGATGATATTGAAGCTATTAGCGGTGTCAACCAAGTTACATTAGGCGGTAAACGAGACGAAATCATCCAGATTTTACTTGATCCTGAACGACTACTCGCCCTGGGAATTTCTCCAAATGCGGTCAGTCAAGCCATAACAAATGCCAATTTAAACCAACCTTTTGGTGACATCGAGAGTCAGAAAATTGGCGCGGTTGTGCGCTTAGAGGGGCAATTTACGTCTCTAGATGATCTCAAGAATTTGCCTATTATTAGACTGAGTGGCGAGTTTAACAACCGGCCCGTACGCTTAAATGAATTAGGCCGCGTGACTAGACAACTGGAAAAGGAAGAGGCTCGTGCTTTTTTCAGTGAAAAAGGGCGCCCATTTGGAAAAACAATTGAAGTCAGTATTAAAAAAATACCGGGCGCAGACACTGTTGAATTAAATAATGATATCGAAGCCGCCTTAGAAGAGTGGCAGCAAAGCCACTTTTGGCCAAAAACAATTGACTATGTCATCACTCAGAATGAAGCAGACCAAATTCGAGATTCGTTATTTAATGTTTTCATCAATGGCTTACAAGCCATGATCGCTGTTTTTTTGATTTTATTCTTAGTACTAACGTGGCGTGAAGGACTGATAGCAGGACTGTCCATTCCCCTATCATTTGCTGGTGCCTTGGTGGTCATTTGGCTATTAGGTTACAGCCTGAATGAGCTGGTCATAATTGGCATGGTGCTGGCGCTAGGCTTATTAGTTGATGTGTTTATTTTAATGATGGAGGGGTTACATGAAGAAGTTTACACTTATAAAAAAACCTTCGGTCAAGCGGTATTAGCGACAATCAAAAAATATGGCATGCCTGCCTTTGCAGGACAACTCACTACTATTTTAGCCTTGGCACCGCTGATGGCAATCGAAGGGATTTCAGGAAAGTTCATTCGCGTATTGCCCGTAACAGCCATAGCCTGTCTTACTGTTGCATTTGCTGTGGCGATGCTCGCAAGTATCCCTCTCTCTCGATACCTCCTAGGCAACATTGCTAAAAAAGGAGCGGATATAAAAGAGACGCGTGCCGATCTACTTTTAGCAAAAACGTCTTCTCTCATGAAAACATGGAGCTTAAGCACAACATTAAAAAATAAGAAGCGCGCAAGTTTTTGGGTTGCAAGCGCTTTTGTGCTTTTCGTTGTGTCATTAATTGCCGCTAGCAAGATTCCCATGGTACTTTATCCGCCTACTGACGGCATCAACGTAGGTATTAATATTGAACTGCCTGCCACAACCACACTCAATACCAGCCAGAGTATTGCTGACGATATTGGCCACATTCTCAGCAGCAAACCGTACATTGACAGCATTATTAAACTCGTTGGACGGAAGAGTCCTCTAGCCTCTGCATCAATTTTGTCAACTCTAGAACCTTCTCAAGCAGAAAACTTTATCGGATTTTCCATAACCCTCGTCAATTCTGAGCTGCGCGATACCGCAAGTTATGAGCTGGTTAACAAAATCAGAGAAGAATTGGCAGAGCACCTAAACAACCACGTCGTTGGAGCAACCTTATTAGTTGTCGGTGAATCAAGTGGCCCCAGCACAAATGATCCTATTTCCGTTGCAATTAAGGGAACAGATATGAATCAACTTCGCATTCTATCTACTCAGGTGCAAACATTGCTAGCTAGCATACCAGGTACAACCGATGTAAGAGACAACCTTGGTAGCGTCAAAACTGAGATATCTCTCGTTCCAAAACGTGAAGCCATCGATTTCTTTGGTTTGAACATGCAAGATCTTGCCTATCAAATTCGCTTTGCTTTATCAAACGACACCATCGCGAACTTTACCACGCCAGGTCCAGAAGATGACATTGACATTCATCTCGGACTCAACTGGATGAGTCGAGAAGGTGATGCTGGCGGGCCAACACAAATCGAAGAGTTCGCACTGGTGCGCGCTTTTACTGCTAATGGTACAACAGTTGCTCTACCTGCCCTTTTTTCAACAAAACTGTCAGAAACCCCTACTTCTATCATTCATCACGATGGAGAGCGATCAATCACTGTTCTATCAAAACTCAGTGAAGGTAACATCAATGACATCATCAGTGAGCTCAACCCAAGTTTAACAAAACTGAGTAAACAATGGCCTGCAGGGTATACTTGGACAATTGGAGGTGAAGCAGAAGAGTCAGCAGAAACATTTGGCTCTGCAGGTGCTATGCTAGTTGTGGCTTTAATTATTGTTCTTGGGGTTCTGGTTATTGTCTTCGACTCATTCAAGCAGGCCTTAATCCTTATGGTCACCATGCCACTGGCGTTAATCGGTACTTTTCTTGGTTTCTGGCTAACTGGACTGTCGCTAAGCTTTTTCGCAATAATTGGCGTTATTGCCTTAATAGGCATTGTGGCAAATAATGGCATTGTCATGGTAGATACGATGAACAAACGATTACAAATAGGAGCAAGTGTGGCTGAGGCAGCGGCAGAAGGTGCTGCTGCGCGTTTACGCCCTATTTTAACAACTTCAATCACAACCATTGTTGGTTTAATCCCGTTGGCAATAGGAAGCCCAATGTACGCTCCTTTGTGTTACGCGATTATTTTTGGATTAGTTGCTTCAACATTACTATCATTAGTTATTGTTCCTTGCCTGTACATGCTGTTAACCAATACCGATCAGGCACAACAAAACAGCTTAGACTAAAACACACAGAATTTTACAGAGAAATAAGTATGAAGAGTATCACTGGATACCAACTCAACGCTGAGTTAAAAAAAGCGCTTTTTTTAACTGTCACGTTATCCGCTTGCTTTATTTTATTGTCTTTCATAACAGACATAAGCCTAGGATACAGCCTTTTCCTGTCTACTTTTTTCTCTTTTTCAATCACAGCCTTGGTTCTGAAAAAGAGTTTTGAGCGTTATATTAATGTACTACAAGGTATCCTGAACTCTATCAATGGTGCTGTTGTTGTTAAAAACTACGATGGTGACATCATTTACTCTAATGACATCGCAAAGGCCAACCTGACCGCCGAAAGTAACAACACTACAAACAGTATCGCTCAGAACAAAAAAATTATGGATGACCACGAAGAAGGTAAAAAATATAAAATAAAATACAACCGATATCACAAGGCTAAAGAACTTTCTTTAAAAGTCCCTTTCAAAGGAATGGATGAAAAATTAAAAATATTTGAATTTAACAGAGAAATAAAAGACATTAGCTTTTTAAAAAACACTTCTCACCTAGAAAAAATATTTGAAATATCAGAGGAAGGTCTATGGGAATGGAACAAGGTAACAAATGAAGTCTTTCATAATAAGCAATGGAGTATCATCACGGGCGTCACCACATCTGAGAACACTTTTTCAGAGTTTATTTCTTGTATCTTCGAAGACGACATCGCTATCGTTACATCAGCAATAAATGATATGCTCGAGCATGGAAAAATTTACAATGTTAAGTTTCGCGTAAAAAAAGCAAGTGGTGAGATAACATGGGTTTGGGATAGGGGAAGAATTGCTGAATACGATCAAGATGGTAAGCCAATGTACATTGTGGGTATTATCCTTGACATCACTACTGAAAAAAGGAACCAACTTGAAGTTGAACGCCTTGCCTACTCCGACCCTCTCACAGGGCTTGCAAACAGAACCCAGTTAGAGACTATGCTCGAAGATGTTATCTCCTCCCGTAAAAATGAACACTATTACCATGCGGTTCTCTTCATAGACTTAAATAAGTTTAAAATGTTAAACGATAGCTATGGGCATCATATCGGAGACAAACTATTAAAACTTTTTTCAGATCGCATTTTAGACTGTATCCCTAAACAACATATATTTTCTCGCCTTGGTGGTGATGAGTTTATCATCATTTACCCTAGAGTAGAGCAGAAAGAAAAAGAAGCGCTTTCAGTTGCATTAGATTATTCAAAGAACATTATAGAAAAAACCAGCACGCCTTTTTTACTCACAAATGATTTAAATAAGGAAACAATTGATTATGACGTCTCTATCAGCATTGGGGGTATTGTTTTCAATTCACAAGAAGTAACGCCAGGGTACATACTTCAATTAGCAGATATTGCTATGTACAAATCTAAGTCTGAAGGTAATTATGAGCCCAAAATATTTAGCTTATCAAGGCACGAAGAACTCACTCAATCGAACACATTAGCCTTAGAGATTAAGTCCTCTCTTAAAGAGGGTAATTTCTGTATTTACTTACAACCTAAAGTTGATAGAAATGGAACAACACTTGGCGCTGAAGCATTAGTTCGTTGGCACCATCCTACCAGAGGCCTTCTTTCACCTGCTGATTTCCTTGAGCAGGCAGAAGAAAATAATTTGATCATTGAAATAGGTCAGACTGTGCTGGAAAAAGCGTGTGAAATGCTTCAAAAGTGGCAGTCTCATGCTGCCTTTTCTGAATTAACCATTGCAGTCAATTTAAGTGCAAGACAAATCTGGCAAAAAGATTTCATAGATAAAATTATGCACACTATTAATAGTCATGGTATCAATACGAAAAAACTGACATTAGAAGTAACGGAATCTATTTTAATAGAAGACATTAAAGGTACAATCGAGAAATTAAACTACCTAAAAAGTCTTGGAATATCCATATCACTAGACGATTTTGGTACAGGGTACTCTTCTTTAAACTACCTTCATCAGTTCCCTATTGATGAAATTAAAATTGATAAAAGTTTTGTTTCTGATATTACTTCTAATAAAAACACTGCCATCATTACAAGATCTATCATTGGTTTAGCACAGAGCTTCAATCTAAACATCGTTGCTGAAGGTGTAGAAAATAAAGAGGAACTCAGCTTTTTAAGCCAACATGGCGTAAGCATATTTCAGGGGTACTATTTCTCTAGGCCCTTAAGCATCGAACATTTTGAGCATAAACTGAACAAGAGAGAACACTTGGTTGGCACCTCTACGTAACGGCTTCTTCGATTATTCTTACCGAAAATAGTAATCATTATTATAAAAAAATCATGCATGTCGACTTTTCAGACAGATTCTTTTATAGGTAAACGATGATATACTACGCGCAAGTAATTTCTTTTTTTAACAATGACTAAAAGCAATCCTCAATTCCAAGAGCGACGTAACAAGTCTGATGGTTGTTTTTTGCAAGTAATAGGGATATTCGAGTTACTTAGGCTCTTCAAAACACTAGATAAAGTGAAAACCTTTTAGTGTGTATGAAGAAACTGGCTGAATGTTCAGTATTAACTGAAATAACGTCCCTTTTAGAGAAAGAATAGCCCTTAACATATATAATGCAAACGAATATCGTTTGTACTAATATGTCATTTTTATTTTCATGTTTGGAGAGGTGTATGAGTAAAGCTCGACCAGTTAACTTAGATTTGAAGACAATAAGGCTGCCTATCACTGCCATAGTGTCGATTGTCCATCGTGTATCTTCAGTAATACTATGGGTAAGTATGGCAATATTTTTGCCTGTTTTATACCTTTCCCTAGCCTCTGAAAATGGCTTTGGCGACATGCTAGGTTTTTTTGATCAAAATCCACTAGGTAAGTTCGTGGTTTGGGGACTAATGACTGCTTTTGGTTACTATTTTTGTGCAACCATTAAGCACATCATTCAGGATTTTGGTCACTGTGAAGAGTTGGATTCTGGTAAGTCAATCTCTATTGCGGTGTTAGTTATCTCAGGTTGTTTCTGCGTTTTATCAGGAGTATGGGTGTGGGCATGATCTCATCAAAAGCATTAAGAAGTGGTACTACAGAGTGGGTCTACCAACGCATATCCAATATTGCGATATGTCTATGGGGTGTAATATTCATTAGCCTCATCTTGACACTCGATACAGCAAGTTACAGTGAGTGGAAAGAGGTGTTCTCACCGGTTTGGTTCAAAGTATACTCAAGTATCACACTGGTTATGGTTTGCATTAACTCCATTCTAGCGGGTTGGCAGATAGGAACAGACTACATTAAACCGAGATTAATCAACATAATCTACACAATCGTTATTGTCCTAGGCAGCCTAGCCTACTCTATTCTAGGCATGTCCATTCTATGGGGCTTATAAAATAGAAACGAATCAAAAAAGCCGAACTCGATGTTCGGCTTTTTTGATTCTGTTCAATACGTGAATCGAATACATGTATTCGATAACCCACTGCTTACAGACATAAAAAAGCCCCGACGTCATGAATTAACATTAACTGTCGAGGCTTTATAATTTGGTAGGGCTAGGCAGATTCGAACTGCCGACCTCATCCATGTCAAGGATGCGCTCTAACCAACTGAGCTATAGTCCTAAAAAGTGAGACTTATTATACCCAGAGACTTTGTTTTGACAAGTCTTATCTAGGATTTTCGCTGTTAATTTTGTTGTTTTTAAAGGTAATTTACTCGTCCACCGGAACCAGCAGTTCATGACCAATCACTTCGTCGATTAAATCATAAGGTACTTTGTATTTTTTACCCTTAAACTTAACCAGCGCAAACTCATAACACATCTCCATCACAGTACAATTAACAATCACACCGTTGTCTATAACCCGCACTATGTTGTAATTCCTCAAAGTAATCGCCACTTTTTTTGTTCCTTTATTGTTTGATCAGAAATGTGCTTTTTATCACTCACCGACATCTTTTAGCTTTTTCTGCAATTGACGAATCTGGTCGCGGTAACCTGCCGCTAACTCAAACTTAAGTTCTTCTGAAGCTTGCATCATCTCTTTTTGTAGCTGAATCATTGCCTTACGAACTTGAGCAACATCTTCCATGCTTTCCACTTGATAGTCTTTCGCTGTTTCCGCCACTTTTTTGGTTTTACTACCACGCTTTCCAGCACCAGGGTTATACGCCCCTTCCATGATGTCTTCAACCGACTTAGTAATTCCCGTCGGAGTGATACCATGCTCTTCATTGTACGCTTGTTGCTTCTCTCGGCGTCGCTCAGTCTCATTGATGGCTCGCTCCATAGAACCGGTAATGCGATCAGCGTATAAAATGGCTTTACCCTTCACGTTTCGAGCCGCACGACCAATCGTTTGAATAAGAGATTTTTCTGAACGCAAGAAACCTTCTTTGTCAGCATCTAAAATAGCAACCAAACTGACTTCAGGTATATCAAGACCTTCTCGTAATAAGTTAATACCGACTAACACATCGAATTCTCCAAGACGCAAGTCACGGATAATTTCTACACGCTCTACAGTGTCTATGTCTGAGTGCAAATAACGAACACGAATACCGTGCTCATTCAAATAATCGCTAAGATCTTCTGCCATGCGTTTTGTTAAAGTCGTCACCAAGATACGCTCCCCTAAAGGCAAACGTAAATTGATCTCTGACAACAAATCATCTACTTGCGTTAAAATTGGTCGCACTTCCAAGATAGGATCAATTAGACCGGTTGGCCGCACAATCTGCTCAACAACCCAATCTTGGTGTTCCTCTTCGTATTTTCCAGGTGTAGCAGAAACGAAAATTGTTTGTGGCTTTATTTGCTCCCACTCTTCAAAACGCATGGGACGATTGTCTAGGGCAGAAGGCAAACGAAAACCATATTCTACTAAATTCTCTTTTCGTGAACGGTCACCTTTGTACATGGCACCAATCTGTGAAACTGTCACATGAGATTCATCAATAACCAATAGTGCATTGTCAGGTAGGTAGTCAAATAGTGTTGGAGGTGGCGCTCCTTCTTCACGACCAGACAGATAACGGGAATAGTTTTCGATTCCAGAGCAGTAACCCAGTTCTTGCATCATCTCTAGATCGTAACGTGTACGTTGCTCAAGGCGCTGCATTTCAACCAGTTTATTCATCGACTTAAGCTGTTCAAGACGTTGATCTAACTCGACTTTAATTCTTTCAATTGCCGACTCTACCGTTTCTCTTGGCGTCACATAATGGGTTTTAGGATAAACCGTAATACGAGGTACTTTCCGAATCGTCTTGTTGGTAAGCGGCTCAATCATAGAAAGACTTTCGACTTCATCATCAAAAAGCTCTATGCGAATCGCTGTATCTTCAGAATCTGCAGGAAACACTTCAATAACGTCGCCACGCACACGAAAGTTACCCCGCTCCAATACCAAGTCATTGCGGCTGTACTGCAACTCTGCCAAACGTCGTAATATATCACGTTGATCAATACGCTCACCTCGATCAAGGTGCAGCATCATCTTTAAATAGGATTGGGGATCGCCCAAACCATAAATAGCAGAAACGGTTGCAACGATAATAACGTCATCACGCTCTAAAAGCGCCTTGGTGGCAGACAAACGCATTTGCTCTATATGCTCATTAACAGAAGCATCTTTCTCAATAAAGGTATCTGAAGCAGCAACATAGGCTTCGGGCTGATAATAATCATAATAGGAAACAAAGTACTCAACCGCGTTATGTGGAAAGAATTCTTTAAATTCACCATACAGCTGAGCGGCCAAGGTCTTATTATGCGCCATAACAATGGTTGGGCGCCGAACTTGAGACACGACGTTTGCTACTGTGTAGGTCTTACCCGACCCTGTCACGCCTAATAAGGTTTGATGGGCCAACCCTGCTTCAACACCACGCACTAATTTTTCAATGGCTTTTGGCTGATCACCGGCCGGAGAGTAAGGGGAAACGACTTGAAATTCTTGTGACACGGACTTTTCCTAAGCATTTCTGTAGAAGAATGAGGTTACCAAATTTCACGGGGATCGTCTGAACTTTCCCCTTTTATTCACTCATATACAGGAAAATCGACCTTTTAGATCAGATGATGACTTTACTAATCGATTTACTGTCGATAACATTAAAGCTTAAGCTTATATTTAAGATAAAAAACAAAAGAAAAACCTATTTAACTTCACTCATTCTATTTGACCGTTTCACCGGCATAAGAGCTTTTATGATAAACATCGAACGCTTCCTACCTGCTATTGCTTGGCTAAAACACTATCGAGTGAACGATTTTAAACAGGACTTTGTTGCTAGCTTGATCTTTACTATTATGGTTATTCCTCAAAGTTTGGCTTATGCCATGCTCGCGGGATTGCCCGCTATCACGGGCTTATACGCCAGTATTTTACCCTCTATTTTGTACTCATTGTTTGGAACAAGCCGAACATTAGCGGTTGGGCCTGTCGCGCTGACTTCTGTTATGACCGCTTCTGCGATATTACCTTTTGCCGTGTCAGGCAGTGAACACTATGCCAGCATCGCTATCTTGTTAGCATTGATGTCTGGTGTACTTTTATTGGTATTAAGCCTGTTAAAACTGGGCTTTTTAACCAACTTACTCAGCCACCCCGTCATCTCTGGTTTTATCAGCGCATCCGCACTTTTAATCATTATTGGACAAAGTAAATACTTCTTAGGCATTGAATCACATGGCGATACACTCCTGCCTTTAGTCACTGGCCTTTACCAACACATTGGCAGTACGAATATACCCACGCTTATATTAAGTGCTTTTTGCATCACTTCTTTGCTCATGATAAAACGATATTTTGGCCAACTTTTAACACTCACTGGGTTGCCTGAGTCAACCGTTCATTTACTTGAAAAATCCGGCCCTGTTATTGTGGTGGTAGTGACGACATTGATCGTCGCCTTTTTCTCTCTTGACCAGCTCGGTGTTGCAGTAATCGGTACCGTTCCTACCTCTCTCCCTACAATGAATGTCAACATTATTAGCTGGGAACTAATCAAAGCGCTTCTGCCCAGCGTATTTTTGATCACTATTGTGGGTTTTATTAGCTCAGTGTCAGTGGCACAGTCTTATGCCGCCAAACGCCGTCAAGACATTCAGCCAAACCAAGAGTTGGCTGGATTAGGATTGGCCAATATTGGATCTGCAATGAGTGGCGCGTTCCCTGTAACGGGGGGACTTTCTCGTACCGTGTTAAACGCTGAGTGTGGTGCAACAAGCCCAATGACAGGCATCATTACAGCCCTATTCATTTTATTAACTTTGTTGTTTTTAACGCCTGTATTCTACTATTTGCCCACCGTCATCCTGGCGGCCATTATCACGATCTCCATGTCTAAATTGATCAGCTTTGCAGATTTAAAAGCGCTCTGGGGCTTTTCAAAAAAAGAGGCCATTCTGCTTATTATTACGTTTCTAGTCGTAATCATTGAAGGAATGGAAGCGGGGCTCATTATTGGGGTTGTGTTGTCGGTGTTATTTTTTCTTTGGCACACCAGTCACCCACACATCGCCATCGTAGGGCGAGTGCCAGGCACAGAGCATTTTCGTAATATCAAGCGCTTTGACGTTGAGACACACAACACCGTACTAACCGTGCGTATTGATGAAAACCTCTTTTTCGCCAATGCTCGTGTCTTTGAAGAGCAGCTACAAAGCCTTGTCTCCCAAAACCCCGATCTTCAGCATCTTATTCTTATGTGCACTGCAATCAATATGGTTGATGCCAGTGCCTTACAAAGCTTAGAAAAAATCGTCAGTCGCTTAAATGATGCTGGCGTAAAAGTTCACTTATCTGAAGTAAAAGGCCCAGTAATGGACAAGCTTCGCCATACTGATCTATTGAAACAGTTAAATGGGCACGTTTTTTTGACTCAACATCAAGCCATTACCACGCTGACACAATACAAAGCAGAAGAGTAATCTGCCTTGTATTGTCGACTGATCTATTAAGGTTAAAACCGGTCGGTAATCACTGCATAACTTCGGCTTTACTATGATCAGGCTTATCAGGCGAAACAACACGCAACAACGCTTGATTGCGCATCACCAGAGTAGCGCCAATTCCTTTTACATAAGTGAGCTGATCCAGTGAATCAAAGGGGCCATTCATTTCTCTGTAAGCAATAATCGCCTGTGCTTTTTTCATACCAACACCAGACATAACGGAAGCAAATTCCATTGCTGTCGCTGAGTTAATATCTAAAGGTGTCGCCGACAAGGCGGGGAGAGACACGACGGACAGAGAAAGGATAAACAGTAGACGGGTGAGAAAATCTCGAAAAACATTCGTATTCTTCATTATAAAATCCTTTTTTAAATGCTGCATCAGCACGAAATGCCATCTTGGCTAAAAAAGCTCGGCGGAATTAGATGCTACTAAAACAGCCGAACGCGATTAGAATAAAAGGTTTTCTAACGAAGTTCAATATCTACACATTGTTTTATCTGGTCGCTTTATACATGCACACCAAGTGTACGGTTTACCTCGGTCAAGGTTGCAATAGGATCTGGAGACTGCGTAATAGGACGCCCCATAACAAGATAGTGACTGCCCGCAGACATGGCCTCTGCTGGTGTCATGATACGTTTTTGGTCACCTTGAGCAGCACCTTTAGGACGAATACCTGGCGTTACTAATACAAAGTCTTTGCCCAACTCAGTCGACAACATAGACGACTCTTGGGCGGAGCAAACCACACCATCCATTCCAGACGATTTCGCCAATGCAGCCAAACGCTTAACATGTTGCTCAGGCGTGACATCAATACCGACCTCTCGTAGGTCAGATTGATCCATGCTGGTCAACACAGTCACCGCAATGAGTAAAGTTTTGTTGTCCATTCGTTGTTGCAATGCATTTGCCGATGCTTCCATCATACGACGTCCACCAGAAGCATGGACATTCACCATCCACACTCCAGCACGAGCGGCCACATCTACGGCATTTGCGACGGTATTGGGAATGTCATGGAATTTTAGGTCTAAAAATACCTCAAACCCTAACTTATGGAGCTCGTCTAAAATAACAGGACCAGACGTTGTGAATAACTCTTTTCCTACTTTTACTCGACACTGTTTTGGATCAAGTTGTTTTGCCATCTCAATAGATTGCGTCATGGTTGGGTAGTCTAGGGCAACCACAATAGGGGATTGGCAGCTCATTCAGTGTCCTCTTGTTTCAATCTTCGTTGTTAATAATGAACGGTTTAAGGCTACTCACCTTCTAAACCGTGAATGGGTTTTACTACACCCCAGTTTTTGCAACTCGGGCATTGCCAATGCAATTGATGACCGGAGAAGCCACATTGACGACATTGGTATTTGTGCTTTGCTTGAGTAAGCTGATCAATCAACTCAAATAATACCGCCAGATGCTGTTGATTGTAGCCCTGTGAGTCAGTCAGTTGTAAGCTGATTAACTCCTTAAAACCTTTAATAGTGGGATGTCTTCTCAACTGCTCAACTAAGAACATCTCTGCGTACTCGGGATCTGTTTCCATATAGTGTTGAGACAAAGCAACGATGAGCGCAGTCGACGGTTTCTTCTGGTTATACTCCTGCAAAAACTTAATATAACCACCACTGCCCCACACTTTCTGATAAGACTCTTTTAACTTGGGTAAAATCACTGAAATAAACTCAGGGTCTTGTTCTGCTGCGTGTTTTAGCTCTTTAATTGAATCACGATGTCGACCTTGTCCACTTAGCACATCTGCTGCCCCAATACTGGCACGGATGCAACTCGGATCAACGGTTAATGCGTCTTTGTAATGCTGATAAGCCGGCTTCCATAACTCATCTTTCTGTAGATTCTGAGCCATCTCACAGTGAAAATGAGCCTGTCGCTTCACTTCTTTTTTACTCGTTGTTTCCCTGAGTAGCTCATCGCCTATTTGAATGGCTTTATCCCAGCTTTGCTCGAACTCATACAAATCCACTAGCAAAGAAAGAATTTTAGACTGAAATTCGGTTTTACGCGACGTAGAAGCCATGTTGAGGAGCAAGCGCCCTGCACGATCCAATAAACCGGCCGACATAAAGTCACTGGCCAGTTCCATTTGCACCATGTGCATTTCACGCTCAGAAATTTCAGGACGCGCTAATAGACTTTGATGGATATTAATGGCTTTTTGAATTTCACCTTTTTTACGAAATAAATTTCCTAGCGTGAGGTGAATATCAAAGGTTTCAGAGTTCACCTCTAACGAGTCAACAAAGGCATCTATTGCCTCAGAATGTTGGTCGTTAAGAAGATGGTTAAGACCACGAAAATAGTCTTTCGGAATACTTTTCTTTGGCGGTTTATTTTTTAATGTCGAATTTTTGCGACCCATTATCCATCCGACAAAGAGTGCGACGAACAGGACTAGAAATAACCCCACTTCGGTCAACGCCGTTACTCCTTGCCTACAGAAAGCTCTTTCGTAATGGAGGCTTTTCTTAAGGCATCAATTTCTTGTCGCGCTTTCTCATTTTTACGAGTCAACACTCTTATCTGACGTTCATTATGTAAAAAAGCAACCGAACTGATAAGCAATGCCACACAAGCCCCAAAAGTAAAAGCGAGAATCATATAGAGCGCAACACTGAGCTCGGGACCTTGCCAAAAAACAAGGTCAAGCGAGATAATTTGCGGGTTTCGAATGGCGAAAAACACACCAATAGCAAGAAAAAAGATAATAAGAACAGCAGAGACAATTCTTTTTAGCCACTTAAGCATAAGGCAACCTATCAAAAAATAGAATGACGATATTATGCCGCTATAGCCATAAGATTTCGAGGCATAAAGAACAATTTAGTTAAGTTCATTTGTATCATTACTTGGCAGATTCACCAGCTCTCTCAACTCTTTCCCAGGCTTAAAATGAGGGACATATTTAGCATTTAGCTCAACAGAATCGCCTGTTTTTGGGTTCCTGCCAATTCTAGGTGCTCTGTAATGCAATGAAAAACTCCCAAAACCTCTAATTTCAATGCGCTCTCCATTCGCCAAAGAATCCGACATATGATCAAGCATTGCCTTGATAGCTTGTTCTACATCCTTCACCGGCAAATGAGATTGCTGGTCGATTAGCAACTCTATCAGCTCAGATTTCGTCATTTCTGTCCTCGCGACTATATTTTGATCACTACGTAAGACTAGCTAAATTCAGAAAGAAAGCAATAAGTTAACGCACTTTCAGACTTTTTTTGCTGATTTTATTTAGCCAAAATCGTGAATATTACTCATAGGAGCACTCTTCCGCTAGCGCAGAGCTTATCTAACTTTTATAATGCTGATCATATTTACTACATTGGAAGAGACAATAATGAGCTATAACAAAATCCCTGCTGGCAAAGATGCACCAAACGATATCAACGTTATCATTGAGATCCCGGCACAAGCCAATCCAGTAAAATATGAAGTTGACCATGACATGGATGCTTTGGTTGTTGACCGCTTTATGACGGCACCCATGTTTTATCCAGCAAACTATGGTTATGTTAACGACACGTTAGCCGATGATGGCGACCCAGTAGATGTATTAGTCATCACGCCTTATCCTGTTGTTCCTGGCTCTGTGATTCGCTGCCGCCCTGTTGGCGTACTCAATATGTCCGACGAAGCCGGTATGGATGCCAAGTTAGTGGCCGTGCCACACGAAAAACTCAGTAAAGAATACGGTCATATCCAAGACGTCAATGACATCCCTCAACTACTGCGTGACCAAATCGAACACTTCTTTGAAAACTACAAAACGCTTGAAAAAGGCAAGTGGGTGAAAGTAGAAGGCTGGGCAAACGCTGATGAAGCGAAAAAAGCCATTATTGAAGGCATCGCTGCGTTTAACGCTAAATAACTTCTCTGTTTTTCAAAGACCTAAAAAAACCGATTCACATCGGTTTTTTTGTTTTTGCTCGAAACAAACGTCGTCTTAAGATACTTGAGAGTCCAAGAAACGTTCAGCATCCAACGCTGCCATGCAACCTGTACCCGCTGACGTAATCGCTTGACGATAAATATGGTCAGAGACGTCACCCGCTGCAAACACGCCTTCTACACTCGTCTGTGTTGCATTACCGTGAGAGCCAGATTGAACGGATAGGTAGCCATTGCTCATCTCTAATTGCCCTTGGAATATGTCAGTATTTGGCTTGTGCCCTATCGCAATAAAAACACCTGCCACTGCGAGCTCTTTCGTATCACCTGTTTGAGTATTTTTAATACGTAAGCCCGTTACCCCGGTATCATCGCCCAATACTTCATCTAATTCTGAAAACCATTCGATGTTCACATTGCCATTTTTGGCTTTTTCTAACAATTTGTCAGATAAAATTTTCTCAGAGCGAAAAGTGTCACGACGATGAATAACCGTCACACTTTTCGCAATATTGGCAAGGTACAGCGCTTCTTCTACCGCGGTATTACCACCACCAATAACGGCAACGTCTTGATTACGATAAAAGAAACCGTCACACGTCGCACAAGCAGACACGCCCTGCCCCATGAACTTAGTCTCACTTTCTAAGCCAAGATACTGAGCACTGGCCCCTGTTGAAATAATTAGCGCGTCACAGGTGTAAACACCGCTGTCACCTTCCAAACGAAATGGGCGATTTTGTAGGTCAACCTTACTAATCTGATCAAATACAATTTCCGTCTCAAAACGTTCCGCATGCTTACGCATACGATCCATCAACTCAGGCCCTTGTACACCTTGATCATCTCCCGGCCAATTGTCGACATCCGTTGTTGTGGTTAATTGTCCGCCCATTTGCATACCAGTAATCATCACAGGGTTTAGGTTGGCTCGCGCGGCGTAAACCGCTGCGGTGTAACCTGCTGGGCCAGAACCTAGAATCATTAATTTCGCGTGTTTTACATCACTCATTGTGTTGCTCCTGTTAAAAAGTCATTTGGCCCTACTGCGGGAACCTTTAAAAAGTTAGGTGAATTCTAACGAAAATACGGTCAAATTCTTAGGGAAATATATTCATTATGCGTATAGCTCAACTCTATTGGTACTAAATACCCGTTTTACGCGAGCAAGCTGAGCATTCTGGGTCTTGTGTTAAGCGCATTTCTCGCCATTGTCCTGTAAAGCCATCAAATAAACGAAGATAACCGTGTTTTACTTCACCGCAACCACTTGCCAGTTTAAGTGCTTCTAGGGCTTGAAAAATGCCTAACATACCGACAACAGGCGCAATCACACCACTCTCATTACAACTCAGTTGTTGATCAGCAAGATCAGGGTACAAGCACTCATAACAGGGCGACGACTGTTGATGATATAAGAAATTTACTAGCTGTCCCTCCCAACGGATAGCGGCTGCACTGACTAGCGGTGTTTTTGATGCCAAGCAGGCACGATGGATACTTTTTCTTGCAGTAAAGTTATCAGTACAATCCAGCACAACATCCGCCACATCGACCGCCCGCTGAAGCGCTTCATCCTCTAAAAATTCCAATATCGTATGTATTTTTACCTGAGGATTTTTCTTAGCCAATTGTTCTGCGGCAGCGGCGACCTTATGCATCCCAATCTGAGTATCTTCATACAATACCTGACGCGGGAGATTACTCAACGCCAGCTGATCCCCATCCGCTAACGTCAGTGTTCCCACTCCAGACGTAGCAAGGTAAGTGGCTGCAATATTACCAAGGCCGCCCATCCCTACCACCAAGATATGAGACGCCATCAGTTTACACTGCCCATCGATGTCAAAATTAGGCAGTAACAGTTGTCGACTATAACGATCTAACTCTGATTCATTCATTTTTACGTAATTTCCTTACGGTCTATTCTGCCCGATCGGTCCATTCTTTGCTAAACTCCATAAAATCTTACTTTACGAGCATCAACATGAAGTTTCCTGGCAGACGAAAACTTAAACACTATTTCCCCGTTTCTCAACCCAAACCTATTTTACCCACGTCCGAAGTACAACCCGATAAAGACACCTATATTGTCGGACTAGACGAAACCATCGTTGATGTTGTCGCTAATGTATCCGATGCCTTTCTAGATAAATTCAGTATAAAAAAGGGGCTGTCTAACTTGGTAGACGCGGACACTGCGGTTGAAATTTTTGCTGAGCTCACCGCAGAACAATGCATTTCTGATCACTTTGCCGGTGGCACAATCGGCAACACGATTCACAACTACTCCGTCTTGGCCGATGACAAGTCAGTTTTGTTCGGTGTCATGTCGGCCAACATTGGTTTAGGGTCACCAGCTTACCACTATATCTGCCACACCAGCAGCAAAGTCGATATGAATCATTTACAAGGCGTCACAGGGGATATCGGGCGTGGTATCACCCTCATTACACCAGACGGTGAGCGTACTTTTGCCATTGCTCCGGGCGATATGGACGAATTAAATACCGATCATATTCCAGAAAGCATTGTCGCCGGTGCCGCAGCCTTGGTGACTTGCGCTTACCCATTACGTCATCAAGCAAAGCCCATCAAGCAAGCCATGATAATGGCGTTAAAACATTCCCGCCAGCATAACGTACCGGTTGCTTTAACGCTTGGCACCACACACTTGGTGGAAGAGCATCGCGATGAATTATTAGAGCTCATCAAAGAGTATGTGACGGTACTGGCCATGAATGAATCAGAAGCGGAGGCACTAACTGGGTTGTCTGACCCCTTGGCAGCTGCAAATAGGATTCTAGACCATGTCGATCTGGTGCTGCTAACGGCAGGTGCAGAAGGTATGTATTTGTGTGGTCACACAGAGGAAGCCTTAAAACGAGAAACAACCAATCCCATCAAATCAGGTCATCTTGCTGATTTTAATCGTTGGGAGTTCAGTCGCCCCATGGCAAAATCGGCTTGCCAACACCCCATTAAAGTCTTTTCCCATATTGACCCCTACTTGGGTGGCCCCGAGAAAATACGCAACACCAACGGTGCAGGTGATGGCGCCTTGTCTGCTCTGCTGCATGATATTTCTGCCAATCATTTTCACAAAGAAGCACAGCCAAATTCAACAAAACACCTTGCCCCCTTTCTGGCCTACTCGTCTTTTGCACAAATCTGTAAATACGCCAACCGCGTCAGTTACGAAATATTAGTACAAAATGCATCACGCTTATCACGTGGCTTGCCGGAGCGAGAAGACAGCTTAGAAGAAGCTTATTGGGAGCAATAAAAATACCTTAGGGGCTAAAAACAAGAAAACCATCGTACAGATGGTTTGCTTGTGTTCTTAAGGATTCGTAACACTTAACTCATTGCAGCAATGCCAAGCGCTTCATTGTGTTCAAACATACGATCCAGTTCCAACAAAATAACCAACTCTTCGTCTTTTTGATACACACCCTGAATAAACATCAAGGCTTCGTCGTTACCGACACTTGGACTTTGCTCGATCTCACCTTGATACAAGTAAAAGACTTCTTGTACAGCATCAACCAACAAGCCCACTTGCTCACCATCATGTTCGATAATAATGATGCGCGTGTCGTCAGAAATCGTGCACTCAGGCAAACTGAACCGCACACGCGTGTCTACCACAGTGACGACGTTACCACGCAAATTAACGATGCCTAGCACATAAGAAGGCGCACCTGGAACGGGGGCTATTTCACTGTAACGTAAGACCTCTTTAATCTGCATGACATTGATGCCATAGGTCTCATCAATCAACTTAAAAGTAAGGTACTGCAGCAACTCACCTTTCTTGTTTTCAGACAAGGATTTCCCGTTTTCTTTAATCGGTGCTAATTCAGACATGGCTCACATCCATATTCAATTTAATTAACGTGGCATAAAAAAACTCACCACAAGATTGTCTTAGCTTACAACAATTTGTGATGAGTCTACGAGCAAAATTAAGTAACAATTAGTTGTCTTGCTGGATACCAACAATCGTCCAATTGGCTTTTGCATCTGACATGTTTTTCTCTAAATGCCAAATCTCATTCGTATCAGACGTTTCGTCGCCTTCTTTAATCCAACCAGAAAACTTCAATGAAATAGAAGCTGTCGAGCCGATAAACTCACCGCGAACCAATTCCGCCATAAGAGAAATGACTTCCGTACGAGGCTTGTTATCACCGTGAGTGGCACGCTCTGTGACCAGCATGTTGTAAAGTTCAGGGCTGACATAATCAAGAATCTCATCAAAGTTATTGTCATCCCATGCCTTTTGCAAAGTAATGTAATGATTTTTCGCTTCTTCAACAAAAGCTTGCTCATTGAACCCCGGTGGTAGCTTGATCTCTGGCTCAGCGCCAAAACCACTCATACCAGACATAGGTGACGGCTGAACACTATCTCGAGTTGAATTTGGCATTTCGCGGAACATGTTGTTTGTCCCAGCCGCTTTGGCCTGTGCTTGGGCTGCACGTCGTTTTGGTGCAATGAAAAATTTGTATACCAAGAAGCCAATCAGAGCGAATAATAAAATATCACCGAATGAAATGCCTTCGAAAGCACCGCCGCCTAATAGCGTAGCAAATAAGCCGCCTAACAAGAGACCGCCTAACAAGCCCCCCCCTAAACCACCTAGGAAACCAGGTTTTTTCGCACCTGCAGCGGCATTGGTCGTGTTATTTGTACTATTAGTAGCGCTTTTAGGCTTAGAAACAGAAAAACTTTTACCAAAGCTTTTACCGCCCCCAAACTTTTTCGCCTGCACGTCAGCACTGTAACCGCCGGCACCTATTGCTAAAACAAATGCCATGAACATGGCAAATACGGTTGTTTTCACAAACTCTCTCCTTTATTTAAAATTCACTAGACCTACGGCTTGACGTAAATCTGCAATTAGACCACGAGCACGAGCTCGTGCTTTTTCGGCCCCTGCCTGTAAAACTTCTTCTACATGAGCAGGGTTCGCCATTAATTCAAGATACTTTTCTCGCGGTTCACTTAGTTGACCGTTTACTAGTGCGAAAAGTTCCTTCTTTGCTTCGCCCCATGCAATACCATCGGCAAATTTCTGACGCATATCTGCTGTTTGTTCCTGTGACGCAAACGCCTGATAAATATCAAATACCGTTGAGTCACTCGGATCTTTCGGTTCACCGGGCTCCAATAGATTCGTTTTGATCTTATTAATACCCTTTTGTAGCTTTTTCTCGGTATCAAACAGCGGAATCGTGTTGTTATAACTCTTACTCATTTTACGGCCATCCAGCCCTTTTAAAATAGAGCCTTCTTCACCAACAACCGCCTCTGGCAGTACAAAGCGCTCACCAAATAGATGATTAAAACGCCCTGCAATGTCTCGTGCCATTTCAATGTGTTGAATTTGATCTCGGCCAACAGGCACTTTGTGGGCATTGAACGCTAAGATGTCTGCCGCCATTAATACAGGATAACAAAACAAGCCCATGGTAATACCAAAATCAGGATCTTGTTCATTAGCCAGGTTTTCATCCACGGCCCCTTTATAAGCGTGAGCACGATTCATCAAACCTTTGGCCGTCACGCACGTCAGCAACCAATTCAATTCCGCAATTTCAGGAATATCAGATTGACGATAAAAAGTCGCTCTGTCTGTATCTAACCCACACGCTAGCCAAGTGGCTGCTATTTCCAAACGAGATTGCTTAACACGCTCTGGGTCTTGGCACTTAATCAAAGCATGGTAGTCTGCCAAAAAGAAATAAGACTCTGTGTTGTCTTGACGACTCGCTTCGATTGCAGGGCGAATGGCCCCCACGTAGTTACCTAGGTGTGGCGTGCCTGTGGTAGTAACACCCGTTAGAACAATTTCTTTGGCCATTGCAGTATCTCTTTCCTATAATCAGTCAATATCAAAAATAGATGAAGTAATATCAAAATCCGCACTTACATTAGCACAAAATACAGAGAGAAAGCGCCAGCCCTATAAGATAATTTCCCGTCGGTAATCTTTTACCTCAACATGTAAAAAATACCCCAGTTGCTCAGCATCATGCAGTAACTGCTGTTCATCACCGTGGTTTAAGATATTAATTCGACGCCCATGTTGCGTCAGCAAATTCAACTCATAACAACCATAGCTGAGGCCATGTTTGCTTTGAACAATCTTGTTGTTAATTTGCAAAGACACAATATGCCCTAGCTTCACGTTACGATCTTTATGATTGTTAAAGCTATTTTTTTCTTTATCAAAACTCGATCGACGTAAAAACGGTTTGATCAGCGCCATACCAAACGTCCCTATCGCAATACCGAAGCCACCCAGAAAAATCGCCAGATCATAACGATCAGGAAAGCTCAAAAGACGAACAGCAAGGCCAAGCAAAAAAACACCCACAACGATATAAATCATGCAAAACGACATTGCGCTGAGTGTCGGCTTTAGATAAGCAAGATCCCCCTTTATCACCAATTTATGGGACAAAAACTCTGGACCATTTTTAAGAATAGTACGCTGCAAACTGACAAGACAAGAATCGTGCTCATTCATAATGATTTCAGTACCCCATGTGTGTGTTTACATAAAAACGCAACAAAAAAGCCCACCGAAGTGGGCTCTTTTAGAAAACCAAAGTGGTTAAACAGCACACCAGGTCACTGTTTTATTTTTTGTACGCTTTGATCTCACCAGATTTCACACGAGCAATAAAAGAGTGCAATTCTTTTTTCACGACAGGCATCAGTAAGTACAAACCAACAATGTTGAAAATAGACATCGCAAACAAGGCCGCGTCAGAGAAATCGATGACCGCACCAAACTGGATAGTGGCACCAATCACTACGAAAAGGCAGAACAAAAGCTTAAACGCTAACTCAGGGCCTTTGCCTTCGCCAAACAAATAGGTCCATGATTTAAGACCGTAGTAAGACCAAGAAATCATCGTAGAAAAAGCAAACAATACCACGGCTAATGCCAACAAGTATTTAAAAATGCCCGCCGTTTCTGTGAAAGACGCTGCAGTGAGCGTCACACCCGTTAGACCAGAACCATCGTATGGCCCCACATTTAAACCAGCAATAGTGATAACTAAAGCGGTCATAGTACAGATCACAACCGTATCAACAAACGGCTCTAACAGTGATACTAGACCTTCCGTAATAGGCTCTTTGGTTTTTACCGCAGAGTGAGCAATCGCAGCAGAACCAACCCCTGCTTCATTAGAGAAGGTTGCACGTTTCAAACCTTGGATAAGCGCACCAATAAAACCACCGGCAACACCGGCTCCGGTGAAAGCCCCTTCGATAATCGCCCCAAACGCAGCACCCACTTGGCCAATATTCGAAATAATAACGATCAACGCCATACCAACGTATAAAGCCGCCATCCATGGAACAATTTTTTCTGTTACAGATGCAATAGAAGGCATTCCTCCTACAATCACTGAAAACACCAATGCCGCTAAAACAAGGCCGGTAATAACGCCAAACTCACTTGGCACATCAAAGGCATAAGACAACATGGCGTGAGCTTGGTTCGCTTGGAACATGTTACCCGCACCCAATGCAGCAAGAATACACGTCAATGCAAAGCGACGGCCAGAATTTTACCTAAACCGCCTAGACCCTTTTCTTTTAGACCTTGGCTTAGGTAATACATTGGACCACCCGACACAACACCAGAAGGCAGAACTGTTCGGTATTTCACACCTAATGTACACTCACAGAACTTAGACGCCATACCGAGCAAGCCACATAGAATCATCCAAAACGTCGCACCAGGGCCACCAATGGCAAGAGCCGCACCCACACCTGCGATATTACCTAGACCAACCGTCCCGGAAAGTGCCGTTGTTAACGCCTGAAAATGAGAAACCTCACCGTCTTCTTTAGCGTTGGGGTCGGTGTATTTCCCTTTCACAATATTGATCGCCAGACCCACCTGTCTAAACTGCACAAAACCAAAATAAAGCGTAAAAATAAACGCAGCGAACAACAACCAACCCACAATAAGAGGAAAACTGGCTTCGCCTACCGGTACACTCTTAAAGATTAAGCTGACAAACCATCCTGTGTAATCACTAAAAAAGCCATCTACTGTACTGCTGAATGAAGCAACGGTCTCTTTAAACGAACCGGTTTCTTCTGCAAAAGCACTGGTACTAGAAGCTAACATAAGCCCCAGTGCTGTCTCTCGTATTTTGTTCATAACAGTTTCCTTAAATATAAAATGAATGCTTATGACTGTCTCTTCGTATTAGCTTTAAAACGTGAATCAAAAAAAATGAGACAGGTGCCAGCGTAATAAAACACATAATGGCGAAGATAAGAGGCGACAAAAAATCATCACAGGACTTGGATGATTTTTTGCTCTGTTAATACATATGAAAAAACTGTGCCAAAAAAGAGATATATTTCGTTTAAAAAACAAACAAATACACTATTAATGGAAACATCCACACCACACTCTCGCACCAAAACAGTTCAGAGACTATATAATGCGTAATAATAATGCAAACAGTGTCCACAAAAAGATCACAATTCGACAAAAAACCATATCACCGGCACCAAAGTGCGTCGCTCAGTCCTGAATATCGCTCTATTTGCGTCTGTGCTGCCGTTCGAATCAATTGGCGTGACCCCCAAAGGGTAAATTCTGATTTAGCCCGAGTAATGCCTGTATAAAGCAGCTCTCGCGTTAAAACAGGAGAAGGAACCAAGGGAAGCAACAAAGCAACACGCTCAAACTCTGACCCTTGAGACTTATGTACTGTCATTGCAAACACCACCTCAAACTCCCCTAGACGACTGGGCAGCAACCCTTTAAAGTCGCCATCTGCCTGCAAAAACCAAACACGCAGTCGACCTGACTCATCCGGCATGCACAGACCGATATCGCCATTAAACAAACCAAGGGCTGCATCGTTACGCGTTAACATAACGGCTTTGCCGGGATACCAGACGTGAGGGTCTTTCATTCGCCCTCTGCGATAAAAATACTGCTCTAACTGAGCATTGACTTTTTCAACACCCAACTCCCCTTGGCGAACCGCCGTTAAAATTTGGTAACGCGAAAACACCTGATACAAGTCCGCAATATTCTTTCCTACGCGCACCGCTTCCCAATAATCGTCGTAGCCTTTTGCCAGTGTGCCAATATCTGCACTCTTTTGACCTTCTACAGGCTCACGCCATGCTATGTCATCAAAATCAGACTGAAGACACCTTAATACTCCCTGTGCGTCCCCTGCGTTCATGGACTTCGCTAAATACCCAATACCACTGTTAGCATCAAAACGATAACTGGTGCGCAACAAGGTCAACGCTCGGCTAATAGGTGGCGCAGAAGAGCGGGCGAAAGGCATTAGGTTCTCACCCGTCAGCTTGGTCAAATAAGCCCCCCATTCTGGCTGAAAATAAGCGTTCTCAATACCGGCGGATAAATCACCAAGCACACTGCCCGCTTCGACGGAAGCAAGTTGGTCTTTGTCGCCCAGTAAAATCAAACGGGCATGAGATGGCAAGGCATCGATCAGTTTCGCCATCATGGGCAAATCCACCATAGACACTTCATCGACCAAAAGAACATCCAAATGTAAGGGGTTATCTTTATTGTGCTTGAAGCGACTGCGGCCAAAATCACTGCCTAACAACCGATGAAGTGTTGTGGCTTGTTCTGGAATCGCACTTTTTATGCGGTCATCTAAAGGCAAAGACGCTTTGGCTTTCGCAATGGATTCCGTTAACCGCGCAGCGGCCTTGCCGGTTGGCGCGGCTAATTCAACCCGTAATGGTTTGTTTAACGCCGATTCAGAAAAAGCCAAAGACTGCGCCACCAGCAACGCCAAAAGCTTGGTGACAGTGGTGGTTTTTCCGGTTCCCGGCCCACCGCTGATCACAGAAAAAGGCAAGCTCGCGGCGTTCGCCACAGCGACCTTTTGCCAATCCACATGATCGTGAACGATCGGGTTAGGAAAAAGTGTCGCAAGTAAATTTGCATCCACATCAAAAGGCGTCACCGTCATATTATGGTTGAGATACTGCAACACCTGTTGTTCATACTGGTAATAACGAAATAAATACAGTCTCGTTCCCTTTAATACCAAAGGCCGCTGAGTAGGCCCTGTGCATTCATCAACGCACGTAACAAGCGTACTGCTTGCGAGCAATTCACACCAACTTGATACGCTGTCTAATCCCTCTGCAGTAAAAGAACGATAAAATCGGGCTCGATCAATGCCTTCCGGTGGTGTCTTCCAGAGTGTCGCCAAATCAATACAAATGTGCCCTTCACCTAAGTAAGCACTGCACAACGCTCCGGCGATTAAAACAGCGAAACGGTCTTCCCCAGCTTTTTCACTTAATTGCTCAACCCACTGCCGATCAATCGGTCGCAAAACCCCTTTACGCTGTAAAAAAGACAGAGTCAGCAAATCAGACTCATGCTTCTGATCAGAAAGTGCCGGTTGATCTAGCGCATTTAATAAATCAAGTTGATTAGAAAAGTCCATATTGCACTGCCTCCTCTGGGGTGTTGTTGGAAAACTCACCACGGAATAATTCATCGAGCGCATTCACATGCTCAAGACGTAAACGCGTTTGAAAAATCCCAGTTTGTTGTCCTACCGTCATACCACGTAAATACAAATAGAGAACGCCACCCACGTGTTTGTCATAGTCATAATGCGGTAAACGTTGCTTCAAAAGTCGGTGCAGAGCCAAAGTATAAAGCTGATACTGAAGGTCGTATCTGTGCTCAGCCATGGCCTGTACTAGATTGTCTGGCTCATAGTCGTCAGTGCTGTCTCCCAAGTAATTGGACTTGTAGTCTAATACGTAATAACGACCCTGCCATTCGAACAATAAATCAATAAAGCCTTTTAACATCCCTCTTAACGGGCGATCTTGTATGCTTGGCGCCACTCGGGAAACCTCATCATATTTCCTTGCAATGCGATCAAGTTGCAAAGCATTCATCCCTTCTACTGGAATAAAAAACTCCAGCTCTTTACGGCACGCTTTAGGGGACAATTGTCCCAAACTCATCCCCGGTATCAGCTCTGTGTTGATGATATCTGGCAACCAATTTTCCAGCACCGTTTGCCAGTCGCCAAAATCGTGACGTTGGTAAAATTGTGCCATTAACGATTGGTGACTGTTTTTTAACAAATCCTTAAACGTGGGATCAGACACGACACTCTGTAACGCTTTGCCTTCCAGTGTGTCATGTAAAAAAGTGCCTGGATTGGCCCCTTTAGGAAAGTTGAACCGATCAGGCTCAGGCGTGCTGTCTTTTTCTAATTTCTCCTGCGTGTCCCCCTCTTCACCTAACGCCAGAGGGTCAGCCACTTGTGTCATTTCATCCAAGCCAGGCAAGCTTTCATCTTGGTGACCCTTTTCTTCTACCACCAAAGACGAGTAGCTGCCTACCCACCAGTCACGCTCTACTCGACCAGAAAAAAGACGGGCTTGAGGCGAACTGGGCGCAGTGTACAGCATCTCAAATCGAGGCAAGATTTCAGGACTGCTCGAAAGATCCACCAGCATCATTTGCTTGGTGGAATAACATTCGCATAATGTTTGCAAACTCGGATACAAGTCCCCAGCTTCCATCCGCTCACCCTCCGCAATCAAAGCCCCTACACCACTTAAATGAACATCAGAACTCGCACTGTTTTTTTGCGTCGCCGCTTTACCCACCTCCATAACGCCAATAAAGCAGGCTTCTTTTGAACGGGTTAACGCCACATACGCCAAACGTATTTCTGCCGCATACAACTCTTCTTTATGTTGCTCTTTTTGCTCTTCTTCTGGATCGATTGCAATCCACAGCTGCTCTTCATGATCATGATACAAAGCCGAAGAACCTTGATCACGATACGGTGTAAAAGCAAAAGGCAAATACACAATGGGGTATTCCAAGCCTTTACTTTTATGAATGGTGACAATCCGCACTAACTCAGCGTCGGTTTCAAGGCGAATTTTCTGTTCATCACTGTCGCCGTTAGGATTCTGCAGCGCCAGTTTCAGATAACGCAACACACCTTCTTTTGAATCCAGCTCAAGTGACTTTTGTTGAAGCTTTTCAGTTAGGTGCAAGAAATCGGTCAGACGGCGCTCACCACCTAATCGGCTGAGCATATTCGTCGCCAGAGCCACGTCTTCCATAAACTCACGCAGCATAGGCAATAAACCTTGCTTATCCCAAACCTCTAGGTAATGACGAAACGCCTGAACCCACTTTTCATATACCACATCGTCGTGATTCAGTGTGTCCAGTTCCTCTAACGACCATTCCACCAAACGGGTCGCCAACGCAGAACGAAGCTTGGACTCTTGCCCATTGGATAAGATTGCCGTCAGTACAATTAACAACTCGCGCGCTTCGACCGTTTCGAACACTGAGCCTTTATCACTCAAATACACACTGGCGATACCTCGCTGACGCAGGGCATCTTTTAACGCATCGGCTTGCGTAAAGTTTGTCACCAACAAGGCAATATCTTTGGGTCTTACCCCTTGTTCACCAATAAAAGTCGTGCCTTTTTGACCTTCTAATAACACGCCATGGACATGGGCCGCACAAGATTCCGCCATTTGTATCCGGTACTCTTTGGCTGAAACCGGCTCATCACTTTTTAAATACAAAAATTGCAACGCAGCCTGGGTTTCCCCTTGGCGCCTAAACCCCCCTTCGACACCACGGTCTTGCACTTCAACAAAAGGGATGCCCGGTACGCGAAAAGGGGCTTTTTGCGTACTAAATAAACCATTTACTGCTTGAATCATGGCAGCGGACGAACGGTAATTGGTTGCCAGAGAATACACACCATGAACATGCTTCTTAGCGGCTAAGTAAGTATAGATATCTGCACCACGAAAGGCATAAATTGCCTGTTTGGGGTCACCAATCATGATCAGACCTAACGCGTTTTGGTCGGTAGTGGCGGCCTGGTAAATGGTCGAGAAAATACGATATTGCACGGCATCCGTATCTTGAAACTCATCAATTAACGCAATCGGATACAGGTGTCGGATACGTTGCGCCAGTTTGCCTGCCTCATCTTTTGCCAACGCCGCATCGAGAGAAGTAAGCAAGTCAGTAAAAGTAAGCGATTGCGTACTGCGCTTCCAACGCATCATGCGCTCTTGGGTTTTCTGCCAGAGTTGCGCCAGCAATACGGCTTTTAATCGCCCTGAGTCTGGGAAGCTGTCGCGCAATACTTGCACCAAAGTAAAAAATTCATGACAAGGCGGTTCACCGCCTTTTTTTAATTTCAGACTTTGTTCCGCTGCATCAAATTTCTCGAGGCTTTTATCCAATTCAAAACGGGATGAATTCGCCCATGCACTGATTGACTGAATGTCTTTGGAAGGGTCTTTTCTCCAAAAAGTACGCTTAATCCCACTGTTTTCTAGGGCATCAATAATATTTTGCGATTCTGCCAGCCACATGGCTTTGACCTTAACCATCACGGTTTGCGCATGGCTCAACGCACTTTCCCAATCGTAATCGGGCACCACCAATTTGGCATCGGGTTGGCTATTCAATAGATAAAGGTCTTTGTGTAGCGCCTCAGGCGATGACCAAATCGGCTGAATCAGCGCCGCTTTCGTGTCATCTAACGGATAAAACACACTGCGCCAGACATCTTTTACCGCTAACAAAAGCGGAGCCTGTTCGTCCGTTTCGATACTTTGCTGGAACAACATGCGACTTTCAAAGGCATTTTGACTCAACATACGCTGACAAAAACCATGGATGGTAAACACCGCGGCTTCGTCCATTTGTTTTTCTGCATAAAGCAATTTTTCGATCGCGTCGGCCTGTTGCACATCGGTCATTGCACCCATCCAGTCCACTAAAAAAGCATCTTGACTGGTTTTTAACATCAGGGCTTTGCGTGCGACTCGAATCCGCGCACGAATCCGCGCCTTTAGCTCTGCGGTAGCCGCTTCCGTAAAGGTCACGACCAGGATTTGATCGACCGTTAAAGGGTGATCTAAATCCTCTTCTTGTCCTGTTGGCACCAACAAGCGCAAATATAAATTGGCAATGGTGTACGTTTTTCCGGTCCCCGCACTGGCTTCTATCAAGCGTTTACCAAATAACGGAAAGGTCAATGCGTCGAGCATTTCTGTGGTCAATTCACCCGAGGATAAAGGCTTATTTAATGTACTCATTCAAATACCTCCAAATGACGATGCATTGGCAACCAGACCTGTTCACACAGACTGACAAAAAGATCTTGATGATCGTTTAGATTAGGAAAATAGCGTTGCCAGTAAGCGTCATTCACTTCGCTTTCGGTAAAAGCACTGTCATTGTCGTGGTATATTTTGAAGGCTTTTTCCCAAGCTTTGTCGGTATTTTCATAGGTTTTCTTCGCACAAAAACTCTTACACCACGCATCGGCACTCTTTGATGGCAGGATTAGAGGCTGACACAAACCGGTTTGCAAGAGCGCCAACATATCCAAAAGATACTGGCTCGCTTCGGCTTGAGACACGGCCATAAAACCCCGTTGTTCCAACACGCCCTCTTTGGTTAAGTTGATAAGATGATGTTCTTTAGGGGTGCCTTGGGCCGATAGCGCCAGATGTTCAATCCAAAACGACATGGTTTGATAAGAAGAGAGACCACCCAGTCGATAAGACAGGCGAGTAGTGGTGGTAGGTAAATCGACCCATCCTTGCAATACCAAACTGCCTAAGTTCACATTCACTTCAATGGGTGCTTGGCTTTCAAGGGCGTAACCTTGCAAAATCGAACATAACTGCCGACATTGATTTTGGCTTTGCTTCAATGCCAAGCGCCCCATCGCGCCATAAGGTAATGCCCCCATCAACGACAAGCGTTGGATAAATGCTTCCTCACCGCCCTCTAACATGGACTGCAAGAGTTCGTCGCGAAGCTGATAGCCTGCTAGCTTATCCAAAGCAAAAGGTTCGTCTTCTAACTCCTCCTCTGACTTAACACTTAAATAGGCTTTTAACCGACGTTGCGTAAAGTATCGTGCGGGGTGAGTGATAAAACGCGACAACTCATCCAAAGCTAACGTCAAATGTGACTGCTCTAGCCCTTCTAGCGGCGTTATTTTAGTATCTCGTTCAATTTTCACACTCAACAAAGCAGGTAGCCATTGCTTGTCATAACTAAACAATCGTGAAGGTTCTAAGGTGACACCTTCTTGATTAGGAGCGGTGTAATAAGCTGAATTAAAGGGTTGCAGCGGGTGCTCGACCATTAATTTTTCCAACAAAGCCGCTTGTGCTTTCTCTGGTAACAGCGCTTGATCCTCGCGATAGACACAACTTTGACCGATGTATTCCAGTAACTCACTGACTAAAATAGAAGGGTTTTTCGTACTATTGTCTTGAATACTGCGCCCCACGTAACTGAGGTAAAAGCAATCTCGCGCTGACATTAAAGCTTCCAGAAAGAGATACTTATCGTCTTCCCGTCGGCTTCGATCACCACTACGATACTGTCCAACCATGAGGTCAAAACCCACCGGCGCGACACTTCGCGGGTAATCGCCTTCGTTTAAACCCAACACACAAATCACTTTAAAGGGCACAGAGCGCATCGGCATCAGAGTACAAAAATTCACTCGTCCTGCGAGAAAACGCTGACCACCTTGGGATTCTTGTAACATAGGCGACAATAATTGTCGTACCACTTGTTGATCTAATACCGCCTCAAAATGCGCTTGTTGCCACTGTTGCGTTAATGCATCAAGCTGTGTGGTCAGCAAGGTGTCAAACGAGTCGTCTTCGTCCAATAAAAGGAACCGCTTTGACAAAGAATACAGTGTCTCAATCCATTCGTTTGGCGTTAACGATTTCATTAAACCGGTTTGTGTGTCTTCAATCGCCACAATAAACTCGGCCAGTTTACCGGCAACAGAGGCTTCTAAGCCCTCTACATCACCGTAACTTAAGGTATCTTGCCAGATGTGATCGTGCCCCATGGCATAGCCAAGTAACATGCGTCGAACACCATTAAGCCATGTATGGGTTTCTTGTACCGGAAGGTCGTGATGCTGTGCCGTTCTTCCGTCTAACCCCCAACGGACTCCTACTTCAGAGGCCCACTGGCGAATGCGCTCAAGCTCCTCCGCGGTTAACTCAAAACGCGCCAAAACGGCAGGCACTTCTAACACACTGATCAATTCAGACAGTGTAAAACGACTGTCAGCCAGCCCTAACAAATACAAGTAAGCGTCCACAACAGGGTTTTCCATTCCCCCTGATTGGTCAATCAAAGCAAAAGGAATACGCTTTGCACCCTTGCCTTGACCAAAGACCGCTTTCACAAAAGGGCTGTAAGCATTAACGTCTGGCAACATAACAATGATATCTTTCGGTGTTAAATCTGAGTTTTTTTCAAACATATCCAAAAGTTGATCGTGCAACACTTCCACTTCACGTAAAGCACTGTGACACAAATGCATGCGTACGCTTTGATCCTGCTCATCAATAAGGTGACGATAGTCTGCGCGTGTTATTGTGCTGTCTCTTTCTTGCTGAGAGCCGTGGTTTTCAAGTGTCAGCACATCTTGCTGTATCCAGTGCAGTAATGTACCGGACTGAGTGGTTAGATAGTCTTCAAAGACAGCTAACTCGTCGTCAGCCATGTCTTGCAACTGCGCAATATAATCGCGCCCTAATCGCCCCCAACTGGCCAGTAAAGGGTTGGCATCTAAATGCAGAGTCTCTGTGCTTAAGCCTGGCTTTAGGTTTTGACGTTTAATTTGACGGCCCAAGTAATGCTTATCCACCACGTCACCCCAATAGAACTGACAGGGGTTTTGTAGAAAAAGATGCACATCAATCCAGCCTGATTCTGCTAATACACGTAATGACTCTAGGGTATTAGGAGGCAGAGAGGAGACGCCAAAAATGAAGATCCGTTCGGGAATACCGGTCGGTCGAGAGGAGGATTGCGAGGCTTCTTTTAATGCTTCAATTAGGTTGCCACGATGATAAAGAGACGTCCCTTGCTCACTGACATCGGCAACCAAGTCGCGCCACAAAATCGCTTGCCAAGGTTGCTGTTCAAACAAAGCGTTTAACACTGGATCACTTTGATCATTTGCCTCCCAGACCTTAATCCAATCGGGCCGATAAACAAGGTATTGGTCGTAAATATCGGCAATACTGCTGCACAACTGAAAACGTCGGATCTGGGTGTCGTCTTCTTCAAGATACCAATGTAAAGCTTGAAATTCTGGCTCTTGAAGGCGAGTGTCCAGCAAACGCATCAAACGCCAGACTAGAAAGGGCTTATTAAATTCACTTTGTGATGGGATATCCTTGAGAGTCTGCTTAAAAGTATTCCAGACAAACGTAGAGGGCAAAGGAAAAGCGAGCCCTGCTGAAATAGAATGAGAGTCGGCAATAAACATTTTGAGCCACTGCGCCATTCCTGGGTTTTGCACTAAGATGTGCTCGTCGTCAAAAGGGTTATCAGGTGGTGAAATGGATAAAATTTTTGCCAGCAAAACGGCTAAATCCTCTAACCGGTTGCCTGTATAAAGTTGAAACATGCACGCGTCCTTCTATCAAGATTGGCCAAAACAATAGGATGGCTCAAACACAAAGAGTAGCGTAAAACAGGTTGGCAAAACACAGCAAAGAGGTGTTTTTTAGGATGAGATTCAGGAGGTGTTTTAAGAATGAAATAACAAAGTTATGGTGGAGCCTAGCGGGATCGAACCGCTGACCTGTTCGCTGCCAGCGAACCGCTCTCCCAGCTGAGCTAAGGCCCCATAACGTATGATCAGACAAAAATGTCTTGGGAAAATCAATGACTTAGTTGATGAGGTGAATTTTAGATTTGCTTTTAGAGACTGTCAATACCTTTCAACACTTTTAATACAAAACACTGCACAAATGTTGTCATTCGATACAAAAATCTCTCTGTCTGTTCATTGCCATAAATACGAAGCCTGTGGTTTCATTGACTGTTATTTAATGCTTCAGCCACCCAAAAGTGTGAGAAAAGAGAGACATATGATCGAGTTTCCAACGGTACTGGATGATCTAATGATGGCTCAACAACCTATTATCAAACGCACCAAAGAGATATTTGGTTATGAGCTACTGTTTCGTGACAAAGATACCCAACAAGCCAATGTCACCAACGCCGAGGCGGCCACCAGCCAAGTACTCGTGAATCTTTGTATTGGAATCACTCAACTCGAACTGCAATTAAGAAAACCCCTCTTTGTTAACATGACAACGGAGCTTATACTTTCTGATGCTTTTTTTCCGATTGCACCCGATACGGTTTACATTGAAATTATCGAAGGCCAAACCGTTACACCCGACTTTGTTGAGGCTGTGAAAAAGTGGCAAGCCGCAGGTTATCGATTCGCTTTGGATGACTATCAATTCAATGCTGATTATGACGCTCTTCTACCTTGGGTATCCATTATAAAAGTCGACGTATTAGAAACGCCGCCAAATAAATACCTTGAAGATATTAGAGCATTAAAAGCGAGAGGACTCATTTTGTTAGCCGAGAAGGTGGAAGACTCCACCATGTTTGAGCAATGCAAACAACTTGGCTTCGATTTATTTCAAGGCTATTTCCTACAGCGGCCCGAAATAGTGAAGGGTAAAAAAATAGACTCTGCTACTCACGGAGCCATCGAGCTCTTCAACGCATTACAAGACAGCAATATCAGTGTTGAAACGATCAGCGCCTTAGTTGAGAAAAACCCTAAGCTGTCTTATCAACTTTTGCGTATTCTCAACAGCCCAGTATGTGGCATCAGCAAAACCGTTACCTCAATTAAGGAGGCGGTCATTTTTTTAGGCCTAACACAGCTAAAAAAATGGACACTGCTCATCACTTTAACGTCATCGACGAATCAACCTAAAGCGCTGTTGAAAATCTTACTGACCAGGGGGCGTTGTTGTCAGCTACTCGCTATACAAAATGGCTCTAACACCAGTGAATCGGCTTTTATGGTGGGCTTGATGTCTGGCATAGACGCTGTTTTTCATGTTGAAAAATCGGTTGCGCTGTCGCAAATCGCTTTAGATCAATCAATACGCGATGCCATCTTTTCTTACACGGGGGAATGGGGAGCTTACCTGAAACACACTCTAGACTGTGAAGAGCAAAACTGGGAGGGCATGGCAGCGATGACAGCGTCGCAGAGAAGTCTACTTAACCGAGCTTTTTTAGACGCGATAATCTGGTCTGATGAAGTGACACACTCAATTGCTTAAAATAATACGATTTATTTTCCGCAATTGATTGACAGCCACGAAAAAAACCATAGAATGTGCCTCACCTTTTTCAAGGCCAGTGTGGTGGAATTGGTAGACACGACGGATTCAAAATCCGTTGCCGAAAGGCGTGGCGGTTCGAGTCCGCCTACTGGTACCATTTAGATGAAGCCCTAACTGTTTACTTAGTTAGGGCTTTGTTGTTTCTAGAGCCTGTAAAACGCTCCCTAGAAACAAATTAGCTTTAGTTCCGCCAAGCCAAATCGGTATTTCCAAGCGGCACTTCAAGACTGTTTCCGCCACTTGGCGGATGCCCTACCATTTCGTCATAAGCACTTTGATGACACAGCACCATAGCCCCTACCGTTTTATCTTTGAACAACGATTGCAACTCAAGCTTATTATGACTCGTCAAAAAGCGACCCTTGTTATTTTTTACGTAATGCTCTTGCCCGTCTATCTCTACAGACAGTTGATACAAACTTGGCTCCAAAGAATGAAGTCTTACTTTGTCGATGTGGGTGAGCTTTTTAAGTTCTTTTAATAGCATGGCAACACTCCTTTTTTGATGCATTAATTACGCACTCAATGCACTAAGAGTTCACAAAGAAAGGCAATCCAGGCTTTCTTTGCCAAGATACCTTGCCAGGCCAAGCAGGATGACACCAAATATCACCAATCGCCACTAACTGACCCTCTTCACAAATATAAGGAAGATGATCTCGCCACCAACTTGGTATTTGCCAATCATTAAGCCATTTCTTAAGTTTGCGGCTGTGTCCGTTTGGCATTAACAAGCTGATACCTTGCGGCCGTGCTATCAACTGACAGCGCCCTGTACCTTGCACCTGAATCTCATCAAAAGAACGCTGTAACACCGTATTATTAGGCAATTCACCTACCACTACAGGCAGATCTGGCGGCAACAAATACAGAACATCAAGATGACGCATAAGCCGTCCATTCAGCCATTTAAACGTGGGTTGTTTGTCTTTTGCAGAAAAGAACATTCCATCAACACTTTCTAACTGAGCATGGGGAAAAGAGACATGCTGGCGTGATAAGAAATGGCGTAACCAAAAAAGACGCTCCTCTCTCGGTTTATCGGCAATACAGCGCAAAGGCAACCCACCAGAAGCATCACACCAAATATCGAGCTGCTGGTGAGCAAACCTGGACAACATGGCATAATCCGTTGCTAAACGCTGTGCTGTTGAGCCAATGCTTTGTTCCATGTGCGCAAAGCGTGATTTCAATACGGGCATTACCTGACGGCGTAAAAAGTTTCGCGTAAAGCGTTCGTCACTATTAGACTCGTCTTCTACCCAGTGTAAGCAATTCTGTTGGGCGTAATCCTGGAGTACTTTTTTATCGACCCCCAAAAAAGGTCGTATTAACCTTGCCTCGGAACCAGCCAACACTCGCTGGTAAGGGATACCAGATAACCCTTTACCACCGGTGCCACGCAGTAAACGAAATAAAACCGTTTCCGCTTGATCGCCAGCGTGGTGCGCCAATAATAAGCTCCCCTGTCCAGCCATAATGTCCTGAAACGCTTGATAACGTGCATTTCTAGCGGCTTCTTCAATTGAGGTCTGTGATTCGAGCGTCACTCTCTGTGAAACAAACCGCACGCCCAAGGTCTGGCAAACCTGCTCACAGTGGTGCAACCAATCATCAGCATGGTCACTTAAACCATGATGTACATGAATCGCTGTTAGCGCCGCCTTTTGCGACTCTGAAAGCGGCTGAACAAGAGCGTGCAATAAAACATGGGAATCAATACCACCACTAAAGCCAAGATAGACCGGATGATTCTCGCTGAACAAAGCATCCAGCCATTGCTTATTAAACTGCAAAGATGATGAAGAGGTTAAAGGTAATCTTGTTGAAAGGCTCATCGTGCACTCGACTGTTTACAGCGGAACAATATATAGAAAAACAAAAAAGCCTCCGTACAAAGGAGGCTTTTAATAAAAACTTTATTCCATATAACGTAAATTTACATGTAACTTGCGTTTATAGACCGTAAGACATTAAACGATTGTAACGACGAGCCAAGAGCTCCTCAGTCGTTAAGGCTTCCATTCTATCAAGCGCGGCAAGGATATTTTGCTTCAAACTGTGTGCAACTTGCTCATGGGCCGTATGCGCACCGCCTAATGGCTCAGGGATAATCGTATCAACCAGACCCAGCTCTTGAAGACGCGGTGCGGTAATACCCATAGCCTTAGCCGCATCAGAAGCGCGATCCGCACTCTTCCACAAAATAGACGCACAACCCTCTGGTGAAATCACTGAGTAGGTACCGTATTGCATCATCATCAGCTCATCACAGACGCCGATTGCCAAGGCACCACCGGAACCTCCTTCACCAATAACCGTGGAGATAATCGGTGTTTTTAAACGAGACATAGCAGCTAGGTTAAAGGCTATTGCTTCACTTTGACCACGCTCTTCCGCACCAATACCAGGGTAAGCGCCAGGTGTGTCAATAAGCGTCACAATCGGCATATTAAAACGTTCTGCGGTTTCCATTAAACGCAACGCCTTGCGGTAACCCTCTGGACGAGGCATACCAAAGTTACGAAGCACCTTTTCTTTTACTTCGCGACCCTTTTGATGACCAATAATCATCACAGGACGCCCCTCTAAACGAGCAATACCGCCTACAATCGCTCGGTCGTCAGCGTAATGACGGTCACCGTGCATTTCTTCAAAGTCGGTAAAAACATGCTTAATGTAGTCAAGCGTGTACGGGCGTTTTGGATGACGCGCTAACTGAGAGACTTCCCAAGCCCCTAAGTTACTAAATAGACTTTTAGTAAGCGCTACTTTTTTGTCTTCAAGGCGACTGATTTCATCGCTAATGTTAAGTTCGTTATCGTTGCCGACTAAACGCAACTCTTCGATTTTTTGTTCGAGCTCAGCAATCGGCTGCTCGAAAGGGAGATAATTTAAATTCATGTTTAATTACACTACTGTTTGGTTGCCATCAAATTCAAAGACAAAAGACCAGAAGCCATTCGCTCCATAGCTCTATCAAGCATGTCTCTACGTTGTACTCTATTTCAAAATTGTTAAATGAGACTAAGTATACACTAACTGGACATTTTGTTTACCGTATTGTTTCTGCAGTTGATGAATTAATTCATCATCCGGCCGCACTTTCCACTCAGCCCCTAAACGAACATCGCCACAAGCTTGGTCCATATCAAAGTGCACCACCACATCACAGCCATCACCACGATACGCTTTCATATGGTTCGCTAACGTCTGTATATCACGAGGCGTTACTGTGTCAGACGTCCATTGAATACGCAATGCTTCAACATAACGAACACGCGCTTGAGGGATGTCTAAGATATTACGAGCAATGACTTTTTGTCCACCACGGAACCCATCCACTGTAATCTCACCTTCCACCACGACCACTTCGTCTTTCACAATGGCATGTTTAAAACTGTCGTAGTTATCCGGAAAAACCGTCACTTCAATACGCGCCGATCGGTCGTCTAGCGTAACAAAGGCGATGTTCCCGCCCTTTTTACTTTTCGTTACGCGTAAATCAACAATCAAACCTGCCATGATCTGGGTATCGCCACGCTTAGGTTGTAAATCAACAATTTTTGCTCGGGCGAAACGGCGAATTTCTTTTTCGTATTCATCAATCGGGTGACCTGTGACATACAGACCTAACGTGTCTTTTTCACCGTCTAGACGCTGACGCCCGGACCACTCATGCTGAATACCAATGTCTTTGTAGGCATCTTCTGTATTCTCTTCGACAGCAATACCAAATAAATCCATCATGCCTGCGTCTTGGTTTTTCGCATCTTGAACCGCTCTTTTTAGCGCTTCATCAATACTGGCAAACAACGTCGCTCGGTTTGGCCCTATGGTGTCAAAAGCGCCCGATCGTACCAAGGCCTCCATAACACGCTTATTAACCTTGCGACCAACACGCTGACAGAAATCAAAAATATGCTCAAAAGGTCCTTCTTTACGTGCCTCAACAATGGCTTCAATAGGCCCTTCACCGACCCCTTTAATGGCACCCAGCCCATACACAATCGCCCCTTTTGGGTTAACAGTAAACTTGTACACTGACTCGTTCACACTGGGCAATGCTAATTCCAGTTTCATTGAACGACACTCTTCAATGAAAATAACGATTTTATCCGTGTTTTGCATATCCGCTGATAAAACGGCCGCCATAAAGGGGGCTGGATAATGGTTTTTTAACCATGCGGTTTGATAAGACACTAAGGCGTAAGCAGCGGAGTGAGATTTGTTAAAACCATAACCGGCAAACTTCTCCATCAGGTCAAAAATATTCCCTGACAAATCACGGTCTACATTATTTTTCAGCGCGCCTTCCATGAAAATCAAACGCTGCTCTGCCATGACTTCCGCTTTTTTCTTACCCATAGCACGACGTAGTAAGTCAGCGCCACCCAACGAAAACTTAGCCAGTACCTGAGCGATCTGCATCACCTGCTCTTGGTACAAAATAATCCCGTAAGTTGGCTCTAATACAGGGATCAAGTCGTCATGTTGGTAATCCGTATGCGGGAAAGCCAGATCAGAACGACCGTGCTTACGATTGATAAAGTCATCCACCATGCCCGACCCCAAAGGCCCTGGTCGATACAAGGCCACCAAGGCGATAATATCTTCGAAGCGTGACGGCAAGAGCTTTTTAATCAATTCTTTCATACCGCGGGATTCCAGCTGAAACACGGCGGTGGTTTCTGCTCGCTTGAGTAGATCGTAAGTCGACTTGTCTTCCAGATCGATCAGTGCAATGTCCAGTGGCGGTTTGCCTTCAAGGGCATTGATGGCGTCGATGTTTTTTACCGCCCAATCCACCACGGTGAGCGTTTTTAGCCCCAAAAAGTCAAACTTTACCAAGCCCGCTTCTTCTACATCGTTTTTGTCGTACTGAGTCACCAGACCCGAGCCATCTTCTTCACAGTACAAGGGAGCAAAGTCAATCAGCTTAGTAGGCGCAATCACCACACCACCCGCATGCTTACCAAAGTTACGCACTACCCCTTCTAATGAAATCGCCATCTCCATCACTTCGGCAGCGTCTTCATCGCCCGCTAAAAACTCAGGTAACGCAGGCTCCTCTTCCAACGCTTTACTTAAGGTCATGCCAATCTCAAAGGGGATTAACTTAGACAGTTTATCGCCTAGGCTGTAGGGCTTACCTTGCACCCTGGCCACATCACGCACCACCGCTTTCGCCGCCATAGCACCAAAGGTAATAATCTGTGATACCGCATCACGCCCATAGGTACGAGAGACGTAATCAATAACCTTGTCGCGGTTTTCCATACAAAAATCGATGTCGAAATCCGGCATGGATACCCGTTCTGGGTTCAAGAATCGCTCGAACAGCAAATCGTACTCAAGGGGATCGAGATCGGTAATTTTTAAGGCATAAGCGACTAAAGACCCGGCACCGGAACCACGACCAGGCCCAACGGGAATGTCGTTGTCTTTGGCCCACTGGATAAAGTCCATGACAATCAGAAAGTAGCCGGGAAAGCCCATTTGATTAATGATGTTGAGCTCAAAATCAAGACGATCCCAGTATTCTTGGCGACGCTTTTCAATACGTTCACCGTATTTCTTCGTTAGAAAATCAAAGCGCTCTTTCAAACCATCGTAGGACAATTTGCTGAAGAAGGCTTCCATTGTCATGCCATCTGGGACAGGGTAATCCGGTAAAAAGTATTCGCCTAATAAAACATCGACACTACAACGTTTGGCAATTTCTACCGTATTTTCTAAGGCTTCTGGAATGTCCTCGAATAAGGCTTCCATTTCTTCAGACGTTTTAAAATACTGCTCTTCAGAATAACGACGCTTACGACGCGGATCATCCAGAGTCACACCATCATGGATACAAACACGTGCCTCATGAGCGTCAAAATTCTCTCGCTTTAAAAAACGAACATCATTTGTTGCAACGACAGGGCAATCTAGCTCTGCTGCCAATGGCACGACTGAATGTATGTAGCTCTCTTCGCCAGGGCGACTCGTACGTTGTAATTCAACATAAAAACGGTTTGGAAAAACCGTCATCCAATGAGTCAGACGCGCTTTTGCTTGTTCCTGTCGCCCCTTCTGCAACAGCAAACCTATGTCGCCAAAACCTGCGCCAGATAGAGCGATAACGTCTTCACTGCATTCTTCAATCCATGCTTTTTGTACAATGGGTCGACCTTCCGATTGGCCAAGTTGATAGCCACGGGAAATAATGTCAATGATGTTCTTATAACCTTGATTTGACGTCGCCAGCAACGTAAAACGATAACGATCCTCGACCTCATCATCTTCTGCCACCATGACATCAGCACCGCAGATAGGCTTTATGCCTTTTTCCATAGCACCTTTGTAAAACCGCACAAAACCGCATAGATTATTTTCATCGGTGATGGCAACGGCAGGCATCGACATGGATTCTGTCGTCCCCAGTAAGCCTTTTATTTTCACTAAGCCATCGACTAAAGAAAACTCAGTGTGTACTCGTAAATGCACAAAAGAAGCAGACAAACTTTTATCCTTCTAAAATCTTTTTAACTGGCCCGAAACTGCGCCGATGAATGGGCGTAATACCATGTTGTCGAATTGCAGCAAGATGTTGAGCGGTTGGGTAACCTTTGTGCTTTTCAAAACCGTATTCAGGATAGTGCTCTGCGGCTTTGACAATGTCTCTATCTCGGGTAACTTTGGCCAAAATAGACGCGGCGGAGATCGCAGCGTGTCGAGCGTCGCCTTTCACCACAGCTTCAGCAGAACAGGGTAAATTTGGCGGAATGCGATTGCCGTCCACCAGTACATGTTCAGGCGCAATGCACAGCTTAGCGATTGATCTAGCCATGGCTAACATACTGGCATGCAAAATGTTGATATCATCAATTTCTTCAATACTCGCGCTGGCTACGGCGTAGCACAAGGCTTTCTCTTGAATCTCTAAAAACAAAGCTTCACGTTTTTTTTCACTGAGTTTTTTTGAGTCTGCTAAGCCTATAATGGGACGCTGTGGGTCTAAAATGACCGCGGCCGCCACCACCTCTCCTGCCAACGGCCCTCTTCCAGCCTCATCCGTGCCGGCCACCAAATCACCAAGATAAATATCACTTACGAAGGGCTCATAAATCGGCGTTCCCATTAGGCTCTACCTTGTTGATCAGCGTGACGCTCCAGCATCGATAAAATCGCTTCAGCGCCGGTTTCACCGGCATTTTTACGCAGCATTTTGTGCAATTCGAGATATTTGGCTTGAATGCCTTCATCGTGCACAAACGAGCGCCAAGTGTCTAAAAGTTGAGTCGCAAGATTATCCGGCGTCGCAGCCTCCTGGAGCAATTCAGGTACCAAGGCCTCGTTCGCCAGTAAGTTCGGCAAGGAAACATACGGCACTTTGAGCATACGGGACATAATCGCAAAAGTGAGCTTATTAACTCGGTAAGCCACCACCATGGGACGCTTGACTAGCATGGCCTCCAAAGCCGCCGTACCCGATGCTAACAAAATAGCATCTGATGCAGCCATCACTGTACGAGACTGCCCTTCAACTAATACCGCCTGCATATTCGCTTCTTGCAATAGGGTTTCAATTTGTTCACGACGAGCGTGATTGGCCGCGGGGATTAAAAACGTGGCGTTCGGCTCTTTCTGTTGAATGCGCTGCATGGTGTGAATAAACAGTGGTGCCAGACGAGAAACTTCACCTTCTCTTGAACCCGGTAAAATAGCAAATACAGGGCCGTTAATAGGAGGCAAAGCCAATGCTTTTCTTGCCAGATGCGAATCACTTTCTAGAGGAATATCATCGGCTAATGTATGGCCAACACATACAACCGGGATCAGGTGCTGATGATAAATAGGCAGTTCAAATGGAAATAAGGCAAGCATAAGATCCACGGATTTTTTGATCTTAAAAATACGTTTTTGACGCCACGCCCAGACGGAGGGGCTAACATAATGCACCGTCGGAATGCCTCGCTGTTTAAGCTTGCGGGCCAAGGGTAAATTAAAATCAGGCGAGTCAATGCCAATAAAAGCCGTTGGTGGATAGGCAACACAGGATTCATACAGGCGCTTACGTATGCCGAGTAACTCTCTGAGTCGACCCAGTACTTCCACCAATCCCATAACGGATAATCTATCCATAGGAACAATACTGGTTAACCCTTGAGCTGCCATCAGCGGGCCACCAATGCCTTCAAATAGGGCATTCGGTTGGCGCTGTTTTAGATGTGCCATTAAATTGGCACCGAGAATATCGCCTGATGCCTCACCAGCCACCAACACATAACGTGTCACAGACGTACTTTGCATTTAAAACCTCTAATAATAAAAAACCCCGAAGCAGTCCGGGGTTTTCTTGTAACACGGGGTACTCATCGTACTTATCGGACAATGCCACGTTTAGATTGCCGTATCGACAAAATAAATTCGACCACTTCAGGAATATCAAAAAGGTCGCTATTCTCTATATCAGACAACGCCGTTTGCAGCGTTAGCCCCTTTAAATAAAGCGTTTTATAGGCACTACGTAAAGCTCGGATGACTTCTGTAGGCACACCACGTCGACGCATTCCTTCAAAATTCATCCCATGAGCTTTAGCAGGATTACCAGACACCATAATATAACGAGGGACATCCTTTGACACCATGGATCCCATGCCACACATGCTGAACGAATTCACCTGACAGAACTGATGTATCCCAGTATAACCACCCAAAATAACATAATCGCCAAGGGTAACGTGCCCAGCTAAAGCGGCAAAATTCGCCATAATATTATGATCGCCTACGTGACAATCATGACCAACATGCGTACTGGCCATAAACAAGTTGTGGCTGCCAATTGTGGTAATGCCCTGATCTTGCACGGTGCCGCGATGAATCGTGGCGTTTTCTCGAACCACATTGTGGTCCCCCATGACAAGCTCAGTGGGCTCGCCTTTGTACTTCTTATCTTGGTTCGCCTCACCAACAGAAGCAAACTGATAAATCTCATTATTAGAACCAATCGTCGTGTGACCATTGATCACAACGTGGGACTTAATAATGCTACCCGCACCAATTTTTACATTCGGCCCAATCACACAAAAAGGCCCAATCTCGACGCTAGAGTCAATTTCTGCTTTCGGGTCAATCAAACTAGTTGGATGTATCAGCACTATACCTTCCTGTCAGCACACAGAATTGTTGCAGAACACGCTAACTCACCGTCAACCGTTGCTTTGCAGTCAAATTTCCAGATCCCACGCTTTTCTGTAACGATTTTTGCTTCTAGTTGTACACGATCACCCGGCACAACTGGACGCTTAAAGCGCACTTTATCAGAACCCACAAAATAATAAATGGAACCATCTTCTGGTGTTTTATCCATGGTTTTAAAGCCTAAAATACCAGCGGCTTGTGCCATAGCTTCAATGATTAACACACCAGGCATAACGGGGTGGTTAGGAAAATGCCCATTAAAATAGGGTTCATTAATGGTGACATTTTTGTAAGCAACAATGGACTCTTTCAAGTTCAGTTCAACAACACGATCCACCAACAAAAATGGGTACCTGTGCGGTAGGTATTGGCGGATTTCATTTACGTCCATCATTTAGTATCAACCTTCTCTAAAAGCTTATTAACCTGTTGTTTCAATTGTAAAAACTGTTTTGCCATTTGATCTATTCTTCTGACTCTTGCTACGGTACGCCGCCACGTTTGAGTGGGCTCCATAGCGCCTCCAGATGAATAAGAACCCGGTTCTAATATAGAATGGCTGATCAAACTCATTGCTGTTACATGCACTTTATCAACGATATTTAAATGCCCAACGATGCCAACGCCACCAGAAATAGTGCATGAAGCCCCTATTTTGGTACTGCCAGCCACAGAAGTACCGCCTGCAATGGCTGTATTATCCCCAATTACGACGTTATGAGCAATTTGAACTTGATTATCTATCTTCACACCGTGACCAACTTGGGTATTTTCGATCGCACCACGGTCAATGGTAGAATTTGCACCCACCTCTACTCTGTCACCTAAAACCACAGAGCCAAGCTGATTAATCTTTTCCCAGCGGCCCTGATAAGGTGCAAACCCAAATCCATCAGCGCCAATCACAGCACCACTATGAATGATACAGTCACTGCCGAGTACCACATCATGATACAGGGTAACATTGGGATAAAGGCGAGTGCCGTGACCTATTTTCACACCTCGACTCAATACGCAGCCCGCCCCAATGATGCAGTCGCCATCTATTTGTACGCCGTCATCAATAACGACATTCGGGCCAATAACCACCCCTTCCGCCACCTTAGCCCTTGTAGAAACCACTGCGCACTCATGGATACCTGACCAAGATTCACTTTGTGGAACAAACAAGTGCGATAGCTGAGCAAACGCCAAATAAGGATTCGCAACAACAATGGCATTGTTCACCCGTTGCGCTAACTGCGTATTTTTAACAAGCACCGCACCCGCTGATGTATCTGCTAACTGGTGCTGATACTTTGGATTGGCAAGAAAGCTCAACTCTTCTTTCGTGGCCTTTTCCAACGTACCTAATCGCTCAATCACCAAGTCAGGGTCACCGCTGACGACACCCTGAACTTTCTCCGCCAGTTGCCCTAGCGTATAACTCATGGGTTAATTATCCTTATTGATGCGATTTAATAGCTCGTCAGTAATGTCTGACTCCGCGTTTGCATACATACTCAATTGTCTATTTAAAACAAGATCAAGGTTACGCTCTTCAATCAGCGCCTTTAAAGCCGCTTCACCTTGAGGGGTTATAGACTGAATCACCTCTTGCTCAAGGGCCTTAGCTTGGCGCTGCATATTGGCTGCCATAGCACGGATCTTATTTTGATCTTCCGCTAACTGCTTGCGACGTTTGTCAAACTCTTCTTTTGACAAGGTCAACTCATCGCGTTGTAAATTATTAGCCGCCGTTTTGAGATCTTCTTGGTCTTTTTGTAAACGCGCATCCATCGCGGCTATTTTTTGCTTAGGGGCTTCTGCCGCCTGTTGACCAATTTTGCTGCCTAAAAGTGCAGCCCTAAAGTCAACAACAGCGACCTCAGTAGCCTGAACTTGGCTAAAAAAACAAAGCGCAAATAAAGCGGTTATGATCTTTTTCATTTTATATCCTATTAAATAAAGTGTTCAATTTAAGCTCAACATTTACCATCAACTAGAAAAACGACTTAGAACGTTGTCCCTAGCTGAAATTGGAAAAAGTCTGTGCTATCTCCGTCTTTCGAATTTAACGGTCGTGCAAAGTTAAATGACAAAGGTGCAATCGGCGTAATCCATGTCCAACTCAATCCAACGCTGTAACGAATTTCACTTAAATCCACACCTTCATTACACTCACTGTTGTCTACATAACAGACATCGGTAAATACGTTACCACCATCTAAAAACAAGGCGGTTCTCACTGACTTATGATCTTCGACCATAGGGAGCGGGAAAATAATTTCCGCCGTACCTGTCATCAGAATATTGCCACCCAAAGCAGAAGTATCTTCATCTGGGTCGTCATAAGAGTTTTTTGGTCCTAGCGAAGAAGCGCTGTAACCACGCACAGAGTACGAGCCGCCTGCATAGTAATTCTCGAAGAAAGGCAGAGCCTCCGTGTCGCCATAACCATTACCATAACCTAAACGGCCTTTGGCATGAAATAGCCAGAGGTTAGACCCACCAAGCGACCAGTACTTTTGCGACGTTAAACCCAGTTTGTAATATTGCTGATCACCAACAGGGGTCGCGACTTCAAGTGAAGCTTTTGTAGAATAGCCATCCGTTGGTAGTACCCCACCAATCAGATCAGAGTCACTCCAGGCTAAACTGGCAATAACATCATCATAGTTTTCGCCATAGGTATCTATGTAATACTCTGTCTCATTTGAAGGGGTATAGCCCAACTGAACAACACTTTCTTTTACAGTTACACCAAAAGTTAGGCGCTGGGTGTCCGATATTGGGTAACCATAGTTAAGCCCAACACCGATTTCATCTAATTGGTAATCCTCGACATCATCATCGGCATAATCACTTTTTTCATAGAACAGACTCACACCACGACTCACACCATCCACTGTGAAATAAGGATTGTCATAAGAAATGGCGTAATCTTGTTTCGACGATGTACGAGTTGCACTAAACGAAAGCTTGTTCCCTGTTCCTAAGAAGTTACGTTTGGAAATCCCAAAACCAAGCACTGTCCCGTCTTCTTCAGAATAGCCAATGCTGGCCTGAATACTGCCTGATGCCTGCTCCTGAACCACGACATCAAGATCCACCTGATCGGATGTGCCGGCCACTGGACGAGTACGTAAATCGACACTACCGAAGAAGCCTAAACGTTCAATGCGGCGCTTAGACGATTGTATTTTAGAATGTGTGGCCAAGGCCCCTTCAAACTGAGTCATCTCTCGACGCAACACTTCATCTTGCGTCTCACTGTTACCACTAAAGGTAATGCGGCGAACATAGACCTTTGGACCTGGGGTAATTTGATAGCTTAAATTCACCGTATGATCTTCGCGCTTTTCTGGAATCACATTAACGTTGGTGAACAAATAGCCATCGTCACCAAGTTCAGTCGAAATACCTTCGATGATCTTGGTCACTTCACTTCGAGAAAACACATCACCGGTTTTCTGAGTCACTTGTTTCCACACTCGGTCTTCTGAGATAGGTAAAGAGCCACTTAGTGAAATTTCATTAAGAGAGTAAGGCTTACCCTCATCAACGTTAATCACAATATAGACATCACGCTTGTCAGACGACAAACTCACCTGACTCGACACAACATTGAAATCTAGATAACCGTTATCCAAGTAAAAGCTTTTCAGGGTATTAAGATCGCCTTCAAGCTTCGCCTTAGCGTATTCATCTGCGGAGCTGAAAGGGTTCCAAGAGCCCGTTTCGGCTGATTCAAAGTCTTTTGTCAGAAGTTCCTCATCAAACTCTTTATTACCAACGATGTTGATGTGAACAATCTTTGCTGTGTCTCCCTCGTCGATATTAATGACGATTCCGGTCCTATTACGTGGCATTTCTTCAACCGCAATACTCACCTTAGCGCTATAACGACCAAGGGCATAATATTGACGTTGTAATTCTTGCACTATCTGGTTAAGCGTTTCTGGCTTGTAAATCTCACCTATTTCCAAACCAGATAGCTTTAGGCCACGCTCAAGATCTTCGGTTTGAATTAAATCATTCCCTTCAATGGTTAAATTACCGATAGAAGGACGTTCTTCAACATCGAATATTAAAACATTATTTTCTTCATAGACGTTGATATCACTAAAGTAACCCGTACTAAACAGGGACGTAATAGCTTGATAAACTTTACCAGAATCGTAGGATTCGCTTTCACTAAAACCAATGACATCAAAAGCACGAGCGGAGGGCATTTGCACTAGCCCATCAATCCGAACGTCTTCTACCGTTTTTGCAACACTTTGCGCGCTTATTAAAGCCAACAATACCGCTGAAACGACTTTCACACATACCTCTCTATAAGCGGGCAATATCATTAAAAATGGCAATGGCCATTAAAGCAAATAAAAGAGAAGCGCCAACCCGATAAGCAAACCCTTGAATTCTCTCAGATACAGGTTTGCGGCGAGCCGCTTCAATGCCAAAAAACAACAAATGCCCACCATCTAACATGGGGATAGGCAACAAATTAAGCACCCCTAAACTGACACTAAGGTAAGCCATAAACTTCAAAAAAGACTGTAACCCTGACTCGGCGGACGCACTTGCCACTTTTGCAATGGTGATGGGTCCAGACAAATTATCAACCGAAATCAATCCCTGCAACATTTTACCAATCGAAGAAACTGTCAAAGACACCATCTTAGACATCTGCGCGACACCATAGGTCAAAGACTCAATCGGACCATAGTGACGCTCACGAATTAAACTTTCATCCCATTGCGGCGGAACCACCGCTACACCAGCATAACCGATCAAACGACCGTTCTGCTCCGTAGAATTAGGCAATAATAATAATTCTAACGTGCGACCTTCTCGATCAACTTCAACCAACAGAGATTGACTTGGGTTCGCTTGCACGAGCTCAACCACTTGACGCCATCTAGAAACAGGTTGGTCATCAATCGCTAAAATCGTATCGCCAGCCATAAAACCAGCAGAGGCTGCCGCTCCCCCTTCTACAACTTGAGCAATAGTAGGTACCACCTCTGGCTGCCACGGGGAGAAGCCAAAAGCGCGAATTAAATTACTGGGCTCTTCACCCACTAACCAACGGTTTAAAGCCACCGTATCTTCTTGTAAAGAATCGGACTCTGCAAGTTGGTAACGAACGATAATGGTTCCTGTTTTACCAATCAAGTCCGCTAACACTAAATTTACGTCATCCCAAGAAGAAACTGCCTCACCATTAACGGCGACCACTTCATCACCAGACCGCATCTGAGTCTGAGACACCGGTGAATTTTCAACAATATCACCGACTTTGGGTGCCATTGTCTGAATACCCAACAATGCGACACCCGCGTAAATCACCACGGCTAAAATAAAGTTAGCAATAGGACCCGCCGCAACAATCGCAATACGTTGCCATACGCTCTTAACATTAAATGTTTGCGACATGAGTTCAGGTGGTACATCCCCTTCTCGTTCGTCAAGCATGCGAACGTAGCCACCCAATGGAATCATAGCAAGGGTGTATTCTGTTCCCGTTTTTCCAACATAACGATAAATCGGTTTTCCAAATCCCACAGAAAAGCGCAATACCTTCACACCACAACGGCGAGCAACAAAGAAATGCCCAAATTCATGAAAAGTGATCAGCACCCCTAACGCCACAACAATAGAAAGAATATTTTGTATCATGAAAAACATCCGCGAAAAATAATGTCATTAGCCAACTGTCGCGCTACTTTATCTGCTTCAAAAACGTCATCAAGCGTTCTAACAGGCATAATATTCGCTTTCGTTAAGACACTTTCATTCAAAGCAGCAATATCCAGAAAACCCATCTTTTTCTGCAAAAAAGCCGCGACAGCAACCTCATTTGTCGCATTAAGCACGGCCATAGCGGTTCCTCCCATGTACCAAGCCTCTGCTGCCAGTCTTAGATTAGGAAAACGCTGCTTGTCCGGTGCTTCAAAATTCAATTTTGCGACATCAATGAGACTCAAAGGCGCCACATTAGTTTCAATTCGATCTGGCCAACTCATTCCATAAGCAATAGGGATTTTCATATCAGGGTTGCCCATTTGTGCAATCACTGAACCATCTCGGTAAGACACCATCGAGTGAATAATGCTTTCAGGGTGTACCACAACGTCTACATCGTCCGGTGTGACATCAAACAGCCAGCACGCCTCGATTAGCTCAAGCCCCTTATTCATCAAGGAAGCAGAATCGATGGATATTTTCTGCCCCATCGACCAATTAGGGTGCTTACAAGCCTGCTCCGGTGTAACTTGCTTCATTTCTTTGAGTGAGAAATTACGAAATGGACCACCAGACGCTGTTAGAATGATTTTAGCCACGTCTTTTTGGTGAGCGCCCTGGGGAGTTTGTGGCAAGCTTTGATAAATAGCATTGTGCTCACTATCAATTGGCAACAGAGCAACATTATTGCGAGCAACCTCATCCATAAACAGCTTGCCCGCTGTCACCAATGACTCTTTATTAGCCAATAAAATACGCTTGCCTGAACGAATACCGGCCAACGTTGGCTTTAATCCAGCAAATCCCATGATCGCCGCCATAACTTGGTCTACCGCAGCATCACAAGCAATACTGTCTAAAGACGCCTCCCCCCATTCAAAGGAAATGGCTAGATCATTGCACTGTTCAGCCAACGCCTCACGGGCTCTTTGCGATCCCATAACCACGCGCTGAGGTAAAAACTGACGACATATTGCCGCCATTTTATCGACGCTTTCATTGGCCGAGGCACTGACTAAAGTAAACTTATCTGGGTGCTGAGCAATAATATCCAGTGTGCTTTGACCGATCGAACCGGTAGCGCCTAGTAAACAAATTCCCTGCATCAAAGCCACCCGATCAAACTAAGTAACAGTACATAAATAGGTGCCGCCGCCGTCAGGCTATCGACACGATCCATCACACCACCATGACCAGGAATCAAATGACTGGAGTCCTTAAGCTGCTCGTGACGCTTGAACAAACTTTCAGTCAGATCTCCTAATACAGACACAAAAGAAATAATCAACGCCACCAAAGCCAATCCTATCCATTTTGCCAATGAGAAATCGGAGTAAAATGAAAACAGCATCACACCGACTTGTGTCAAAACCACACCGCCGATCACCCCTTCCCAAGACTTTCCAGGACTGACAGAACGCGCTAATTTATGCTTACCAAATGCTCGACCAGCAAAGTAGGCACCTGAATCTGCCCCCCAAATTAAGCCCATTAACAGTAATACCCACACCACAAACGCTTCTGACTGTTTCAGTACAACCAATGACGCCCATGTAGTGACCAACACCAAGACACCGAACACTAAACGACTGAGTACATGCTGCCAAATAAGTTGAGTGGGATAGCGAATCACCCAATACAGGGCAAGAAGCCACAATGCAGGGCTAATCGACAAAGATATTTTTGATAAGTCAGTTTGGTAAACAAGAAAACACACAACACCGATGAGACAGGCGAAAACTAAGCGGGCCAACTGATTCTGAACACCTGAAAGGCGCGCCCACTCCCAGCCCGCTAAGAACACAACACCGCCCATTGCGAGAATAAAATTGGTTTCTTCTAAGACAAAAACGGCACAAACAAACAACACAGCCATAACAATGGCACTAAGAATTCGGGGAAGTAACATACTTATCGGCCACCATAACGTCGCTGACGATTCTGAAAGGTCTGGATAGCCTCTTCAAAATGTTGTTGATCAAAGTCCGGCCATAACACCGGCAAGAAGACAAACTCAGAATACGCCGTTTGCCATAATAGAAAGTTACTGATTCGCTCTTCACCAGAAGTACGAATAAGAAGGTCAGGGGCAGGTAGATCGGCAAGCTGCATATGCTGACCTAACAAGGTTTCGTCGATATCATCAGGGGCTAATTCACCCTTAGCCACCAAATTCGAAATATTTTTTACCGCTTGAGTGATGTCCCAGCGGCCACCGTAATTGGCAGCGATCACCAGTGTCATGTGATCATTCTGCTCTGTACTGGCTTCAACGCTTTTGATTTGCTTACGCAACCCCTCACTGAAACCCGATAAATCCCCAACAACTTGCAGGCGAATTTTATATTGATTGAGTCGTTTCAGTTCTTTTTTCAAAGAGCGCATAAACAACGCCATCAAACCATCCACTTCCAGCTTCGGTCGCTTCCAGTTTTCACTGGAAAAAGCAAATAGGGTCAAGACCTGTATACCGCGTTTTGCTGCCGCCTCAACCACGCGTCGCACAGCAGAAGCACCCGCTGTATGACCCGCGATACTTGGTAGGTGTTTCTTTTTAGCCCAGCGATTATTACCGTCCATAATAATAGCAATATGAGCCGGTACGACAGCTGAATCAATGCCAGCGCCATCCAATTCAGTCATAGCGATACCTTAGCAAATAAAAAAAGCGAGCCAAGACTCGCTTTCCTCATTAAATTTCCATCAAGTCTTTTTCTTTTGCAGCAAGACGCTCTTCAACAAGTCCTACGTACTTATCAGTAATCTTCTGCACTTGATCTTGACCACGACGATCATCGTCTTCAGAAATTTCTTTCTCTTTCAGTAGGTCTTTCAAACTACCATTCGCATCACGGCGAATGTTACGAATAGCAATACGACCGTTTTCTGCTTCGTTTTTCGCTTGCTTGAAGTAGTTTTTACGCGTTTCTTCCGTTAAAGCTGGCATTGGGATACGAATCAAGTTGCCATTTGTTGCTGGATTTAAGCCAAGGTCAGATTTCATAATGGCTTTTTCAATCTCAGGCACAAGGTTATTTTCCCAAGGAGAAATACCTAAGGTACGTGCGTCTTCCACGGTAATGTTTGCCACTTGGCTAAGAGGCGTATCAGAACCGTAATAATTTACTTTTACAGAATCTAGAATACTTGGGTGCGCTCGACCCGTACGAATTTTTTTGAACGCAGATTCAACTGAAGAAACCGCTTTACTCATACGGTCTTCAGCATCTTTAAGAATTTCGTTAATCATCATTTCCTCACTTAATCAGTGTGCCTTCATTGCCGCCAACCATAATGTTGACTAGGGCACCAGGCTTGTTCATATTAAATACACGAATAGGCATACTGTGGTCACGAGTCAAACAAATAGCAGTAAGATCCATTACACCAAGCTGTTTCTCAAGGACTTCGTTGTAATCTAATGTATCATATTTCACAGCCGCTGGATCTTTCATAGGATCAGCAGAATACACACCGTCCACTTTTGTCGCTTTCAGTACAACATCAGCATCAATCTCAATACCACGCAAACAAGCGGCAGAGTCAGTTGTAAAGAATGGGTTGCCCGTACCAGCAGAGAAGATCAATACATCGCCTTCTTTCATTAAACGCATCGCGCGACGTCGATCATAGGGCTCTACAATACCCGTCATCGTTATGGCTGACATAACGCGTGTGGCAATATTCGCACGCTCCAATGCATCACGCATTGCTAAGGCATTCATAACCGTTGCCAACATGCCCATATGATCACCCGTCACACGATCCATGCCCGCTTGGCTTAATGCTTGACCACGGAATAAGTTGCCGCCACCAATAACAATCCCAACTTCTACACCAATGCCACGCAGTTGGCCGATTTCAAGAGCAATTCGGTTCAATACTTTAGGGTCGATACCAAACGACTCGTCTCCCATCAAAGCTTCGCCGCTCAGCTTAAGCAAAATTCTTTTGTATTTTGGACTCTTTTCTTTTGGCATATCAACCTCCGGCAATGGTTTTACTTATAATATCAATAAACATCGTATTGATTGTATTTGTCTTTCATAAAAAGGGGCAGTCAAGCTGCCCCTTTTCTTTGCAAGACAACACCACTAAGGATTAACCTTTAAGCTGTGCTGCTACTTCTGCTGCAAAATCTACTTCTGCAACTTCGATACCTTCACCTACTTCTAAGCGAATGAAAGAAGAAACAACAGCGCCAGCATCTTTTACAAGCTGACCGACTTTGACTTCTGGATTCTTAACGAAAGGCTGCTCAGTCAAGCTGTTTTCAGCCAAGAACTTTTTCATACGGCCAACAATCATTTTGTCAACGATTTCTGCTGGTTTACCAGCCATGTCTGGCTGCGCACGAACGATTTCTTCTTCTTTCGCTAGCACTTCTTCAGGCATGTCTTCACCGCGAACAACGCGAGGAGCAACAGCAGCAACATGCATAGACACGTCTTTAGCCAGCTCATCAGAACCGCCTTCAAGTTGCGTCAATACAGCGATCTGACCGTTACCGTGAAGGTAACCACCTACTAGGCCGCCTTCAACAAGTACGGCACGACGAGGTGTGATGTTCTCACCGATTTTTTGAACTAACGCTTCACGTGCTTCTAACATGTCGCCCGTGATGACTTTAGCCATATCTGTTTCTTTTGTTGCAAAAACAGCGTCAGCCACTTTGTTTGCAAACGCAACGAAACCTTGGTCACGAGAAGCGAAGTCAGTTTCAGAGTTAACTTCCACTAACACACCGTAAGAAGCATCGTCAGCAACACGCATAATAATGGTGCCTTCTGCTGCTGTGCGGCCTGCTTTTTTCGCTGCTTTCATGCCACTTGATTTACGTAGCTCTTCAATCGCTACTTCAACGTCAGCGTTCGCCGCAACGAGTGCTTTTTTACACTCCATCATGCCTAAGCCTGTACGTTCACGTAGCTCTTTTACCAATGCTGCAGATACTGCGGCCATGTTCAATCCTCTTTTACCAATTCAAACTTAAAAAAAGGAGGCTTAGGCCTCCCTTTAGAAACCACAACAAACTCAAAGGTTTGATTATGCTTCGGTTGTGTCAGCAGCCGCTTCGCTTACTTCAACGAATTCTTCTGCTGAACCCGCTGTTGCATTACGACCTTCAAGGACGGCATCTGCGAAAGCACCAACATACAATTGAACAGCGCGAATAGCGTCGTCATTTGCAGGGATAACGTAATCAACGCCATCTGGGTTACTGTTTGTATCGACGATACCAATAACTGGGATACCTAGTTTGTTTGCTTCTTTAATAGCGATACGTTCATGATCAACATCAACAACAAACAACACATCAGGCAGGCCGCCCATGTCTTTAATACCACCCATAGAAAGCTCAAGTTTTTCAAGCTCACGAGTACGCATCAACGCTTCTTTCTTAGTCAATTTGTCAAACGTGCCATCGGCCATTTGACCTTCAAGTTCACGTAGACGTTTGATAGAAGTACGGATGGTTTTGTAGTTTGTCAACATACCACCTAACCAACGGTGGTTAACGTATGGCATACCAGAGCGAGCAGCTTGCTCTTTAATCGTTTTAGATGCAGCACGCTTAGTACCAACAAACAAAACCTTGTTTTTGCTTTCAGCCATTTTTTTAACAAGCTCTAGGGCATTGTTAAGTGCTGGAACAGTGTGCTCAAGGTTAATGATGTGGATCTTGTTACGAGCACCGAAAATGAATGGCTTCATTTTTGGGTTCCAGTAACGAGTTTGATGACCGAAGTGTGAACCAACCAATAATAGGTCGCGCATAGAAACTGTAGGCATTTTACTATCCTTTATTTGGGTTATTTAAGCTTACCAGCTAAAAGCATCAGTCGAACAAGGTTTAAGGCAACCTAAGACACCCAAGATACTTTTATTCGTTGCGGCAAGATCGTTGATTTGAATAATTTAGCTTATAAGAGGCACAAGCCTTTTAAGCTGGCGTTTTATATCATATTCAAATAAAAACCAAAAGGATTGAACGCTTTTTTTCACCATCATCAGGCATACGTTTTTTTCGGTGTGAGAGGCGATTATAGTCCTTAAGTCATGTAGAATAATGCGCAACTTCACTCTATGTGAAAAAATTACATGGAAATAAACTTCTTAAAGACAGTGACATTATGAGTAACGAGACCCTACAAAAAATTGCAGAACTGACCAAAGATGGACGTTTAGATGTGCCAAAATGGACACCACGCCCAGCGTCAACACGGTTTACAGACATCAGTGACATAGAAGGTATGCGCTTAGCTGGCAAACTGGCCGCTGACGTTTTGGTTATGCTTGAAGAATACGTTGTGCCCGGTGTGACCACTGAACAAATCGATATTATTGCCCATAACTACATTGTTGGTGTTCAAGGTGCTGTTCCTGCGCCATTGAACTACCACGGCTTTCCTAAATCATGCTGTACCTCTGTAAACGATGTTATTTGTCATGGTATTCCTAATGACAAAGCGCTGAAAAAAGGCGACACCGTTAATATTGATATCACTATTATCAAAGATGGCTACTATGGCGACACCAGCAGAATGTTTTTTGCGGGCCCTGCTTTACCGCACGCTGAACGCCTTGCCAAGGTGACGCAAGAGTCTCTTTATTTAGCCATCGACCTTGTCAAACCTGGCGTACGTTTAGGCGACATCGGGGCGGCAATCTCAGCCTACGCTCACAAACACCACTGCAGCGTAGTGGAAGAATATTGTGGCCACGGCGTAGGAACCACGTTTCATGGCGAGCCTCAAGTTGCGCATTACGGTAAAGCCGGTACAGGCTATATGTTAGAAGAAGGCATGACCCTAACAATAGAGCCTATGATTAACGCAGGTAAAAAACAGGTTAAACACACAGGCCCTGATAATTGGATTGCAAAAACCAAAGACGGTCGCTTGTCTGCGCAATATGAGCACACACTGCTCGTTACCGCGACTGGCGTTGAAGTATTAACCCGTCGACCTGAAGAAACGCGCTTCTCATAGAAGCGCCGTTTGAGTTATTGTTTTTGTTTATTCTTCATAATTTATGATCATTATTTGTGCCGATTTCGTATTTCTCTTCGTTAATAGATGATCAAATACCACAACGCTTAGAGGCTTTTGTATGGACTTCCCTGCTTTTCCAGACGCTCCGCCATTATTGACACAAGATGAAAAAAACGAACTGGCCCAAGCGGGCTGCTCCATCACTCGTTACAAAGCCATCATTGAAGAAAAAACGAATCTTTACAATGACTTATTTCATTCACTTTATCCAATAGAAAAGCTGGTTAAAGGGTTATCTGCCTTTTTTGACGAAATCATGCGAGCCGCATGGTCTGCCAAAGGGCTAGATGATGAAGAGCATGTTAGTTTAGTCGCTGTAGGTGGCTATGGTCGCGGCGAATTGCACCCTAAATCAGACATTGATCTCTTAATTCTGATTGAAAATGAAACTTCTGCACCCAAAGAAAAACTCGAAGCCTTTATTACTTTCTTATGGGACATCAACTTAGACGTTGGCCACAGTGTTCGGACCGTCAATGAATGTACGGATATGGCGGCTAAAGACATCACTGTCATCACCAATCTCATTGAATCTCGAACCTTAATCGGCTCACCCGATCTACTTGCGACACTTAAACTGCACGTTGATATTTCACAAATGTGGGATGGCCACTCCTTTTACCTTGCCAAAGTGGAAGAGCAAAAAAAGCGCCACGCTAAGTATCAAAACACAGCGTATAACTTAGAACCGAATTTAAAAGAATGCCCCGGTGGCCTTCGAGACATGCAAGTCATTGACTGGGTCGCCAAGCGCCACTTACACACAACTCGACTCAGCGCTCTGATCGAAAAAGAGTTTTTATCTGAAGACGAATACATCCAACTTAAAGGAGCGGTCAGTCACTTGTGGCGTGTGCGTTGGGCATTACACATGATCGCAGGACGCAAAGAAGACAGATTACTGTTTGATCACCAGCGCACCTTGACCAAACTTTTTGGTTTTGACGATGACGACCTAAAACGCAACGTTGAGCGCTTTATGCAGGGCTACTATCAAAGTGTGGCTGCCATACAACAACTCAATGATCTACTCTTACAGCACTTTGAAGAATCCTTTCTTGAAACAGACACCGTAGACGCCGTTGACGTTCTTAACGATCACTTCCAAGTGTCTAATGGGCAGATAGAAGCCCGCTCCGAAACTTTATTTCAAGATAACCCTTCTAGCATGATGGAAATTTATGTGTTGCTCGGTGCCAATGAACACATCAAAGGCATTCGCGCCAACACCATGCGACAACTTCGAGACAACCTTGATCTCATTGATGATGATTTTCGCAGCAATAAACGTAATACCGATTTATTTCTTGATATTATTGCCAGCCGTTATCGACTGACCAGTATCTTGCGTTCAATGAAACACCTTGGCCTACTCGGACGTTATCTGCCTGAGTTTGGTGCTATTATCGGTCAAATGCAGCACGACTTATTCCACATTTACACCGTCGATGCCCATACCCTTCAATTGGTCGAAAACTTACGTCGCCTTTGGTTACCCGAATTCAAGCAGAAATTCCCTATCTCAGGACAAGCCATCCGTCATGTTCCAAAAGTTGAATTACTCTATATTGCGGGTCTTTACCACGACATCGCCAAAGGACGAGGCGGTGATCACTCGGAGCTAGGTTGTGTCGACGCACAAGCATTTTGTGAACGCCATGGGCTTTCAAAACGTGATACTGCGTTGGTGGTATGGCTCGTAAGAAACCATTTGTTTATGTCCGTCACAGCGCAGCGTAAAGACATCTCTGACCCTGAAGTAATCTGGGAATTCGCCAGCTATGTTAAAGACCAAGAACACCTAGATTATCTGTTCATCTTAACGGTAGCAGACATCAATGCTACCAACCCGACAATGTGGAACAGCTGGCGCGCCTCTTTAATGCGTCAGCTGTACCTTGAAACAAAACGCGCTTTGCGTCGTGGCTTAGATTCCCCTATTGATGCCGATATGATCAGTGATGAACACAAGCAACGAGCATTGGAAATCATGATAGAACGCAATGTCGATATCACAGAAGCGGAGACTATCTGGGACACCATTGAAGACGAATATTTTATTCGCTCCAATGGCGATGAAATTGCTTGGAACACCGAGGCCATTTTACGCCACCGCCCGAGCGACAAGCCACTGATTGCGATCACCCCACTTGGTGGCCGTAACTTTTCCGGTGCCAGTAAAATCTTTATCTACACACCAATCAGCAGACACTTATTTGCCGTCACCGCTGCTACCTTTGAACAACTTGGCTTAACAATTTTAGACGCGAAAATCAGTCACACCACAAATAATTACAGCTTAGACAGCTTTGTGGTGATGGACAGTAATGACAATGACACTATTTTGCACCTTGATAAAGAGCGCATCACTCTGATCCGCAAAGCATTGATGGAACAACTGCAAAACCCTTCTATGTACGCCAGTGTTGTGCAACGTCATACACCAAGAATACTGAAGATTTTCAATTCGCCCTCCACCGCGCACTTTGTTAGTCAACCAGAAGAAGTTTGGTCAGCACTCGAAGTCACCGCACCGGATCGATTAGGTCTACTTGCCCTGATCGGACAGTTTTTTATGAATCACAACATTATGCTGCACAAGGCCAAAATCGCCACACTCGGCGAACGAGTCGAAGATACCTTTTACATTACCGATGAAAACGGGGATCTGATTACTGACTCTGAACGCATGGACAGCATTTGCACCCTTTTAAAAGAGAAAATAGACCGTTTTTCTCAAGCAGTGGACTGATAACAATGAACCCTTTAATACATTCTTTGCACCCATACCCCTTCCAAAAGCTTGCAGAGCTTATTGAAGGCATCACACCTAATCCAGACAAAAAGCTGATCAAACTGACCATTGGCGAGCCCCAACACGAGGCACCCCAAGTCGTATTGGAGACACTTGCTAATAGTCTGGCAGGCGTCAGTAAATACCCCAGTACAAAAGGAGAGCTGCCTTTACGTAGCACCATCAGCGATTGGGCTAAAAAACGCTTTTCACTGGATACGCTCAACCCAGACACACAGATACTGCCGGTGTCAGGCACACGCGAAGCACTGTTTGCGATCACGCAAACCTTGGTAGGTGAAAAACAAAACGCTCTAGTGATTAGCCCAAATCCTTTTTATCAAATCTATGAAGGGGCCGGTATCTTAGCTGGGGCTGAGCTTCACTATTTGCCTTGCGGATCTGATACCCAATACAAGGTAGATTACTCGCGTGTTGACGATGCAACATGGGCCCGTTGTGAGGTGTTATTTGTTTGCTCACCCAACAACCCAAGCGGCACCGTCACAACGCTAGAAGAGTATGCTTACCTAATCGAAAAAGCACATACCTTTGATTTCACCATCGTCGCGGATGAGTGCTATTCAGAGATTTATTTTGGCGATCAGGCGCCGCTTGGCTTACTGGAAGCTTGCCAAAAACTGGGCAACACCGACTATAAAAACTGCCTAATTTTTCAGTCATTGTCGAAACGTTCAAACTTACCAGGACTTCGCTCTGGTTTTGTTGCGGGTGATGCCAATATATTGAAGCCTTTCTTGCTTTATCGAACCTATCAGGGTTGTGCTATGCCCATTCACCATCAAGATGCTTCAATTGCCGCATGGAATGATGAGAATCATGTGGTTAAGAATCGTGAAATCTACACACGCAAATTTGATTCGGTACTGGAGATTTTGTCTCCTGTAATGCCAATAAACAAACCTGAGGCGGGCTTTTACCTTTGGCCAGAGTTAAGCATGACAGACGAAGACTTCTGCACCTCGCTTTATAAAGAAGAAGCGGTACTGGTGCTGCCAGGCAGTTATTTAGGTCGTGAAGCCAATGGCAAAAACCCAGGCAGCCATCATGTTCGCATGGCCTTAGTCGCAGAAGAATCTGAGTGTGTTGAAGCAGCAGAACGTATCCGACACTTTATTCAGCGCCGATAGTTTTATTTTTTACTGTATTTCGTTAATTTCTATTTTTATAACAAGCTAACTCATTTTGGAGTACATACATGAGCAACCCCATTTTCGCATTCGGTCTTGGCATCGGCACACAAAACAAAGAAGGTAACTGGTTAGAAGTCTTCTATTCAGCGCCAAGCCTAGGGGCTGAAAAAAGCACTCAAGATGCCCTATTAGAAAGCACCAATTACGAAGGCGGCAACAGTACGTTGGTACTGGATGAGAGCGACTTAAACCGCTTACACATGAACCTATTAAAAGCAGGAAACATCGAACAAGCCGAGTTGGCTTCTCGACTCAAAGCCTCTCGTCAGCCGGTTATTTTATGTGTCCTAGCAAACGATGAAGCACCCAGCAATCCAGCAGAAGTCTACTTGAAGCTGCAATTGATCTCCCATCGTTTGATCACGCCTCATGCAACGGTTCTTGATGGCATGTTTGGTTTATTGATCAACACCGCTTGGACCAATGAAGGTCCAATTGATGTTCGTGAATTAGCGGATCGTCAACTGAGTGCACGTATGGAAGGCCGTACCATTGAAGTCTTCAGTGTGGATAAATTCCCTAAAATGCTTAACTTTGTTGTACCAGCAGGCATTCGCGTTGGCGATGCTGCACGTATTCGCTTGGGTGCCCACCTAGCCGAAGGCACAACGGTAATGCACGAAGGCTTTGTTAACTTTAATGCCGGCACACTGGGCAACAGCATGGTAGAAGGTCGTATTTCAGCAGGTGTTGTTGTTGGTAATGGCTCTGACCTAGGCGGTGGCTGTTCCACTATGGGGACGTTATCTGGCGGTGGCAACATCGTTATTGCCGTTGGCGAAAAATGCTTAATCGGTGCCAATGCCGGTATCGGTATTGGTTTAGGTGATCGCTGTATCGTGGAGTCGGGCTTGTACATTACTGCAGGTTCTAAAGTCGCTGTACTCGATGAAAACAACCAAGTTGTTTCGACCGTGAAAGCACGTGAATTGTCTGGTCAATCAGATCTATTATTCCGTCGTAACTCATCAACAGGCGCCATCGAATGCAAAACCAATAAAACCGCCATTGAGCTGAACGAAGCACTGCATTCACATAACTAATAAAACACCAGGATAAAACGCGCCACGTTTGCAATAGCATACGTAGCGCGCAATGGAGTCAATTATGATCGAAGTCTTTGGCATTAAAAACTGCGATACCATGAAAAAAGCGTTCCGCTGGCTAGAAGAAAATAAAGTGGAATATCGCTTTCATGATTATAAAAAAGAAGGCTTAGATGCTGAACTTGCCAGCAACTGGATAGCAACACTCGGCTGGGAAAACGTCATCAACAAGCGTGGCACAACGTGGCGTAAACTCGACGACGAAACAAAAAATACCATGAATGCAGAAAACGCCGTTCAACTAATGATAACGCAAACGTCTATCGTGAAGCGCCCTGTCATCGTTTCAGGGGAAACCAAGCTACTCGGCTTCAACCCTGATGACTATGCTAAACACTTACTTTAGTGCGGCAATGGCGTATAAATAGTGGGTCGATCCAGACGTCTTATTGTCGGCGCTACTGGTGTGACACTGGGTCTGTATCCTGACGTTGTGACATCCGATTGAATCACTGGTAAAAAATACGACTCTTGGATGACTGGCTCATAAAATAGGCTGCACCCAGTCAATAACAAGCCTAGAAAAATACTAACGCCTAATTTCATAACCCCACCTTTATTTGATTCTCCTGTTATAGTAACGGAGTTTTTTCATAAGGTAGCGAAAACTAACACAAAGGTAAAGAATGTCTGACTTATCTCCCACACTCGACCTCGCCATTGATTTAATGTCTCGCCCTTCGGTTACGCCCGAAGACGCTGGTTGCCAAGAAGTTATGATACAACGACTTAAAAACATGGGCTTTGAAATTGAGCTCATGCCTTTTGGTGAAGTAAAAAACTTTTACGCGAAACGCGGTCATACCGGTCCTAATCTTTGTTTTGCCGGTCACACTGACGTTGTGCCTACAGGGCCAGAAAGCGAATGGAAAGTACCGCCCTTCTCCCCAACCATCATTGATGGCATATTGTATGGTCGTGGTGCAGCTGACATGAAAGGCAGTCTTGCCGCCATGATAACCGCCGTTGAAGACTTTGTGAGTAAACACCCCGATCATGATGGACAGATTTCTTTTTTAATCACCAGCGATGAAGAAGGCCCTTTTGTTGACGGCACAACTCGAGTAGTTGATGCCTTGATGGCACGCAATGAAAAAGTGGACTGGTGCATTGTCGGTGAGCCTTCTAGCACCCATACGTTAGGAGACATTATAAAGAATGGTCGTCGCGGTTCTTTCAGTGGCAACCTTACTGTGTATGGCAAACAAGGTCATGTCGCTTACCCACACCTGGCACAGAACCCCATTCACCTTGCCGCACCTGCTCTCGCTGAAATGGCAGAGGCTCACTGGGACGACGGCAACGACTTCTTCCCACCGACCAGTTTTCAAGTGTCCAATATCCATGCTGGCACAGGGGCAACCAATGTGGTTCCTGGCACCCTTAACGCCCAGTTCAACTTTCGTTTCTCATCAGAATTGGATTTTGACGCATTAAAAGCACGCGTCATTGATATTCTAGACAAACACCAGCTACGCTATGACGTTGAATGGACTTACAACGGTCTACCCTTTTTGACACGCCCTGGCGAACTGGTCGACGCTATGATTGACGCGGTGGAAAGTACCGTCAATATTACACCGGAACTTTCTACCTCCGGTGGCACGTCAGATGGCCGCTTTATTGCGAAAATGGGCACACAAGTGGTTGAGCTTGGTCCGATCAACGCGACGATTCATCAAATCAACGAATGCGTCGATGCAGAAAGTCTAAACCAGCTTTCCAGTATTTACTCTCGCATTCTCAGCAATTTATTTGCTGGTAAAAGCACCAAAGAGTAACCTGAGCCAATGAGACACGCTATTCACAAATTCGCCATGAAGCAGGGAAATAACCCAAGAGCTGCGCTCGTCAAAATGATTCAAGGCGGTATTGTATTTGTGTTTGGCGTTCTCATTTTGATGGTGGCCGATCGTGTTGTTATCGCCTCCCTTGAGCAGGAGATCATGGCCTTATTCGGCATCATTCTCGCTGGAGCAGGCGTAATTTGGACCTTTGTTGGTTATTTCTCCATGAGCATTCTTCGTATTTACCACATGATTAATAAAAAGGATTAGCGCCATGACGCTACCGCAATCAGACATAGAAGTGTATGTGTTGTCTTGCCCAACTGAAAACATCATTGCTTGGCTTGAAAATACCTTTACAATCGTCGACCAGTCGCCTCTCTCATCGTTAAGCACAAAAGTGACGCTGTCTTTCAAAGAGAACCGCATTGATGTCACTATTTTAGAGCAAGCAGCAGGTAAACGTTTCACCTCAATCTGGTTCGATTCAGATCAGACTCCGTGGGAAAACGACATGGCTTGCGCAAAACAAGTGTTTGAATCCCTAAATTGTGAAGTGCGTTGTAACTTTCAAGGGTGGGAAGAAGAAGGTGACCAAGACCCTGATCAATGGTGGCGAATTAACAGCCACGGTGAAGGGCCTTTTATTTGGAATTAGCCACTAACGTGCTTTCTATTACTAATGGAAAAGCCTATTACTAATGGAAAAGCAAAAGTGGCATAACAAGCAATACTGAAAATTTAAGAGACTTTATATATGCAAATTACACTAATGAAAGGCAAGCTTCATATGGCCAGCGTAACACAAGCAGAGCTTTGGTACGACGGCTCCTGCGCCATTGATAAAGACCTTGTTGAACTTGCAGGATTTAGAGAGTTCGAAAAAATTGATATTTACAACGTCGATAACGGCGAACGTTTTCATACTTACGTTATCTTAGCAGAAGCAGGCTCGGGCACCATTTCTATGAATGGCGCGGCAGCAAGAAAAGTTCAAGTCGGCGACCGTGTTATCATCGCAACCTACGCCCAAATGGAAGAAGCCGAAGCGGATCAATTTGATCCCAAGCTAGTCTACTTGAACAAAGACAACAGCGTTGAGCGAACAACCAATACTATCCCAGTACAAAAAGACTAGTATTGTACTGGCTCTTACCGAGCGCCCATAAAAAAGCCTTTTTCCTATCAAAACATGAGAATAACTCATTATTTGGACAGTAAAAAAGGCTTTTTTTATTTCAATTTTTTCTTGGAAAACGGGTAAAGATTTATGCTAATGCCGCTAAGGCTGCATCGTAGTTTGGCTCATCGGCAGTCTCGGCGACTTGCTCAGTGTAAAGAACCTTCCCCGACTCATCAATAATCACAACAGAACGAGACAACAAGCCTTTTAAAGGCCCTGTTGTAAAGCTTAAGCCGTAATCTGCGCCAAACGTAGAACGAAACGTTGACCCCATATCGACGTTATCAATACCTTCTGCACCACAAAAACGCCCTGCGGCAAAAGGCAAATCCGCTGAAACGCACATAACGTTCACATCTTTTAATGCCGCAGCAGACTCATTGAATTTACGCACAGACGTCGCACAAGTCGGCGTATCCACGGATGGGAAAATATTTAATACCAGCTTTTGACCTTCGTAATCAGCCAAACTAGCAACGGACAAATCTGTTTTTACCAATTCAAATGCTGGCGCAGCAGACCCTACCGCGGGCAAACTGCCCACTGTTTCAAACGCATTGCCTTTTAATGTTACTGTTGTCATAAAAACCTCTAAAAAGTACGATTAACCGCGAATAATAGACACGTTTTCTGCTTGTTTGCCCTTCTCACCTTCAGTGACATAGAAGCGTACTAATTGACCTTCTACAAGGAAACGACGGCCACGACCACGGATAGCACGGTAATGAACAAACACATCATCACCATTTTCCATGGTTAAAAAACCAAACCCTTTTGAGGAGTTAAACCACTTAACCGTACCTTGCTCACGGTCGTCATTTTCGTCTTCTTCCTCATCGTCACTCTCTTCTTCAACGTGGCGTTTTGGTGATTCAACAACAGAAGATGGCGTCGCTGGTGCCGCTTGGCTTACCATGGCACCGATATAGACAGACACTAAAATAAAAGCAAAGTAGACAAGGTAATTGTGCCCTATTGATTCCCCTAAAACACTCGCTAAAAGAAGAGGGATAACCAAAGCAATAACAAGGCTAACAACAAAAGTGCGTAACGAAAACAAACCGGAACCAACAGAAGATCCATTATTACGCGAAGCATTATCCTGATGATCATTCATAACAGTATTTCTCTTATTAAATTAAATAATATTGTAAAGTAGAGCCAGCTCAAGTGAAGGTGGCTGCATGTAAGTACAAAAGTGAATAGATGAATATTTTGCTAAATTCTTTCTAAAATCAGCGTGTGAAGCAAAAGAAGATAGTAGTAAAATACCCGCTTCTTTATGAGAGCAAATTTCACGCCACTCTTATCTAATAAATACCCGCAAACTATGCGTTAACTCGTTTAGAATCGCTCATAAAATACAAACTTAGCAAAATAAGATTAACACACAGAAGGTAGCTATGAACACCTCGCAAATCAACCAACGTATTGACGAACTTGAGTTTAAATTACAGTTTCAAGAAGACACCATCGACACGTTAAATAAAGCCCTTGTCAGTCAGCAAAAGGACCTGTTATTAATGCAGGAAAAGCTGGTTTTACTTGGAAATCAACTTGAATCTTACCGCCAACAACAGCCTATTCATGACGGCGATCGACCTCCGCATTATTAATAAAAAAAAGCGATAAAAATACGTCTAACGGTTGGGGCATCGCTAATGTCACGAAGCCTCTAAAGACTTCGAAACATAAATATCAAAACGCCCTGACTTGCCTTCTAGCTGATAAGTCGGCTCTTGTTGATCTAAGAAAGGTGCACCTTTAGGGCGCTTTACGACGACGCGATACTCAGCAAGTGCCATCGCATGGGGCAATAAATGATCGGCATCCAAATCTTTTCCCACCAAATCACGAAAAAACGCCATTTCCTTTTTCGCTGCAGCGGAGCTTTTTTCAGTGTGTGGATACATAGGGTCTAAATACACAACGTCAAATTGATTCGACGTCGATAAACCGCGTATGTCGGTTGCCAACAACGACATACGATTCACAATATCCGCAACCTCATGGTGCAAGCTTCCGCGCTCTAAGCCATCCTTTAACAGGGCTCTGACAAAACCAACACGCTCACAAAGGGAAACAGTGCATCCCAAACAGGCCAACACAAAAGCATCACGGCCTAACCCCGCCGTTGCATCCAGCACAGAGAGATCAGCACGTTTGTTTAATCCTACTGCTTTGGCAATATCTTGCCCTCTGCCCCCCCCAAATCGTCGCCGATGATCAGCGGCGCCAGAGGTAAAGTCGACGAAAACAGGCTTAGGTGCTCCCTTACCTGTTTTGGCCACAGAGACACCATCTACTGTATTCAGCAACAAATAATCGTAGTTTGTCACAAACTTAAGCGGATCAAGCAGATACATATAATCCAGGCAAAGCGATTGCGCTAACGCCTGTGTTTCTTTTTCTAGATACCGTTCATTTGTTGCAACGGCCAGTCGATTAAGCAAAATACTTGCCCTCCGCAAATACTACGGCCCTCATCTCTTTATTAAGAATGACACTCAATACCCGTGTCTATTTTCAAATAAATAGGGCAAAATTTTTCTATCGAGTTACTTATGGCAGCGAAGGTAAAAAAAGAAAAGCCTCCGAGACAGGAAGCTTTTCTAAGTTGACCATTACCCTGTTTGCATTTTAAGTATAAGCAATAAATAAAAGGGCTGACCCTAAGAGAATTCTGTACACAAAGAAAGGGAAAAAACCAATCGTGTTAAGCCACTTTAAAAATAAATAAATACATAAATACGCGCTGATCGCAGACAAAATAACCCCTGCTAGGATACTCATCCAATCAACCGCAATATCGGATGACACAAGCTCCACTGACTTTAAACTGCCTGCCGCCAATATCAGCGGTATAGACAGTAAAAATGAAAACTTGGCGGCACTTTCACGATCAAAGCCTAAAAATCGTGCCGCTGTCATAGTAATACCAGAGCGAGATGTACCCGGAATTAAAGCAAGCGCCTGTGCAAAGCCAATACACAAAATACTTTTTAGCCCAAAGTCGGCTTCCGCTTTATGGGTCGAGCCAAAGCGGTCTGACAGCCACAATAACACGCCAAAACCGATGGTCGAATAAGCAATGACCTCCATGGAACGGAAGTGTTCACTGATAAAATCATTAAACAAGAAACCAGCCAATCCTGCAGGTAAAGTGGCAATCACAATCCACCACGCCAAACGACTGTCCGCTGTCGACTGGCGTACTTTTAACGAAATCAGCCAGGCCGACACAATCTGAAAAATGTCTTTTCTAAAGTAAGCAACGATCGCCATTAAGGTGCCCACATGAACCGCAACATCAAAGGCTAAGCCTTGATCAGGCCAATCAAACAGCTGTGCAGGAAGAATCAAATGAGCGGAACTGGAAATCGGCAGAAACTCGGTCAGCCCCTGGATGACCGACAAAAAGACAATGTGATACCACAACATGGTGTTAACGTTTTCCTATACGGGGGGCTTGTTTTTCCCAACTAATTTCATCTCTTAAATACGTGGGTATCGCGTCATAAGCTGAAATAAGCTGACCTTTTTCAAAGGCCAACTGCGCTAACTCAGCCACGCAAGAGGCACGTGGGGCTAAATCAACAAGAACATTCATAGGCAATTCAGGCAATAGAGCGCTTAGTGTTTCTTGGTAACACCAACCTGATCCAACGCCATCAAATGCCGTCGTAAAACCCTGTAACGCTTCAGGTTTCACCACACATTCTTCTATGACGGGCGTTACTTCATAGCAACCTTCCACTTTATTGACATGATAACCGCCCATATAAATCTCACCCATGCGGGCGTCTAATGCCGCTAACCAGTCATTTCGACCTGTTTTTTGAAATCCCTCTAGAGACAATGCAGCTAAAGTAGAAACAGGAATCACAGGCAGATCAGCGCCATAAGCAAGCCCTTGAACGATACCCGCACTGATGCGCAAGCCAGTAAAAGAGCCAGGGCCACGACCAAAAGCAATCGCATCAAGATCCGCTAAGCGCAGCTCTGCTTGCTGAAGAAGCTGATCGATCATGGGTAAAATTAAATCATTGTGAAGACGTGGCGCCATACGAAAATCTTCGAGCACCACTCCGTTTATGTTCAACGCCACAGAACACGCTGGCGTTGAAGTATCTAATGCTAAAATGACCGCCATGAACGGGTTAAGCCTTTAAAGATGCTAATAAACTTTGTTTAATGTCGTTTAGGTCACCGACACCGTTAACCGAAACAAATTGAGGAGCATTATCACTGTCGGCTTTTAACCAATCTTGATAATAACCGATCAGCGGCGCAGTTTGATCATGGTAAACCCCAAGGCGTAAACGAACCGTCTCTTCAGTATCGTCCGCGCGTTGAACTAGGTCTTCTCCGGTGACATCGTCTTTCCCTTCCATTTTTGGTGGATTGTAAACCGTATGGTAGGTTCGACCGGATGCTTCGTGAACACGGCGTCCACTCATGCGCTGTACAATTTCTTCGTCCGCGACGTTGATTTCGACAACGTAATCGATTTTCACGCCCGCATCTTTTAACGCATCGGCTTGCGGAATGGTACGCGGAAAGCCATCAAACAAGGCGCCTTTAACACAGTCTTCCTGTGTTAAACGCTCCTTCACCAAGCCTATAATAATCTCATCAGACACCAACTGACCCGCATCCATCACTTTTTTGGCTTTTAATCCCATTTCAGACCCAGCTTTTACCGCTGCACGCAGCATGTCGCCCGTTGAAATTTGTGGAATACCAAATTCTTCCATAATGAATTGAGCCTGGGTTCCTTTACCCGCACCAGGCGCACCTAATAAAATTACTCGCATAAAAAGTCTCCAAAAGACAGCGTAAAAATGAATGAGCAAGGTTAACTGACACAGTGAATCAGCAAGGTGCTAAGAGCACGATGACAGAATACACGAGTCGACCATTACATAGTAAAATTTGAATGGTCGACAAGCATACCCAAGCCGTCATACTTTTTGCAAACTTACCTGCTCGTTTTTATTATTTTCCTGTTATTACTGAGCATTAATTGATCATATCACTACATTAACCGGTATTTTGCATGCCACTTGAGATCCCCGCCATGGTAATCATCAAGGCTTTATTGACCTCTGGATTGTTTGCGTCTTTACGACTACGGTACAGAAGCTCTGCCTGCAGGTAATGCAAGGGGTCAATATATGGATTACGAACATCGATGGATTGGCGAATGGTTTTGTTGTCTTCAATCAACCGATCTTGCTGCTTTAACAGCTTCACAAGCTCACAAACCTGTCTCAACTTGCTACGTAGTAAACGCCCTAACCCTTGCAAATCGTCGCTTACCAAGCGTTTTTCATAGTACTCGGCTATTTCGGGTTCTGCTTTCGCTAATACCATGTCTAACATATCAACATAAGCACTAAAAAACGGCCAATCTCGGTACATTTCACGGATTTGCTCTAAATTGCCAGACTCCACCCCCTGTTCAAAGGCACTTTCTGCCCCTAACCAAGCAGGCAGCATTAGGCGTATTTGCATCCAAGCAAAAATCCACGGAATGGCACGCAAGCTTTCCACACCACCGTCTGATCGACGACGAGCAGGACGTGACCCAAGAGGCAACTTCGCCAATTCTTGCTCGGGGGTTGTCGCCCTAAAATACGCCACAAAATCTTCATGACCACGGACGATTGAACGGTATTGATTCATCGCGGTTTCAGCCATTTCATCCATAATGGCTCGCCATTCTTCTTTTGGCGACTCATCTGGTATCAAGGTGGCTTCCATCACCGCAGAGCAATAAAGTTCTAATGAACGTACTGCAATATCAGGAATCCCGAACTTAAAGCGGATCATTTCACCCTGCTCTGTCACACGAATAGAACCATTCACGGAACCAGGAGGCTGGGATAAAATCGCCACATGGGCAGGGCCACCACCACGTCCGACGGTGCCACCGCGACCGTGGAACAAGGTCAAGTGTATACCGTGTTTTTTACACAAACGTGTCAGTGCTTCTTGCGCACGATATTGTCCCCAAGTTGCAGCAATTTGCCCCGCATCTTTAGCCGAATCAGAATAGCCGATCATGACCTCTTGGCGACCATTTATATAAGACTTATACCAAGGGATAGTAAACAATTGCTCAACAATCGGCTCCGCATTGTCTAAATCTGCCAGCGTTTCAAATAAAGGCACAATGCGCATAGGAAAATCGACACCAGATTCTTGCAGCATCAAGGCCACCGCCAACACATCGGAAGGCGCGCTGGCCATAGAAATAACATAGGAGCCAAAGGAGTTTTCATGACCCTGAGCAATCATGGCAAACGTCTCTAAAACCTCTTTCACTTCATCGGTCGGTGACCACTCTCTAGGCAACAGAGGACGTTTTGAATTCAGCTCAGTCAACAGAAACGCTTGTCGAGAAGCTTCATCCCATTCTGCGTAATCGCCAACACCATAAAAGCGCGTAATCGCTGACAAAGCATCAATATGACGCGAGGCATCTTGGCGAACATCCAAACGTACTAAGGTGGCGCCGAAGGTCACGGCACAGCGAATCAAATCCAATAAGGAGCCATTTGCAATCACCTTCATGCCGCAGTCTAACAACGACTGATAACACAGAGTGAGGTCGTCTTTAAGCTCTTCAACATCCAGAAAAATGGCCTCACTGGACGGCGTTCTTCCTGCCAAGCAGTCTTTTGCCCATTGTTTGGTCGCACGCATCTTGTGTTCTAAATAGCGCAATACTTCACGATAAGGCTGGGTGCTTGTACCTGCACGCTTTCGCAATGCGGGGTTACACTGCGTCATTGAGAATTCAGCGCGCAATGCACTCAAATCTTGAATATACATTTCTGCCGCAAACCAACGTGCCAATAAAGCCACCTCACGGGTCACCTTGTGTGTCACGTTCGGGTTTCCATCGCGATCCCCGCCCATCCAAGTCGCAAAATGAATGGGCGCTAAATCCAACGGCAAGCGTGCATCCTCGGTTAACTCACCAAACTGCTCATCTAGTTGGCGAAAGAAACGTGGTACCGCTTGCCAGAGTGATTGTTCAATAACAGCAAAGCCCCATTTCGCTTCGTCAACAGGGGTCGGGCGCTGATCACGAATTTCGTCGGTATGCCATGCTTGGGTAATGATTTCCTTTAGACGTCGAACGTGTTTTGTTTCTTCTAAAGGCAAGATATTGTCTTTGTCTAATGCTTCTAATTCGTTGGAAATATTGTCGTATTTACGAATCAAAGACCGACGGACAACTTCGGTAGGGTGTGCGGTTAAAACCAACTCTATTGATTGGGACTTTAACGAGTCTAGCATCTGCTCAGCCGTGAAGTTTTTCGACTTCAAACGAGTCAATAAATCCCCAATAGGGTTTTGGTAAACCCCTAGGCTTTCATTGGTTCGACGACGATGCACACGATGGTATTGCTCAGCAATGTTGGATAGGTTTAAAAACTGGTTAAACGCTCTGGCAACAGGAACGATTTCTTTGTCATCTAGGTCTTCTAATGCAGCAATTAAAGCAGCCGAATCACCCGATTGACGACCGTCTTTGGACAGCAAACGAATGTTCTCCACTTTATCGAGAAACGCTTCGCCTAAATGATTACTCATGCTTTCGCCTAAGCAATCCCCTAGTAACCTAACATTTTCACGTAATGACGCTTGTCGATCACTCACTTCACCCTCCTCATTGTACTCAGAACGCTTCTCAAACACGCCTTATCAGACGACGGTCAGTGGATCACAAGCCCTCTCGCTTAGCCTGATCCCAATAACGGTCTAATTCTTCTAAGGAGCACTCTGTCAGCTTTTTATTTTGTGCCAACACCAAGGTTTCGATTCGACCAAAACGGCGACGAAATTTAATGTTGGTTTTGTTCAAGGCCACATCGGGCGAAATACGTAAATGACGCGCTAAATTACTCATAGCAAACAAGACATCGCCCATTTCTTCTTCCGTATGATCTTTGTCCTGCTCGGCAATGGCGTCTTCTAGCTCGTCTAATTCTTCTCTTATCTTGTCAAACACAGGACCAATATCAGACCAATCAAATCCGACTTTGGCAACTTTTTTCTGTATTTTTACCGCTTGCATCATGGCCGGCATAGAAACCGGCACCTCATCCAACATACTGGACGCTTGTGTGCCTTTTTGTGCCTTTTCTTGCGCTTTGATCGTCTGCCATTGCTCAGCTATTTGTGCTTCGGTCAATGAGATTGGCTCACCAAAACGCGCCATATCCCCATCAGGAAAAACGTGAGGGTGACGGCGCAGCATTTTTTCTATAATGCCTTCCACAATATCGTCAAAGGTAAAGCGTTGCTCTTCCTCGGCCATCTGAGCATAAAAAATCACTTGAAAAAGCACGTCGCCAAGTTCTTCTTTTAAATGATCAAAATCTTCTCGCTCAATGGCGTCCAGCACCTCATACGTTTCTTCTAGAGTATAAGGCGCAATGGTCTTGTAGGTCTGCTGTTGATCCCAAGCACAACCGTATTGCTTATCTCGTAGGCACCCCATCAGGCGGCGTAAACGCTCGATCGTGTCACTCAAAAATCACGCTCCCTAAACACATTCAACACGTTGGGTAGCTGGTTAATACGATGCAACAACTTGCTCAAGGCGCTGAGCTCACTGACTTCAATGGTAAAGCGAATACAGGCGGTATGACTTTCCGTTGCCGATAAGGTGTTCATTGACAACAAGTTCACCTTCTCATTGGCCAGCAACCCCGTAATATCATTCAGCAAGCCAGTGCGATCATAGGCTTCTACTTGAATATTGACTGGATACTGATTCATCAGCTCTTCCCCCCAGTTCACATCGATAATGCGCTCTGGTTCGTCTAGACCGAGTTGGACAATATTAATACAGTCTTGACGATGCACTGAAACACCGCGTCCCTGGGTAATAAATCCGGCAATATCATCCCCGGGAATAGGGTTACAACATTTGGCCATTTGCGTCAGCAGTTTGCCAACGCCTAAGATGTGCACATCATTGTCTGAGGATTTATGACGACTTTTTCTCAAGCGAATAGGACGCGATGTCGCGGTTTCACCGTTGAGATTGTAAAAGTCATCAATCACACGCAACACGCGTGCTAACTGAATATCACCCGCCCCCAGCGCAACATACACCTCATCGGCATAGGAAAAGTTAAAACGCGATGAGATTGCTTGAAGATCAATGCGATTGTCATCAAACCCCAAGCGCTTTAGCTGCTTATCGAGTAGGTTTTTGCCCGCTTCTAGGTTCTTTTCTCGATCTTCTTTGCGAAACCAAGTTTGAATTTTGGCGCGCGCGCGATTGGTTTGCACATAACCCAGCGTCGGGTGTAGCCAATCTCGACTTGGCCCCCCTTCCTTTGTGGTTAGGATTTCTACCTTATCGCCGGTTTTAAGTTGAGTAACAAGGGAAATAATCTTGCCATTGACCTTAGCGCCACGACAACGGTGACCAATCTCTGTATGCACTCGGTAAGCAAAATCAACCGCGGTTGAATTGATCGGCAAGTCCACAACGTGGCCATCGGGTGTAAAGACATAAATGCGGTCTTGCTCTATGTCGCTACGCACTTGCTCAGACAAGGACTCCAAGTCCCCCTGAACTTCGTGAAAATCTAGGATGGTTCTTAGCCACTGTAATTTTTCTTCATAGCTCGAACTGTTAGAACTCAGGTCGGTTCCCTTGTACTTCCAATGGGCACATACCCCCAGTTCTGCATCTTCATGCATTTTATGGGTTCGAATTTGAATTTCCAGTGCACGCCCTTGTGGCCCAATGACCGCGGTGTGCAAAGATTGATAACCGTTCGATTTGGGGTTACTGATGTAATCATCAAATTCTTGAGGAATGGGTTTCCAAAGGTTATGCACCACCCCTAAAACGCCGTAACATTCCATGGGTTCATCAACCAAAATACGCACCGCGCGCACATCGTATACTTCATCAAACCCAATGTTTTTGCGCTTCATTTTGCGCCATATGCTGTAAATGTGCTTGGCGCGCCCCATCAGATCCGCATGGATATTAATGGCTTTGAGGCGCTCATCGAGCATATTAATCACATCGTCAATAAACTGCTGACGATCCAAGCGTTTTTCATCGAGCCAGGTGGCAATGCGTTTGTATTCTGAAGGGTAAAGGTAGCGAAAAGACAGATCTTCCAATTCCCACTTGATGTGACCAATTCCCAAACGATGGGCAAGCGGGGCATAAACACTTTGTACCTCTAGGGCGACCGACACACGTCGCTCTTCGTTCTGATATTTCGCTTCTTTGATCGCACAAGCGCGTTCAGCCAGCTTAATCAGAACAACACGGACATCATCAATAATGGACACCAGCATTTTACGCAAAGATTCCAGTTGATTGTCACTGCGTCCTAATACTTCCGCTCGAGTATCTGCGGTCAAGTTCTTAGAGACCTCTCCCATCCGCACAACGCCTTCAATTAAAGACGCGACTTTGCGACCAAACATCTCTGTTACACGGGAAATAGGTAATTGATCTTCTCGGACAGCACGATATAAAGCAGAAGCCACAAGAGAATCTTGGTCAGCACGAAAGCCAGAGAGAATTTCCACCATTTCCAGGCCCGCACGAAACGTACTGGCTTGTGGGCCCCAATAGGACGGTCGAGCACATTGTAATTCTGCTTGACGTGCTAGCTCGCAAGCCATTCGTAGGGGAACGCGCGCACTGTCGTCCATAAGGTGGGAAAACTGCCCCATCCATGCATCAATATCAACGGTGCCATCTTCTAATACAGGGTGATCTTTTCTTACCGTAACCATTTATCTGCCCTTCAATTCACTTCTTTTTTTGCAATAACATCATGGTTTCAACATGAGATGTTTGAGGAAACATATCCATCAACCCTGCCTTTACCACGCGATATCCTTTTGCAAGTAGGTATTCGGCATCTCTTGCTAACGTAGAAGCATTGCAAGAAACATACAATATTTGCGTTGGTGCCAGTTTTATTATGCTGTCTAAAAATTCCAACGCCCCCGCACGCGGGGGGTCTAATAGCACTTTGGTCACACCCGCCGTTAATAACCCCGAAGCGGTGTTTTGTAAGGTATCCGCCTGTGTTAAATCGGCCGCCACAAAGCGGACATTTTCCAACCCATTAATTTGTGCATTCGCTCGGGCGGCATTGACCATGCTGTCTTGCACTTCTACGCCTATCACTGAATGAGCGTGCTGAGCTAAAGGTAAAGAAAAATTCCCCACACCACAAAACAAATCTAATACCACATCCTGTTTATCCGGTGAAAGCCACGCCATGGCTTGCGCCACCATTTTGTCATTCATAGCGGCATTGACCTGAATAAAGTCCTGTGGATGGTACTGTAATCTCAGGCCCGCCACGTCATAGTAGCGCATTTCCTCTGGTGATACCTCGGCTTTGCTCGATTTTGGCGCTTGCCAATACAAAGCGAGCTGGTTGTCCTGCGCCCAGGTTTGCCAAGATTGCATCAAAGACGGTGGGACCATCGCGGTTAGCCGTATCACGACCGAGATCCCCTTGGTGTCTTCAAGCAACTCGATATGACCAATGTGTGTTGCCAAGGCATCTTCGGACAACGCATGTTGAAGCGTCGCCAGAACATCTTGCAAGGCGACCGTGAGTACCGCACAACGATCGATTGATACAATCTCGCTTGACGCTTTACCACGAAACCCCAGCACGATTTTGCCTTTCACCTTATTCACCGACAAACGGGCGCGACGACGATAACCGAATGCGGCATCGGTCAGGTTCTCTAAACGCTGCCTCATCGGGAGATTGCGTAGCTGGCCTTCTAACCAAGCATGCTTAGCTGTAACTTGCTGTTCATTGACAAGATGTTGGAAACTGCAACCACCACAGGCGGCAAAATGGGGACATGGCGGCTCAACACGATAAGGGCTGGCATCAATAAGTTGGGTCAGGATGGCTTCGTCAAAACGACGACCTGCCTTTGTTACCTGAGCGGCAACCGTCTCGCCCGGTAAGGCACCTTCAATGAAGGTCACCTTACCTTGCAAACGGGCGACCCCTTTTGCTTCGTGCGTTAAACCTTCCACTTGATAGGTCTGAATAGGGCCAATAGGTTGAGGCTTCGCGGTTCGACGCGGGTTGGTTCTTCTTCTCAAAGGAGGCTCTCTTTTGCCTGAGTATGGGATAAATAGATGGCTATTCTATCCCATCTGTTTGTGAAACTGCACGCACAGGCCAACTTAATGATGGATTAACCGGTTAGTGGTCAAACAAACCGGTCGACAGATAACGGTCACCGCGATCACAAATAATGGCCACAATGACCGCATTGTTGAGTTCTTCTGACAGCGCCAATGCCGTGCCCACAGAGCCACCGGAAGACACACCGCAGAAAATACCCTCTTCTCTCGCCAAACGGCGCATGGTGGTTTCAGCAACATCTTGCGACACATCCATGATGCGATCAACGCGGGTCTCTTCAAAAATAGACGGCAAATATTCTTTAGGCCAGCGACGAATACCTGGGATACTCGCACCATCCTGAGGCTGCAATCCCACGATCTGAATGTCGCTGTTTTGCTCTTTCAAATAATGGGAAACCCCCATTATTGTCCCTGTGGTGCCCATGGAACTGATAAAATGCGTGACCGTACCTTGTGTTTGCTGCCAGATTTCTGGCCCTGTTGAAACATAGTGGGCACTCGGGTTATCAGGGTTCGCAAATTGATTTAACACAATTCCCTTGCCTTGTTCTTGCATTTCTTGCGCAAGATCACGGGCTCTCTCCATCCCTTCTTCTTTGCTCACCAGGTGTAAGACCGCACCATAAGCAGACATCGCCGACTTACGTTCTTGGCTCATGTTGTCGGGCATAATCAAATGCATCTTATAGCCTTTGATCGCCGCCGCCATTGCCAGTGCAATGCCCGTATTGCCGCTGGTCGCTTCAATAAGGCTGTCACCAGGTTTGATGTCGCCGCGTAATTCCGCTTGAACAATCATATTCAAAGCGGGACGGTCTTTAACAGAACCGGCTGGGTTTTGTCCTTCTAATTTAAGTAAAATAGTATTACTTGGGTTAGGGTTAAGGCGCTGTAAGCGCACCAATGGGGTTTGACCAATTAAGGACTCAATACTCGGATATTCGATCATAAAAAACTTCGTTGACATTGATGACTTAGGGAATGACACTTATTGCTTAGCGTCTATTTAAGAACACTTATGCCAAACAGTACAATAAGAAAGCGTTATAAACTTAGTGCCCAAGGCAACGTATGACGTTTTTTACCTTTAAAATGCGCATTTTTTGCTTATTTTGCTTACTGTCCGTCCTTTCGGGTTGCGACTCACCGGCTGATGATTTGAGCCAATTAAGCAATGCAGAACTGCGTATAAAGTGGCGTCACTGTGCTTATCTTGATAACCCCTCTTCTTCCCAACAGACGCGGTGTGATCGTTATGAAAAAGCCTGCCAACAACGCAAACAACAAGGCAATTTGGCCTGCTATTAATTTGTTCTCTTTTTGGTTTTTATGAAAATACCCTTGATGCATTCTTTATCGCCCCTTCGCCTCAGTCATAAGCTATTTTGGACGCTGTACACCCCTATCTTTTTGGTGTCGTTACTGGTGGGCGTTTTTTTATTAACCACCCGCTTTCACGACCTTAACCGCCATTTAAAAGAGCGTGTTTCCCACATCACCGAACAGGTGGCAACCACCAGCGAATACGCCATTGTCTTTTCTGATCAAAGCATGATGTATCGTATTCTCCAAAATGCGTTAAACAGTACAGACATCAGCAGTGTCCGACTTTTTAACAGCGAACAAAACATCATCGCCGAACTTGGCAAGGTACCAAGCATCCAAGAGGTCGGCTTTCCAGACACACTGCAAATAAGGCAGTTAGGCCACTTTTTACAATCCATGAGTCCTATCTACTACACCAGTAACGCCCCTGATAATGTATTCGATGTAAACGCTGAACTGTTCAACCCATTGAATCAACGCAGCCTGATTGGCTGGGTAAAAATAGAGGCCAACACCGCGGCGATTCAGGTCGAAAAATACCAGTACGCCAGCATCGTGATGTTTTTCTTGGTGTTGTTTAATATCTTAGTGATTATCACCACGTTACGCATCACCACCAAACTGACCAAACCCATTGATAAATTAACCACGTCACTCAATAAATTGGTCAAGGGGCAGTTTTCCAACGCGAAACTGATCAAACTTCCTGTTGAATACGAGGCTTTACAAAAAGACTTTTTAGACTTAGCCGACCGCTTAGAAAACCATAACGACGAGTTGATCAGTGGCATAGAACAGTCCACCGAAGACATCCGTCGCAGTATGGACAGCATGGAAGAGAAAAGCGCACAATTACACATCGCAAACCGTGAAGCCATGGAGTCTAATCGCTTAAAATCGCAGTTTCTCGCCAATATCAGCCACGAAGTGCGCACCCCACTGAACGCTATTTTGGGCTACACCAAGACGCTGCAAAAAAGCATTCAAGACACACAACAACGCATTTATATCGATACCATCGAGCAATCAACCAACAGCTTATTAGCGATCATTGGCGACATTTTGGATTTTTCCAAAATAGAAGCTGGCAAACTTAGCCTAGAAAGCAACCACTTCAATCTAAAAACGCTTATCGATGATGTGTACCAAACCTTAAGCATCAACTTACTTAGCAAAGAAAAGCAGATCGACTTGGTGCCCGAATACCACCCTGATATGCCAGAATGGTTCCTGGGGGATGGTACACGGGTGCGTCAGATTTTGACCAACCTAATCGGAAATGCGATTAAATTCACTCACCAAGGCTCCGTGAGAACCCGGGTATCCATTGCTTGCCAATCGGATCAAGACATCACCTTGTCGTTTCAAATCATCGACACGGGGATTGGCATTCCAGAGCACAAAATACACCGTTTGTTTAAACCCTTCTCTCAAGTGGACACCAGCACCACCAGACAATTCGGCGGCACCGGTTTGGGCTTGGTCATCACGAAAAAGCTGGTTGAACAAATGCACGGTAAAATAGAAGTCAGCAGTGATCCCAGTATTGGTTCGACCTTTCGCTTTACCATTAAACTCAAAACCTCCAACAAACAACCTTGTCATCACCCCACACTAAATTTCCATGTGGCACTTTTAGAGCCCAGTACCACGTACAAAAGCTACCTAACCAACTACTTACAAGGTATTGGTGTCAGTTGTGCTAGTTGCTCAGACTTAGAGCAAATGATTGCGCTATTAAGTACCAATGAACAAAACATCGACGCTTTATTACTCAGTGCCATGCCCGATGAACAAAGCGTTGTCGAAGCCCAAGAACTGGTGACTTACGCTTACCAAGAGTTTGGTATCCCTTGCATTTTAATGGTGCAACCACCGGGGCAGGTTGCCCATTATCGAGACTTAAAACACCTTTGCAGTGATATTTTACTAAAACCAATCAGTCACGAACGCCTTTACCATGCCTTGCAACGTCTCGACGATGGGACGGCACTCACGCCATACCAACCTAAGGCACTCAACGATCTGCATGAAAAACTCAAAGGACTAAGCATCTTAGCCGTAGACGATTCCCCCATTAACTTACAGCTGCTGAATCACTGGCTCACACCGATTGGGGTAGACATCACGCTCGTTTACAGCGGCCAACAAGCAATCGAAATCGCCCAACAACAGCATTTCGATATGATTTTTATGGACATTCAAATGCCTGAAATGGACGGTATGGAAACCACCCAACATCTTCGAGCGCTGGAAGATTATCAGAACACGCCCATCGTTGCCTTAACCGCTCACGCCTTAGCATCAGAGCAACAACAGATCTTAGCCAGTGGCATGAACGCGTATTTGAGCAAACCGATTGACGAAGAGTTACTGCTCAATACCATTGATAGGTGGTGCTCTTCGACGGAAACTCTGCAAGATCAGATTGACGCCAAGTTACACACTATTTTTGATATGGACAAAGCGCTTGGCATCGTCGATGGCAAAGCCAATATTGCAAAAGAAATGTTTGATATGCTGGCAGATTCCCTTGATGCAGAGAAAAAGTTGATTCAACACCATTTAGAACACCAGGACACAAAGAAACTCATCGAAGTCGTGCACCGTATTCACGGCGCATCAAAGTACACCGGCACGATCAACATAGCGCTGCATGCCGGTTATTTGGAAACGCACCTAAAAGAACTGGGACTAGAGGAAGTCGAGGGCGTTGTAGACGATTTTGTGGAAAGCATTGACGACCTACTGGCCAACCGACAACTCATTGCTTGGCCTCAGGATTTGGACTCAACAATCACAAACGCCTGAGCGTAGGCTTTTTCATCGGTTAAACTAAGGTGCCAAGTGAGCGGAAAGTCATAGCGTTGGGCAATGCTGTCGGCTACCGTCAACACAGGCTGTCCACTGGGCAAATTGCTGACCTCAAAATGCTGAAAGCTTACACCTGAACCGATCCCTGTCCCCAAGGCTTTGACAGCGGCTTCCTTTGCCGCAAAACGCTTCGCCACATACGCATTGGCTTTTTCTAAATTGCTGATACTTGACCAATGTTGCTTTTCCGCTGGGGTTAATATGCGATCAATAAAGCGTTCACCTAAACGCGCTACCGATTGTGCGATACGTGCAATGTCGACCAAGTCTGTCCCAATACCAATAATCACAGTCTGTCCTAATAAAAGTTTAATACGTTAAACATAAACGTTATCAGAGGCCATACCGAAAAATCGGTACACCGAGATGGCGCTCACCTTGAAAGGGCTGCTGAGGAAGAAGGCGCCGCGCAGTAATCGGTTTTCCGTTAAGCAAGCTATCAAGCCAATGACGATGTAATTCCTTTGCCAAACTCAACACCTGCTTATCGGTCCAGCGCCCAGCGTGATAGTTCATCGCAATTTGCCCCTCAACAAACAACATAGGAAGCTGCTTTGGTATCTCACCATAATAGGGACGAAGGCCAAACTTATAATGAAACTGATAAAGCTGTCTCGGCTGGATGGATTCTCCCCGCCCGGTGCTCACCATATTAATGCCCATGCCTAACTCGGAAAATAACCCCACCTCAAAACGCCGCAAGACCGGAGCAATAGGGGCGCCTGAGTGCAAACTGTTGATAAGCCATTGATACAGAACAAACATGTCGGGTAATGGCAAGTTAATCGGCAATAGCTTTTCTAACAGCTCGTGTACATACAAGGCCGCATAAAGTGGTAGCCCCTCTAATGACGAGGCAGCACTGAGTGACTCAAGGCTTTTGATGGTTTTTAACTCACCTCGTCCAGCACACTCTACTTCGTAGCATAAAAAAGGCCCAGGTATCACCCGAGCCTCTTTTTTTGGTAAACGCCACACACCTCGGATCAAGCCCTGCTCTTGGGTTAATAAATCCAGCAGTATTTTATTATCTTGAAAGGGTCGAGTGTGAATAACATACGCAGATACGCGCATACCCTTACTCTTCTTGGTAACCCAAGCTGGCCAAAGCGCGTTCGTCGTCTGACCAGCCAGAACGTACCTTAATCCACAAGTTCAGCATGACTTTATGCTGAAACAAATTTTCCATATCAATACGAGCTTCTTTACCAATCAGCTTAATTTTATCGCCACGTTCGCCGATAATAATCCTTTTTTGTCCGTTTCTTTCCACCAAGATCAAAGCACTGATATGAATGGCGGATTCTTCATAAACAAACTCTTCAATCTGTACCGCCACTTCATAGGGCACTTCCTGACCTAATTGACGGGTGATTTTCTCACGCACAATTTCCGCTGCCAAAAAGCGAGAACTGCGGTTGGTAATCTGATCTTCAGGGTAAAACTGTGTGCCTTCTGGCATATAGCTTTCCACTAAGCGCTCTAGACGATCAAGATTGTTATTACGCAGTGCAGAAATAGGCACGATTTGTGAGAAATTCATCCGCTCTGACAAATTGGCCAGACGTGGTAACAAGTCTTCTTTTTGATCAAGCTGATCGACCTTATTGACCACCAGGATCACGGGGCAACGAGCATGCTTCACTTTTTGCAAAACAGACTCATCTTCTTCCGTCCAACGATCCGCATCGATCACAAACAGTACAAGATCCACATCTTTTAACGCCGCTGCCGCAGTTTTATTCATAATGCGGTTAATGGCTTTGGCCTCACCTAAATGCAGCCCTGGTGTATCCACATAAATCGCCTGCACATGGCCTTCTGTTTTCACGCCCAGAATTTGGTCGCGGGTGGTTTGCGGCTTTCGAGAGGTAATCGACAGCTTCTGCCCCAGTATGTGGTTCAAAAGAGTCGATTTACCGACATTCGGGCGACCAACAATGGCAATATAACCACAATGGGTGATTTCAACTTCCACGTCAGACATGCTTTTTTTCCAACTGCTTTAGGGCTTTCGCCGCGGCATTTTGCTCAGCAATACGACGGCTGTTACCTTTACCTTCGATGGCTTCGTCACACAACTCAATAAAACAATGTACATAGAACAATTGGTCATGGGGGTCGCCCACAATGTTCACCACGTCATATTGAGGCAAAGCATGTTTACGTGCTTGCAAATACTCTTGAAGACGTGTTTTCGCGTCTTTTGTCACCACTTTCAGCGACGTTGCATCCAAGCGCTCTTTGTACCATTCTAAAATGTGCTGACGACAAACGTCCATGCCAGCATCCAAATACATACCACCGATGATACCTTCAACCGTGTCCGCTAAGATGGAGTCACGTCTAAAGCCACCGCTTTTTAATTCGCCAGCGCCCAGCTTAAGGTAATCCCCTAACTGAAACTCTCGCGCCAATTCCGCTAAGGTGTCGCCTTTTACAAGAGAAGCACGCAAACGACTCAGCTCCCCTTCTTTGGCTTTAGGAAAGCGGTGAAATAAGTCTTCCGCAATCACGTAGTTAAGGATTGAGTCACCCAAAAATTCAAGGCGCTCGTTGTTTTTGCCACCAAAACTACGGTGCGTTAGCGCCAGTTCAAGCAGTCCAAGGTCAGCAAAAAAGTACCCAATTCGCCGACTCAGCTTCTGATACGATGAACTCAAAATGTCTCCAAAAAATATTTATTCAATCAAACCGTTATTTTTAAAACTTGGGATACTGAAAAAGTCATCCCAATGTAGCCAGACATAAAATGCACGACCCTTCATATTCTCATCAGGCACAAAGCCCCAGAAACGACTGTCTGCACTGTTGTCTCGGTTATCCCCCATGACAAAGTACTGCCCTTGCGGAACCGTCCACTCCCCTTCACGAGGCGTAAAGCGGAAGCTATTATAAATTTCATGCTGAACATCGCCTAGTGTTTCGCTGAATAATTCAACGGGCTCTTGATTTGGGTTCAACGAAACCGATAATTTAGCCAATAATTCCTTGCTAACCGGTTCACCGTTCACCGTGAGCATTTTATTTCGGTAACGAATGGTGTCGCCAGGTAAGCCAATCAAACGTTTAATGTAGTTTAAACTAGGGTCTTCTGGGTATTTAAATACCACAACGTCGCCACGTTCAGGCGTCGTCGTTGGAATAATCGTCGTATTCAATACAGGCAAACGCACACCATAATCAAATTTATTAACCAGAATAAAGTCACCGATCTTTAACGTTGGTAACATAGAACCAGACGGAATTTGAAACGGCTCTACGACAAAAGAGCGTAAGCCAAAAATAACAGCAATGATGACAAAGTAGGACTTCACTTCCACAACAAATCGAGGTGTGTCCCCTAAACGCTGTTGTGCTTCCTTACTGACCGCAGCACGGGATTCAGGTGTCATGCCGGCTAATATTTCTTTACGCTTAGGCAAAAAGGCAAAACGGTCGTACAACCAAAAAAGACCTGTCACCACAAAAGCAATGGCCAGTATCAACTCGAAATCAAAACTCATTACGTCTTTTCTCCACCAAGGTGCACGGCTCCGTGCACCGGTTGATTATCTGGCTAGCTGTCCAACTGTAAAACCGCAAGGAAAGCAGACTGTGGCACTTCTACGTTACCCACTTGCTTCATGCGTTTTTTACCTTCTTTCTGCTTTTGCAGTAGCTTTTTCTTACGGCTCACGTCACCACCGTAACACTTGGCAATCACGTTTTTACGTAAGGCTTTCACGGTTGTACGGGAGATCACCTTAGCCCCAACCGCCCCTTGAATCGCTACGTCAAACATTTGACGAGGAATCAAGTCTTTCATTTTTTCACACAAAGCGCGGCCTTTGTATTGCACGTTATCCTTGTGCATGATCAATGCCAATGCATCCACACGTTCGCCGTTGATCAAGATATCAAGACGTACTAAAGGCGCAGCATTAAAGTGTGAGAAGCTGTAATCCAAAGACGCAAAACCACGGCTGCATGATTTCAACTTGTCAAAGAAGTCCATGACCACTTCGTTCATCGGCAGTTCATAGCGCAATTGCACTTGACGACCTACATAGAGCATGTCTTTTTGCACACCGCGTTTTTCAACACACAAAGTAATCACATTGCCTAAGTACTCTTGTGGCACAAGGATATTGGCCTCAACAATGGGCTCACGCATTTCTTTCACTGTGCCTGGATCAGGCATTTTAGAAGGGCTGTCAACGTAGATAATTTCGCCATTATTCAGCTCAATTTCATACACTACCGTGGGCGCAGTGGTAATCAAATCTAGGTTGTATTCACGCTCTAAACGCTCTTGGATGATTTCCATGTGCAGCATGCCTAGGAAACCACAACGGAAACCAAAACCTAGCGCATCCGAGCTCTCTGGCTCGAAGAACAAAGAAGCATCGTTCAGGGTTAACTTATCTAAGGCAACACGGAAGTCTTCATAGTCGTCTGAACTGACAGGGAAAACACCCGCATAAACCTGAGGTTTTACTTTTTGGAAACCCTCAAGCTGAGGTACATCCGGCGTCGACACATGAGTGATAGTATCCCCTACAGGTGCCCCGTGAATGTCTTTGATACCGGCAACAACATACCCTACTTCACCAGCCTTCAGAACGCCGGTTTCCTTGCGTTTTGGCGTAAAAATACCCGCCATATCCACAGGGTGGGCTTGCTTGGTCGACTTGATGAAAATCTTGTCTTTCTTACGTAAGGTACCCTGTTTGATACGCACCAAAGACACCACACCGAGGTAGTTATCAAACCATGAGTCGATAATCAGCGCTTGCAAGGGCGCATCAGTATCACCCTCTGGTGGTGGAATGGTTTCGACCAAACGCTCTAATACATCTTCTACGCCCATACCGGTTTTTGCGGAACAGGTCACCGCGTTCATCGCATCAATACCAATGATTTCTTCAATCTCAGCACTGACACGTTCTGGCTCAGCTTGTGGCAAGTCGATTTTGTTCAAAACAGGCATCACTTCAAGACCCTGTTCTATGGCGGTGTAACAGTTAGCAACGGATTGTGCTTCTACGCCCTGCGCTGCGTCAACCACCAGCAAGGCCCCTTCACAGGCGGCCAATGAACGAGACACTTCATAGGAAAAATCCACGTGCCCTGGAGTATCGATAAAGTTTAATTGGTAGGTTTGACCATCTTTTGCATGGTAATCAAGGGTCACACTTTGCGCCTTGATTGTAATGCCGCGCTCACGCTCGATATCCATTGAATCAAGTACTTGAGCCGACATTTCACGCTCACTCAAACCTTCACAGGCCTGAATAAAGCGATCTGCTAGAGTGGATTTCCCATGGTCTATATGGGCGATAATACTAAAATTGCGTATGTGCTTAAGATTATTGGAAGACACTATTTACTCACACTTTGAAAGCGATGTTTGGGTGAATACAGGAAAAAAGCTCCGTATTCAGTATAGAAATTGGCGAGCATTCTACCGAAAATCCATCAAGGACTCCATTTATTTAAAAGCCTGCCGGTGATCGCTACTCGCCGCTTATCTTTGTTCACTGTTGACTGTCGGCGTTTGCGACTCACTGGCGTTTTTTATGGCAAGACAATGCCGCGTTCTTTAAGGATACGTTCAACGGTATCAACGGTCGCTTGGGTATGGGCATCGATTTCAAGGTTGACCTTGTCACCGACAGAGAGCTGTCCAAAGGTGGTAAGACGCAGTGTTTCAGGGATCAAAGACACTTCAATCCAATCATCACCAATATCACTGATGGTCAAGCTGGAGCCGTTTAGACCAACGTACCCTTTGTTAAACAAATAGCGTCTTGCGTCCACTTCATGTTGTCGGTCCGTGGTAAAGCGAATGTGAACACTCTCCTCTATTTTCTCGATGCGAGACACCGACACAGACGTCATAATATGCCCCGACATCACATGACCGCCCACTTCGTCACCCATTTTAGCGGCCCGTTCGAAATTAACGACATCGCCCGTTTGCAACAAACCAATATTGGTTAAGGCTAAGGTGGTGTCGATCACGTCGAACGTCAGCATGTCATGACCGATTTCAGAGACCGTCAAGCAAACCCCATTGATGGCCACACTGGCCCCTAATTGCTGGCTCAACATAACGCCGGCAGGAAACGCAATCTCTAATCGTTTGTTTCGACCTACCTCGGTCGTAAGCTGAACCTTTGCTGTACCTTGAACAATTCCTGTGAACATAAAACACCCTCGTTTTAGGTTGAATTATAAGCAATTAAGCGCACTCTTGTGCGCCTAACCAAAGACTGAAGAAGAAATGAACACCTTGTGGCAAAGCAGTGTAATGACTGCTTTTGAGTAAGTTATCATAGAGTCACTAAAAGGGTTATCCACAGGTTACGGGGATAACCTCTTCGATTAAAAAATGGGGCGTTGAAACCCTGTCACACACTACTAATGCGACCAATTTAGCCGTTTTCAAGCGCAGCCAAAACAATCCTTACCGCCAATAAGCAAAAAGCCGCTTGATACAAGCGGCTTCCGTGTCACAAAACCTCTCTACGAGCGTGACGTCGACAAGGCTTCAATCATCTCTTGGGTCACTAAAGTAATGCCGTCTGAATTTCTATAGAAACGTTCCGCATCGGCAATTGGATCTTCGCCAATAATGGTTCCCTCAGGAAGATGACAGTCTGAATCGACCACCACTTTTGTCAAACGACAATGACGACCAATATCCCCTCGCGGCAACACGACGGATTTTGTCACATGAGAATACGAGTTTACCCGTACATTATTAAACAAAATGGACTGCTCAACCGTCGAACCAGAAACGATACAACCAGCAGACACCACCGAATTCAGCGCGGTGCCAATGCGCTCTTCATAGTTGTAGTTAAACTTTGCCGCTGGTCGCTGATATTGCATGGTACGAATCGGCCAGTCTTCATCATAGAGATCCAACTCTGGCGTTAAGCGAGTCAAATCCATGTTTGCTTCCCAATAGGCCGTCAAGGTGCCCACATCACGCCAATATGGATCTTCTGGGTAGCTGGGGTTGCCAATCACACTGCGTGCAAAGTGATGCGCTTTGATGGTGCTGCGGCCGACAAACAAAGGAATCAAGTCTTTCCCAAAGTCATGACTGGAATCATCGTCACTGGCATCAGAACGCAGGTTTTCAGAAAGGAACTTGGTGTTAAAAATATAGATTCCCATACTAGCAAGGGACTTATCCGGCTTGCCAGGCACGGTAGGAGGGTTCGACGGCTTCTCTTCAAAGGCAATAATATTATCGTTTTCATCAACGTGCATGATACCAAACTGATCCGCCTCTTCGATGGGCACTTCAATACACGCCACGGTAACATCCGCTCCGCTGGAGATATGATCTTCCAGCATCACGCTGTAATCTTGTTTGTAAACGTGGTCACCGGCAAGAATCAGAATATATTCACTCTCTAAGCCATCGATCATACTGAGGTTTTGATAGACCGCATCGGCCGTGCCACGATACCAGTCCCCTCCTGTCTGCTGTTGAGCAGGCCACAGCTCGATAAACTCGTTAAAATCCGAGCGTAAGAAATTCCACCCTCTCTGAACATGTTGGTTAAGCGTATGAGAACGATACTGAGTCAGCACCGCAATGCGACGCATCCCCGAGTTAATGCAATTCGACAAAGGAAAGTCGATGATTTTGTATTTGCCTGCAATCGGAACCGCAGGCTTAGAACGATTGTCGGTTAATTGCTTTAATCTTGAACCACGTCCACCGGCTAAGATAATGGACAAAGTTTTCATGCGCGCCGTATTTAGATCCATGTGATGCCCTTAAAATTTTTATCAACACACTCTGTTCAAAGTTACATTTAGGTATACTCTTATCATTATTCCAAATCAATAAGATGACAAATAATGAAAATACTCTTCGCTGCCTCCGAAATTTACCCTTTGATTAAAACCGGCGGATTGGCCGATGTCGCTGGCGCACTTCCTATTGCTCTAAGGAAAAAAGGCCATGACATTAAACTTATCATGCCAGCCTACCAAGGTATGTTAAAAAAGGTAGCGCCTATTCAAAAAACGATCAACCTCGGGAACCCATTTGGGGTTGGCGATTTATTGCTGCTGGAGACCGCTATTCCTGAGAGCAACACCCCTATTTTATTGGTGCAATGCCAAGCACTCTATGAACGTGAAGGCGGGCCTTACGGAGATCAACAGGGTCAGGACTTTCACGACAATCACCTGCGCTTTGCCGCTTTGTCTTGGGTGATCGCGCAATTGGCTATCAACAAACAATGGCTTGATTGGCAACCCGATATTCTTCATTTAAACGATTGGCAGACCGGTTTTGCGGCCGCGTATTTAAAGAGCTGGTCCGTAGCGCATCCGCCTATTGTAACCACGGTACATAATTTACGTTATAACGGAAGCTTTGATATAGATCAGTTTTCCGACACTCAGCTATCCCATGAATTGCTCAGTATGCACGGCATGGAATTTTATGGTCGTTTCTCTGCCTTAAAAGCAGGACTGGTTTACGCCGATGCCATTACAACCGTTAGCCCCACCTACGCCAAAGAAATTTTGACACCAGAATACGGTGATGGCCTAGACGGCACGTTAAGAGCATTACAAGACAAACTCGTCGGCATTTTAAACGGCGTCGACTACGACCAATGGTCACCTGACAAAGATACGCTTATCCCCCATTCGTACAATATCGCCACACGTGCAGAAAAATACCTCAACAAACAGGCTCTATTGCGGGAAAACCACTTATCCGAAGAAATGAATTTCCCGGTATTTGGTATTGTTAGCCGCTTAACAGAACAAAAAGGCTTAGACCTCGTCCTAGAGGCTATGCCGGCTCTTTTAGAACAAGGCGCACGATTGGTGGTACTGGGGTCAGGCGATAAAGCGCTGGAAACAGGCTTTCTTGCCTTACAGGATGCGTACCCAAGCCAAGTAGCGGTTCGCATTGGTTACTTCGAAGATTACTCACATCGCATACAAGCAGGCATTGACAGCCTACTTATTCCATCTCGTTTTGAACCTTGTGGTCTCACGCAACTCTATGCGCTGAAATACGGCACCCTTCCCCTTGTCAGAGAAACCGGTGGACTGGCTGATACAGTGTTCGAAGGTGGAGACGCCGACAATGGGTTTGTTTTTCAAGAAGCAAGCAGCCACGCCATCAAAGAAGCCATGTTGCGCTGTATGGCGTGCTTTTATGACCAACCTCGCTGGGAGCAAAAACAAATCAACGCCATGCAAACCGACCACAGTTGGGAAGCCGTCACCGGCCAATGGGAAGCCTTATATCAGCGTCTACTGTAGTCTTTGATAGTCTTCTGTCGAGAGGCTGAGAAACGGACTATAAGTTATCTAAAAGCCGGTTTTGTTTCATTAAGAACCGGCCTTTAACCCTTTACTGTACGCTCGCCATTGCGCCATACCAGTCTCCATCGCTTGATCGTTAAAGCCATCGGCGACCATGTCAGCCAGCGCTTGTGCAATGTTCTGTTTTACCATTGCGTTATTGCAAGGTGAGTGTTTCGACAGCGTCAGGTACAAACCTTCGCTGCTCACGGAGGGCGACACCGCCACTAGGTTATTTGTCAGCCCAAGTAAACTGGCGTAAGCGTAGGCGGGATTTTTCTCGTATAAAACATAATCAACACGTTTTGCAGACAACATACGCAACGCTTGCGACAAACTGGCGACGGATATCATGTTGAGATTCTGCTCTGCAAACTGGTCAAACGCCTGCCCAAAACTGTTATTGATCACGCTCACCCCAAGCTTTCCTTTTAAATCGCCCTGTTGATGATAGGGAAACCTCGCCTCAATGTTCTGCCAGACCACACTCGTTGTATAGAGCATAACCGGCGTAAAGTAATCCATGTAATCACTGCGCTCACGGGTATAAAAAGCCCCTGCCATTAAGTCTACACGCCCCTGCTCTACCTCATATTGAGCACGTGACCAAGGCCCAGTATGAATCACGCGTATGGCGATGCCGGTTCGCCGACTTAATTCGTCTAGGATAAGGCGATTAACGCCCTTCAGCACTAAAGGGGCGTCCTTAGATCGCCATAAAAATGGAGGGTATTCAGAGTTTCCCGTTGCCGTCAGTTCATTGCACGAGTGTGTTGGCACAGCGTCTTCAGCAAGAAGCACACTGGGAAAAAAGAAGAACATGATCAGTAAACCATGTAATAAGCGCATTTTAAGCAACCCCCTAGCCAAACACTGCCAGTCAAAAATAATTGTAAAGGCTAACGAAGAACCCTGCTCTTATCAATACGCTTTAAAATCCCCAAAAACAAGAGCGACTGTCTTTTGGCTCTGTGCCGATCACGAACGCCAAGGGGGTCTTCTCTTCACAACGTTCACCCGCCAGCTCAAACGTTTCCTTTAAAACATCATAACGCGCCGCGCCTTTTGGTAAAGACATAGGAATGGAAGATTGTGCCACCTGTCGCGTGAAATCAATCCATACTTTTTGCGCGCCACTGCTGCCGGTAATGCTCAGAGGCACATTGTCATCGTCACCCAACCAGACCGTCGACGCATAATCTCCGGTAATCCCAACATACCAACTGTCCCTTTGCTGATTGGTGGTGCCGGTTTTGGCCGCAAAACGCAAATTAGGAAACGCCGCTTGCGCTGCTCGAGCCGTGCCTATTTGAGGTGTTTTTGTCATGCCATCCAGCGTCACCCCAAGCAAAGCATCGGTAAAAGGCACTCCTCTTTGCTGATCAAAACGCTTAATAAGTCGGTCGCCTTGATCCATCACGGCCAATACAACGCCAAGTTCACTGCTTTTCCCCTGAGAAGCAATCGGCTGATACAGGCGAGACACCTCAAAGGGTGATAACTCCAACGCGCCTAATGCGACAGATGGCAACATGGTAAAAGGGCGTTTCACCCCCAATTGACGCAAGGTATCTCCCACCCGGTCAAAACCAATTTGCTCAGCCAATGAGACAGTCGCTAGGTTGTACGACTTCGCCATGGCTTCATAAAGATGGACCGTGCCGTGGGTTTTACGGTCGTAATTTTCTGGCTCCCAGATTTGCCCATCTAGATTAAAACGCAGGCGCTTATCTTCTATTTGGCTCCACCAGGTGTAACGCCCCGTCGCCAAAGCCGATAAATACAGAGGGGGCTTCACCAGAGAACCAATGGGACGCACCGCCCCAAGTGCTCGGTTAAATCCCGTGTAATAATCGCCACTGGACCCCACCACCGCGCGCACCTGCCCCGATAAGCGGTCAGTCACGACCATCGCACCCTGTAAGCCTTTTAGCTTACCATCACGCTTTTCCAGTGCGGCCACTTGACGTTGCATGGCAACGCTGGCGGCTTGCTGCGCTCGAATATCAACACCGGTGTAAATGCGTAGGTTTTGCGTCGCTAAGCGGGTCTCATCAAAGTCTCTCGACAGTTGCATGGCAACCAAATCAAGGTAATCGCCATACACCGAACGTTGCTTTTGTTTGTTTGCCAAGCGAATGGGTTGTTTGATCAGGCGCTGATAGTCTACCTCGGTTAAACGCCCCTGACTTTTTAGCACCCCCAACACCACATTACGGCGCTCTTTCGCTCGCTTCGGCGAACGCGCTGGATTGTAAAGTGAAGGGCCCTTGACCATCCCCACTAAAAGCGCGAATTCATCAAGGTTAAGTTCATCAACAGGACGACCAAAAAAGTGCTGACTGGCTGCGGCAAAACCGTGCAAAGCGCTGTTGCCCAATTGTGCCAAGTACACCTCATTAATATAGGCGGTGATAATCGCCTCTTTTGAATAGTGATACTCAAGCAACAGGCTCATCACCACTTCGGTAAGCTTACGCGTATAGGTTCGCTCAGAACTCAAATACATGTTTTTCACCAACTGCTGCGTTAAGGTCGATCCCCCTTGACGCCTTGAACCGTGAGTGAAGTTGACCACCACCGCGCGCGCAATCCCCGTTAGCGAAATACCCCAATGCTGATAAAAATCTTGATCTTCTACCGCCACCAAAATATCCATCAAAGCGGATGGAATATCCTCGTGGGTGAGAATCTGACGACTTTCTGTATTCCCGCCGTAAAGGTAACCAATACGCTGCGGTTCCAGTTGTGCTTGAGCCACTAAATCGCCGCTCAGCGTTTCTATTTGCAAACGGTTATTAGGAAAAGAGAAGATGCGTCTTTCACTTTCATGAAAGCCCAAATGATCCACGTAAGCACGCAGATGCGCACTGACTTTTGTTTGGCTGCGTGCCGCCCAACCCACTTTTTGACTGTTGCGCCCAAAACGATATCCCGCGTCTTCCAGTAATCGCTCTAGGTCTTGTTTCTTCCAAGGCGCTCCGCTGACTAGGGTCGTAGGGGCACTGTATACTTCAGAAGGCACTTGCCATTTTTGACCTTCAAACCGGCTCACTACCTGGCCATTAAGCCACCACACCCAACCCGCAAAGGGTATACTCGCCAGTAATCCAATAATCAGTAGCCATTTAAAACAGACACGGAAAAGTCGCTTCAAAAAGGAAGATTTGGGCTTTTTTTTCTTTCTGGTTGACGATTTACGCGGTGATTTTGCAGGGGGTCTTTTAGCCATAGTGGGCAAGTATAAGGAGCTTATTCATTACAGGCAACGGCTCAAAAAAGAACTGACTCAATTCTTACATATTGACTCGCTTTTCTTCCCCCCTTACATTGTTTTTAAGATATTGTATTTTCAACGCTACTTTAGGAAACGTCAGTTTAGGGACAAACCATGAGATACAAAAATGTTGCACTGTTCGTATTCACCACGATTGGGCTTACTTTCGCCTCAACGTCACTGCTGGCCGCTCAACTTAAAGTGGCCGTCGCCTCGAATTTTATTAGCCCGATCAAACAACTTGCCGACGAGTTTGAAGCGGAAACCGGCCACACCTTGCAACTGTCTTTTGGGGCCTCGGGTAAGTTTTATGCACAAATTAAAAACAACGCTCCCTACGATCTGTTTTTATCGGCAGATATGATGAAACCCCATCAGTTGGTTCAAGATCAGCTTGCTCTGCCGGAAAGCTTGACCATTTATGCTAGGGGCAAGCTGGTGTTGTGGTCGGCACAGCCCATTCGTGCAGACAGTTTGGAAAGCGCCTTACTGCAAGCCAATCGCGTCGCCATTGCCAGCCCTAAACTCGCGCCCTATGGTAAGGCGGCAGAAGAAGTATTAACCCAACTTAACATGTGGACCGATACTCAGCGCAAACTGGTTCAGGGGGAAAGCATTGGCCAAGCCTATCAATTTGTCTACTCGCAGAATGCGGATATCGGTTTTGTTGCCCTATCGCAAGTGTTAGCGGGCAGCACCAAAGGCGACACAAAAGCGATCCCCAGTTCGCTTTACAGCCCCATTCATCAAGGCGCTGTTATTGTGTCGCGTTCTGCCAACATCGACGCAGCAAAAACCTTTCTGGACTTTTTAACGCGTCCTGACATTCAGGCCAAGATCCTTGATTTTGGGTATGCAGAATAGGGTTTCATCATGTCGCTCAGCGCAGAAGATATGGACGCCATCTGGCTCACTCTGAAACTCGCAAGTCTCGTCACCGTCTTACTAATCATTGTCAGTACGCCCATCGCGTGGTGGCTGGCTCGAACGCGCTCTTGGTTAAAAGGCCCTGTTAACGCCATTGTCGCCATGCCACTGGTGCTCCCCCCCACCGTGTTGGGTTTTTATTTGTTAATTTTTCTGGGACCTCAAGGGGCGATGGGGCAATTTCTTCTGTCTTTAGGGTTATCGCCGTTACCCTTTAGCTTTGAAGGGTTGGTGGTGGCCTCCATGCTGTATTCTTTGCCCTTCGTTGTTCAACCTATTCAAAACGCCTTTGCCGCTATGGGTTCTCGACCACTGGAGGCCGCCGCGACCTTGCGCGCTTCCCCTTGGGACGCGTTTCTCCACGTGGCCCTACCCTTAGCCAAACCTGGGTATTTAAGCGCCGCTGTGCTGGGCTTCGCTCACACTGTTGGCGAGTTCGGTGTGGTGCTGATGATAGGGGGCAACATTCCCAATGAAACCCGTGTTATTTCTGTGCAAATTTACGATCACGTAGAGGCATTGGAATACGGTCAAGCACACACCTTGTCTCTGCTGATGATGGTGTTTGCTTTTACCATACTCGCTTTACTGTACAGTGTGCAGAAACGCCATAACACCACCACAAGCAGTAGCTGGTTATGAAAAATACGCTCTCTTCTTCATTACAAGTACGCCTATCTTTACAACGTGCCGCTTTTTCTCTGGCGGTAGACGTACAGCTTCCTAACCAAGGGGTTACCGCGTTGTTTGGTGCCTCAGGATCGGGGAAAACCACTCTACTAAGGTGTATTGCTGGGCTGGATTCTACGCCAGAGGGTTTTATCGGTTTAAACGAAGAAGTATGGCAAAACGGAAAGCGTACCCTGCCCGCCTACAAACGCCCGATCGGTTATGTCTTTCAAGAAGCTAACTTATTCCCCCATCTTACCGCTCAAGATAATTTGGCGTTTGCCATGAAGCGTGCAGGACCAGATAGCGAGGTGATTACCTACGACGACGTTGTAGAACTGCTCAACATAAAAGGTATTTTGTCCCAGTACCCACATCAGCTGTCAGGCGGTGAGCGTCAACGCGTTGCTATGGCGCGGGCTTTGTTAATTCAACCCAAACTTCTATTGATGGATGAGCCTTTATCGGCCTTAGACGAGGGGCTAAAACAAGATATCCTGCCCTACCTTGAAACGCTGTGTCAGCGCGCTCAAATCCCCATTCTGTATGTAAGTCACTCTTTAGATGAAGTGATTCGCTTAGCTGATCATATCCTTGTATTAGAGCAAGGGCGTGTTGTCGAACAAGGCGACACAGCGTCCCTACTCGGTCAATTAGGCACCTCTTTTTCAAAACATCAAGACGCCAGTGTGGTGATATCAGGAGTGGTAACACAACAAACGCCTGAATGGGGGTTGTCTTGGTTAGCGTTTGGCGAAGATGACCTTAACCAACAAACCATCGCCTTCACTCAAGGCAAAGAGCAACGTGGCGACACCGTCAGCTTACGGATCCAATCAAGGGACGTCAGTTTGTCGCTCAGCGAGCAGGAAAACTCCAGTATTCTCAACCGTTTAGCCGGCGTGGTGGATGAGATAGAGACAGACCTCAGCGACAGCAGTCGAGTGATGGTACGACTTCTTGTCGCACAAACACCCATATTGGCGCGTATTACGGCGCTGTCTGCCCATCGCTTATCCCTAAAAAAAGGTCAAAACGTGATCGTACAAATCAAATCCGCGGCGCTACTGCGCTAATCTGTTCACTTCGATCCTTTTTGACAGTGAGGAACACCGCGCAAAGAAACAGCGTAAAAAAAGGCCTTGATGTGAACACCAAGGCCTAATAAAGAGGCGTGAAAATTAGAGCGGATTAAAAAATGTAACCCACGCTCGCCATAAAGGTCAGTGGATCAATGTCCGTTTCAAGCGTGCCAACTGCAGTATGAACATCAGTATTGATGTCCATGTACCACAAGGACGCGTTAGCAAACCAGTTGTCCGCTACGTTCACATCGACACCCACTTGAGCCGCCAAACCGAAAGAATTATCTAAGTTGACGTCCGTACCATTTAGATCGCCCTTACCTTCTTCGTCAAAGAAAATAGTGTAGTTCAAACCGGCACCCACATAAGGACGAACCTTGCTATTGGACTGGCCAAAGTAATATTGCGCCATCACAGAAGGTGGCAAGTGAGAAATTTCGGCGACTTCACCAAGACTGCTAGTAGAGACCGAATGGGTAAAAGGTGTGGCCGCTAGCAATTCCACACCAAATTGATCGGTTACCATGTAAGTCAGTGTCAGGCCAATTTGTGTATCGTTGTCAATGTCCAGTTCATCTCCGCCTACCTCATCGCTGCTTTCATTAGGCATAACCGTCGCAAGACCAGCGCGAACAAAAATATCACCCGCATCGTGTGCCATCACAACAGAAGAACAAAGAGCAGAAACAAGGGCTACAGGAAGTAAAGCTTTCATCATCGAATCCTTTTTGGTCAGTGAAATTAATCTGTGAGCAAAAGGTATCAGGGGCATGTTTTAATTTATTAATCTAGATCAAGGTTTCACAAGGGGAGACGCTTCAAATTGCTTCACCAAGGGGATACGTCAAACAATGATCAATTAACGAAAAAATCCTTATTCCCTAACCACACTCATAAAGGTCACTGCAGACCCACTAGTAAACCAAAATAAAATACCGAGTAAACTAATTTACCCTTTTCTAAAAAATCGGTACTATGCGCAGCATAATTTTAAATAGGAAAACACACATGCCAATTTTGATTGCTGTCACACTTTTATGGGCTTTTTCTTTTAGTCTTATTGGGGTGTATCTTGCTGGGCAGGTCGATGCTTGGTTTTCTGTTCTTATGCGCGTTGCACTCGCTACCATGGTATTTTTACCCTTTCTAAAGTGGCGTCAGATTGAAGCCAATATCGCCATCAAACTAATGGTGTGTGGTGCCTTGCAACTTGGCATCATGTACGGGTTTTATTACCAGTCTTTTTTGTATTTGTCCGTACCAGAAGTCTTGCTATTCACCGTGATGACGCCATTATATGTCACCCTAATTAACGATATGCTGGATCGTCGCCTCAACATTGGCTTTGCCATCAGTGCACTGATTGCCATTTTGGGCGCCGTGGCGATTCGCTACCAAGGCGTCGACGAAGGCTTTATCAAAGGCCTGATGATTGTGCAAGGGGCTAACCTTTGCTTTGCCGCAGGGCAAGTCGGTTACAAACGCCTCATTGCGAAACAGCGTCCTGATTTACCACAACGTACGGTGTTTGGTTGGTTCTTCCTTGGCGCATTGGCGGTAGTGATTCCTTGTTACCTCGCTTTAGGCAATCCAGATAAACTGCCAACCACTGGCCTGCAATGGGGCATTTTAACGTACCTTGGTATCGTCGCTTCAGGATTGGGCTACTTCGCTTGGAATAAAGGCGCCACCCTAGTCAACATAGGCACCTTGGCAGTGGCCAACAATTTGCTAATTCCTGCAGGCATTATTGTTAATGTGCTGTTTTGGAACCGAGACGCAGACATTGTTCGATTAAGCATCGGCGGAGGGATTATCTTGCTGGCTTTATGGGTGAACGATAAGTTTAACCAAAGATGGCAGGCCAAAGCAGAAGCAAACGCCGTAAGCTAACCTGTATTCCTTCTCATTATGAAGTGCTCACCCATCGTGGACTAATCTCCCATCATGAAATGCCCCCAATCGTTGAACAACCAATATTGGGGGAGTTTGAAAGGCGCTCTTTACTCAATCACCCAAGCACGAAAGGCTTTTCTGTCTTGGGTGCTGGCTTTTTTAAACCAGAACTGTCCCATTTCTAACTGAATGTTGTAGACGCTTGAGGTTTCTCGCTCATCAATCATCCAAACACTCAACGCTTTACGTGTTGCACTGTCTGAACGGTTAAACCAAAATTTTAACATATCCAAGGCAAGATCATTTGTTGTCACCGCAGGCGCGGGTACTGGACCTGGTCCAGCCGTTTCAGGCGTCTCGGTTAAACGTGACACTTCCTCCAAATAGTCTCGGGTATTTTGAAAACCGGATTGAGTCGCTAAGAGATTTTGCTGATAGGCCGCTTCCTTGCCAGTCACCTTGTCTACAATGGTGAATTCTGGCGCCTCCTCGTTGGCTTCGGCTTGTCTTTCCGTTGAAATATACGGTGCTTTTAAAGTAAGTGCGGTGTTGTCATCAAACTCTAAATCCAACACAACCGGTTCTGATTGAAACGATAAAGTGTCGTCGCCACTGCGCAACAACTTATTAAAACGCACTACGATTTGGTGGCCACCCGCGTCCACCTCCACTTTAAAGTCATTACCAAATTGTCTCGCGCTTTCAAGATCCACATACATAATCTCAAACGACCGAGGCACTTCAAAAGTGGCCGCCACCGTCGGCATCGCCAAGCTTGCTAAACAAGCAACGCCCAGCGTCGCTACCTTCTTCATTTGTTTCATCAGACACTCCAAGTCAATGGGACGGTTAACACCGAAAATACATTTTAAGCAATGTAACACAGCCCCTCTCTTGAAAGATCAAATGACCCATTCATTCACGGCAGTTACTCGGTTTTGTCTTTTTTGGGGGAGACAATTACACTCTAGCGCCCTATTCATGCCTATTTTTAGGCATAAAAAAAGGGAGCCGAAGCTCCCCATTTCCCCTCGTAACAGAGACCTCATGACTATAGGCATTCATCATTAGGCTAACTGTTACACCACGTTGGCACCGTGATTGCGATGTGACTCGTCTAGACATCACATACATCAATGTTCTGTATCAATGCTGGCAATTATAAACGGGTGAAAACACAGCGCAATAGGTGTGAGCAAAAAACCTGACCGATCGTTTAATTTATTTCCCCTCTTTCTGTCTATAATTCGTAAAGAACCTCAGTAAATGGCCGAAAAGAAGTCAACGATAAGACTAAAAGCCTAGACCAAAACCTATCAAAGCCAACCGATTTTCAGGATAATGGAAACATTCACGTTGTATTGCATGAGGTTAATGTTTGATTGTGCTCAGTACATCAGGCAAAAAACATAGGCTACATTTTATACTATTATTGGATTTGTGATTATTTATGGAAAAGAAAATACTCTGGATTGTCTCCTTCGCTGTCATCATTATTCTATGGATGAAAGCAGGACCATCAAAAGACGCTGTCTCTCCTTCTGCGCCCGTTAGCAAGCAAGGTGACGAGCAAAATAAAGTGGCTCCCAAAAAGGTCGAGCCAAAAGCCAGTCAAGCGGCTGACAAAGCGCTGACCAGTAAAAAAGTCGAGAAAACGCACTCAAACGAAGAAGACGTCACCGAAGACGAACAAAACTACTTCAAATCTCACCCAGTGAATAAAGGCACGCCTGACTTTGCAGCCATCACAGACGTTAAAACGCGCAAGAAGGCGTTTTTTGAGTTTTTAACGCCGTTTGTAAACGAGAAAAACACCCTGATTTTAGAAGATAGAAAACGTTTGACGACGTTACTGAACAAGGTTGATAAGCTATCGCAACAAGATAAACAATGGATTTCCAAGCGACGTAAGGACCAAAGGCTCGACGTGTTGGAAAAGTATACAAAAGAAGACATCAACGCTCTATTGAATCGTTTGGACATTATTCCGGTTTCCCTTGTGCTAGCCCAATCGGCTAACGAATCGGCGTGGGGAACGTCTCGGTTTGCCACCCAAGGCAACAATTTTTTTGGACAGTGGTGCTTTCGCAAAGGGTGTGGTCTTGTGCCTGAATCGCGTGACAGTGACGCCGACCATGAGGTGCGCAAATTCAATGACGCACGTGAGTCTGTCTTTGCCTACATTGATAACCTGAACACCAATGCCGCGTATAAGAAGCTCAGAGCCATTCGACTGGCACTACGAGAAGCACAACAAACCATTACCGGACTTGAACTGGTTCATGGCTTGGAACATTACTCGGAACGTGGTCAAGCGTATGTCGATGAGATCGAAGGCTTGATCAATTACAACAAGCTTTGGCGCTTCAACCGCAACTCGGAGCAAACACCCTCCACTGAAGAGCGCTAAAAAACCGTGATAGCAATGGAATTTTATGGCCCAAACTCACAGTAACTGTCGGCTATGGCTGTAAAATTCCTTTTTATAAGGGGTAGCTAAGCGTCAGCCCCTTCATTACAATACCGTAATATTTTTACCCACTCATAAAACGAGGAAATTCAATTGGCCCGTTTACCTGTTATTGTTGGCTTTGGCGGAATCAATTCGGCTGGGCGTACTTCTTCACATCAAGCATATCGCCGCATTGTCTTAGATCTTCTTCCAAGCTCAATCCAGCAGGACGTTTTATTGGATCTTGCCACTATCACGAATATGGCCGAATACAAAAACGGCCTATGGCACACCCCCAGTGGCGAATCGTTAGATGCTCCGGCTCTAATCGACAGCATTGGAGAATCACTGCTCGCGCGCACCTTGATTCGTCGTATTCACCCAGAGCTCTTTGATGTCGACCATGTTGTTTTGCACAAATCGGCCACCTTGCATGCGGATGAAGGCGAGGAGCAGCTTAGTTTCACGGTAAAAACACGCTCTTTACCAAAAGATCGTCCGACGAATTGGCACGTATCCGATGTCTCTGACACGCTAAGCAAAGTGGTTGTCGAAGGCAGTTTAGAAACCTTTATCAAAGACACCCGTCCTCTTTCTGTTAAGGCAGCAGGACAATTGCCCACTGGCTTTGATCCTTCCAAACTGTATCAGAGCCGTAATCACCCTCGCGGATTACAAATGACCGTATACGGCGCTTCTGATGCCATTAAAAGCAGCGGTATTGATTGGGAAGTCATTCGCAGTAAAGTCGCTCCTGACCAAATGGCGGTTTACGCTGCCAACTCAATCGGTCAGATGGACGACCTTGGCTTTGGCGGCATGCTTAAGTCAGCACTGATCGGCAAACGCACCACCTCTAAACATTTGCCGCTGGGCTATGCTCAAATGCCTGCGGACTTTGTCAACGCTTACTTACTTGGCAGTGTGGGGAATGTCGGCACCTCAATTGGCGCCTGCGCGACCTACTTTTTCAACTTAGAAAAAGCCGTTGACGGCATCAAGTCTGGGAAATTTCGTGTTGCTATGGTTGGTGGCAGCGACGCCCCTATCACCCCTGAAGTGATTGAAGGCTTCCGCACTATGGGAGCTCTGGCCGAAGACACGGCATTATTGGCACTGGATCAGCTCACCAATCAAGCAGAACCCGATCATACAAGAAGCTGTCGACCTTTTGGCCAGAACTGCGGCTTTACGATAGGGGAATCCAGCCAGTGGACATTACTGATGGACGATGCGTTGGCAATCGAACTGGGCGCACAAATCTTTGGCGCTGTTCCAGCGGTCTTTTCCTACGCGGATGGCCATAAGAAATCCATCTCAGCCCCGGGTATTGGTAATTACCTGACCATGGGCAAAGCCATGGCTTACCTAAGAAATATCATTGGCCAAGAAGGCTTAGCAGAGCGCACCTTTATTCAAGCGCACGGCACCAGTACACCACAAAACCGTATTACGGAATCCCATGTATTGAGCAAAACCGCCACCAGCTTTGGTGTCAAAGCCATGCCCGTTGTGGCCATGAAGGCGTTTCTTGGTCACTCCCAAGGCACGGCAGGCGGTGATCAACTGCATCTTTCACTGGGTGTATGGCAAGACGGCATCTTACCAGGCATCACCACGTCTCACGCGGTGGCCGATGATGTTTATCAAGAAGGACTTAAGTTCCAGTTAAAGCATCAGGATTATGGCAAAGAGCATTTCGCTGCGGCTTTACTAAACTCAAAAGGCTTTGGTGGCAACAATGCTACGGCGGTCTTGCTGTCACCACAGCAAGCCATGACCATGCTTGAAAAGCGCTACACTCCTGAACAGATGAACGAATATCAGGCGAAAAAAGTGGGTGTTATGGCGGAAGCAGAGTCTTATAATCAGGCGATGATTCGTGGTGAAACCTTGCCTGTGTATAAATTTGGCTTCAATGTGTTGGGAGGAGAAGAACTAACCATCACAGACAAAGAAATACATTTGCCAGGTTACGACTTGCCTGTTGATATGGTCATGGAAAACGACTTTCAGGACCTCAGCGAGTAACATCGCCTTGACTGTCAGGCTATTTTTTACGGTCACTCTTCCCAGCTTATCGGCTTAAACGGATAAGCTGGGAAGACACTTGATAAAGATCTATGATCAGGTTTTGAAAATCAGTCTTGAAGAAGGCCAGATCGGCAAAATAATCGCCGTAACAAGCGTACTGATGCCACCATAAGACACAAGATACAAGGTATCGGACTCGCTAATATTCAAATGTACCCCAATAAATATGTAATTAGGCAACACCACGAACAGCCACACACCAATTACCAGAAAAAAGCCCCCTAAAGACGACCCTCCTCTCATTCTTGCCAGCAACCAAGCAATAAAAAATACATAAGCCAACGCAGAGCCTGCAAACAAGCCAGCCACGATAAAAGAAGGTGGATTTAAACCGTCGCCCAATGATGATGTTGGCGACAACGAAGCCGGAAGGGAAATATACCAGACAGCCCCAATGATCAACTGCAGAACAAACACCAGCAGTACCGCTTTATGATTTATCTTGTTCACATTAACGCCCTCGTTTTACCCTCACTCTTAAACATATCCATATACTATTACTGTTCGTTTACCCGCCCGTATTTCTAATGATTAACTGGCTTTATACAACTCTTTCACCAGATTCCTGAGTTTAGAGCGCCATGGTCTTTGCTTGATACCAAAATGGTTAAACACTTTTCGGCAAGACAACGACTGCCTCTGCATCACCTGAGTACTTTGCTCTTCTGGAGAAACATCACTGATCACCTCAACTTCCACCTGTGCTTTGGGATCAAACTGATTGGAAGTAGCCAGAATGGCTTCAACAAGGTGCAGCCAACTTATCTCTTCTGCACAACAATAATGGTAAACGCCGGCATTCTTTGAGCCATAATGTCCTTGGTTCACCATAGACAAAATAACTCGCACCAAATCCGAGACGGGGGTAGGACTGCCAATCAAGTCATCTTTATAAGCAAGGTTAACACCATCTTGAATCAGCCCAAGTGTGCGGCAAACGAAATCATCGCCTTTCCCACTGAACAACCAGCCTGTACGCAATACAATATTATTCGGGTGTTTCAACACAACGGTTTCGCCGTCAATTAACGCCTGTGCATAGGGCTCTGTACTGTTTGGCACATCCGTTTCAGCATAAGGCGCCCCTTTATCACCGGCAAAAACACGGGCGCTGCTTAACATGATCAGCGGTGCTTTGGCTTGCTCACTCAAATAACTTAACGTGCTTAACAGTTTTCGGTAATCACTTTGCAAAGCGTGACGCAAACTTAAGGCGTCGATCACCACATCAAACGCCATGGCGTCTAACTCTGCTCGTCGACTTGGATCAAGTAGTACAGACTCTTCTGGGCACAACCATTCAAATTCTTTTTTGTCTTTCGACAAGCTTAATAAAGATGACCCGACTTCTGTACCACTTCCCAAAAGTAGCACGCGAATAGGCGCGTTAATATCTTGTGTCATAATCAAGGCTATCCTTTATTCCACTTAGCACGTCCCGTTATGTGCATGGCTTAAGAATGCCAAGTCGGGAAAACGCGTAATAAATTGTTGTATGTTTGAGTGGCAATCTGCTCGACGCTCTCTTCTCTTATAGCACTTACAGCGTGTGCAATTAAGGGAATAGAAAGCGGAGTGTTTAGTTGCCCTTGATACCCCATGAGTGGCATATCGGGCGCGTCTGTTTCCAGTACAAAAGCCTGTTTGTCCAACCCAGCTAAGACTCGATGTGCTTTTTTCGCCCTCGGATAGGTAACAGTACCGCCTATTCCCAGCACAAAGCCCAATGCAATAAACCGTTCTGCCTGCACCAAACTGCCGTTAAAAGCGTGCACCACCCCACCCTGCTGAAAGTTAAGCGCTCTTAGGCACGCCAACACCTCATCGTAACTCTTCCTAGCATGGAGAATCACTGGCAATGACAACACTTTTGCCATGCTCAGCTGCCGTCGAAAAAAATCCAGTTGAATCGACTTATCCACGGCACCGGGCCAATAATCTAACCCTATTTCCCCTACCGCAACGGCGCTCGCTTGCTCGCAGTGCTCCCCAATCAAGTCAATGGCGTCCAGACTCTCTGACGCTAAAAAATAAGGGTGCAAGCCATAAGCGACACGCCAATAAGGGTAGTTCTTTGCCAACAAAGCGAGATTTGACCAGGTTGAATAACGGGTTGCAGGCACCAAAAAGCCGGAAATATTTTGTTCTAAACAACGTGCCATCAAGCGGTCGCGATGATCATCAAATACACTAAAGTCTAGATGGCAGTGGCTATCAATAAACATACAAGAAAGAGTACATGATTTACCGGATAAAGTAACATTTATACTATGCACAGACACAAAAAAACCGCGCTAATTGCACGGTTCTTTCTAACACTTTCACTTATACCTTAGCGACCTAGGTTACCAAAGTATGATAACCCTATTTAGGCGAAGATATTAAAGCGAAGGGCCAGCTTTGATGATGGTGTCATCAACGGTGTCGAATTTTTTGAAATTCTCAACAAACTGACCAATCAAGTTTTTCGCTTGCTCTGCATAAGCAGCTTGATCAGACCATGTTTTACGAGGATTCAACAAGATGCTGTCAACGCCAGGCACTTGTGTTGGTACATCAAGATTCACATCGTCTAGATGCTCTGTCTCAGCGTCTGCTAACACGCCAGATTGAATCGCAGAAATCACCGCACGAGTCGTCGGAATACTGAAACGCTTACCGCCTTTACCGTGAGCACCGCCGGTCCAACCCGTGTTCACCAAGTACACTTTGCTGCCAAACTCTTCGATACGCTTGATCAAAAGATTTGCGTAAACATCCGCTGAGCGTGGGAAGAAAGGTGCACCAAAGCAAGTAGAGAAGGTCGATTTGATGCCTGTCCCTGCACCTACTTCAGTAGAGCCGACTAATGCAGTGTAACCGCTCAAGAAGTGGTACGCCGCCGCTTCTTTTGACAAGATCGAAACAGGAGGAAGAACACCCGTCAAATCACACGTCAAAAAGATGATCGCATTAGGCTCACCCGCACGGTTGCCTGCTGCACGTTTTTCAATGTGCTCACGAGGGTAGCCAGCACGGCCGTTTTGGCTTAAAGACGTATCAGAGTAATCCGCAACACGTGTTTCTGGGTCTAGTACAACGTTTTCAACAATCGTACCGAACTTGATCGCATCCCAAATGATTGGCTCATTTTTTTGTGATAAATCGATGGTCTTCGCGTAGCAACCGCCTTCAATGTTGAACACGGTGCCTTTGCCCCAACCGTGCTCGTCATCACCGATTAGGAAACGCTCTGGGTCGGCAGACAAGGTGGTTTTCCCGGTTCCAGACAAACCGAAGAACAAGGTAACGTCTTCGTCAGAACCCACATTTGCCGCACAGTGCATTGGCAATACATCGCGCTCTGGCAATAGGTAGTTTTGCACAGAGAACATAGCTTTTTTCATTTCACCCGCGTAACGCATGCCCGCAATCAACACTTTACGCTCAGCAAAGTTAATGATGACACAACCGTCAGAGTTAGTACCGTCACGCTCCGGCTCACAAACAAAGTAAGGCGCGTTAATAATTTGCCACTCGCCTTTGTCAGCTGGATTGTAAGTTTCTGGACGAATAAACAGGTTACGACCAAACACATGATGCCAAGCGGTTTCAGTACGCATCACCACTGGCAAATAATACTCATCTCCCGCACCGACATGAATATCTGAAACAAAAGACTCTTTTGCATCTAGGTACGCTTCAACACGATCCCAAATAGGCGCAAATTTTTCTTCAGGGAAAGCACGGTTGACAGGGCCCCAATGGATGCTGTCTTTGCTGGACGCTTCTTCGACAATGAAACGGTCCATTGGAGAGCGACCGGAACGAGCACCTGTTTCAACAACCAGTGCGCCGTTGTCGGCCAAAACACCTTCGTTATTTTGTAGCGCTTTTTCCACTAACAATGGTGTTGTCAAATTTCTGTGAATGCGAGTTACATCTGATGCGGAGTTCATGTTACTTGATCCTCTGAACTGTAAAGATTGACTGGTCATTTTTATTATTGTGCGAATAGTTTTTTAATGTATAAATAATAGTAACAAAACAATCTAAGAAAAAATATTGTTATAACAAGATGTTATTTTATTACTTAAATGAAACTATCCAATACGATCTAACTCGTTGAAATATCAATATTTTTCTATAAAAACGCAAGAAAATATCGTTTTCTTGCCAATATAATTCACACTCTCACGGGCGTTGATGTAGTTTTCTTTCTTTTTGGTAGCCTTTCTACTAAATAGGAAACTTATTACCTTTCATTTAAATCTTACTTGTGCGCTTTTATAAAAAGCTATTTCCCTAAAAACCCCCCTTTTGTGTTGACCTTTTCACCCAAAAAACGCAAAAAAACACATCTTTTTGATTTTTTCTGCCTTCTACTATGCTCAGTATAGAAGGGCTTCATGGTAAGATTCTTTCTTGAATTCCCCTACCGTTCAAGAAGGTTGATCAATTTTTATGTTAAACGCGAATCAGAATTGCAATATTGGATTTGTTGGCTTAGGCGTCATGGGTAAAAACCTTGCCTTAAACTTGGCTGACCACGGCTACCGAGTTGCCGGTTTTGATCTAGACCCACATAAAATACAAGACGTATTGCAGACTGAAGCCGCTGAACGTCTCGACACCACAGCCGCCCCTCGTATTATTGGCTGTCACGATTTAACGTCTATGTTAGCCAGCCTAGTCAAGCCTCGGGTGATTGTTGTGTTGGTGCCTGCTGGCAAGCCGGTCGATATCGTATGCCGCAATCTAATCGCCGCCGGTTTGGAATCGGACGACATTGTGGTGGATTGTGGTAATAGCCAGTGGACAGACACCATTCGCCGTGAAGCCGAATACAAAGAACACTTCAAATTCTTTGGCACCGCCGTATCCGGTGGTGAAGTCGGTGCACGCTTTGGCCCTTCTCTGATGCCCGGTGGTGACGCAGACTCGTGGAAGTATTTGCAACCCATGTGGGAAGCGGTGGCCGCCAAAATCGGTCAAGATGGGCAGCCTATTGTCAGCAATGTACCGGGCAAACCCGTCACCGAAGGCGAGCCTTGTACGGCCTACCTTGGACCAAACGGCGCCGGTCACTATGTTAAAATGGTGCACAACGGCATTGAATACGCTGACATGCAGCTTATCTGTGAAGCCTACCACCTGCTTCGTGCTTTATTAGGCTATGAACCAGAAGAAATCGGCAAGCTGTTCGCGAAATGGAATCAAGGCATTCTTAACAGTTACCTCGTTGAAATCACCGCAGACATTCTTCAGCAATACGATCAAACAACCGGCGCGCCACTTGTGGACATGATCCTCGACAGCGCCGGTCAAAAAGGCACAGGTCGCTGGACCTCCATCAGTGCCACGCAAATGGGCGTACCGGCTGGCATCATCAGCGAGTCTGTTTACGCTCGCGCCTTAAGTACCCTGACTCATGAACGAGAAATGGCCGCCGGGAAGTTAACCGCTGATGTCGAAAGCGGTGACATTGAAGCCGCAGACGTCGAAAAGGCCATTGAAGAAGCGCTGTATTGCGCTAAAATTTGCGCTTACGCACAGGGCTTTCAATTATTGCGTGCAGCACAAGCAGAGTACGACTGGGTATTGGATTTCAGCACCATCGCCAAGATTTGGCGTGGCGGCTGCATCATTCGCGCCTCTTTCTTACAGAAAATCGCCGATGCCTTTGATGAAAATCACGAGCTTGAAAATCTGCTATTAAATGACTACTTTGCTGACGCTATGGACACAAAACAAGCCGGTTTACGCAAAGCGGTTGTGCTGGCTGCCCAGTCTGGTATTCCGACGCCTTCTTTCTTTTCCGCCTTGGCTTACTTCGACGGTTACCGCTCAGAGGTTTTGCCTGCCAATCTGCTACAAGCGCAACGTGATTACTTTGGTGCGCACACCTATGAACGTGTTGATGCAGAACCTGGGCAGAAGTTTCACACTTTCTGGCAGGAAGAAGGCCGACCAGAGCGTAAAGCCTAGTAACCTATCGTACTTAATTAATTCGCCATACTAAAAAGGCACTGAATACATAGGTATTCAGCGCCTTTTTATTGATGTCTTTTACACGTCAAATTATTTCATCTTTTTTTCCATTGACGTCAACATACCACGCAACATGCCTAGCTCTTGCTGATCTAAACGCGAGCGTTGAAACAAGCGACGAAAGCGTGTCATCACCTGCATTGGCGTGTCGGGGTCTAAAAACTCGGTTTGTACCAACACTTTTTCTAGGTGCTCAAGTAAATAATCAATTTGCTCAACGTTGGCCGCCGGCACATCCCACTTACTGGCGACCACGGGGCTGTCTTTCATCAATAACGACTTCATTCTTAATTCGTAGGCAATGACCTGTACGGCCGCCCCTAAATTAAGAGAACTGAAGGTCTCAACCGAGGGAATATGCACATGGTAATTGCAACGTTGTAACTCTTCATTGGTCAGCCCTCTGTCTTCACGGCCAAACACAAAGGCCGTCACCAAGTCTTCTTCAAACACCAGATCCGCCGCCTGTCTTGGGTCCACAAGGGGCCAAGGAATATTACGCTCGCGCGCACTGGTGCCAATCACCAGCTGACAGTCCGCAAGGGCCTCTTCCAATGTTTCCACCACCACGGCATTGTCTAAAATATCCGTCGCACCGGAGGCACGGCTGACCGCTTCTTCACTGGGGTAATGTTTCGGCGCCACCAAATACAAATCGGCTAATCCCATGTTTTTCATGGCGCGTGCAGCGCCACCAATATTGCCGGGGTGGGAGGTGTTAACAAGGACAATTCTGACTTTATTCTGCATTTTAAAAAGTACCCATTGGAGCGATCAAATAAACGCGCCCATCTTAACAGATATTTTTCACAAAGCCGTTAACTGATCAGTTTTTCACCAAAACTTCTCTGGCATTCGCTATGACATTAGGCTAGAATTCGCGCTCTTAATTTCTGTGCTCGGTTTGCTATGCAAACGGGGCACTCGCTCTTTAACACTTTATTTGGCAACTTTACGCCCTCTTTTTGTGGGCGCTAAGTGCATTTTAATGACAGAACAACTGACGGTACATTATGCAACCTAGAATCAATGTCGCACTAAAAGCAGCGCGTTCAGCTGCGGAATACATCATCCATTCTCAAGAAAAACTGCTTTTTGATAAAGAACAAGGCCAAACAGCCGAGCAAATTTATCAAACCGTTTGTTCAGGTGCAGAACGCAGCATCGTTTACCATCTAGAAAAAGCCTATCCAGCGGACACCATCACCACCCGCCTACAGGGCACAGTACAAAACGGTTCAGAAGGTGAATGGATTGTAGACGCGATTCAAGGTCAACACCTTTTCTCTCGCGGTCTAACCGGTAATGTCATTACTATGAGCTACTTGGTTGCCGGTAAAGTGGAGCACGCACTTGTGCTTAACCCCCACACCAAAGACGAGTTTTACGCCAGTAAAGGTCGTGGTGCTTACTTAAATAACTCTCGTATCCGCAGTACAAATGCTCGCTCACTTGAAAACGTGACTGTCGCTGCGCAATTCCCTGCTACCGATCGTCTATCGCCTTACCTTGCTGGCCAATTTGCAGTACTGACCGACATTGCTGAAAAAGGCGCACGCGCAGTAATGCAAGATTCTCCAGCCTTGATGTTAGCCAACGTCGCAGCAGGTCGCCTTGATGCGGCATGGGGCATTAAACTGCAAGAGTGGGAAATTCAAGCGCCTTTGTTTATCGCGAAAGAGGCAGGTTGTCTGTTCGCTGGCTTTGATGGTTCACCAAGCTTAGAAAAAGGCGATGTGCTTTGTGCTTCCCCACGTTTGTTTAAAGTGTTGCTGCCAACACTGAAGAAACACTTAGGCTAAATTGTCACAGGACACGCTGTCCTAACAAAACGGCTGTCTAAAACAAAGCCGCTATCTAAAACAAAGTAGCCCTTTAAAAAAGCGCGCCTAGCAAAATACATTGGCTAGGCGCGCTTTTTTGTGGACAGACGAAACGCATGCTTAGTCTTAACAGGTATTAATTTTAATCTTAACAGGTATTAATTAATGAGAATGCTTATGGTGACCATGCTCATGGTGGTGATGCTCTAAGTCATCATCGTCAGGCTCTTCTTCACCAGGATAATACAAACCAATGTCTTGACGAATTTCATCGAGCGTTGCAATCAATTCCAAGCTGTCTTGCCAACTGTAATTAGGGCTTTGTAAAAGCGCTTCGTCTAAACAACGATTCACTTCGTCTACTTCAAATTGATAACCGGTTCCTGGAAAATCCAATGCTATCCGTTGCTCTTCTCCATTCGCCGACACCAAGCGACAAGACTTGGCTTTGTACCATTCAGATTCGATCTCAATATACCCCTCAGAACCCGATAAAATGGCACGATTTGGACCACAAGAAATCATCGAGGCTTCCAATGAAGCAAGCTGGCCACTTTCCCAACCAAGAAGAACTTGCTCAAACACATCGACGTCGGTGTCTCCGATCACGGCTTGGTTCTGCACAAAATCAGGCTTACCAAAAAAGTGCTGAGCCAAAAAGATAGGGTAAATGCCCATGTCCAACAAGGCACCGCCGCCCTTGCTTTTGTCCATGAGACGATGACTTGGATCAGTCGGCGCAAGGGTGTTAAAACTGGCGCGAATACTATGTAACAAGCCAATTTCCCCTTCTTCAACCCAATCAATGACTTGCTCGAAAACCGGATTAAAACGCGTCCACATGGCTTCCATCACAAACACATTGCGCTCCAAAGCAAGGTCATACAGCGTTTGAGATTGGGTTTCATTCAGTGTAAAGGGCTTTTCACACAATACCGCTTTACCCGCTAAAATACAGGCTTTCACCAGATCAAAATGCAGCGTGTGAGGTGTGGCAATGTAGATGGCATCGACCTCTCGACTGTTGATCAGTGAAAAATAATCGACCATGGCCAACTCAATATCAAAGGTTTCAGCAAAACGATCCGCAGACGCCTTACTACGAGAAGCAACCGCACGAAGTTCGCCCGCCTTCACATGACAAAAATCACGAGCAAAGTGGTGTGCGACCTGACCGGTTCCAATAATTCCCCAGCGTACTTTCTTCATCGGTTTCCCCTTCTTTTATCGGTTCCTCTACAGCAAGGAGCCTAAAACGCGTTAATTTTGAACCCAAAGTCCATTATAGTCCACTGGCTTTTTCAAGCTCTTGAATACGCGCATTTAATCGCTCTACTTCTTGTTCTAATTCTGCCACTTTAGTTTCAAGCTGTTGAGTGTATTGGGTATTTTCGCTCTTTTCCGTCAAGGCGACCGGTACGTCATCCGATCGCTCAGAGTCTGTACAAAAACACTCTTGGTAACGCTGTTCTCGCTTCCCTGGCTCTCTTGGTAGCAAACAAACATAAGGCCCGCCGGTTTTCGTTTGCAAAGCAGAGAGCGCGGCTTCGACTTCTTCACGGGAAGCGAACGCGTGTAATCGACCACTGCGAGATCTAAGTTCTCCAGGCGTTTGAGCACCACGGACAAACAACAAACAAAGAATGGCGGTTTCACCTGGCGACAGCTGTAAATCAGAAAATTCTGTGTTGCAAAAGCGATGCTGATATTTGCTCACACGGCTGTGTGCACCGGAGATTTCCGTCACCAAGCCGCGTTTGTCCAAGGCATCCAGCGCGTCTTGAACGGCCTGTTCTGATAATTGCGTCACCGGATCGCGGTTTGATTTTTGGTTACACGCGTTGACCAGGGCATTAAGGCTGAGTGGATACTGATCCGGCGTGGTGGTTTCCTTTTCCATCAGACAACCGATCACTCGCATCTCTGTGGCGTTTAGTTGGTGGTAATGCATGTTACTTATCCTCTTTTTCGGGATTTGCCAAAGGTCTTCAGTGGCATCATCAACAGATCAGTTAATGACGATGGCTGATACGCCTTGGTTCCCGGCATGCCAATACTGAGTCCAGCGTCACCGTGCATCGCATGATTGCGTTTGCTGCCGAATAAGGCATCCCAGATGCTCAAGAAAAAACCATAGTTGCTGTTGGCTTCTGCGCTGACCCTCGAATGATGAATGCGGTGCATGTCAGGCGTCACCACCAGCTTGATCACCCACTTCTCTATCTTCGCTGGTAGGCGCACATTGGTGTGGTTAAACATCGCCGAGGCGTTCAGCAAAATATCAAAGATCAACACGGCTTCCACTGGAATACCCAATACCCACACCGCGGTGGCTTTAATACAAAGGGACAACACGATCTCAACCGGATGAAAGCGAATAGCGGAGCTGACATCCAGTTCAGGGTCTGAGTGATGCACCCGATGCAGACGCCATAATAAGGGCACGGTATGAAAGAGCCGGTGTTGCCAATAAATCAGACAATCAAGCAACAAAATGCTGACCAAGACTAGCGCCCAAAAAGGCAAACTTATATGGCTCAATAAACCGGCCCCTTGATTGGAGTAGGCCACAAACGACAAAAGAACCGGTTGAAACAGACGGACGCACACAGCCCCCAGCATCAGTAAAATCAAATTGTGCTGCCAACGTTGACGCCACTGCAGCAGAGCCCCCCGAGGCGCTAACCACTGCCAGGTCATTAGACTGCTGAACACCACTAAAAAAATACTGATCCGAACGGTAAAATCAATCATGTAACCTATTCCCTACTCTCATAATAATGGCGTTCAAAGCCGACGGCACTCATGACTGACTGTGCTGTTCTAACGCCGCTTCAATGCGCTCAATGGCTTCTAACAACACCGATTTAGGGCAACCAAAATTCAATCGTACAAAATTTGCATCACCAAAATCTGCACCATTAGAGACCCCAACACCCGCGTTTACAAAAAACTCATAGGCGTCGTCTAAACCTAATGCAGATGCGTCAATCCAAGCCAAATAAGTCGCTTCCAGACGCGCCATTTTAAGCGGTGTCGACGCAAGGCGCTCCACCAATAAATCACGGTTGCCTTTTAGATAAGTCAGCAATGCGTGATGCCAAACCTGTCCTTCTTGGTAGGCAGCTGTCGCTGCGGTTAACCCCAGCAAATTCGGCGATGGAATCAACCCTGTTCGACCCTGATCGAAGGCGTGACGCAACTCGGTATTTTGAATCACGGCAAATGCGTATCCCAACCCCGCCACATTAAAGGTTTTGCTGGGCGCCATCAGTGTGATGGTTCGACTTGCGGCGTCTTCATTTAAGCTTGCAAAAGGTACGTGTGGCACCGAGTCTAGGATCAAATCGCAATGTATCTCATCGCTTACCACGATGAGATTGTATTTCTCCGCTAAGGCATGAATGCGCAGTAATTCCGCCTGACTGTAAACGGTGCCACCAGGGTTGTGCGGGTTGCACAATAGGATCATTTTACTTTTGGGGTCGGCACAAGCGGCTTCAAACTGCGCCATGTCCGGCACCCAACGATGGTTTTCCAACGTCATGTCCACATGGGCAATGTCACGCCCGACCAAAGCCGGCGCCTTGGTCAAATGGTAGTACACGGGGCCTGGCACCACGATACGATCATCGGCTTCAGAGAAAACACGCACACTGAGGTGTAACGCGCAGACGAGCCCTGGCAGGTGCACTAGATCCTGCGCTGAAACGGACCAGTTATACTGCGTAAGAGCGTGTGCCTGAATGGCTTTTTCCAGTACATCAGGGGTCTTGGTGTAGCCATAAACGCCCTCTTCGACACGCTGGGACAGGGCATTTTTAATGCAGTCTGGGGAATCAAAATCCATGTCCGCCACCCACATAGGAATCACGGTGTCGGGAAATTTGGACCATTTATCACTGTGGCTTGTTGTGCGGTCAATTACTGTGTCAAATACCGAGGTAGAGGCATCCATTGGCTGTGTTCTCCCGTGCTGTGTATGTGTTTTATAGTAAACAAAATATCCACAGTAAACTCCAGCTATACTGCGAAGATGACACAAAAAAATATCTTTTTCTTTACGGCCTTTAATGGGTGGATTAGTGATTGCATTCAGGATTTCAATCGGTATAGTCTGCCGAAATAATGACCACCTCAGCCATTAACCAACCTCCCCTATTTTATACAGCGCACTAAAGGACACGACATGTTAAAGCAAACCCTATTCCCCATCTGGAGTCTGCTCATCGGCATCGCCATTTTGACGATGGCGAGTGCGTTGCAAAGTTCGTTGATTGGTATTCGGGCATCGATCGAAGGCTTTAATACCACGGCAACGGGTTTAATTATGTCGGCGTATTATCTCGGCTTTATTTTAGGGTCTTTGTTGGTGCCGAATTGGGTAAAAAATGTCGGTCATATCCGTGTGTTTGCGGCGGTGGCGTCCTTGGCGTCGATCACTATTTTAATGCAATCCGTGGTGGTCAACTCTTGGTTTTGGATGCTAATGCGGATGGGAACCGGCCTGTGTTACGCCGGGCTGTTTATTGTCACCGAAAGCTGGCTCAACGACATTGCCACCAATAAAACCCGTGGTCGTCTGTTTTCTATTTATATTATTGAAATTTGGGCCAGCCAAACCCTCAGCCAATTCTTACTGAATTTGTCGTCGCCCAGTGGTTATGGCTTGTTCATTTTAACGTCGGTGTTAATTTCTTTAGCGGTGGTGCCTTTGCTGTTAGTGCGCACGCCGTCGCCGACCATTAATGTGCCGGAAAAGCTCAATATTGTTGGCTTGATAAAAACCGCGCCCTTGGGGGTCACGGGGGTGACCATTGCCGGTTGTACGGCAGGGGCGATTTTGGGCTTGGGTGCCTTGTACGCTAAGAGCATCGGCATGGACATTGTACAGATCTCTTTGTTTATCGGTGCCAGCTACGTGGGCGGTATGATTTTGCAGTGGCCAATAGGTAAATTGTCCGATCGCCAAGATCGTCGCGTCACTATTCTGTGGGTGGGGATTGTTGGGGGGATCGCGGCGTTTATTGTGCCGCTGGGCAATGGTATGAATAATCAGATTGTCATGATGGTAGGCATGTTTTTTGTCGGTGCCTTTACCTTCCCGATGTATTCATTGGCGTCTTCGCATATGAATGACCAATTGCGTCCTGAGCAAATTTTATCGGCCAGTAGTGGCATGATTTTATTGAATGGTGTCGGTGGTATGTTAGGGCCTCTTGTTGCTGCGGCCTTGATGGACACCTTGCGCATTGATGCGTTGTTTTGGTTTGTTGCGACACTCAATATCAGTGTCGCACTGGTGGCCATGTACCGTATCAAGCATCAGCCAGCCATGATCATCGAAGAGCAAGGGGATCAGATCCCTGTGGCGTTGACGGTTTCTTCTGTGGCGACAGCAGAGATGTTGGTGGAAGCCGACACCTCTACTCCCGTCGAGGAAGCGCCACACGAGGTCGAAATCAAATTGTAACTCGCCATCGCCATCGCCATCATCGTCGCCATACAGTGTGTCTTAAAACGGCTGTGTGGCGATGTTGTAGGCAATGCTCCAAATCAAAATGGCGTTAATACGATTAAACCAACGCCAGAAAGCGGCTTTTTCGAGCCACTTTGCACACAGCTTTCCTACCAGAGCCAAGGATAAAAACCACACCACAGACGCCGTTGCGCCACCAAACACAAACGCCCATTTGTCGTCCTGCCATTGGTTCGCCAAGCTGCCCATTAAGATCATGGTGTCCAGATAGAAGTGCGGATTCAGCCAGGTCACCGCAAAGCCCATGACACACAGTGGCCACAAGGCAAGGCGTTTACCCGCTTGCTCCAAAATCAAATGCTCTTCTTGAAACGAGGCTCGCCATTTGCCAAGGGCAAACCAAGCTAAAAACGCTACCCCCGCCCATCGCGATGCGGTCAGTAACCAGTCGTGACTTTGTAGCAATAGACCCAGTCCAAAGGCACCTAAGGTGATGGAGATAACATCGCTTAAGATGAACAGCAGTGCTATGGGAAAGGCGTAATGACGCTTTAACGCTTGTTCTAGTAAAAAACTGTTTTGTGCCCCTACAGCGACAATTAAGCCCCCTCCGGTAATGGCACCGCTTAAAAATGCCAGCATGGCGGTTTCCTTTTGGTGAAATTTGACTTGATCTTACGCGACGGCACTTTTACATTAAAATTAATTAAACTTAAACTTCATTAGAAAAATTTATTTGGACGCTCGTCAATTTTATGATGGATTACAAAGCTTTGAGCAGTTTGCACGCTGTTCTCACGTTTCAACGTTTTGACAAGGCCGCTCAGCATTTGAATTTGACGCAATCCGCGGTGTCGCAAAACATCAAACGCTTAGAGCAAGCCTGCGGGCAACCCTTACTGATTCGCGCTCGCCCTGTGTTGCCGACGCCCCTTGGGGAAAAGTTGTTGGCGCATTTCAATAAGGTCACCTTGTTGGAGGATGACATAAGGGACAGCATTGAAAGGGATAACACCCGGCAACCTCTGCGCATTGCGGTGAATAATGATGTGTTGGCCACTTGGTTTACCGATGTTGTTCAAGCGTTTTCCGCTACGGATGACAATATGTTGCACATTAAGGCGGCCGATCAAAGCCATACCCGTTCTTTGTTGCAAAGTGGTCAGGTGGTGGCGTGTCTTAGCCAAATCGGTACACCGGTGGCGGGTGGGGATTCTGTGTTTTTAGGGTATATGCATTATGAGCTGGTCGCCACGCCAGCCTTTATTGAGACCTATTTGCACAACGATCTCAGCAGTGACGCTATTTTACAAGCGCCCTCACTGGTGTACGACGAGCACGATGAGCTGTGGACACGGTATCAAACGGAATGCCTTAAAAGCCAAGCCAATGCCAACAATAGCCATTGGTATCCGTCTTCCCATGGCTTTGTCGAGCTGGTGATGGGTGGCACAGTCTGTGCTTTAGTCCCTAGTGTTCAAGTGAAACAGAAAATAAAAAGTAAGAAATTGGTATCCTTGCTGCCGGACAACCGCCTTGCCTTGCCTCTTTATTGGCATTGGTACAAACTTAGTTCCCCTGTATTGGACCGGTTAACACAGGTGATACGAACGGTCACACAAGATGCTCTATACTAAATGCATCGACCGAAAACAGATTGGCCATGTCGTGTTTTAGACGGCCATTTAACAAAGCCATTTTTAAGGAAAGATTATGATTCGTAAGTGTTTATTCCCTGTTGCTGGTTATGGCACCCGTTTTTTGCCGGCCACGAAGTCTATGCCAAAAGAGATGTTGCCCATTGTGAACAAGCCACTCGTTCAATATGGTGTTGAAGAAGCCGCAGCGGCGGGGTTGAATAATGTCACGTTTGTGACGGGTCGTGGTAAGCGTGCCATCGCCGATCATTTCGACATTAGTTATGAGTTAGAGCACCAAATTTCAGGCACTAAGAAAGAAAAATATCTCGACACCATCCGTGATTTAATCGATAACGTTAACTTCTCCTATATTCGTCAAAACAACATGTTAGGGCTTGGCCACGCTATCTTGTCAGGCGAGTCACTGATCGGTGATGAGGCGTTTGGTGTGGTGTTGGCCGATGACCTTTGCTTTGGTGAAGACGACGGTGTGATGGCGCAGATGGTGAAGCTTTACAATCAGTTCCGTTGTACGATTGTGGCGATTGAGGAAGTACCTGAAGATGAGGTGCATAAGTACGGTGTGATTAAGGGCGATTCTATGATGGATGGCTTGTTCCGTGTGACGGATATGGTGGAGAAGCCAGCCAAAGAAGATGCACCTTCTAATCTTGCGATCATTGGTCGTTATATTTTGACTCCGGATATTTTCGATAAGATTCGTAATACGCCACCGGGTCGTAATGGTGAAGTGCAGATTACGGATGCTATTTTGCAGCAGGCGACGGAAGGTTGTGTGTTGGCGTACCAGTTTAAAGGTAAGCGTTTTGATTGTGGTAGTGTGGATGGTTTTGTGGAAGCAACAAACTTCTGCTACAAGCACCACTATCAAGATCCAACAGAAGTGTAATGTGATTGTTCACCTATTTTGCGCTGGCTAAATTGCCGCCACTTATTGCACCAATACGGTGCGCTATTTAGATAATAAAACATCTTAAGTAATAAAAAGTTTTAAGTGATAAAAAGTTTTAAGTGATAAAACGTTTTAGGTAATAAAAATTGATAAAGAGCCGCATTCTGTTGAGTGCGGCTTTTTTTGTGCTCTGGTTTTGTGTTTTGGTTTTGTGCTGTCTGTTCCGGATTAGCTTAGTTCCGGGTTAGCTTAGGTAGAGCTGGCTGAGCCAGACGCTAAGTGGAACGGTGAAGACGGACAGTAGGGTTTGCAGTGTGATGAAGGCGGATAGGCGTTCGGCGTCGCCGCCCAGTTGTCGAGCTAAGGCGTAGCCGGATGTGGCGGTGGGGACGAGTCCGAATAGGATGGCAACGAATGCCGGTAAGCCGCGTATGTCAAATGCCCAACACAGTAGGCCGATCATGACGGGGAAGATAACGAAGCGTGCGACGGTGGACAGAACGAAAGCCATGCCGACGGTGCGGATGGTTTCGAAGCGGACGCTGGCGCCCACGGCGAGCAGGACAAGGGGTAAGGCGGCCTGGGATAGCATGCCAATCATGTCGGAGATGAGTAGGATGGGAGTGAGTCCGAGTAGGTTGAGTCCGCTGCCCAGTAGGATGGAGAGGATCAGTGGGTTGCGAATTAAGGCGCCACTCAGTAGACGCGGTAGTGAGACGGTTCGTTTGCCGTCTGCGTCGGTTGGTCCGTGCATAAGCACCATGGCGATGACGAGGAAGACGTTGATGGATGGGATGAGTACGGAGGCTCCGAGGGCGGCAAGAACGAGGCCTTCGTTACCATAGAGGCTGCCAGCTAAGGCGAGTACTAGGAAGGTGTTGAATCGCACACCGGCCTGTAACATGGAGGAGGCAGTGGGTGCGGCGGTTTTCATAAGGTATGCACTGGCAAAGACAAAGAGCGAGGTAATCAGTAAGCCACCCAGCAGTACGAGTGCGTATTGGGACAGCATGGGGTTGGTGAAGTCGATTTGTGATGTTTTGTAGAAGAGTAATGAGGGAAACAGTACCCAGTAAGAAAGTTTGTCGACGCCCTGCCAAAAGCCTTCCATTGGGAAGCGCCAGCGCTGACAAACGGCTCCTACGACGAGCAATAGAAATACCGGTAACACTGAAAGAGAGAGAGAAAACACACGAGCTCCTTAGAAGCAGTAATCTATTGAATCGATGGCGTAAAAGATGACTAATATCAGGACGCATTCTAGTGTGTCTTTACATAAGCTTACAATACGCGTTGATCAATAAACGGCGACTTTACTGTACGACTGACTGGCTTATGTTTTTTACACGGTTGTCTTTGTCAGTATTGATAAGGTAGATTAAAACCTTCTGAAAAACCAAGGAACGGCGCCTTTCATGTCAAACATCATGTCAAACAGCACCCTACAATTTTATAACCAAAATGCAAAACAGTTTGCTGATTCAACTCTTCAAGTGGATATGTCGGCGGTGTATGGTGAGTTTTTGCCACACGTTATGCCACAAGGACATATTTTAGATGCGGGTTGTGGTTCGGCTCGTGATGCTGCGTATTTTAAACAGCAGGGCTTTCAGGTCAGTGCATTTGATGCCAGCGCAGAAATAGCCAAGTTAGCCACCGAACACTTGGGCCAGCCTGTGGAAGTGAAAACCTTTCAACAGTTAAAAGACCAACAGCGCTACGATGGTATCTGGTGTTGTGCCAGTTTGCTTCATGTTCCTAAACGCGAGCTTTCTGAGGTGTTTTTGAATTTACAAAACGCGCTTAAAGCCGAGGGCGTGCTATATGTTTCGTTTAAATATGGCACAGAAGAGCGCCGACACAATGACCGCCTGTTTACCGACTTAGACGAAGCGGCGCTGATGAATCTGATTGCCCACTGCCCTAGTTTAACGCTTGTTAAACACTGGCAAAGTCAAGATCAACGCCCTGAGCGCAGTCATGAGATATGGCTTAATGCCATTATTAAAAAGTCGCCTTCTTGTGCTGATGCTGCATGTTAAATAGCCTGCAACAACAGCTGGATTTTATCGCTTATGTGCAGCGTCTGTTGGTAGAAGGGGATTTTAGTGCCACGTATAAATTTGCGTTGCTGCACGCCATAGCCGATGTGTGCGTTGAGCAAGCGACCATTGCGGATGACGCGCCCTTGGTCATTGAGCTGCCGACGTTGGCAGATAAGTTGATTACCTTGTATTGGCATCATGCCACTCCGTTTTCATCACAACACGAGAATGAAGACGCCCTGCTCAAACAAAACACTGGTAAGCAATCAAAAATCATTAGTATGCTGTTTGATTGTCAGCAGAAAAATATCCGCAATTTAAGGCAACTCAAACAAAGCCCTCTCTATAAGCCGACGTTTACTGCGGCGATGACAACGTTAAAAAATGGCCCGCTCTGGCGACTGCAGATTCTCGCTCGGCAAGAAGAATGTTTTTTGTACCCTCACACTCAAAGTACCAAACACATTACTTTGAATGCTGGCATTGCGCATTGTTTTCGTCGCTTTTATGACCTTATTACCTATCTTGCTAAGAATGCTTGGTTGCAAAAAATTCAGAGTATCAAGCACAATCAGGTGCTGATTGGTTCGCAGAGTCTCGTTCAAGATTTTCTTTTTGGGCTGGATCGTCAGGCGTTGAGTAAGGCGAAGCCTGTTCTTGTCGATCTGCAGTCTGATCTCTGTTTTTATTGTCGTAAACCGATGAAAAATGACACAGAAGTGGATCACTTCATTCCTTTTTCTCGTTATTCACATGATCTTGCGCATAATTTTGTCGCGGCACACCGTACTTGCAATAACAATAAGCGAGACTATTTAGCGGCTCCCAAACACCGAACGCACTGGCAAGAGCAAAATTTGGTTGTGCATTGTGGGCACATTGAGCGTGAACTCGACCAGTACTTTCAATGCGATGCTGAAAAAGCGCTTTCGGTTAGTAACTGGGCTTACCAAATCGCTGAACACAGCCAAGCTAAACTGTGGGTGGCAGTGAACCAGTTTCAAACCGCTCAAACCGCCCTACCGCAGACTCCGCTCGACCTTGTTGCTGAGCCTCCTGCTCACTACGACATTAACCCGCCGACTGAGGGGTGAGATGGTTTAAGAGGGGGCCTTATTGATCTGCTTTTAAAGTCATCGAATTCGATGACTTTAAAAAAAAGATCATGCGGAATAGTGCGTGGAACCTGATTAGTTAAACCTTCTGTCAAAACTTATTAAAACGGAATAGGCAGTGGAACTTTTCATGCTATACTTTAGACCATAAAACGGAATGGAGCGTGGAAAATGGCAAAAATACAATCAGTTGAACCGAATGTCGCAGAATTGGCTAACGGATGGTTAAAGTCTTACGGCTTACCTTACAAACTAGAGCAAGAGTCTTTAAATTCTGAAATTGATAAGGCGTTGAATGACTACCATTCAAAAAGTGGTGGTAAAGGCGGCAATCGTCCTGATGCAAAGCTGTTGTTACAAAACAAGCAGCTTAGTTATTTTCCTATCCTAATCGAGTATAAAGGTTACAAAGGCAAGCTCGAAAAACTCAACTCAGATGGTCAAGTTGACAATCTGACTACCAAAAACGAACCTAACCTCAAAAATATCAAAGACTATGCTGTAAACGGTGCGGTTCACTACGCTAATGCGATTCTTCATCACACTAGCTACACCGATATTATCGCCATTGGGGTGACTGGGTACAAAGACAGCTCAGGTGATTTACAACATGAAATCGGTGTGTACTTTGTCTCCAAGGATAACTTAGGGGCAGGTCAAAAAGTTGGCGAATACACCGATTTTTCTTTTTTATCTGGCGAACACTTTGATGATTTTATTGAGCAAGTGAAATCATTAAGTCTCTCAGATGAAGAGTTAGACAAACTTAAATCTCAGCGTGAAAAAGAAATTGATGTCAGTTTACGTAATCTTAATCACGATATTTATCAGAACGAGAAAGGTTTGGGTGAAAACGACCGCGTTTATCTTGTTGCCTCCTCTATTATTGCTACGCTTGGTGTGCCTAACAAAGTCGCACCACTTGAAAAGTCGGACTTAAAGTCCTCAACCGAAGAAGGTAATCGTGATGGCGATATTGTCATTCGTAAAATTGAAGCGTTTTTAAAAAACAAAAACATTCCGCAAGATAAAAAAGACTTAATTATCAGGACGCTTTCAAACACTCTTCTAACCGAAAATATCAATAAAGTTATGGATGGTGAAAGCCAACTAAAACGCGTCTTTACTAAGATTATTGATGACTTGGGTATTTACTACAAAATTGGCTTAACCACCGACTTCACAGGCAAACTCTTTAACGAAATGTATGGCTGGCTCGGATTTTCACAGGACAAACTTAATGACGTAGTTCTTACACCTTCTTACATTGCTACCATGCTAACAAAGCTAGCAAGAGTGAATAAAAACTCTTATGTATGGGACTTTGCAACAGGCTCTGCTGGTTTATTGGTAGCGGCAATGAATGAGATGCTCAATGATGCCAAAAACACCATTACCTCTCCAGACGAGCTTGCACTTAAAGAAGCGAAAATTAAAGCAGAACAATTGCTTGGTTTAGAAATGCTTTCCAGTGTTTATATGTTGGCGATTCTAAACATGATTTTGATGGGGGATGGTAGCTCTAACATTCTCAACGAAGATTCATTAACCTTTGATGGAAAATATGGTTTTGGCGAAACTGATAAGCATTTCCCCGCCGATGCTTTTATTCTTAACCCCCCTTACTCTGCTGACGGTAATGGTATGAACTTTGTGGAGAAGGCTTTAAATATGATGCACAAAGGGTATGCGTCCATCATTATTCAAAATTCTGCGGGTTCGGGTAGAGCCACGACAATAAATCAACGCATCCTTAAAAATCATACACTGATTGCCAGTATCAAAATGCCCATCGACATTTTCATTGGTAAATCGAGTGTACAAACCTACATCTATGTATTTCGAGTAAATGACTCGCATCAAAAAGATGAAATGGTGAAGTTTATTGATTTTTCCAATGATGGTTACACCCGCACCAATCGTAAGAAAGCAAGCAACAACCTTAAGGATACAGACCGGGCTAAAGAGCGCTATCAAGAAGTCGTGGATTTAGTACGCTTTGGCTCAAGTAAGCTAAGCATTCTGACCAAAGATGAGTATCACGAGAGCACGATTGACCCAAATAATGGTGCAGACTGGAACCAATCGATCCCTATTGATACTAAGCCGACACTGGACAATTTTAAACGCACCGTGAGCAATTATTTGGCTTGGGAAGTTTCTCAGCTTCTAAAGCAAAAAGGTGATGCTTCGGGAAAGTAGATTCCCCACTTAACAAAATGCTGGAAAGTGTTGAGTGGGGGGAGTTTAAATTAGGGGATTTGTTTGAAGTTCAAACTTCAAAGAAGCGTTTCGATGCAAATAAAGTAAATGTGCTAAAAAACGGTGTTTATCCCTATGTGGTGCGAATGGGAACAAGCAACGGTCAAAAAGGCTTTATTGACGAAGATTCCAGTTTTTTGAATGAAGGGAATACTATTGCCTTTGGACAAGATACTGCCACCATGTTCTATCAACAAAAACCTTACTTTACTGGGGATAAGATTAAAATTTTGAAGCCTAAAGAAAGTCGCTTTGACAAAGAGAATGCTCAGTTTTTTATATCGACAATGGCAAAAGCCTTTAGCTCTTTCTCTTGGGGAAGCTCAAGCTTTAATGTAAGTATCATCAAAAGCCAGATTTTAACGCTTCCAGTAGATAATGAAAAAATTGACTTCGATTTTATGGAGCGTTTTATAACTGAATTAGAAGCAGAGCGTATAACTGAATTAGAAGCATACTTAAAAGCATCAGGTTTAAAAGATTATCACTTAACTCTTGAAGAGCAGAAGGCTTTAGAGGACTTTGAAAGTGGAAGATTTGCTTGGTGCGAGTTTAAATTTAAAGATATTTTTGACCAAATCAAACAAGGACGACGACTTAAAAAAGATGACCAATTACCAGGAGATATACCTTTTGTAATGTCTGGGGTTACGGATACAGGGGTTGTTAATTATATTTCAAATCCTATCGCATCTTTTCCAAGAAACTCAATTACAGTCGATATTTTTGGCAATGCCTTTTACCGTAGCTATGACTATGGGGCTGGCGATGACACGGGGGCTTATTGGTCAAAAAGTAAAAATTACTCTAGAGAAATGATGTTATTTTTTACATCTTCTATAAACCAAGCATTGATGAATAAGTTCGATTACGGCAATAAATTAAGAAGTTCTCAAAGTTTGAATCTTAAAATGAAATTACCAAGCCAAAATAATCAGCCAGATTTATCATCAATGGAAACCCTGATTTCAGCTGTACAAAAATTGGTTATCAAAGACGTTGTGGAATACGCTGACAAAAAAATAGCGGCACACGAACAAGCGGCCAAAGTGAGTTAGGCGATGGACTGCTTACTCAACCTAAAAGGCTTCCATGCTCTTTCTCAGCAAGAGCATGAAGGACATTTAGAGATCACCGTAGAAAGCCGATTTAAGCCTCAAGCCTGTCCGCATTGTGGCTTTTCACAACTATACTCTCACGACAAAACTGAGCAGGTTTTCTTTGATGCTCCCATGCAAGGTAAACCTGTTATTCTGAAAATTCAGCGTATGCGCTATAAATGCCGTTCATGTGGTAAAACTTTTCGTGAGCCGCTAGACGATATTGACGATAAGCGTTTAATGACCACACGACTCAAAGAGTACATTCAAAAGCGCTCCATGAGCGATACCTTTGCAGTGGTTGCCAGAGAAACAGGTTTGGATGAAAAAACGATCCGACACGTCTTTGATGATTACGTTGACACGCAATCTAAAGTAATGCCGTTTGAAACGCCTAGAGTGCTTGGTATTGATGAGTCAAAGCTAGTCGGTAGCTATCGGTGCATCTTAACCAACATCGAGCAATATAGCATCTTTGACATGCTACCCTCTCGAAAGAAAGCCGATGTTGTTCGGCATTTAAAATCCCTAAAAAATCCTAAGAATGTGCAAATCGTAACGATGGATATGTGGCGACCCTACAAAGATGCGGTAAACCAAGTATTGCCTCATGCAATCGTGGTGGTCGATAAATTCCATATTGTACGCATTTCGTTAGAGTGTCTTGAAAAAGCCCGTAAAACGATTCGTAGCAAGCTAGACCGCAAAGACCGTATAAAACTAAAGAATGAGCGCTTTGTGCTGTCAAAACGTCGTCATTCATTGACCGATGAAGAATTTGAAAAGCTACAGCAATGGTCAGCATGGTTTCCAGACTTAGGATTGTCTTATGATGCTAAAGAAGCGTTTTACTGTTTGTTTGACCAAGACCTAGATTCCAAAACCGCAGAGCAAGCTTTAATGGATTGGCAAAGAGGCTTATCACCTCAAATTGCACATTACTTTGAAGCTTTAACAACGGCTTTATCGAACTGGATGCCTGAGATTTTAAATGGCTTTGATTACCCTGTGACCAATACCTATACTGAAAGTATTAATCGCTATGAAAAGGATGTCCAGCGTATGGGCAGAGGATACAGCTTTGATGTTGTTAGAGCCAAAATGCTTTATAACGCAGAGGCCAATAAGCCAACAACAAGTACGATTCGCAAGAAGAAACGTAAGCCCGTTAAAGAGGCTCCAGCCTTTTACTTAATGACCGATAGTCTTTTTGATTCACAATCAACAAAACAAAAATACAAAATAGAAATTATTGGAGAAAAACGCTATTACGGTGCTCACATTCCCACATTTTGTAATTTACTTGATAAAGGTGAATTTGATTAAATTCCCAATTTATCTGGAATGGCTTAATGCCATTATTAAAAAGAATCTATAAATACAACTTTATACATAAGCCATTTTTATCTTTTCCTATTCTTCAAGACTAAAAAATTTAATTATGGCGATTTCGTCACATTTAAATCTTAAAGACTCTCAAATAACAGAAATTATATTAGTTGTCCCTGAATAACTCTCAACCTATTGAATTTATTGTGTTTTTATTAGATAGTTTATGTCTAAATCTTGCTGTAAATACAGTGTAAGGCCCAAAAAGTTGCAGAATCGGTGAGTTTTATGAAGCCTCGTCAGACAGAGAGCATTCCACAAAAAGATTTATTTCAACCTCAGCTCGTAGACATCATTAACTCGAATCATCCTTTAGTAAGGTTATCCAAGACTATTGATTGGACC
>NZ_JAJATW010000079.1 GCF_020532605.1 Marinomonas algarum | reverse complement strand
AATAACGGTTGTAAGGTGCTTGAAGTACCTTACAAGTGGGTTAAGTGGTGATTAAATGTCGCTTCTGAGGAAATACTGTCACAAGCTGAAAGTCAGCTAAAAATTGTCTTACTTGTTCGTATGTTCCTTTGCTCTTTTGCGGCATTCGTCTAAGGAAACTACGATTAAGAAGTCGCAAAACACTCAACCTCTCTCTTTCGAATAAAAAAGCACAGGACTCTACTTGTTTTGATGCTTTTCACCACTAAACAAGGCTTATTTAGCCTTGTTTAGTGGATTTTAAACGGATTAACCCCTTGCCGCCCGTATCATCTGGTCAACCCTAGCCACATTGGCTAAGGCAAACAGCATCGCCAGCTTGTTGTCGTTTTTAGCCAATCCTCTATAGATTACTTTCCTAAAGCCAAACTGTCGCTTTATGATCCTAAACGGGTGCTCTACTTTTGCCTGGATACTGGCTTTGAGGTACTCTGTTCGGATTGGTTGCTTGTTTAGTTGTCCCTGAATAACTCTCAACCTATTGAATTTATTGTGTTTTTATTAGATAGTTTATGTCTAAATCTTGCTGTAAATACAGTGTAAGGCCCAAAAAGTTGCAGAATCGGTGAGTTTTATGAA
>NZ_JAJATW010000078.1 GCF_020532605.1 Marinomonas algarum | reverse complement strand
TTGAAGGTGCGCATGGAAAAAAGTCACTGTCTGGGTGAACGAAAAGCAGTGGTCATTTTACTGCTTCAGGCCGTATGATTACAGCTCTGCAGGGGTGTGAGAGGGGTTTTAAGTCACGGAATCAGGTCAGTATTAAAGGAGCTAAAGTATTCTATGCCGATTGGAGCAGAGTAGAGGCCAAAGAATGGCACTGCTAATTCTGAATGGCTGAAAACTTTCTCAACATTTATTACACACAAAAAAGATTAAGGTTAGGGAAGCTGCGATTAAGAAGTTTCACAGTTGTCAGTATTTCTGACTTTGTCGCATGCGCGAGACTTATTCGCATACTCCCAAGGCTCTTTTTCCAGATCGTAGGCGACAATATTGCACAAACCATCAATGGATTTACGCATATCAGTTGGCCCAAAAATGAAAGTCACATTGATTTGAGCAGAAGCGATAAACACAAGTCTTTTATTCCCATGAAAGAGAACAAAAGACTTTATGGCTTTTAACAAGGATTAAAACGTGTGGTTTAACCGACGCTTACGTTTTAGTAACCGATAAGCTTGGTTGAGTGTGTCTTCCTGTTTTTGGGTGAGTGTTAACGCCTGTCGACTGACTTGCCGATCAATATCTCGCAGGACTCGCCCTAAAAAACCTTTTACCTGCTTAAT
>NZ_JAJATW010000077.1 GCF_020532605.1 Marinomonas algarum | reverse complement strand
GAACACTTCCGCCTCTCTTACTTCACCTGTGTCAGGGTTAACGACTTGAAGCCGAGGCCCACAGTAATCGATAAACAACTTATCACCCGCAACATGAAGTTGGCGCATACTGCGCTTTTGAGTTTTGAGCCAGCGCGTGAAGTGCTCGCAGAACTGCGTGTAGGCGTAAGCTTGCTCTTGATATTGCTCGTGATATTCCTGCCACAACAGCATCTTCGTCATGCCTTTTCGTCTGAGTTCGACAGCGTATTGAGTAAAGTCTGGCATGACTTTATACCGACTGGCTTTTTTACCGTGATACAGCGCCTGAGTGAGATCGGCATCGCTGCAACTTTCGGGTAAAGGCCAACCTATCTGACTTTGTTTAAAGCGAGCGTTAAGTTCTGAGACCGTTGCAAGGCTCACATTGAGGCAACTGGCAATATTTCGGTAGGACAACCCACAGTCGTACTTAAGGCGTAATATTTCTTTAATTTTATTCATTGGAGTTCTCTTTTTTGCCATGATCGCTTCCTCACCTCTTGCTTGAAAAGGAAAGAATAGCGAGTTATTGATTTAAAAGAGAAAAAGGTAGGATTTCGGGCATTCCGAACGCGGTTTTCGCTCTTCCGAACGCTGATTTCGGAGTTTGCTTAAAAGTGTTCGGATAATCGCGGAATACGTGTTC
>NZ_JAJATW010000076.1 GCF_020532605.1 Marinomonas algarum | reverse complement strand
CAAAGAAGTAAACAAATGGCTGTCTGATTCTGGCACCTACTTTAAAGAAGGGACAATCGTTGATGCGACGATTATTGAGGCAGCAAGTTCCACCAAAAATAAATCTAATGCACGCGATCCCGAAATGCACCAAACGCAAAAGGGAAAACAATGGTTCTTTGGCATGAAAGCTCACATCGGTGTTGATGCAAAGCGTGGGTTAGTTCACAGCTTCACCACGACGCCTGCCAATGATCACGATTTAAACCAGTTGACGGAACTTCTTCATGGCAATGAGTCATTTGTATCGGCGGACTCTGGCTACCGTGGCGTAGAAAAGCGCACAGAAACAAAAGATAAGAATGTCGATTGGTTAGTAGCTGAGATGCCCAGCAAGATACGTGCTTGGAAAAAGCACCCCCGCCTCAACAAGCAGCTGATCCGAACGGAATACTTAAAGGCGAGTATCCGAGCGAAAGTCGAGCACCCGTTTAGAATACTGAAATGCCAGTTTGGGTTCCGCAAAGTCGTCTACAAAGGCCTGTCTAAAAATGACAACAAACTCGCCGTGCTGTTTGCACTTGGAAATTTGTTACGAGTAGATCAGATGATACGTTCTGCACGGGGTTAATCCGTCCAAATAACGGTTGTAAGGTGCTTGAAGTACCTTACAAGTGGGTTAAGTGGTGATTAAATGTCGCTTCTGAGGAAATACTGTCACAAGCTGAAAGTCAGCTAAAAATTGTCTTACTTGTTCGTATGTTCC
>NZ_JAJATW010000075.1 GCF_020532605.1 Marinomonas algarum | reverse complement strand
GTCAAAAGCGCGGTATACCCAAGAAAGAAAAGCGCTGGATGGGAAGAAGAAATAGTGTAGAACCCATCATAGGACACCTGAAATCCGATGGAAAACTCAGACGATGCTTCTTAAAAGGAACACTAGGTGATGCGATTAATGTGATCTTAAGTGCCTGCGGTCAGAACCTGCGTAAGCTACTAAAGTGGCTTTATTGTGCCCAATATCTTGGGTCTTTTTTACAGCGCATATGGCTAAAAATAACGTTTTTAATGGAAAAGCCTAAAAATACCATGGCGTTTCTTGTCTGAAACGCCATTATTCAGGGACGACTATATAACCAATGAATACGGGGGCTAAGATGACAATTCAAGACAGGATAAAAATAAGAATAAAACGCTCTAAGCGTTCTGTTTTCCTGCGCTCTGATTTTAAAGACATTGCCGAATACGACCAAGTCGGACGTGGTCTTAGAAACCTTGTTAAAGACGGCGTATTAATGAAAATTGGCTATGGTCTTTACACCCGAATCAGACAAAATAGAATCACAGGGAAACCTATGCCCGACAATGCTTCTGGCGCAGATGGTGTATTAAGGAACATGCGATTAAGTCGGTAATATGAGACAATCTTGCCGACTTAATTTGACTACGACTCCAGCCGATCATGAACCAACTCTCTTTCGCCGACACCGAATTTACCAGCAAACGCCGCAAAACTCGCAAAGAACTCTTCCTCAGTCGAATGGATGAGTTGATTCCCTGGCAACAGC
>NZ_JAJATW010000074.1 GCF_020532605.1 Marinomonas algarum | reverse complement strand
TTACCACGGAGTGGTCAATGACTGGGGTGAAGTCGTAACAAGGTAGCCCTAGGGGAACCTGGGGCTGGATCACCTCCTTAAACGATAGAAGCTCTGGTGAGCGTTCACACAAATTATCTGATGGTATGAGTTAGTTGTTCTTAGTTGAGCAGATTGGCTTTATACAATATCTACTTTATGAGAAGCACAGAAAGTATTTGGGTCTGTAGCTCAGTTGGTTAGAGCGCACCCCTGATAAGGGTGAGGTCGGCCGTTCAAATCGGCCCAGACCCACCAAATACTGCACTAAGAAATGGGGCTATAGCTCAGCTGGGAGAGCGCCTGCTTTGCACGCAGGAGGTCTGCGGTTCGATCCCGCATAGCTCCACCATTACTTACATTCTTGTGTTTAAAGTTAGCTAGAGTTCTAAGCAAGACACTAATTATAGACGGTTCAAAGAATATTTTGAACATGTTTCAGTTTTAGTCTCTGACTTAGTGCTTTGCACTAAACTTGCTCTTTAACAATTCAAATTTTGAAATAACGATGAATCAAGCGTTAAACCGGTGGAAGTTCACTTTAACCTAGTGACTTCTATTATCGTAAATCCAGAGAAGAGGCAAAAGCTTCTTTGGTATGTGACTTAAAGTACATAAAAGAAGACTTCAGTCTGATTTTATGAAAACTATTTTGGGTTATATGGTCAAGTGACCAAGCGTGCACGGTGGATGCCTTGGCAGTCAGAGGCGATGAAGGACGTGGTAATCTGCGAAAAGGTTCGGGGAGTCGATAAACAGACTTTGATCCGA
>NZ_JAJATW010000073.1 GCF_020532605.1 Marinomonas algarum | reverse complement strand
GCGAGTCTTGCGGCGTTTGCTGGTAAATTCGGTATCGGCGAAGGAAAGCTGATTCATGTCATTCGGTCTTGAGGTAATGGTCAGATCGGCATTGTCTCATATTGGGGACTTAATCGCAGTTTCCTTAGTCTTCTGATTTAGATAGCTTCGTTTTGGGCAGGTGTGCTTAGGTCAATGTTCCATGGTAAGAGTTCATCGACTTTATTGATTGAGTGCTGTCCTATGCGTTTCAATACTACTGTGAGATATTGATTCGGATTAATATCATTTAATTTCGCGGTACCAAGAATGGTATACAGTACTGCCGCTCGTTCACCGCCGGCTTTAGAGCCTGCGAACAAGTAATTTTTTCTACCCAGTGCAATGGGACGGATAGACCGCTCCGCCGAGTTGTTATCAATAGCCGCACGACCATCTTGGGTATAGGCCATAATCCCATCTCGTTGATTTATCGCATACGCCACGACTTTAGACATCGCCGAGCCTTTTGATAAGGTGCGCAAGCTTGTGGCGTAAAGCTCATGTTTGATTGCTATCACTTGCAAATAATGGAAGGTGATATTTCTCGCAGATTAGAGCGTTTAATGCCAATAATCGGGCACATTCAAATCGCTTCTGTGCCGGGAAGAAACGAGCCAACTCTTGGAGAGTTAAGTTACCATCATATTTTCTCAGTTCTGAATCAGTGACTTTGTCAGCGGGTACCGCGCAGCTGCGCAAAAGCGGCATCGCTCTTTAAGAATACGACCTCATCCCGAGTTTTATCGCCTTGTATAGCTCTGTTGATCTGATTTCCGACTATG
>NZ_JAJATW010000072.1 GCF_020532605.1 Marinomonas algarum | reverse complement strand
CATAGTCGGAAATCAGATCAACAGAGCTATACAAGGCGATAAAACTCGGGATGAGGTCGTATTCTTAAAGAGCGATGCCGCTTTTGCGCAGCTGCGCGGTACCCGCTGACAAAGTCACTGATTCAGATTTTAATTATTTGAAACTTGTTTTGAATGCGGCCGTATCTTTTATTAACCATGACAAAGTCGTGATGGATAATTTAACTGGAGAATGAATAATGAAATTATTAAGCCTCGTTTCTGCCGCAACTATTTTAACCCTTGCTGGCTGTTCAACTGGTGGAATGAAAGCCGCTGACGACAATACCAATCCAATGGTAGGTGGCGCACCTATGTATGCCAGCAAAAATATCGTTGAAAATGCGGTTAATTCCAAAGACCACACCACCTTGGTTGCTGCCGTAAAAGCAGCAGGATTAGTCGAAACATTACAAGGCCCAGGTCCATTCACGGTATTTGCTCCAACTAACTCAGCATTTGAAAAATTACCAGACGGTGCGGTTGCTAATTTGTTGAAACCAGAGAATAAAGACGCACTTACAACCGTCTTAGCCTGCCATGTAGTTAAAGCCGACGCTCTGTCTGGTGCCATCATGAAAATGGTAGACGACGACATGGGTAAACACCCAGTACCAACTATTGGTGGTTGCACGTTAATGGCGACTTACATGGGCGATAAAATCATGTTGGAAGATGAAAATGGTCGTATTGCCAACGTAACCATTGCGGATGTGAAACAGTCAAATGGTGTCATTCATGTTATCGACACTGTGTTATTGCCTAAGCAATAAGCACTAATTTTTAAATAAATATACATTCATATTTACTGAGATAAATAGTCGTCCCTGAATAATGGCGTTTCAAACAAGAAACGCCATGGTATTTTTAGGCTTTTCCATTAAAAACGTTATTTTTAGCCATATGCGCTGTAAAAAAGACCCAAAATATTGGGCACAATAAAGCCACTTTAGTAGCTTACGCAGGTTCTGAC
>NZ_JAJATW010000071.1 GCF_020532605.1 Marinomonas algarum | reverse complement strand
AAGCTCTCCACCCTGTATAGTTGGCAAAAGCAATTCAACACATCAGGATTTAGCGAGTCAAAAGTGAGTTCATCAGATAAGTGGTCCAATGAAGAAAAGTTTGCTGTCGTACTTGAAACTTCCGCCTTGTCTGAAGCGGATCTGAATCAGTATTGCCGAGAAAAAGGGTTGTACCCTGAGCAAGTAAAGCAATGGAAGCAAGCCTGCATTGCAGGGAATACAGTGAAAGATAAGCGAAACACCAAGATCACGGCTGAGCAACAATCGGACAAAAAACGCATTAAAGAACTAGAACGTGAGCTGAGACGAAAGGAGAAAGCGTTAGCAGAAAGTGCGGCGTTACTTGTGCTAGGAAAAAAGTTCGATGCCTATTGGGAGGAAAAAGAGGACAGCTAATCACGCTGGCCGATAGGCAAAAGTATTCGCAGTGGATCCGTCATGCGGTGGAGTCAGGTGCACGACAAGAGCCTGCCTGTGAGGTGATTGGATTATCGGTCAGAACGTTACAGCGTTGGTATAGTGAGGGCTCTATTGGGGAGGATAGAAGAGTCACCGTGATAAGGCCTGCACCAGCGAACAAACTGAGTGAGGTAGAGCGGCAGAAGATGATTGAGGTTTGCAACCGTGACGAGTTTGCTTCCTTACCACCCAGTCAAATCGTGCCTATATTGGCCGACAGAGGCGAGTATATTGCTTCAGAATCCAGCTTTTATCGTCTCTTAAAAGCGGAAAGCATGCTCCATCACAGAGGAAAAGCAGCATCAAAGAATGTCCATAAAAAGCCCACGAGTTATACGGCGAAAAAAGCCAATGAGGTGTGGAGTTGGGACATTAGCTATCTGCCAACCACGGTGATTGGGCAGCATTACTACCTGTACATGATAGAAGATATTTACAGTCGAAAAATAGTGGGTTGGGAAGTACATTCTCAAGAAACGGGAGAGCATGCCGCCGATTTACTGGAACGCAGTGTTTGGGCAGAAAGATGCGTTAAAAAAGATCTCGTCTTACACTCAGATAACGGTGCGCC
>NZ_JAJATW010000007.1 GCF_020532605.1 Marinomonas algarum | reverse complement strand
CCTTGCTTGGAAAAGCGATTCAATACAATCTGAATCAATGGGAGAAACTCACGGTTTATCTTCAGAATGGGCAAATTAACATCGACAACAACCGAGCTGAAAGAGCCATCAAACCCTTCGTAATCGGGCGTAAAAACTGGTTGTTTGCTAATACAGGTAATGGAGCCAAGTCGAGTGCGATACTTTACAGCATCATCGAAACCGCTAAAGCCAATGGGCTAATCCCGTATGATTACTTAGTGACACTCTTCGAAGAATTACCGAAACGACAGACCAACGAAAGTCTTGATGACCTGCTGCCATGGAACGTCCGATCTATCTAGGTGGTGATGCTCTGACGCTTACATAAAGCCGCCGTATAGCCAAGTTGCGTAGCGGCAGGTATAGCACCGAGCAATAAGTCACTTAGCGCTAAATCCTGACCAATCAGCGGCAAAATAGGTTGGTTATAATAAAGGTTCGCCGCAGTGGCTGAGACGGCCGTAGCAATCAAAAAAATCAGTTTCTTGCTGATGCTCACAGGCTCGTGATAGGTGTTGGCTGACATAAGTGGCTCGATGTAATTTGGGTTAGCGATAGAGCGCGATCTTAAGCTGATTAGATTCATAATAGAAATGTTATATTTCTATAAAATCTATACAGATTTGGTATTAATTGTCTAGAACTTAAGCACAAATTCAGATGATAACGTTGGAATACCACTTATAGGCAGTTGATCTCTCGCCGCCTACTTAACTATGAGTGGTGTACTTATTATCTGAATATACATCTCTTTAAAGAAGATTTTTTATTTATTCGTTTTTCTTATATAAGTTAATGACTTTTCCTTCTTATCCATTTAGTCAGTGTCTTGTTAATATGGCCGCCATTGATCGATTCTGTCTGTTTATTTGTACTCAGATAAGCTGGAAATTGGTGTTCTATGGCTCAATTCTTAAGGTTATTTTTCCATGTTGTATCCCATTATTAACTTAGCGGTGTTTGCTCTGTTGATTGTTGTGTTATTCAAGTTACAAAAAGCGAAAAAGACGCTGTCCACTCAGGTGTTTACCGGTTTAGGCTTGGGCGTTGCTTTTGGTGCTGCGTTGCAATTTATCTATGGTGTTGGTAGTGCTGAAGCGACTGCGACATTAGAGTACGTTAACATTGTTGGGTACGGCTATGTCAGCTTGTTAAAAATGATCATTATGCCGCTTATTTTAGTGTCGATTATTGGCGCTATTATTAAGGTCAAAGATACGGGCTCTTTGGGCAAAATGTCTGGTGGCATTATTGGTATCTTGCTAGCAACCACTGCGGTGTCGGCCCTTATTGGTGTTTTTGTTAGTAACTTATTTGGTCTGTCTGCCGACGGTATTGTACAGGGTGCGCGAGAAATGGCGCGCGGTGCTGCTTTGGAAACGCGTTTGGACGGCTTGGCCAATGTTTCCTTTGCTGACATGATCACGTCTTTCTTTCCGGGTAATCCTTTTGCAGATTTAGCGGGGAGCCGTCCAACGTCGACGATTGCTGTAGTGATTTTTTCTGCTTTTGTTGGTGTGGCCGGCGTAACAGTCGCTCGTGCTGAACCCGAATTAGGGGCAATGTTTGAGCGCTTTGTGGATGTTGCTCAATCTATCGTTAGAACCTTGGTTCGCATGGTATTAAGCCTGACGCCATACGGTATTCTTGCTTTGATGACAAAAGTGGTTGCGGGATCCAATGTTTCTGACATCTTGACCTTGCTTAACTTTGTGATGGCGTCTTATGTAGGGTTGGCACTGATTCTTGTGATGCACCTATGTTTGCTGGCGTTTAACGGTATTTCACCGCTTCGCTACTTTAAAAAAGTTCTGCCAGTATTGTTGTTTGCGTTTACCTCTCGCTCTAGTGCTGGCACCATTCCACTGAACATTGATACTCAAGTGAAGCGTCTGGGTAACGGCGAAGGAGAGTCAAACTTCTCTGCGTCTTTTGGTGCCACGATGGGGCAAAATGGCTGTGCGGGTTTGTATCCTGCCATGCTGGCGGTGATGATTGCTCCTACGGTCGGTATTAACCCATTGGATCCGAGCTTTATTATTTCTCTAATGGCGATCGTTACCATCAGTTCGTTTGGTATTGCGGGTATTGGTGGGGGAGCAACCTTTGCAGCCTTGATCGTTTTGTCTGCGCTGGATATGCCGGTTGCTTTAGCCGGTCTACTGATCTCTATCGAACCCTTGATAGACATGGGGCGTACAGCCGTCAATGTGAACGGCGCGATGACCGCAGGAACGATTACATCAAAATGGCTCGGCCATACGGATGCTAATGTGTTCGAGCAAGATGAAGCGCCAGAACTTGAGCTAAAAAACAGTTAAACACTAAGTACTATTATGTTGTTGTCATAAAACCACCCTAGGGTGGTTTTATTGGTTGTAGAAGCTGTTTTCTTATTTATACACAGCTACTGATGCTCTTATTTTTACTTATCGATCGTGGGTGCCTATGCTATTAGCTGAGAACTTGAAAGTTAGGGGAGCAGTCACTGCTATTTTGTTGCCAACCTTGGATCGATAGAAAACGCGACTCGTTGTGCAAATCTTTTGATTTTTTGGCATTGAGGGTGTTTTAGGTTGAGTAATGCGCCCAATGACGGCGAAGTCAAATCCTTCTGCTAACTGCTGCGATGCACTCAGTGGATCGTTAAACAGTGCCAAGGCCGAAAGCCGCCCGATTTTTTCTTTTTTGCTGGGTTTAAACGCTCGAATGGTCATAGCCCCCTTCAAATACCCTGCAACAACAACATCTATTGTGATGTATGAAACATATTATCAGTATAACCATTCACGCGCTTTCTTTTAGACTATTTGCCTGTCTGTCATGTCTCTACTTTCGAATACAAGTATTTCTGGCAGCGGGTTTCGTCCATGCGTTTGACAACAAAGGCTAGAATAGCGATCACCACAATCGAAAACACAATGCGCCCCCAGAATACAGTGGTGAAGTTGGCGCCAATTAATAATACCAATAAGGTATCTTCTATCATGCTGTGCATTAAATTAAGCAGCATCATGGCGATAAAGATGTCCCGTGGTGTGATGTGTCCGCGCTTGGCTTCGTTGATCAATAAACCACCACCAAAAGACATGCCTAGAGTGATGCCTACTATGGTTAAGTTGGTCGCTTCACGGCTGATGCCCAACACAGATAAAATAGGACGCAGTACAATGCCCATGAGTTTTTCGATACCAAGCAGTTTCAGTAAGCGCAAAAACGTCATCAGCACAGCAATCACCACGAAGATCATCACCAAGCTTTTTACCTGCTCAATTGCCCAAACCAAATAGCTGGCATCGACCTTGGATTCAGGTCTCCATACCACTTCTGTGGGCGTGTTTAACACACCAAAATGGTGATAATACTGGTGCAGCAGCCACCCCATGAGTAAACCACCACCAAGGCGAATCGTCAGTGTCGCGACAATGCCTACGCCAGCTCTTTTCGCCACCGCGACTTCGACAGGCAGAGAATGCGCCAGCAACAATAGAATGCTCAGCACGGAGACCTGAGCGACGGTCAATTCGGTATCTAGGCTCATAAACACCACCAATCCAGCGTACATATTGGTCACCAGGGTTGTGGCCCACACCAAGCCCATTTCACTGGGCAAACCGACGATCGACATCACAGGCCCCAGCCATAGACTCAGTAGCTCAATGCCGCCCAACTCTTCTACCACTTTAATCACTATGATCATCGGCACCATGATTTTATACAGCGTCCAGGTGACATCAAAAATCTCCCTGAACAGGCCATGAAATAATTGTTTTGTCCAGCGTTTTATGTGTATTTGCATTTTTCTACTCCAGTAAGAATGGCGAAAATTTTATGTACTTCTGGAAAAATATGTCGCTTAATTTCGAGCTATCAATCAATATAAATTTCTAATTTTGGCGTTTTAAGAAATATTTCATCGAAATATAATCATATTGAGAAATATATGGAATTAGACAAGATAGACAAAAAGATACTCAACATTTTGCAACGCAACAATCGTATTGCCAATATTGAGCTGGCAGAGGAAGTGGGGCTATCGCCACCAGCTTGTCACAAACGAGTTAAGCGCTTGCGAGACAGCAACGTCATCGTTGCTGATGTGTCGTTAGTCAACCCTGAAGTCTGTGGTAACAAGCTAACCTTACTGGTATCGGTAGAAATGGAGAGAGATCGAAAAGATGTCTACGATGGCTTTAAACTTGCCATCAGTAAAGCTCCAGAAGTCATGCATTGCTATCAAATTACTGGTACTTACGATTTTATGGTGATCGTCACTGTGCCCAACATGGAAGCCTATGAAACGTTTGTGGATCGAGTTATCCACACTGATGTTAATGTACGAAAGTTTCACACCTCAGTGTCATTAAGAACCGTAAAAAGCAGTACGGCAATCGCTCTTTAGCTCAGTCACAGCTGGGTGTGTTATTGTAGATAAAAGAGAGGTGAATATATTTAATAAAGAAAAATCAGTTCCAGCTTTCCCTAAATCATATACGACAGGTGTAACATTTCCAGTAAATACAAGGGTTTAGGTATAAAAAAAGGCCACCTAATCAGGTGGCCTTTCAATGTTTGGTGGTACGGCGGCACTCGAACTTATATCTAAGCTTTTGTTATTTAAAGATAATATTTTTAATGTTTCTGTTTATGCCCCCATTCAGCTAATGTGTTCGTATTAGTTTTATTTGTTCCATGAGTATATTTTTCGCTCAATGCGTACGGAAGGTGCGCAATTATTTAGAACACGATAGCTTCTATCGTATCATTTATGGTACAAATGATTATGGAAAATCAAAGTCGAAAGAAAGTGTCTGCGTGTTTTTATCGGTCGATCTCGGGTAACGAGCCTTTACGTGAGTGGTTGTTGTCGTTGCCCAAGGAAGACAGAAGCGTAATCGGGCAGGATATTAAATTAGTGGAATATGGTTGGCCAATTGGTATGCCTGTTTGTCGCTCCATGGGGGACGGATTATGGGAAGTCAGAACCACTTTAGGCGGTGGCCGTATTGCCCGTGTTTTGTTCTGTTTTCATGATGAGCGTTTGGTGTTACTTCATGGCTTCATTAAAAAAACACAAAAGACATCAAAGTCAGATTTAGAGCTAGGCAAAAAACGCCAACGGGAGGTAGAGCATGGCTAATACACACATAGGTTCATCATTTGATGACTTTTTAGAAGAAACAGGCGTGTTAGCGGAAACGAATGCTGTCGCCATTAAGCGTGTGATCGCATGGGAAATCCAACAGAAAATTGAAACAGAACACCTCACTAAAACCAAAATGGCGCAACTAATGAACACCAGCCGTGCCGCACTTGATCGACTGCTAGACCCCAACAACACATCCATTACCCTTCACACCTTGGATAATGCGGCTAAGGCGCTGGGTAAAACGCTTCGACTGGATTTAAGCTAAAGTAACAGATGACCGTTTTTGGTTTGCTGAAATACCCCCAAAAAATAGGGGCATCAGCGAAACTAATAGAAACTTATTGAACCCCTCTAAAAGCGAGAATAGGGCTGTAAGCCAGTGAAAACAAGGGTTTGAGGCAAAAAAAAACCACCCAAAAGGGTGGTTTTTAAGATGTTTGGTGGAGACGGCGGGGATCGAACCCGCGTCCGTCAGTCCGCTGCCATCGGCTCTACATGCATAGTCACTTCAATTATTTGACCACGAACCGCCCGAAGGACAGGGTGTTAATGGCGAGCCTACTTAGTCTTAGAACCTTATCCCTAGGCGGGGCATCAGTTAGCATCTTGTAATTTATGATACTGCAGAGTCTCTGGCTACAAGCAACCTGAGGGCAGCACACTAGCAGCGGTTTAGGCTGCTAAAGCGTAGTTTTCGTCGTTTGCGACTATTAAATTGATGCGGGGGATTTACGAGATCACGCATCACTCTCGACATGCACCTTTGGGTTTGTAACCGACGTCGAAACCATGTCGTCCCCAATAAGTTGCGTAATACTAACGGAAATATTCTTTTTACGCTAGCGATTACGCTGAAATGCTTACCTTGTATGCCTAAAAATCACAAACATATTAAGCATGTTTCATTAGACGTTCTTTGTCTCTTGACCAATCACGATCGCGTTCTGTGTCGCGTTTATCGTGGTCTTTTTTACCGGTTACTAGGGCCACTTCACATTTGATTTTGTTGCCCTTCCAGTAAAGTGCCATGGCGGCACAGGTTTTGCCTTTCTGCTCAGTGATTTGGATGATTTTATCCAATTCCTTGCGGTTCAACAGGAGCTTGCGTTGACGCATCGGTTCGCAAACCACGTGTGTTGACGCACTCAGAAGAGGCGTTATCCTTGCACCGACGAGCCAAGCTTCGTTTTGGTGAATGATGACAAACGAGTCGACAAGCTGAGCTTTGCCCTCACGTAGACTCTTTACTTCCCAACCAGACAAAACCAACCCGGCTTCGAATTTCTGATCGACAAAGTAGTCGTATTTTGCACGTTTATTAAGCGCAATAGTGCCCGTGCTGCTGGATTTTTTCTTTACTTTACTCATAGTTACAAATTATACGGTCGATAGTGGCAAAAACCTATGCTTTTCTTGAGGTATACGCCTGAATGTTAGAAAATTAATAGTTACTTATTCATTTTTGATAGTCGCGTAGAGGTTGTATTGACCCTGCCTGCTTTGAGCACCTATCTTTAAAACACGTAAAGTGTCATTAGAGTTTAAATTTATGCCTGAAAGTCGATGTTTACAAGGTATCTGGTCGAGTCCGTGGATATTTATTTTTGCGGCCAGTGGATCGGCGGTGGGTTTAGGGAATATTTGGAAGTTTCCCTATGTGCTCGGGCAAAACGGCGGCGGTGCGTTTTTAGTGATTTATTGCCTGTGCTTGTTGCTGGTGGGCTTACCTGTATTAATGGCAGAAGTAGCGCTAGGGCGGACCGTGCGTTCCAATCCTATTGATACGGTCAATGATTTAAGTGAACGCCGTATTATTCATCCTGCATGGGTAGGCGTGCCTTGGTTGGCGGGTATCACCGGTTTTTTGATTTTAGCTTTTTACAGCGTCATTGCTGGTTGGGCATTGGCCTACTTGAATCGTGCGCTTTCAGGTGAGTTTGTCGGAATAACGCAAGCGGGTGCGTCGACCATGTTTGACGATTTGCTTGGCAACCGTACCGAAATGCTGTTGTGGCATTCTGTGTTTATGGGCTTGGTGGTTTTGACCGTAGGGCAATCGGTGACTCGTGGTTTATCGGCCTTGGTTCGTTTGTTGCTGCCTATTCTGATCGTGACTTTGTTGTTGATGGCGGCGTATGCCATGGTCATAGGCAATATGACAGCAACATTGGATTTTATGTTTCGTTGGTCATGGCAAGATGTCAATTTTGACGTTATTTTAGCCGCAGTTGGCATGGCTTTGTTCAGTTTAAGTGTTGGTATGGGAGCCATGTTTGCTTACGGTGCGTATATGAGTAAGCATATGTCCATCGCACGGGCGTGCAGTATTGTTGTCGGAATAGACTTGTTGGTTGCGCTTTTAGCGGGATTAGTGATCTTTCCACTGGTGTTTGCGTTTAATATTGACGTTGAAGCAGGGCCAAGTTTAACGTTTGTATCTTTACCCATTATTTTTGGCAACCTGCCAGGTGGACAGCTTTTCTCTGGTGTCTTTTTTAGCTTATTGCTGATAGCGGCATTGACGTCAGCCGTTCCTATGTTGGAACTCTTTGTGGCTTGGTTGCATGAGAAATTTTACATTGCCCGTTTAAAAGCTGCGTTATTGATGGGCAGTGCGGTTTGGCTGCTTGGCATTGCCGTTTTGATGTCTTTCAATCATGGTGACCGCAAAATATTATTTGGTCGCAATTTTTTTGAACTTCTGGACGGAATCACTTCGTTTATTTTATTGCCATTGGGGGCGATTTTATTGTCCGCTTTGGTGGCTTGGTTTATACCTCGCTCAATGTTGCAGAATGAAATGATTACGAAACAAACAAATCATTTTCAATGGTGGTATAACACATTGAAATACATCAGTATTCCGGCAATGATTGTGATTGCTTTTGCTGGTTGGATAGGAGTCTAGTTTGAGTCATATAGAACGTTTTGCTCATGTTAACTACAGTTGTGAGCAAATGTACGCTTTGGTTAATGATGTGGATGGTTATCCAGAGTTTTTACCAGGATGTTTAAGTTCCACCTTGGTGTCCAAAACACCAACGGAAATCGTAGCGTCCCTTGAAGTGGGCAAAGGTCCCGTTCGACAAAGTTTTACCACACGGAACTTTTTGCATGATTACAGTCGTATTGAGATGACGTTGGTAAAAGGTCCCTTTAAAAGCTTGCACGGTGTTTGGACGTTTACGGAATTGTCACCGACAAGCTGTAAAATTATGTTAAACATCGAGTTTGAATTAAGTGGTATGTTGAAATTTGCTTTTGGTGGCGTGTTCAGCCAAATTGCGAATACCATGGTGGACTCGTTTAGTAAGCGTGCAAAAGTGGTTTATGGTGAATAACATGAGAGTAGAAGTCGCCTATGCTTTACCCGAAAAGCAGAAAATCATCAGTTTAGACGTCGAAGAGGGGTGTACTGTGCGTGAAGCGGTGCGCTTGTCGAATATCCACCATGAATTTACGGACATCGACATTGAGACCGTTAAGCTAGGTATCTTTGGCAAAGCCGTGCGTAAGCCAGAAGAGCAAACGTTAAAAGAAGGTGAGCGTGTTGAGTTATACCGAGAGCTGAAGGTTGACCCGAAGCAAGCTCGGGCCAACCGTGCAGCAAAAGCCGCTAAAGGCTAGGGATTTTGAATCTCGGTTAACACACCTCGTTCAAAAATGAGGGTTAAATCGGTAGCGTTGCTCTTTTTGGTGTCGGGTGTTGCATAACGAGTAACGTACAAGTAGTGCCATTCATTAGGTTTAAAGGTATCTTTTAGCATAGGATTCCCCAGTAGGTAAGTCACCTGAGACTCAGACATGCCTACTTGTAACTTTGCTAGTTGCTCCTCTGTTATCAAGTTGCCTTGTGTCACAGGCACTTTGTACGGAGGGGGAAATAAACTGCATGCGCTCAGTGATATCGCTGCGCATAGTATTAACACTGATTTTTTCATTTGTATCATCCTTACTCTGGTGTGCTAATGATAAAGTAATTATTAACAAGATCGAATAGAGAATGACTCATGACTAGCGAAAATCAAGAGCTAAAAAAAGCCGGCCTTAAAGTAACCTTGCCGCGAGTGAAAATTTTACAAATCCTTGAAAGTGCCGGTGAGCGTCACATGAGTGCTGATGATGTTTATCGCACCTTGCTCGATCAAGGGGAAGATGTGGGTCTTGCGACCGTATATCGTGTGCTGACTCAATTTGAAACCGCTGGGTTGGTTCAGCGTCATCACTTTGAAGCAGGTACGGCGGTGTTTGAATTGGCGAAAGGAGATCACCACGACCATATGATTTGTTTAGAATCAGGCAGAGTGATTGAATTCGTTGACCCTATTATTGAAAAGCGTCAGCATGAAATTGCCGAAGAGCATGGTTATGAAATTGAAGACCACAGTTTGATTCTTTACGTGCGCCCTAAGCAATAATCAAATTGAGACATTAAGTCACAAAAAAGCCTAAACAAACTTGGTTTGTTTAGGCTTTTTGCGTTTAATGCCAAAAAGCACAGCGATTATTGCAAGTGTACATTGCCCAGCATTTCACGGGCATGCGCCAATGTTTGCTTGGTGAGTTCTAAGCCACCAAGTAAGCGAGCTACTTCTTGGGTGCGATCTTGTTCTTGCAGTTGTTGCACTTGAGACGAGGTGGCCTCTTCGGTGACTTGTTTACTGACTCTAAGGTGTTGATTGCCTTGTGCAGCCACTTGCGCCAAATGTGTGACACAGAATACCTGACCACGCTGCCCAACAGAGCGTAGCATGCGTCCAACCACTTCTGCGGTTCCACCACTGATGCCAACATCGACTTCATCAAACACCAAGGTCGGAATGATGGACGTGTGCGCTGTGACGACTTGGATACCAAGGCTGATACGTGATAATTCGCCCCCAGAAGCCACTTTACGCAGAGGCTGAGCCGGTTGCCCAGGGTTGGAAGCAATCATGTATTCGATGTCTTCAAAACCGTGTGCCGTGACCTGATTCAAAGGCTGGCATTGAATAAAGAAACGCGCATGAGGCATGCCCAAACCGTGTATCTGCTCTTCCACTTTCTGGGCGAGATCATCTGTCGCCAGAATACGCTTTTCTGTCAAGGTGGTTGCCAATGCCGTGAGGGTTTCATAAGCCTGTTCTTCTTTTTCCTTTAAGGCTTCAATGCTTTCTTCGCTGCCTTGCAGCCCATCTAACTCAGCCTCCACACTTTCTCGTAGTGATAACAAGCCTTCAGGCAGGGTGCGATGTTTACGCGCGGTATCGTAAATATCAGAAAGGCGCTGTTCAATGTCGGTAAGACGCTCTGGGTCTTGCTCCAAGGTGTCTTGGTAGTGATGCAGACTATCGGCGGCTTCCTGAGCTTGAATCAGCGCGGCGTTCATCATATCGAGGGCATCTTCCAGGGCTTTGGTGGCCGGGCGAATCTGGCCAGCGCTATTGATCGCCTGATGCAACAGTGAGCAGACATTGCCTTCGTCGCTGTCAACGAGTAACCCGCTGGCTTGATAAGCCTTGAATTGAGAGTCGGCGATATTGGACAGAAAAGCCTGTTCCTCTTCAAGTGCTTCTATTTCACCCTCTTTTAAATCGAGCTGCTGCAGTTCTTGTGCTTGGTAAGACAAGAGTTGCACCTTGGCGTCAAACTCAGCAGAGCGATTTTGCTGAGCAGATAACGCGTCTTTTAGCTGACGCCAGGTCGTGTACTGCTGGCTTACAGACCGTCTTAGCTCGGTAAGTTGTCCATACGCATCTAACTGCTGGCGTTGAGCATCTTTTTTCAAGAGTGACTGGTGTTCATGCTGGCCATGAATGTCGACCAGTTGGCTTCCTACTTCTTTTAAATCGCTCAAGGTACAAGGGCGACCATTAATATAGGCTTTAGAACGACCCTCTTTGCTGATGACACGACGTAAAATACAATGCTGATCCTGCTCTAAATCGCGCTCACTTAACCATCGATGGACATGAGGGTAGTGCTGAATATCAAAACTGGCGCTGATGTCGGCTTTTTTCTGACCATGCCTAACAACCGCAGCATCGGTGCGATCACCCAAACAAAGGGATAAGGCGTCGACCATAATGGACTTACCCGCTCCGGTTTCACCCGAAATAACGGTCATGCCTTTTTTGAACTCCAGTTCAAGAGATTCAACAATGGCAAAGTTGGCAATAGCGATGCTGGTCAGCATAAAAACTCCAAAGAGAAAATAGACAGAGATAAATTAACTGTTTATCTATACAGTGCTATTTATTTATACAGTAGTTTGATGCGAAGATACAAGCCCCAAAAAGAAAAAACCCCTTGCGGTATAGCAGCAAGGGGGTTTTGGTGGGAGGTTTTATTGCAGCGGCTTTGCCTGACAGCATCGCATTGTGATTGCCTTTAATGCCTAGCCCATTCGCTCGGCAGAGTAACTGCCTGGCGATGCTGGGAAAACCACGGTTTTTGCTCCGTTTTGGAACACACGGCGACGTGCATGGGCATGAACGGCACGAGCCAGAACAGAAGACTCTACTTCACGTCCGAAACTCACGTAATCCTGAATGGATTGTGCGTGGGTGACGCGAGTGGTTTCTTGTTCAATGATTGGGCCTTCATCTAGGTCTGCCGTCACATAATGAGAGGTCGCTCCGATCAATTTTACGCCTTTATCAAACGCTTGTTTGTAAGGGTTTGCGCCTTTAAAAGACGGTAGGAAAGAGTGATGAATATTGATGATTCGCCCCGACATTTTTTGGCAAAGCTCATCCGATAAAATTTGCATATAACGGGCCAATACAACCAATTCAGCGCCACTTTCTTCAACTAAACTCAGCAGTTTCGCTTCCGCTTCGAGCTTATTGTCTTTTGTAACATTGACGTAATGGAATGGGATGTCGTTATTCACCACTAACTTTTGATAATCCAAATGATTGGATATCACACCCACCACTTCGATGGGCAAGGTGCCGATTTGGCTACGGTAAAGTAAGTCGGTTAAACAATGACCATAGCGTGACACCATGATCAAGACTTTCATTTTCTCATCTTCCGCGTGAAAGCCCCATTCCATATCGAATTTTTCGGCGATGGCAGCGAAATCCCTTTCCAGGTCTGCTTGTTCTGTGCCTGCTTGGCTTTCTAAGCTAAGACGAGTAAAAAAACGATCGGTATTGATATCATCATATTGAGCGCTGTCTGTGATATTACAGCCTTTTTCAGCCAAGAAACCGGAGATCGCAGCAACAATTCCACGACGAGAAGGGCAGGTAACCGTTAGACAATACTTAGACATTATAATTGCTCCATTAATTCTGGTACGACATCAAATAAATCACTAACTAGGCCATAATCGGACACTTTACCGGTTTGACCCACTTGCCAATTACTCAAGTCGTCTGTTCATTCAGCGGCTTATAATAAGCCGCTTATGGCAATAGAAAAAGAGACAGCGGGAAAATAGAAACATTAGTGAGAGGGTTGAGCGGTGTTTTACCTTATTGTTTTTGATAATGTTTTGTCGATAGCGCGTGATAGCATCTCGACCAGTTCTGTTAATTGTGCCTCGCTGGCGATGAAGGGAGGAGCTAATAAAATGTGATCGCCGTGTTTACCGTCTCGTGTTCCGCTACCTGGGTAACAAACCAAGCCTTCTTCTAAAGCGGCTTTCTTTAACTTACCGGCTAAGGCCAAACTTGGATCAAAAGGTTTTTTGCTGTCACGATTCTCGACAATCTCTAGACTGCGGAATAAACCACGGCCACGGAGATCGCCGATGTGGGGGTGGTCAGCAAATTTAGCCTGTAACGCCTGTTCCAAAAATGCACCACGCTGTTTCACTTGATTGACCAAGTCGTTGTTTAACATCTCTTTCACAACAGCCAAACCTGCAGCGGTAGCAACCGGGTGGCCTATATAGGTATGACCGTGCTGGAAAAAGCCAGAGCCCTCTTTCACTGTGTTGTAAATGTGATCCGTACAGAGCATGGCGCCAATGGGTTGATAACCCGCCCCAAGTCCTTTGGCAATACACACGATATCGGCTTTAATCCCTTCGGCTTCATGGGCGAACAAATAGCCGGTACGACCCATGCCACACATTACTTCGTCAAGGATCAATAAAACACCGTGTTCGTCGCAAATTTCACGCACGCGTTTGAAATAGCCGGGTACACTGGGCACGGCGCCTAAGGTCGCACCGACAACCGGCTCAGCAATAAAGGCCATTACAGTGCCGGAGCCCAAACGCAAAATTTCGGCCTCCAGTTCATTGGCAACACGTTGACCGTAGGCTTCTAAGTCTTCCGCTGAATCACGTTCTGCGTATTCATAACAAGGGGCAATGTGGCTCATTTCCACCAAGATCGGCGCAAACTTTTCACGACGCAACACATTACCGCCTGCAGACAAAGCGCCTAAAGTATTGCCATGATAGCTTTGACGACGGGCAATAAGATGACGACGCTGAGGTTCGCCTTTTTCGACAAAGTACTGGCGCGCTAATTTAATAGCAGATTCTACGGACTCGGAACCACCAGAAACAAAATACACGCGGTCTAGATCGCCTGGTGCGTTGGCAATTAATAAGTCCGCTAATTCTTCGGCCGGTTCTGACGTGAAAAAGCTCGTGTGCGCAAACGCCAATTTCTCTGCCTGCTCTTTGATCGCATTGATGACATTTTGGTTAGAGTGCCCAAGGCAGGAGACTGCAGCCCCACCCGAGCCATCGAAATAGCGTTTACCGTCTTTGTCGATCAAATAACAGCCATCACCGGCAACCGCTGTTGGTAAAGAGGCGTGACAATGGCGTGGAAAAACGTGACTCATGCAGAATACCCCTTTTCAATCGTGTTAATTAGCGCTGTGATGGACGCGGCATTGTCTGCGTGTGGCGTACCATCTGGCGCGACTAAGCTGTTCTCAAAACCGACGCGTACCGCACCACCTTGATGGGCGGCATGGGCTAAACAACGGTGTTCGTCTGGACCGAAGGCACACACCATCCAATGTTTGATGTTCGGCAATGCTTGACGAAAAGGTGTCAGGTCATCGGGTGATGACACCTGACCTTGGGTGTAGCGACCTAGTACAAACAAGACGCTGTCCTGTGTGGCCTTGACGATGCTTTGTTTCTGCCATTCCAGCAGCAAAGCAATGTCGTCTGTGTTGTACAGAATGTGTTGAATCTTGGTGTTGTTTTCGGCGCATAGGTCGTACACCTTGGGGGCAAGGCTCAGATCGCGAGCCATTTCACGAATCGACACCGACGCCCATTTTGGTTGTAAGTCCCGTAAGCATTGATATTGTGCCGGGACGTCAAAGATGCCCGCTGCTTCTGTGGTAATTTGCACCTCAAGCTCCGGTACCTTAAGCGCCAACTCGCTGGTGGCTTCACGATACAGACCAACGTCGATGGTATGGCGACCTTGTGCGTCACGCACATGCAAATGCAAGGCATCGGCGCCTGCAAGCTGACAGCTGGCAGCAGTGGTGATCATTTCTGGAAGGGTGATAGGTAAAGAAGCATTCGCCTCCTTACCTCGACGTGCCCCATTAGGGGCAACCATAATAAAAGGACGAGTCATTCGCTTATGCCTCCATTGGTGCGCCGATAACGGCGTCGGAAGCAGGGGCAGGGAGAGAGTAGGCCATAATAGAGTTTCCTAAACGATCAAACGATGTTGCGAGCGTTAAATGTTGATAACCTTGAGCGAGATCAATTTTGCGCTAATTACATTTTTAGTCAATAATTCATAAAAATAACGTTTGTAATTAGTTGTCGTATTTTTATGTTCTTTGTTTAAAGAGGTTTGCCTATGGATCCAACGCTCAAAAATAGATTGCTCGTGCACTTAAAAGCGGCGATTCCCAATCTGTCCCGGGGCTTACGCACTGTGGCCAAATACATCATTGATCATCCGTCGGATTTTGGCCTCGACCCGATCCGCGAAACCGCGCGTAAGGCTGGGGTAAGCACCTATACATTGATTCGTTTGGCGGAAAAAATGGGCGTCGACAGCTATGACGAACTGAGAGAGCCGTTTCGCCAATCCCTCGTATCGGCGGCGGCCAGCGTGGACCAGCCGAGTTGGATTGAGGGCCTAAGAGAGCGTGGTGAAAGTGGCAGCGTGCAGGCGGATGCCGCGTTAAACAGCATGGCCATTGTCCAGCGTTCTTTAGAGCACCTTGATGCGGATCGTATGCAACGTGTGGTGAATGTACTTTTGTCCGCCAAAGGCGTCTATTTGACCGCGGTTCGAGCCAGTTATGCGATGGCGTTTTACTTGCACTATGTTGGTCGTATGGCATTGCCTTCCCTGCAACTGATTCCACGTCATATGGGCAGTGCCATTGATGATCTGCATTTGGCAGGAGAAGGGGACGTGATGATTGCCATTGCAATGACGCCTTATTCTCGTGAAACCATAGAGGCGTGTCAGTTTGCCCAACGTAAGGGCATTAAGCTGATTGTGATTTCGGACAGTGACATTGTGTCACCGGAATTTACCCCAGACGAGACCCTGATCGCGTCGGTCTTATCCACTCACTACTTTGGTTGTTATACCGGCATGATGGCAGTAATTGAAAATCTTCTGGCCATGCTGGTGGCGCAAGGGGGCGAGAGTGCACAACAAAGGATCACGTCTTATGAGGAGCTAAGACAGGAAAACAATGCCTATTGGGTGGCACAAAAAAAACATTAGTTTTTTATTTTTATGGCACTGGTGAGACCTTGTCAGCGTCTTTTTGAGACGTGTATTCCTTGTCTGGTAATACAGGGATTCGTTGCTATTTTGCCCGTTTGGAGGAGGATGATACGAAAAATAAAAAAGCAGAATACGATGAACGCGTATTCTGCTTTTGATGGGTTATCAGTTTGACGCTACTTTTGCGTTCGCACTATTAAAGAGGAAATAGGCGATGAGCGCACAATGTGTGCGGCATTAGGGCCCATCAAATGATCAAGCACGTTGGGCTTGTGAGCGCCTAGCACGATCAAATCCACTTTCAGCTTATCAATCTGATGCAATACTTGCTCGTACACCACGCCAATCTCTACCACACTTTTGACCCCTTTGTGCTCAGGTAAGGTGTCCTTGATAAGGGTTTTGAGTGTGTTACTGGCTGCGTTGGCCGCATCGCTCAGTGTGCCTTCTTTAAAAAACAACCCCACCCAAGAAGAGCCATAATCAGGGATGACCGTCATGATGGTCAGCTTAGCACCGTCAATATTGGCCTGTCTTTCCGCTTCCAAAATGACGTTTTTTGCGTCTTTGGTATGGGTTAAGTCGATACAGCATAAAATATGTTTATTCATGGCTAAGCCTCTATTTCCAGTTTACGACGGCGACGTACTTGCAATGCAATCACCATAAGCACCATCAAAAGAGCAGGAATGTAAAACAGCTCCTTCGGTGGACGGTCGGTTTCTACTTCCAGTTCAACCACTTCCCAATCGAAATCAATGCCCAATTGTTCGGCCGCACCGCCAAAGTTTAGGTTATCCACATAGAATCTGCCTTCTTCGTTGCGCAATTCTAGGCCTGCAGAATCGAATAAACGTGCTTCACCGCTGTCGCCTTTGGGGCCAACAGGCAATAAGTAACGCGCATCGACCACATCACCGTACAGATCTTCACCCACCAAACGGACACGCAGTGTGCTGTCGCTTTTTGCTTCTTCGGCCATTTGCAATACGGCACTGCCTGGTCGTGTTTCAAACTCAGGGGCAAACTGGTTGAGGAAAAAGCCAGGTTGGAACAGGATAAAAGCGGCTAATAAAAGCGTTGCACTTTCCCAAAGCTTGGATTTCACCACAAAGAAGTTCATCGTACCCGCTGCAAACAACAGCATAGCAATCAGTGCGAAGATAAAGACAAAGACGGCCTGTATCGGTCCCACATCAATCAACAACAGATCCGTATTGAAGATAAAGAGGAAAGGCAACAAGGCGGTTCGGATTGAGTAGAAAAACGCTTGGAAGCCAGTTTTTAGCGGATCGCCCTTGGAGATCGCCGCGGCGGCAAAACTCGCCAGCCCCACAGGCGGTGTCACGTCTGCCATGATACCGAAGTAGAAGACAAACATGTGTACCGCGATCAAGGGAACGATCAAGCCATTTTGCGCCCCTAATTCGACAACCACACCCGCCATCAAAGACGACACAACAATGTAGTTTGCTGTTGTTGGTAAGCCCATGCCTAACACGATGGAGATCAAGGCCACAAAGAACAACATGGCCAGCAAATTACCGCCTGACAAGAATTCGACAAACTCCGCCATGACTTGACCGATCCCAGTTAGGGTGACCGATCCAACAATAATGCCTGCCACACCCATTGCTGCGGCCAGACCAATCATATTACGCGCACCGGAAATCATGCCCTCAGCGATGTCCGATAAACCTTCTTTAATATGACGACCGATTTCACCTTGGCCACGGAAATAGGCTTTCAGTGGATTTTGTGTCAGCAAGATAAACAGCATGAAGATGGTTGACCAGAAGGCTGACAAACCGGGTGATTTGCGTTCAATCATCAGCAAGTACATCAACAGCATGATAGGCATGAGGTAATGAATACCAGTTTTGAAGATCACCTTCGTAGGAGGAAGGTTTTCAATGGCGTTCAAACTCATGTCTAAATCTGGGCCTTTCGCCGCGAATCGTACGGCAGCGATATAGCCTACTAACATCAAGGCAACAATGATCCAAATCGAGGCCCCTCCGACGGCACCACTTAAGGCACCCACCGCCAAGCCAGATAAATAGAGCGCCCCACCAAAGAAGATAATCGACAAGGCGATGACCAAGATAGACGCCAAAATGATTTTGACAGGGTGGGTCGTTGACGTGGCTTTCATGCCCATTTTTAGGGCTTCAAGGTGAACAATGTACACCAAGGCAATATAAGAAATGGCCGCAGGTACAATGGCGGTTTTCACCACTTCGACATAGGAAATGCCCACATACTCTGTCATCAAGAAGGCAACGGCCCCCATCACGGGCGGTGTTAATACCCCATTGATTGACGAGGACACCTCGATGGCACCGGCTTTAGTGGCCGGGAAGCCGACTTTTTTCATCAAAGGGATAGTAAAGGTCCCTGTGGTCACCACGTTGGCGATAGAAGAGCCAGACACCAAACCGGTTGCCGCAGAAGCAATGACCGCCGCTTTGGCAGGACCGCCACGTAAATGACCCAATGCAGCAAAAGCCAGTTGTAAAAAGTAGTTACCGGCACCCGCTTGGTTAAGCAAAGAGCCAAATAAAACGAATAAGAAGACAAAACCAGACGACACACCAAGGGCGACACCAAAGACACCTTCACTGGTGAGCCACATATGACTCATGGCTTTTTCAAACGACGCACCTTTCCATTGGACAATGTCAGGCAAGCCACTCCAAGAGCCAAAAAATACATAAGCAAGGAAAAACAGCGCCACGCCCATTAATGGAAAACCCAGCGAGCGACGTGCGGCTTCAAGTAGTAAGACAATCCCTATACCGGCAATGACTAGGTCGGTTGTGTTTGGCGCACCGGTACGATCGGCTACGCCGCGATAATCCCACCATAAATAAGAGGCAGAAACCGCTGCAACAATGGCGATCACCCAGGTCAGAGCACGGATACGATGGCGCGGACTGGATTTAAAGGCAGGAAAAGCAAGGAAGGCCAAAATAACGGCAAAACCAAGGTGAATAGAACGTGTTTGCGTGTCATTCAAGACACCGACACCCAGCATATAGGGTAAAGGTGAGGCGATCCATAACTGATAAATCGCCCAAATGAGTGGCAAATACCACAGGACAGATTTACCAAAAGCATCATTGGGTCTGCGACCGCCAACATCGGAATCACCAACAATATTGTCAAGATCTGTATTGTTAAGATCGCTGTCCAGTGTTTTGTCAGACATGAGGGTTCCTTTTTAGGAAAGAAAAAGAGCGGGGAAAAACATCAATGCCTGTTAACGAAACGCTAACAGGCATTGATTCACCAAACAAAAAACGGGCTTGTATTACAACCAGCCACGTTCCTTGTAGTATTTAATTGCACCTGGGTGAAGGGGTGCACTTAAACCATCTTTAATCATGCCTTCTTCTTGCAAGGTGCCAAAGGCAGGGTGCAATTTTTTGAAGTCAGAGAAGTTATCAAAGACAGATTTGACCAACACGTAAACCACTTCGTCAGAAGTGTTTGCATCGGCAACGAAGGTCGCTTTAGGGCCCCATGATGCAATTTCGATTTCGTTATTCGGGTACAAGCCTGCTGGAATGCTCGCTGCAGCGTAGGCTGGGTTTGCAGCCAAGACTTTATCAGTACCAGAGGTGGTCAGATCAAGCAGTTTCACATCACAAGTAGAGGTGGCTTCCATAGTAGAACCGTTTGGCAAACCGGCTGCCCAAATAGCGGCTTCGATTTTGCCGTCACACAGTGCCGCGGCTTGTTCAGAGGATTTCAGCTCAGCGGCCAATGACAAATCATCTGGCGTGATACCTGCTGCATCCATTAATACGTCTGCTAGAACACGTTGACCCGAACCTGGATTACCGATATTAACGCGTTTGCCTTCCATATCCGCCACTGACTCGATGCCCGAGTCGCCGCGTACCATGACGTGTAGTGGCTCTGAATGAAGTGAGAAAACAGAACGTAGATCGCCGTATGGCTCGTCATTGGCAAAGGCGCGTTTGGCGTCCATTGCAGCAGACTGTACATCAGATTGCACGACACCAAAGTCCAGTTCACCGCCACGAATGGTGCGAGTGTTGTAAACAGAACCACCGGTCGATTCAACAGAACAACGAACACCGTGATCTTTACGACCTTTATTCACCAAACGGCAAATAGCGCCACCCGTAGGGTAATACACCCCAGTTACACCACCTGTACCGATTGTAATAAATTGCTGCTCGGCTGCTTGAGCGGGAACAGAAACGGCTAAGCCGACGGATGCGGCGAGTACGGCAGTAGCAAAAGCACTTGATTTTAGCATTTCAGTAACTCCTAATTTGCGTTTCGTGGATTCTTAAATAAAACCATGTTTAATTTGGGCAAAATAAAGCCCCAGAATCGCTTAAATGTGCACAGAATAATGTGAATTCATTAGTTAATATCACTATTCTTACAACAAAGAGTAATAAAACTCACCCTTAAAGTCTATTTTGTTGGCACTATTTTAGAGCGCGAGAAAAGTAGCGTGTTGGCGTGTATCCAGCAGGACGTAGTGTTTGTGGCTTATGTTGACACACTGGCTTTCCTTGTAAGGGCTAAAAGGGGGCTTTATAAGGGGAAAAAGAAAGAATAAAAAGTCGCCGTAAAAGTACGCCTTGTTTCGCGGTAAATATCAGCGAGTTTTTCCACAAATTTAATGTGTATTTAGTGTTGAAAGGGCAAAAGCTGTCCCCATATACCCAGCACAAGCAAAGAATTGTTTCTGTAATTTGGAGTTAAAAATGAGTGAGCAGCAAAAAAATCCTAACCTAGACACGGAGCAAGATTTGAAAAGCGAAACGCAAAACGAAGCCGTAGAAGAGCTTTTAGAGCCTGCTGAAGGCACGCTTGAAGAAGTGACTGAAAACGACGAATTAGCAAAAGCACAAGAAGAAGCCGCGCAATATAAAGAAGCCGCTTTGCGTGCCCATGCTGATGTGCAGAATATTCGCCGTCGTGCAGAGCTCGATGTTGAAAAAGCACATAAATTTGGCCTAGAGAAATTTGCTAAGTCAATTGTAAATGTAGCAGACAACCTAGAGCGTGCTCTTGCTTCTGCGCCAGCGACTGGCGAAGCGGATTCTGTCCGTGAAGGTGTTGAGCTAACGCTGAAAGATTTGATTGAAACCTTAGCGCGCTTTGAAGTGAAAGTAGTGGACCCACATGGCCAGCCTTTCAATCCAGAGTTACACCAGGCGATCACCATGGTGCCTAATCCAGAGATGGAGCCTAACACCGTGATGGATGTTGTGCAGAAGGGTTATACCCTAAACAACCGCCTAATTCGCCCTGCGATGGTTGTGGTTTCAAGCGCTGCTTAAAAACACTGTCATTTTTTTGACACTGGACGCTTGAAATATTTTTAAGCGTACCCAAATACAGAATTATCATTGAACAAACGAATTTATTGGAGATACAAACCATGGGTAGAATCATCGGTATTGATTTAGGTACAACAAACTCTTGTCTTGCTGTGTTGGATGGCGAAAAAGCACGCGTTATTGAAAACGCAGAAGGCGATCGTACCACTCCTTCCATCGTTGCCTTTGCCGACGATGGTGAAGTGTTAGTTGGCCAATCTGCTAAGCGTCAAGCTGTTACCAACCCAACAAACACCTTGTTTGCGATCAAGCGTTTGATCGGTCGTAAATTTAAAGACGATGTGGTTCAAAAAGACATCTCTATGGTGCCTTACAAAATCATCGGTGCTGACAATGGCGATGCTTGGGTAGAAGTGAAGGGCGACAAAAAAGCGCCACCACAAATTTCTGCTGAAGTACTGAAGAAAATGAAGAAAACCGCAGAAGATTACCTCGGTGAAAAAGTTACCGAAGCGGTTATCACCGTACCTGCGTACTTCAACGACTCACAGCGTCAAGCAACAAAAGATGCGGGTAAAATTGCCGGTCTAGAAGTAAAACGTATTATCAACGAGCCAACCGCTGCGGCCTTGGCTTACGGCTTAGACAAGAGCAAAGGCGATTCAACCGTTGCTGTGTTTGACCTTGGTGGTGGTACATTTGATATCTCTATCATCGAAATCGCTGACGTAGACGGTGAGAAACAGTTCGAAGTATTGTCAACCAACGGTGATACTTTCCTAGGTGGTGAAGATTTCGACATGCGCGTGATCGAATTCCTAGCGGCTGAATTCAAGAAAACATCCGGCATTGATCTACACAACGATCCTCTTGCTTTACAGCGTCTAAAAGAAGCGGGTGAGAAAGCCAAAGTTGAGTTGTCTTCTTCTTCACAGACAGAAGTTAACTTACCTTATATCACAGCCGATGCGACAGGCCCTAAACACTTAAACGTGAAATTGACACGCTCTAAGTTGGAGTCTTTGGTTGAAGAGCTAGTGTTGAAATCTCTTGAGCCTTGCCGTCAAGCATTGAAAGACGCTGAATTGTCTGCTTCTGACATCGACGAAGTTATCTTGGTAGGTGGTCAGACTCGTATGCCACTTGTGCAAGCGAAAGTAACAGAATTCTTCGGTAAAGAGCCACGTAAAGACGTGAACCCTGACGAAGCGGTTGCGATCGGTGCGTCTATCCAAGGTGCGGTATTGTCTGGTGACGTAAAAGACGTTCTTCTTCTAGATGTAACGCCTCTGTCTCTCGGTATTGAAACCATGGGCGGCGTGATGACGGCCTTGATCGAGAAAAACACGACGATCCCAACGAAGAAGTCTCAGACGTTCTCAACGGCAGAAGACAACCAAAATGCGGTTACCATTCACGCATTGCAAGGTGAGCGTAAGCAAGCGTCACAAAACAAATCATTGGGTCGCTTTGACTTGGCTGATATTCCGCCAGCACCACGTGGCGTGCCACAAATCGAAGTAAGCTTCGACATCGATGCTAACGGTATCTTGAGCGTGTCTGCGAAAGACAAGGCAACAGGCAAAGAGCAGTCTATCGTAATCAAATCTTCTTCAGGTTTGAGCGACGAAGAAGTCGAAAAAATGGTTCAAGACGCTGAAGCCAATGCGGAAGAAGATCGTAAGTTCGAAGAGCTTGTTCAAGTTCGCAACACGGCTGACGGCATGATCCATGCGACACGCAAAACATTGGCTGACGCTGGTGACAAGGCAACGGAAGAAGAGAAAACCGCGATCGAAACAGCGATCACTGAATTAGAAGAAGCCTTAACATCGAACGACAAAGAGAAGATTGAAGAGAAAACCAATGCGTTGACTCAAGCATCAGGCTCTTTGGCTCAGAAAATGTACGCTGAAGCGGATGCGAGTGAGCAAGCGGCTGGAGCGGCGGGCGAAGAAGCCGGTCAAAAACAAGACGACGCAGTAGATGCCGAGTTTGAAGAAGTAAAAGACGACAAAAAATAAGCGCTAGCGTCTTATTTTTCTCTCCCTCCGGGGAGAGGTGTTATAGCGAGCACGGTTCTAGGACCGTGTTTTGCTATGTACAACCGCCGTTCTTAGCCTTCTTCTTAAGTAGGCAATCAGCGGCAGCCAATCGATTTTACTTCGACTTATTATTTCGGGAATGCTTACGATGAGCAAAAGAGACTATTACGACGTTCTTGGGGTCGCCAAAGACGCTGATAAGAAAGACATTAAAAAAGCTTATCGTTCTTTGGCGAATAAGTATCACCCAGACAAAAATCCAGACAACCCAGAAGCCCTAGAGAAGTTCAAAGAATTGGCAGAAGCCTATGAAATTCTGTCTTCTGAAGACAAGCGTGCGGCTTACGATCGATTCGGTCACGAAGGCGTAAACGGTCAAGGTGGTGGCGGTTACGGCGGTGGTGCTGGCGCGGGTGGCTTTAGCGATATTTTCGGTGATGTATTTGGCGATATCTTCGGCGGTGGAGGCGGTGGCGGTCAAAGTCGTACCCGTCGTGGCTCTGATTTACGCTACACATTAGAACTGGATCTTGAACAAGCAGTATGGGGTTGTGACGAAAAAATTCGCATTCCAACACTGGTAAACTGTAAAACTTGTGATGGTTCTGGTGCGAAAAAAGGCTCGACACCTAAGACGTGTGGCACCTGTGGTGGTGCCGGCCAAGTTCGTATGTCGCAAGGCTTTTTCTCTGTTCAGCAAACCTGTCCAGAGTGTCACGGTGCGGGTCAAGTTATTTCAGACCCTTGTAATGATTGTCATGGTCAAGGCCGTATCCAAGAATACAAAACCTTGAGTGTGAAAATTCCGGCAGGCGTAGACACCGGCGATCGCATTCGTTTGTCTGGTGAAGGTGAAGCGGGTACACACGGCGGCCCAGCGGGTGACCTGTTTGTGCAAGTCTCGGTGAAACCTCATGCTATTTTTGAGCGTGACGGTGCCAACCTGTACTGTGAAGTGCCAATCAGTTTTACAACAGCGGCCCTAGGTGGCGAAATTGATGTACCGACCCTTGATGGTCGTGTGCGCCTAAAAGTCACACCAGAGTGTCAATCAGGCAAACTGTTCCGCCTACGTAACAAAGGTGTTAAGCCAGTACGCGGTGGCCCAGTAGGGGACTTGATTTGTAAGGCGGTGGTGGAAACTCCGGTGAACCTGACATCACGTCAGAAAGCCTTGTTTACAGAACTGGCAGAAAGCATGGGCGAAGGCACTGACCATTCACCTAAGCAAAAAAGCTGGTTTGATGGCGTAAAACGCTTTTTTGATGAAATCAAAAAGTGACTGAAGCGCGCTTAATCTGTAACAGACTAAAGCTTGAAGCTTAGGGCTTAAAGCTTAAAGAAAAGGCGCTTATTTAGCGCCTTTTTCTTTGAGAAGATAGTCAATATGATTGCGTAGCAAGCCGGCGGCGTTGGTGAAGCTTTTATTATTGGGAATAATAAAATCCGCTTTGCCACGAATATCAAGGGTCTTTAAGGCCGCCTGACGAACATGGCGCATATAACGGCTGGTTACCTCGTTTACATCGCGACCACGCTCAGCAATATCACGTTTCAGTCGACGTACGACGGCAATGTCCAGATCGGTGTCCACATACAGTAAATAATCTACCGCATCGCGAATGGCGGCATCTTGGAACATCATGTGACCTTCTACCAAGACAACATGGGTGGCTTCTAGGTTTCTATAGCCAACGCGCTTATGTTGCGAGTGGTCGTATACCGGGATCTCATTCGGCTGTTGGCGGTTTTTGCAGTTATGAATGGCCAGCGCCAAGCTTTCCAAATCCAGTGAGCTAAGGTCATCAAAATTATAGACGTCTGGGTCTATGCTGCCACAGCCATTATAGAAGCTGTCTTGGCACAAAGTGGTGATGGTGTTTTCGTGGCCTTCGGCCAATAACGCACAAAGGCGGCTTTTTCCGCTGCCCGAGACACCTGTGATGCCAATAACAAGAGCCATGTTTTACCTCGTTTATACTGTTTTCAAAAGACGGTTTTTAAAATGCTGTCATAGTAAATGGCGTAAAAGATTGACCTACTGCATAAAAACACGTCAACGATTAGGCTACTATAGGCGCTTATTATATCGCAATCTGAGTACATTACGCGTGGCAAATAGGGGAATAATGTCGCAAGGAAAAAAAGGTCTAATCGTCGCAATAGGGCTGGTGTCTGCCATGAGTCTGAGTGTGTCTGCTTTTGCAACAGAACAGGCGTCAAGAAAGCCTCAAATTGCGTCCCAGGCAGAGTTATTCGGCCTACCGTTTAACGACCTCAATATTGAGACGTTGGAAAAGCAACTGTCAAAAATGCAAGTGCGCCGTTACCCCTCCTACCAAGAGTGTGTTGCCAAATATAGCCTGGGTGACAGTGGTATCTTGGGGTTAACCGTTGCGACAATTTATTACAATCGGTTTGATTTTGTCACCAAGACGGTGTTGTTTGGTGTGGTAGAAAGCAAAGAGAAACGCCAATATCTGGGGGATTTGTTGCAACGTAAATACGGCTTGCCGGATGAAGGTTATCTGAATCAGGGCATTGGCAAACCGACTTGGGAATTTGACGATGGCACCTCGATTCGATTGCACAATACCACGTATAATGTTTCCGTTGTTTACACAGATGAAGAACCTCTCTGTGAAAGCTCCGATTCAGGGCGCATTGATGTAGAAGCCCTGAGGAAGAAAAGGTAAAGCAAAATTGGCCGTTGTATTGGACTTAAACTTACGCTTAGCGTATTTTTTACAGCCGTATCTGCAAGACATTGCCTTGGCGTTTGTGGCAACCTGTCTGGTGATTTATGGCGATAAGGTCAACGCTCATCTTAAACGCTTGGTGTCTTCCTGGGTGTTTATTGCCAGAGTCATGGCGTTTATCCTTATGTGTACTTTTGGCTATGGTTTATTAACCCTTTGGAGCCAGCCCTTGGTGTACTGGGGAATAACGCAGGTCGATTTGGTCTATCGTCCTCTGCTGATTGGTGGGTGTTTCTGCATTTTGGGGATTTTAGCGGAACGAAAACGGCATTTATAAAATAATTTATGAAAGTTCTTGTCACTTCTTGTAGGCTTATTACAACATAAACGCACGTTTTCCCCTTTCAAAAGCCTTATCTCTTAAAATATGTAGTAAAGTTTCTAACACCCACGGCCTATCTCGTTATTTCTATAAAAAATGTTGCTAAACACCCGTTTTTAAAGGATTTTCGTAGTCTTCTTTCAATTTGTTTTTGTCTCAAACTGTCGATAAACTGCGCGCATATTGATACCACAGAGTCTTTTTTCGGGGGCAGACAATGACAAGCACTTGGTTACAAGCACTTTCGCAAGCAGAATCCATGATTCCTCTTTTGGGCAAATTAGGCCGTGAAAAAGCCGTCAAAGTTGAATTGGCTGGAAACACATTAATGGCGGATTCCGTTACCGGTTTGATGGCGGCATTTGATAAACACCCTGAATTGGATCTTGCGCAAGTCTATCAAGTGTTAGAGCAAGTCCTAGCCAGCGATCTTGCCAACACGTCTGTTGAGTTGGAAGCCTTGATCGCGGAAGCGGATCTGGAATCCATGTTGTCTGCGCAAACATCAAGCGATGCAAGTGGCGCGCAAATGCCGGTTGTTTTGTATGGGTTTGGTCGTATCGGTCGTTTATTGGCACGTCGTATGTGCACACTGGGCCACACAACACCGGGTATGGCTTTGGCGGCGATTGTTGTGCGTAAAGCGTGCGACAACGATTTAACCAAACGTGCTAGCTTGTTGAAATACGATTCTGTTCACGGTGTGTACGAAGGTATCGTTAAAGTTGATGAAGAAAACCAAGCGCTTATTATTAACGGTGCAACGGTTAAAGTTATTTATGCTTCTGATCCAGCCGAAGTAGACTACCAAGCACACGGCATCAACAACGCTTTGTTAGTGGATAACACGGGTCGCTGGCGTGATCACGATGGTTTGAGTGTTCACTTAAATCGTCCAGGCATCGAGCGTGTTGTGTTAACGGCACCGGGCAAAGAAATGCGTAACATCGTATTTGGTGTTAACGACAGCGACATTACCAGCGAAGATAAAATCGTTTCTGCTGCGTCTTGTACAACCAATGCCATTGCGCCTGTCTTGTCGGTACTTGAAAGCAAATACGGCATCGAGTCGGGCCATGTTGAAACGGTTCACGCCTACACCAACGATCAAAACTTGATCGACAATATTCACAAGGGTGATCGTCGTGGCCGTGCTGCAGGCATGAACATGGTGATGACGGAAACAGGCGCAGCAAAAGCCGTTTCTAAAGCCATTCCTTCCCTAGAAGGTAAGCTAAGTGGCAGTGCCATTCGTGTTCCTGTTATTAATGTTTCGATCGCGGTATTGAGCTTGAATTTGAAATCCGCTGCGTCTGTAGAAGAGATTAACGCTGCAGTAAAAGCGGCTTCTAACAGTGCAGAGTTGACGGGTCAAATTGGCTACAGTGATTGTGCGGATGCGGTAAGTTCTGATTTCATCGGTTCTTCTCAAGCCGGTATTGTGGACGCTTTGTCTACTAAAGTTCGTGATAACCAAGCGATTCTTTACGTATGGTACGACAATGAATACGGTTACAGCTGTCAGGTTGTTCGTCTAATGGAAAAGCTAGCAAACGCAAGCGATGTGGCCGCAAAGCAAAACGAATCTGCTGCGGCGTAATAGGACGGTTTAATCAGTACACATTCAGTGTGTGTTACTTTGCGGTGATTTTAGGGTCACCGCTTTTTTTTGCAAAAAAATTGTACAGGCAAGTGTATAGGTAAGAAAAGATCGGGCAGACAAAAAAAAGCCGGACAAACGTCCGGCTTCAACAAAAGTAACTAGCAAATCTGAGCAGGATCACACTGTGGGGAATGATCATGCTCTGCTAAAAGTGGCCTGTGGGAGTCTCTTTTAGCACCACAATCGTTAGGGCAATTGTGGTCAGTTATTAGGCCGCTGTATAACCTAATCTGTGCTCATCATCTATTTTTTGCCTTTGACTGGCAAACGATATAATTTGATTTGTTGGATTAGCTCAATTAATGCAAAATACGTCGTCTATCTTCTTTTCTTTTCTTTTCTCCTACTTTCTTTTACTTTCTCCTGCTTTCTTTTAGCAAAAAAACAGAATGAAACATTTAAACGAATCTAGTAAAAAGTAGCGCCGTGACATTATGAAATCGATTCCTTTACCAGGCTTAGCGACGTTTGCTGTGGCCGCGCGGCATTTGAGTTTTACCAAGACCGCTCAAGAGCTGCATCTAACCCAAGGGGCGATCAGCCAGCAAATTCGCCAGTTGGAAGAGCGTTTGGGTCTGACCCTATTTATACGTTATCACCGACGTCTAGAGTTAACCGTGGCGGGTGCTCGTTTGGCCGTACAACTCAACCACAGTTTTAATGAAATCAATGATTTAATTCTGGATTTGCAGGAAGAAGAAACCTCCAACATCCTCAGTGTGTCGGTCATGCCGTCCTTTGCGACCAAGTGGTTGATTCCGCGTTTGGGCAGCCTGCAAGAAAGCTATCCAGACCTGCAGCTTAGAATCCAAGCCAATGACCGAGAGGTGAATTTTCAGCGGGATCGAATTGATGTCGCCATTATTCACAGCCATGTTCATAACTCAAAAGGCTATATCGTCCCCTTGATGAAAGATCAGGTGTTTCCTGTGTGCAGTCCAGCGTTTGCAGCGTCACGCGGGCTGTTTGAACCGGCTCAGCTAACGCAAGTGCCCTTATTAAACGACGATTCCGAATGGCGCTTTTCCAGTCCTTATGCGGAATGGGAAAAGTGGTTGCTGCTGGCCAATGCAAAGGGCGTCAAATTGTCCCGAGGTATCAGTTTTAACCGCGGAGATTTAGCGGTACAGGCCGCTGCTGCAGGGCAAGGTGTGGCTTTAGGACGAACGCCTTTGGTGATGGACGACATACAGCAAGGTCGATTAATGCGCCCCTTTACTGAAACCTTAGATCAAGGTCACGCCTACCTGTTTGTTTGCCCTGATATGCAGCGCCAGCGAGAGCCAGTGCAACAACTGCTGCGTTGGTTGGTGACTGAGTGCTATCAATACTCGGCAGAAGACGCCCTAACCACGCCTGAGCAGCTATAAAGAAGTTACCTAGGCGGCTTGTAGTTTATTGTCCATTTTGATTCGATGTCAGTGAATCAAGGTGAACAAATTTTAACCCGTGGAATTGATTTAAAGGCAATATGCCATGTAGTATAAGGCATGTTGCCAAACCGTAAGAGAGATGCCGATGCAAACTGTCACATTCAATGTTAAATCTGCCTTAAATTCTACTGAACACAAAACACTTGCAGAGCGGGTATTTGATCGGGTATCGCAGATGACAAGTCTGGTGATTGGTGGTGAAAAAGATTTTAATTCGATCGCTTTGGAAGGGGTAACACCTCAGGCTTTTGAGCATTTCATTCGCTTTGAGCCAACAGCGAATACGAGCTGGATCATTCCACGTCGTACACTGAACCATCGCGTGACTAAAAAGCAGCGTTTTACAACGGAAGAGACCGCTAAACTGCTCAGAGCAGCACAAACTATCGCTCTAGCAGAAGAGGTGTTCGGTAATACAGAAAAAGCCCATAAATGGCTCGCTAAGCCTTTTGCGGCATTTGATCATCAAACCCCAAACGCGTACATGAGAACGGAATTTGGTGCTGCTATGGTGCGTGATGCTTTGTATCGTCTAAACGAAGGGTACTTTGCATGACGTTGTGGAGAATCAGCAATTTTGCTGACTTGAAGGGAATTGGCGGGATGAGACAGGCAGGGCGATGGCATAATGCAGGGAATCCTATTGTGTATTTGGCCGAACATCCTGCACTCGCTCTGTTGGAGATTCGAGTTCATTTAAATGTGGATTTGGAAGATTTACCAGACTGTTTTCAGTTGCTTAGAGTTGATTTTGATGACTCTGTTTTAGTGGAGTCTTTAGAGGCAGGTCTTACTCTTGAGGAGCAGCGTGAGCAAAGCATCACGCGAAGAATTGGAGATGCGTGGTTGGCCAATGCTCAAAGCGTTCTATTAAAAGTGCCGTCTGTTATTGTCCCGCACTCGTATAATTATTTATTTAACCCACTCCACCCTGACTCAAAACACTTTTCTATTGTTGATCAGTACCAATATCCCTTTGATCAACGGCTGTTCCAATAATCCGCAGCGTATGATTCGTTGACAACGTCACCTTGTATATTCTAGTGCGGGTGGTTATGGGTCTATTAGCAGTTTGACCGAGATCGCCAAACACATGATGATGACCATAGGGCGAATTAATTTGACGCCCTTGGTAATCACCAGTCGTGAGCCAATTTGTGCCCCTATCCACTGGCCTATGCCCATGGAGATGCCCAACGCCCAGATAATATGGCCACTGAACAAGAACACCAACAGCGACGACACATTGCTGGTGGCGTTAAGCACCTTGGTGTGTGCGGTGGCGGCGACCAGATTGAACCCCATAAAACACAAATACGCGGTTGAAAAAAAAGCCCCTGTGCCTGGGCCAATCAAACCATCGTAAAAGCCTATGGTCGTACCAATGATAACCGCGAACTGAACGTGGCTAAGGGATAAGCGACGGGCAATATAGGGTTGTAACTTGGGTAAAAAGAAGAAGAAAACCGCCACGGCGATTAAAATGATTGGTACGGCTTTGAGTAAGACGCGACTGTCCAAATAAGAGACGAGTAAGGTGCCTGAAATCGCCCCCAGCGCGGTCATTACAATGGGCAACCACATTTTAGACAAGGTCACTTGACCCCTTCTAATAAAATGATAAGAAGCCGACAAGGTACCGGCACAGCCTTGCAGCTTGTTTGTCGCCAAGGCCTCCGCCGGTGACAAGCCTGCCGCCAGCAATACGGGCACGGTAATTAAGCCGCCTCCCCCCGCGATTGCGTCAATAACGCCGGCAAAAAATGCCGCCGCAAACAAGGCCAGAAACACCCAGAGCGAGATATCGAAAAAGACCAAATCCATTGTGTGTGTGTTTCCTAAAAAATAAACGACGTGGCGAGCGGCTGTGCAGAGCTGAGGGGTCAGTAAAGCAAAAAAAGCCCGCCTAAACAATTGTCTAGACGAGCCCTTGGTAAGATTTGTTAACCTATCAGAACTGTGCGATCACATACGCCTGCAGAGTGTCACCCTGATCGGGTGTGAACTCCAGCCCCAGCTTGGTACGACGCCACAAAATATCCGCCGCGTCATGGACCCATTCGTGCTTAATTAAGTAGTCGACTTCCGCTTGATACAACTGATGACCAAAGTCTTGGCCAAGGCCGTCTTTGTCGTTGATATTTTCCAGCATCAAGTGGGTCAAGGTGCCATAACTGTTGGCAAAACGACGGGCAAGCGCTGCCCCCAGAAAAGGGTATTGTTTCTGCAAGGCCAAACCAAAAGCGTCCAGAGACATGCCCAGGTCGCCACCGGGTAAGGGCTTGCTGTGCGTCCATTGTGTGTTCACGCCGTCGCCTATTTGTTGCTCAAAATAGGGGGCGATTTTCTTCATCGCTGACAAGGCCAATTTACGATAAGTGGTGATTTTGCCACCAAAAATACTCAATAAAGGCGCCTGACCTTGCTGATCTTCAAGGTGTAAGGTGTAATCTCGTGTCACCGCAGACGGATCAGAGGATTCATCTTCTAGCAAAGGGCGAACCCCTGAATAACTCCACACCACGTCTGCTGGGGACAAGGTTTTCTTAAAGTGATCGTTGGTGACGTTAAGAATGTATTGGGTTTCATCACTGTCAATTTCAACCGTGTTAGGGTCTCCCTTGTACTCTACATCCGTGGTGCCCAGTAAGGTGTAATCGTCACGGTAAGGAATGGCGAACACAATACGCTTATCGGTGTTTTGCATAATAAACGCGTTATTGTGCTCATAGAGCTTCGGCACCACAATGTGACTGCCCTTAATCATACGAATGCCGTAGGGCGCTTTTCGCTCTAACTTGGTTTCAATAAAAGACGACACCCAAGGGCCGGCCGCGTTAATTAATGCTTTGGCCGTCACTTCTTGGGTTTCCTGAGTCAGTTGATCTTCTAGCACCAAGTGCCATTGGTTGTCTTGGCGTTTGGCAGAGACACAACGCGTGCGGGCAAAAATGGCTGCGCCGTGATGCTGCGCACTCATGGCGTTGATGACAACCAAGCGTGCATCGTCTACCCAGCAATCAGAATATTCAAAACCCTGTTTGATGTCGCTTTTTAGTGGGCTGTCCGCACCGTATTTCACCCCTTTAGAGCCGGGGAGCGTTTCACGTTTGCCCAGTGTGTCATACAAAAACAGCCCAAGACGAATCAACCAAGCAGGGCGTAAATGAGGACGATGGGGCATCTGAAAGCGCATCGGTGTCACTAAATGCGGCGCCACTTTCAATAACACTTCTCGTTCGTTTAGCGCTTCTTTCACCAAGCGGAATTCATAATGCTCAAGGTAGCGCAAGCCACCATGAATCAGTTTGCTGCTGGACGAAGAGGTCGCGTGGGCTAAGTCGCCCATTTCACACAGCCCCACGTGCAAACCTCGACCTGCCGCGTCGGCAGCGATACCGGTACCATTGATGCCGCCACCAACGACAAATACGTCAAAATGGGATGAATTCATGTGGAGCCTCGCGTGTTCAAAAAGGTTTATTTTGTTCGAAAGTGAACATTTATGTTCGATAGTAAAGGTGTTGATCCTCTATGACAACACCCTTTTGTGACCTTATGATGAATATTTAGTAAGAGTGGGGTGAGAATAACGGTAAAGAAAAAAGCCGTTTTAAAAGAAAAGCAGAAAAAAGAAAGTAAAAAGGGTTGTTTTAAGAGGAAAGCAAAAAGGCAGGCTGTCACCTTAAAGCATTAAGATGACAGTTCAAGACGAACCTTATGTTCCTTCATCAAAGCCGCAATGGCTTTGGGTGGCGGGGCATCGGTGAACAAGCGATCTACCTGAGTGATATTACCCAAACGCACGACGGCGTTACGGCCAAATTTTTCACTGTCGGCGGCTAAGAAAACACTGCGTGAATTATTGATAATGCTTTGGGCGACTCGCACTTCTTGATAATCGTAATCTAGCAATGAACCATCAGTCGGGTCGATGCCGCTGATGCCGATAATACCAAAGTCCACCCGAAACTGATTGATGAAATCAATGGTGGCTTCCCCCATCACACCGCCGTCCCTTGAGCGCACTGTGCCACCGGCAATGATCACGGTAAAGTCTTCTTTTGCGCTTAAAATCGCCGCCACATTAAGGTTATTGGTGATGACTTGCAGACCTTGATGATGCAGTAGGGCACGGGCCACCGTTTCTGTGGTGGTGCCGATATTAATAAATAAAGACGCATTGTTTGGAATTTCCGCCGCGATGCGCTTGGCAATCTGTTCTTTGGCAGAAAGCTGTAAAATTTGTCGAGTGGCGTAGGACACATTGGTGGTACTGGAGTCACAACTGGCGCCGCCATGATGACGACGTATCTGTCCAGATTTTGCCAAATCATTGATATCGCGACGAATGGTCTGTGGCGTCACCGCAAACTTGCTGGCCAGCTCGTCAATGGTGACGTAGCCGGTTTCTTTTACAATCGTGACAATCTTGTCCTGTCGAGAGCGTTGCCCCATGGCGTTTTTTTCTCCTTAAGAGGGTTACTGCTTGCTAAACACGGGTGTATTGGTTTTTAATAGAAAATATTCGTATTTGAATATTAATGTTCAAAAAACAAAAATAACACTGTACTGAGTCGCTTACGATTAAGCGGCCGTTATATCAAAGAGAACCCGCTATGACCCATTATATTCTTGCTATCGATCAAGGTACCACCAGTTCCCGTGCCATTTTATTTGATGAAAAAGGCACCCGAGTCGGTCAGGCTCAGCAAGAGTTTCCACAAATCTTTCCTGATGATGGTTGGGTGGAACACAATCCAGAAGACATCTGGACATCCACCTTGTCAGTTTGCCAAGCCGTGCTTAAGGATACAGGCATCGCCGCCCAAGCGATAGCAAGCATCGGCATTACCAATCAACGTGAAACGACTATCCTATGGGACACCGACACGGGTGAGCCGGTGTACAACGCCATTGTTTGGCAAGACCGACGCACGACGACGTTTTGTCAGCAATTGAGCGATCAGGGTTTGAGTGAAAAGGTGCAAGAAAAAACCGGGTTGCTGATCGACCCTTATTTTTCAGCCACCAAAATACGTTGGATACTCGACAACGTAGAGGGTGCGCGTGATAAAGCGCAAGCAGGCAAACTGGCTTTCGGAACGGTAGACAGTTTTTTGTTGTGGCGCTTGACCGGCGGTACTTCCCATAAAACCGACGCCACCAATGCGGCGCGAACCATGGCTTTCAATATACATACACAAGCGTGGGATCAAGAGTTGATCACGCTGTTGGGCATCGGCGATGTGGTGTTTCCCGAAGTGATGGATTGCAGTGCTGACTTTGGTGTCATCGACGCTCACTGGTTGGGCGCGGCGATTCCTGTCAATGGCATTGCAGGGGATCAACAGGCGGCGCTGATCGGCCAGGCGTGTTTTACACCAGGCATGGTAAAAAGCACCTATGGCACTGGCTGCTTTATGATTTTGAATACCGGCGAGACACCGATTCGTTCTGAACACAAGCTGTTAACCACAGTGGGTTATCGTTTGAATGGCAAGGTGACCTATGCCCTAGAAGGCAGTATTTTTGTCGCGGGGGCAGCGATTCAATGGTTGCGTGATGGCTTGAAACTCTTCTCTGATGCCAAAGAAACCCAAAGTCTTGCCAAGCAAGCCCTGAATGATGATTCCGTGTATTTGGTGCCGGCCTTCACCGGTTTGGGGGCGCCCTATTGGGACCCGGACGCCCGTGGCGCCATGATAGGGCTAACCCGAGACACCAGTGTATCCGACATTGTCAGTGCGGGCTTGCGCTCGGTGTGTTATCAAACTCGCGACCTGGTCGGAGCCATGGCACAAGACGGTGCTACCTTCAGTGCGTTGCGTGTTGATGGCGGTATGGTGATTAACGATGTGATGGTGCAATTTCTGAGTGATTTGCTGGAAATCACCGTAGAGCGACCTTGTGTGACCGAAACCACCGCCTTGGGTGCGGCTTTCTTGGCGGGCTTACACACAGGGATTTATCACTCTCTAGACGACATCAGTACTTTATGGGTGGCGGACCAGCGGTTTGAGCCGACCATGGAAAAGGGCACGGGCGATAAGCTTTACCAGGGGTGGCAAAAAGCAGTGGATCGCGTCCGTACCCGAGACTAGGGCGCTATTAAGCGGCTTTTATTCTGCGTTAGCTGTATTCTGCGTTAGCTGTGTTTTGCGTTAGCTTTATTCCGCGTCAGCAATGGCTTTGATATCGTATTCTTCGTCCAGAATACGACCAATCACATTGTCGCCTGCCAAATGGTGGGCGTATTGCATGTGCAGACAGCGTACCTTGTCCCAATTGGCGATGCCGCCTATCCCCAGCTTATCAAACAAAGGCTTGAAGCCCTTTTCTTCAATGATGGCCTTGTGTTCGTCGCTCATCACCGCCCAACGGCGTGCAATGTAATCGCGGTGAGAGGCATGATGAGCTTCGCGCAAACTTTCGTCGTCCAAAATACGCTGTTCCAACTCTTTCACCACACCGTGGCTTTCTATTTTCGCCAACGCCTTGTCGATGGCCTTACTGGACAACCAATACAAAGTAGGAAAAGGTTGATCAAAGACCCAAGTTTCCATTTCTAATACTTGTGGTGTGCCGTTTGGCGAATAATGGGCGATGGCATTGATGCCGCTTGGTGTGCGGCCAAGTTGTGCGGTAATGATCTCGATATCACGCTGGGAAAGAGGTGTGGTCATAGTCTTTAGGGTCTAATAGTTGATGGATAAGGTAAAAAACGGGGAATTACAGGGAGAATGCAGGGAAACTGGCGGCGAACTTTTGAATCCATTCAGCGGCGGCTTCATTGTAATTGAGTCGTCGGCCGTCGATTTTGGCTTGGCGTCGATAATGCTCGATTTGCGACAACTGCTCGATCATACGAACGCAATAACACTCTTCTTTGGTGGGGAATTCAATCGCCACTTGATAACCGTCGGCCGCTTTACAACAGGACACAACACGACCAGAAACACAAAAGTTAGGGTCTATTTCTTCCAGTGTAATTCTGACCGAGCGCCCGTGATCAAAAGGACGAAGGGTGACATAGGTAATACCGACAAACCCAGCTCTTTCTGCGCAGATAGGCGGGAAAGGCTGATCTTCAATTAGCGTAATATCTAATGGAAGGTCTCTCGGATGTGCAACAAATTCCATCGCAACAAGCCAGCTACTAAAGTTGATATTAATGTTATCGGCCAAACAGGCAGAGTGTTTAAAAAAGAAAGCGAATTGTACGCTTTTTGCCCTGCCTGTACAGATGAATTTTAAGATGCGAGAAAGCAAAATCATAACTTAAACTTATATGAAATGTGCTTTGTTTTTCGATGTTGTCTTAAAGCGCGTCTTGCATTTGCTGGTGGCTCAATCGCCCTAGCTCTTTTAAAGCCGTATCGATGGCATTGTCCCAATTTAAGGCATAATTTAAGCGAAAGTGATGGTGATACTGCGAGGTAAAACTGAACACTAAGCCGGGTAATAAGCCAATGCCGATCTCCAACGCTTGCGCATGCAACTTCATAGCGTTGACTTTTTTCGGCAAGGTAACCCACAACAAAAAGCCTCCCTTTGGGTAAGACATTTGCGTGCCGTCAGGAAAGTGTTGGGTGATCAGTTGTTGGCAGCGCGCCAGATTGTTCTGATAAGCCTGACGGGTTTTGCGTAAATGTCGGTCATAGGCACCGTTTTCTAAGAAGTTCGCAATGGCGGTTTGCGTTAAAGTTGGAATCGCCAAGGATTGAGCATGGGCTTGACGCTCAATAATCGCCTGATAAGCGCCGCCAACCAGCCAGCCAATACGAAACCCTGGGGCGATACTTTTTGAAAAAGAGCTGCAATAAATCACTGTATTGGCCTGATCGTCGGCTTTAAGCGCGCGGTCGCGTTTGTCTTGATAGCTGAGCTCCCCGTAAATGTCGTCTTCGATTAACACAAAATCGTGCTCAACGGACAATGCAATCAAGCGCAATCGGGCAGCATGATTCAAAGAGCTGCCGGTCGGGTTGTGATTGTTTGGCGTCACCACACAGGCTTTGATGTTCCAGTCGGCAGTGGCTTGTTGGAGCACCTCGGTGTCAATACCTGTGGCGGTGTCGCAGGGAATCTCAATGGCTTTCAGTTGTAAGGTTTCAATGGCTTGCAGCACGCCATAATACGTAGGGCTTTCAATGGCAATGGTATCACCGGGTTGAGTGACGGCTTGCAACGACAGCATCAGGGCGTTCTGGCAGCCTAATGTGATGGTAATGTCGTCGGGTTGCAACTGACAGCCATTATCGAGCATACGAATGGCAATTTGACGGCGTAACGCCAAGGAACCTGGCGTGAATTCATAAGACACACAGACTTCCGGTTCGAGGCGCATCAAGCGACCCACCGAGCGTTGCAACTGTCGCACAGGCAAAAACTGGCTCTTGGGGACCGCACTGCCAAATTGCACCATGGTGTCGTCTCGCACCACATGCAAAAGACGTTGCAGTAGGGTGTGTACCGATTCTTCGGTTTTCGTTGGCTCGATTTTTTTAGCGGGCGACGCGGGTCGTTGTGTTTCCTGAACAAAGTAACCTTTTTGAGGACGGGCTTTAATTACGCCACGGTCTTCTAGCAGGCTATAGGCTTGTAACACGGTGGCGACACTGACGGCCATTTGCTTGCTCGACTTGCGCACAGAGGGGATTTTTGCACCGGGTAAGAAAATACCTTCTGCAACCTGTTGTTCAATTTGGTTGGCAATTTTTTCGTAAAGAGGGCAATCCATAAGGCACAGGTCGAGTTAAGCAAGAGGCGAGTAATTTACCAGATTGACCGGATGAAAGAAATCCAGGCGATTCGGGTAAGTTGTCCGAGTCAACGATCTGAGCAAACGGTCTAAAAGCCGGTCCAGAGAAAAAACACCCTGGACAGTATGAGAAAAAATAAGGTTGCGTTAATATGGCGTCAACTTAAAAACGGGAGAAGCAATTTATGGCGATTCATGTTGGTGATATGTTGCCTCATGGTACGTTTCAAATTATGGGTGAAGAAGGCCCAGAAACAATTGATGTGACCGAGTTTTTTTCAGACAAAACCGTCTTAATGTTTGCCGTGCCTGGGGCCTTTACCCCAACCTGCAGTGCCAGCCACTTGCCAGGTTATGTGGTGCATTACGACGCATTAAAAGCCAAAGGCCTCGACGACATTGTGTGCCTAGCGGTGAATGATATTTTCGTCGTCAATGCTTGGGGACTGGCCAACAACGCAGAACACCTTACCATGGCGTCTGATGGTTTGGCGGAATTTACCTGTTCTATGGGCTTAGAGTTAGACATTTCAGCCGCGAAAATGGGCATCCGCAGTCGTCGTTACGCCATGTTAGTGAATAACGGCATAGTGCAAGAGTTATGGCTTGATGAGCCAGGCGAATACAAGGTCAGCTCAGCGGAATACGTGTTGAGCCAGTTGTAAAATCGATTGTTGGTATTTAAAACGACGCCCAGTGCGTCGTTTTTTATGGCAGTTTTTTTATAGCAGAGCTTTTTTATGGTAAAGCTTTTTTAGGGCAGAGCTTTCATGCGCGCAAACATCTGCCCAAATGGATTGATGTTTTGTTGCACATAATCAATAAAAGACCGCATGGCCGGTGTGGGGTGATGGCCTTGTGGATGAATCAGACACCAAGAGCGGCGTAAGGGAAAGTCTTTGATGGGGACTTCAACCAAGGTGCCCAATGCCAGTTCAGATAAAATCCCCAGCCTTGGCAAAACGGCAACGCCGAGGCCGGCAATCACCGCGTGTTTTATGGCATCGTTAGAGCCAATTTCCATACTGGCTTGTAGGCGAATACGTTGTTTCTGGCAATGCAATTCCAGTGCAAGGCGATTACCGGAGCCGCTTTCCCGCAGCAAGATACCCTGTTCTAAAAAGTGGTGTAATGTCACGGGCGATGCCGTCAAAATAGGATGACCTTGTGGGGCAACGGGAATCAGTTCATTGTCCAAAAAAGGTAGGCTAAACACAGGTTTGTCATTGGGCACCATGCCCATAATGACCAGCTCATCATGATGATCGCTCAAGCGTGCAATGGCAGCGGCACGATTCATCACCTTCACATTGATCGTCACGTTCGGGTGCAAATTGGTATAGGCACGCAATAAATACGGCACTATGTATTGGGCTGTGCTGACCGCCACCAAGGTCAACTGACCTGCGATCAGGCCTTGCTGTGTCGAGATATCCTGCTGAAAACGTTGAATTTCATCGAACATGCCGGCCACGCATTGCGCCAAGCGCTCCGCCGTTGGTGTGCTGTAAAGTTGGCGACCAAGGTATTCAAACAGTGGTTGTTCAAGGGCGTTTTCCAGTTGTCGAATTTGATTGCTTACCGCGGGCTGGCTTAGGCCCAACATATCTCCAGCGCGGCTGTAACTGCGTAACTCATACACGCTGTTAAACACCTGTAACTGTCGAAACGTCAGACGACTGACCAAACTTTGTATACTCTGTGGCATGGGGGAGTCCTGTCTTTGGGGTTGTCCATCACGAATAGCTTATAGATAACCCATGAAATATCAATTTTTCCTTTTCGCTGAGCTTAAGTAGTCTAAAAGCTCAACAAAAAGGAGAGTCTCATGTTAAAAAAAGTGTTGATTGCCAACCGAGGGGAGATTGCGGTTCGTATCATTCGCGCTTGCTCAGAGGCTGGGATTCGCTCTGTGGCCATATTCACTGAGCCGGATCGCTATGCTTTGCATGTTAAACGCGCCGACGAAGCCTATTCATTGGGTGACGATCCCTTATCCGGTTACCTAGACCCACTGCGCTTGGTGAACCTTGCTATCGAAACCGGCTGTGACGCTATTCATCCCGGTTACGGTTTTTTATCTGAGAACGCCCATTTCGCCGAGTTGTGCGAACAAAAAGGTGTGGCTTTCATTGGCCCTCATTCCTCTGTGATTCATAAAATGGGCGACAAAACCCAAGCCCGTGACAGTATGCGCGCCGCAGGTATTCCCATCACTCCAGGTTCCGAAGGCAACCTTGATAGCCTAGAAGACGCCTTGACCCTAGCGGGGCGCATTGGTTATCCGGTGATGATCAAAGCCACGTCGGGTGGCGGCGGTCGCGGGATTCGTCGTTGCGACACCCCAGAAGAACTGACGGCGCAGTACCCTCGGGTGATTTCAGAAGCGACCAAGGCGTTTGGTTCGGCGGAAGTCTTCTTGGAAAAATGCATTCTTGACCCTTGCCATATTGAGGTTCAAGTACTGGCTGATGCTCAAGGTAATGCCATTCATTTGTACGAGCGTGATTGCTCGATCCAGCGTCGTAACCAAAAACTGATTGAAATTGCCCCCAGTCCACAGCTTACCCCTGAGCAACGTCAATACATTTGCGAATTGGCGGTGCGTGCGGCGCAGGCAGTAGGTTATCAAAACGCCGGTACGGTGGAGTTTTTGTTGTCTGGCAACGAAGTCTACTTTATGGAAATGAACACCCGAGTGCAGGTGGAACACACCATCACGGAGCAAATTACCGGAGTCGATATCGTGCGGGAGCAATTGCGCATTGCGGCAGGCTTGCCTCTGAGTTTTCGCCAAGAAGACATCCAATATCGCGGCTACGCCATGCAGTTTCGTATCAATGCAGAAGATCCGAAAAACGACTTTTTGCCGAGTTTTGGTCGCATTACCCATTACTATGCACCGGGCGGCCCGGGGGTTCGGGTTGATACGGCCATCTATACCGGCTACGAGATTCCACCCTACTTTGATTCCATGTGTTTGAAACTGGTGGTGTGGGCTTTGACGTGGGACGAGATGATCGCTCGCGGTCGTCGTGCCATTGACGATATGCGCTTGCACGGCATCAAAACCACCGCCAATTACTATCAACAAATTCTCAAGCACCCAGACTTTGTGAAGGGCGAATTCAACACCAGTTTTGTGCCCATGCACCCAGAATTGCTTAACTATTCCATCAAACGTAACCCAAGTGACATCGCCTTGGTATTGGCCGCCGCCATTGCCGCCCACGTTGGTCGATAATCCGCAGGAGAAAAGAAAAATGAATCAGCTGAAACAAAAAGTAGAAATCACCGACGTGACCTTGCGTGATGCCCATCAATCCTTAATTGCCACCCGCATGCGCACCGAAGACATGTTGCCGATTTGTGAAAAACTTGATCAAGTGGGCTTTTGGTCATTGGAAGTGTGGGGCGGCGCGACCTTCGATGCCTGCGTACGTTTCCTAAAAGAAGACCCTTGGGAGCGTTTGCGTCAGCTGCGTGCGGCGTTACCGAATACCCGCCTGCAGATGTTGTTGCGTGGACAAAACCTACTGGGTTACCGCCATTATGCCGACGATGTGGTCGAGGCCTTTGTGCAAAAAGCCGCTGACAATGGCATTGATGTGTTCCGTGTGTTCGATGCGTTAAACGATCTACGCAACATTGAAACGGCGATGAAAGCGGTGAAAAAAGCCGGTAAACACGCCCAAGGTACTCTGTGTTACACCACCAGTCCCGTGCACACGCCGGCTTTGTTTGTTGAACAAGCCAAGGCAATGCAGGCCATGGGCGCGGATTCCATTGCGATAAAAGACATGGCGGGGTTGTTGACGCCTTATGCAACCTACGATCTCGTCAAAGCCATTAAAGACGCGGTGGACTTGCCATTAGTGGTGCACAGTCACTCCACGTCTGGCTTGGCGCCCCTGTGTCAGCTTAAAGCCATTGAAGCCGGCGCAGATCGTATTGATACGGCGATTTCTTCCTTCGCCAGCGGCACCAGCCATCCAGCGACAGAATCCCAAGTGGCGGCTTTAAAAGGCACAGATTACGACACTGGATTGGATTTGACTCTGTTGTCAGAAATCGCCGATTACTTTCATGAGGTGCGTAAAAAATACCACCAGTTTGAAAGTGAATTTACCCGGGAAGATGTGTCGGTACAGATCAATCAGGTGCCCGGCGGCATGATGTCTAATCTTGCCAATCAGCTAAAAGAACAAAACGCCTTAGACAAGATTCGTGAGGTGTTTGCGGAAATTCCTCGTGTTCGTGCTGACTTGGGTTTTCCGCCGCTGGTCACGCCGACATCGCAAATCGTTGGCACGCAAGCGGTGTACAACGTCTTGGCGGGGCAGCGCTACAAAACCATCACCAATGAAGTGAAGCGTTATTTATTAGGCGGATACGGTCAGCCGCCCGCGGAAGTCAACGAGGTGTTGCAGAAAAAAGCCGTTGGCAACGAAATGGTGTATGAAGGACGTCCAGCCGACGCCATCGCCCCTGAACTGTACCGTTTGCGTGATGAAATTGGTGACTTGGCGCAATCGGAAGAAGATGTGCTGACCTTTGCTATGTTCCCCGATCTAGGGCGTGAGTTTTTGCAACAAAGAGCCGATGGCACCTTAGTTCCAGAAGCTTTATTGCCTATTGAAAGCGCTCAAAGTACGGCAACAGCGGGCTTGGCCACTGAGTTCAGCATTGATGTCCACGGGGAAGTCTATAATGTGGAAATCACGGGCATGGGCGACTTTGGTGTGGGCAAACGCAAGTTGTACTTGTCTTTGGATGGTATGCCGGAAGAGGTGGTGTTTGAATCCTTAAACGAATACGTTGCCCAAGGGGAAAATGGCCGTGGTCGTGCCACCGAGCCAGGCCATGTCAGTGCCGCCATGCCGGGTAATATTATTGAGGTGCTGGTCAAAGAGGGTGACACCGTGAAAGCAGGTCAAGCGGTCTTGGTCACGGAAGCCATGAAGATGGAAACCGAGGTTCACGCCAACGTCGCCGGTACGGTAAAAGGCGTTTATGTGAGCAAGGGCGATCGAGTTACACCGGGCGAAACCCTGATTGAAATTGTCTAGGCACTAACCTTCGTCAGGTTGCCATAAAGGCCGAATAGAAATCACAATCTCTCTTTGCCACAGGTGAAGGGAGATTTTTTTTGGCGTACAATTTGACGCCTTATCCGCTGATGTCTTTAGGAGTAATCACAGTGTCGATTATTATGGTATTGAATGGCCCCAACTTAAATTTACTGGGCACCCGTGAGCCAGCGACCTACGGCCATGAAACCTTGGCCGACGTGGAAGCCATGTGCCAAGCGACAGCTGAGTCGCTGGGTCATCAGGTAGAGTGTTACCAGTCTAACCATGAAGGCGTGCTGGTGGATTGGATTCACGAGGCGGGCCGACGGATTAAAACCGGCGAAGTGTTAGGTGTGGTCTTCAACCCAGGTGCCTATACCCACACTTCCATTGCTTTACACGACGCCATTATCGGTGCGGAAGTGCCGGTGATTGAGGTACACATCAGCAACGTTCATGCTCGTGAAGCCTTTCGTCACCACTCTTACATCTCCCCTGTCGCCGCCGGCACCATCGTTGGCATGGGCGTACAGGGCTATCTGCTCGGCATCCAGGGGCTGGTCGCCAAATTGGGTAAATAACCACTTTGGTGGCGTAAACGCACAACCTACAAACCACGGCACATTACGCTTGGGCTTATGGTGCCCTACGGTTTTTCATGAATCCATCAAATTGTAGGCCGGATGAGACGAGGTACGAGGCGTTATCCGGCGTTTGGTTAGTTTTGATTGGCAGGCTTTATCTGATTTTTTCTTTTTTAAGAGGGTTGTCTTCAAGCTTTTTGGCTAGCCACTCAAACTCTTGATACATAGTGGGGTGTTTATTAATTTTACGCAGCTCATAGATGAAAGGTTGAAACTCTTCCCAGTCACGCAAGACTGTACCACACCGCATTCTTTTGAAGAGGTTAAAATCAAACGCTTTTTCCCGTATACCAGTCGCAATGAATTCATAGTTATTAAGAACAAAAAGAATCGCTGTTCGCTCTTCTGAGCCGATATGGGTTTTATCTGAATACTTGGTAATACTAATATTTTCATCACGCAGTAGCGGGTTTACGACTAAGTTTGCTGCTTTTAAGTCAGAGTCATTTTTTTGATGCAACACTAAATCAACCGTAGCACGTCTACAGTTGATAGTTGTATTTCTTCGAACTGAATACAGTGCCGCAATGGTGGTGACTGCCAGTATCAAAGTATCGACATTGATTTGGCTTAGGTAGGTTTGTAGTAACGTAAATTCCATTTAACGTCTCTTATAGGGAAGTGTTATCTGTCTTCCCATTCATCTCTAATAGACATAATAATTCTCCTTTCTTGGTTCACGTTGCTCGCGTCGGTGCTTAGGTTTTTGCTATTAACAGCGAGGCAATTTTTGATCAACCGTTCGAGACTTCTAAATCTTGAAACCAAATATTATTGTATAAAACGTAAACTATCAATTGTTATTGGATGAAGACATGCTCAGATAATGGGTTTTTAGCTTTTTTCCTAGAGCGTTTTTATGGCTTGAAAGTCGTGCTGTGCTGATTGATTTTTTGGATTCCGTACAGTTGTAGTGATTAAAAAAACATCCACCATGGTACCTCATGCAATTCCCACGGCACATTACGCTTGGGCTTATGATGCCCTACGGTTTTTCATGAATCTATCAAACCGTAGGCCGGATGAGACGAGGTACGAGGTGTTATCCGGCGTTTAACGACATGAAATATCCACCATTGTACCTAATCTGATTCCCACGGCACATTTTAACGGCACATTACGCTTGGGCTTATGATGCCCTACGGGGGTTCATGCAATTCTGATGGTGCATTTCCACGGCACATTACGCTTGGGCTTATGGTGCCCTACGGGGTTTCATGCAACTTTGATGGTACATTTTAACGGCACATTACGCTTTGGCTTATGATGCCCTACGGTTTTTCATGAATCTATCAAACCGTAGGCCGGATGAGACGAGGTACGAGGCGTTATCCGGCGTTGTGAAATCTGTATGTTCCTAAGATATGACACCATTCCAATGATAATCAAATAACCCCTTTTTAACATCACGGTGGAAGCTGGAATATGGCCATTCGTGTGTTGATGTAACGAGACCATGTTTCACTGGGTTTAAATAACAATAATTGATGTGAGCCGTTAAATCCTGTTCAGTTCGAATTTCATGTTCCCAAAATCGGCTTTGCCAAACGCTGTGTTGATATTGGGTGGTGGCTTTGAGCCTTTTGGTGAAGAATATTTTGATAAGTTGCCAGCGCGTTGAGAAGTCGTTATCCCCGTCGGGTAATTTCCAAACGGCATGAATATGATCTGGTAAAACCACCCAAGCAATGATGGTAAACGGCCTGCGTGATTTAACGTGGCGAACGCTCTCACGTAGTAGGTTTATGTGATCAATTAATACCGATGACTGTCGATCTTTGAGGGTGACGGTGAAGAAAAATGTACCGCCTTTTTGTTTGCTTCTAATAAAATTGGACATCCATATCCGCCTTTGTTGGTTATATTTTATCGAAAATTCTTGTGATTCCGATTAAATGGGGTGTTTTCAAATTCCCACGGCACATTACGCTTGGGCTTATGGTGCCCTACGGGGGGTCATGTAATTCTGATGGTACATTTTAACGGCACATTACGCTTGGGCTTATGGTGCCCTACGGGGCTTCATGCAACTTTGATGGTACATTTTAACGGCACATTACGCTTTGGCTTATGATGCCCTACGGGAGCATGCGATTCCCACGGTACATTTTCACGGCACATTACGCTTTGGCTTATGGTGCCCTACGGGGGCATGCAATTTCCACGGCACATTACGCTTTGGCTTATGGCGACCTACGGTTTGTCATGAATCCATTAAATTGTAGGCCGGATGAGACGAGGTACGAGGCGTTATCCGGCGTTTGGTGGGGAGAGGGTTAACCAAACCAATGTCGGGTGCGGTTGGCGAACCAGACGAGGGAGAGCATAACGGGGACTTCCACTAATACACCGACGACGGTGGCGAGTGCTGCACCAGAATGCAGTCCAAACAAAGAGATGGCGACGGCGACAGCCAGTTCAAAGAAGTTCGATGTGGCGATCATGCTCGCAGGTGCCGCTTCCTTGTGGGGCAGCTTGAATTTCTTCGCGAGAAAATATGCCACGGCAAAGATCCCGTAGGTCTGAATCAGTAAGGGAATCGCAATCAACACAATGGCTTGCGGTTTGGCCAAAATGGTCTCTGCTTGAAAACCAAACAAGAGCACAACCGTGGCCAGTAATCCGATAATCGACCAAGGTTTCATGGTCGCTAAAAAATTGTCGAGTTTGCTGTGGTCATTCCGACGGTCTAAGGCTTTGCGGGTGAACACACCGGCCAGTAAGGGCACCAATACATACAAAACCACGGAAATCAGCAGCGTATCCCAAGGCACATGAATGTCGGTTGCGCCCAGCAATAAGCCAGCGATGGGCGCGAAGGCGAAAATCATAATCACGTCGTTAATGGACACCTGTACCAAGGTGTAATTGGCGTCGCCCTTGGTCAACTGACTCCACACAAACACCATGGCGGTACAAGGTGCCACGCCGAGCAGAATCATCCCCGCGATGTACTCTCGGGCGCTTTGCGGGTCGACCCAAGGGGCAAACAGCACCTTGAAAAATACCCAGCCCAACAACGCCATGGTGAAAGGCTTGATCAGCCAGTTGATTACCAAGGTGAGTATCAGGCCTTTAGGATTTTTGCCAACGTCTTTAATGGAGGAAAAATCAATCTGCGTCATCATTGGGTAAATCATTAGCCAAATCAGCAGAGCAATCACTAGATTGACATGGGCATATTCCAACCCAGCCACCACAGAGAAGATAACGGGTGCCACACTGCCTGCGACTATGCCAATCACAATGGCCAACCCCACCCAAACGGTAAGATAACGTTCAAATAATCCCATGATGTCTCCCTTGTATTGAGTGGGTGTGTGATCTGTTGTGTGTTTTAAATAGAACGCTGATTAACGCGTTGGCTAAGTTGTTCCGCGCTTTCCACGCGTTCGGAGTAACGGTCAACCAGGTAGTCTTTGTTGTCGCGGGTCAGCAAGGTGAATTTCATTAATTCTTCCAAGACATCGACGATGCGGTTGTAGTAAGGCGAGGGTTTCATGCGACCGTCTTCTTCAAATTCTAAGAAAGCCTTGGCCACAGAAGACTGATTGGGAATGGTCAACATGCGCATCCAGCGGCCTAAAATACGCATCTGATTGACGGCATTAAACGACTGAGAACCGCCGCTGACCTGCATCACCGCTAAGGTTTTGCCTTGTGTTGGACGCACACTACCAATGCTCAATGGCACCCAGTCGATTTGGCTTTTTAAAATACTGGTCATAGCGCCATGACGTTCTGGCGAGCACCATACCTGACCTTCAGACCACATCATTAACTCGCGTAATTCTTCGACTTTAGGGTGACGGCCGTCGTCTGTGTCGGGTTGTGGTAAGCCTTCAGGGTTGAAAATCTTTACCTCAGCGCCCCAACTTTGCAGTATGCGAGCCGATTCTTCGACAACGAGACGGCTGTAAGAGCGTTCTCGCAATGATCCGTATAAGAGTAAAAAGCGCGGTTTGTGCGTGCTGGGTGACTGTGTAAATGCCTCAAAAGATGGGGTCGCAAAAGAGGTCGGGTCAATATTAGGTAAATCCATAGGGCGTTCTTCTGTTGTGGTGGTTGGGGTGGCGAGATGGGCAAGATCCGGTAAGCGGGCAAGGGCGGCGGTTAAGTCTTCCTTGTTGAACGAGGCTTGTGCCGTCATCTGTTCGGCTATGGACTTGAGTTGCTGTACACGTGCTTCAATGGTGTGGATGCAGTCGGCAAAAGCGTGCGCTTTTTCAGCGTCGCTGCCGTCGAGTTTAGACGGGTCGCTTAGCCCCCAGTGGATTTTCACACTGCGCCCAAAATACATAGGGCAGCTTTCCCCTGCGGCGGAATCGCATGCTGTGATGACCAGGTCTGGCTCAAAGTCGTCGAAATCGTCCCAAGATTGGCTTTGTAACCCTTGGGTGTCGTAACCGGCTTGGGTTAAATAAGTCAATGAAAGTGGATGCACTTCACCAGCGGGTTGGCTGCCGGCGCTTTTGGCGGTGATCACATCACCCGCCACACCATTGGTGATGGCTTCTGACAAAATACTACGGCAACGGTTGTGGGTGCAGATGTAGAGAATCTTCATCGTGGCTTCCTTAATGAATCAAAAATACACAGGTTAACAACAGACTTGTTTTGCTGCTTGGCTAGCAAGAATGCGTTGTAGGGCATCTTGGTAATAGCCAGGATTGTGCTCGGCGGTGTCTTGGATGACCTTTACCGCCCAATCGTCCAGTTCAGGGTGTAAGCGGTAAAACACCCACTTGCCTCGACGTTCATCCTGAAGAATGCCGCACTTGCGCAAAGACGCGAGATGGCGCGAGGTTTTAGGTTGGTCCAGCTCCAGCGCCACCATAAGATCACAGACACAGGTTTCACCGACGCGAGCGATCAGCAGCACGGACTGCAAACGGGTGTCATCGGCGAGGCATTTATAAAATTGACAGGGGGTCATAAACACATCCAAAAAATAACATATATGAATAATCATATATGTTAATAGATAAGTCAACAGGGGAGAGGGAGAAGGGCACATTACGCTTGGGCTTATGGTGCCCTACGGTTTTTCATGAGCCAATCAAATTGTAGGCCGGATGAGCCGAGGTACGAGGCGTTATCCGGCGTTTGGTTAGTTTTGATTAGGTCTTTGATACCAAGGGGCAACGAGGTCGGTGATGCCAAATAAACTGTTGCGTTTGTCGAGCATTTGACCGCCGTCTCGAGTGAGTGGCTGCCAACTTATGTCGGCACGGCTGTTGTTCGGTTTGATAGAGATAGTGTCGAAAGGAATCGACATGTAGAAGCCTTTTGTGAAGCTGCCCTCGCCGAATTCTTCTGCTGACATGTCGGTTTTACTGGCGTAAGCGCCGATAATTACGCCGCTCTTGTATTGTTTTGACACATCAAGGCGAGCACCTACATCAGCTGCTAAGAATTGGCCAACATTAAGTTGAACGAGGAAGTCTTTCATGAAAGAAAAGTCCGTCTGGTAATACAAAGACACGTGACCGGTTGTGCCTTTAGACAGTACTTTAGCATCAGGGCTGTAAGCGTTGTCGCTTTCAAAGAGAGCAAATTGCGAGCTAGGGTCACGCTGGGCGATAAGATTTGCATCGACACCAATGGCCCAGTTGGCGTTAGGACGACGATAAAGCACCTCTGTACCAACCCCCGCAAACATGGTTTCTAAATAGCCACCGTAAATCTGTTGATACCAGTTTTGGCTGTATTTTTCGAACCAGGTTAACTGCAGATTACTCATGTAAACATCGTTATCGTGTATGTAAGAACGAATTAAGGTTCTAACACGGTAGTTGTCTGTACCGTCTTCGGGCAACGAGTCACCTAACTGATCTAAGTTGTCAATAAGGTTCAACGATACTGAGCTTGATAGTTCAAGGTTTGATGTGAGCCAATAAGAGGCATCGCCCTCAAGGGTGACACTGTATAAGTAAAAGCTTTCAGGGTTACCTATGGATTGGGTTAGATCGGGGCTGATGTTGTAGTTAAAGGGCTCAAACTGATCATAAATAGGTTCACTGCTGGTTATTTCGTACTGGTGATGGTTTGGCAGTGTAAGCAAGGCATCTTTAATGTTTGGATTAAAGTAATCGACCGTGGCGATATCTCGATAGCCTTGCGCAGATATCTCTGTGGATTTAACGGGGATATTTTTCTGAGTTTCAACCACCTGGTAAGTGGAGACTGAATCAGGTAAATAGTTCGCTAATACTGCTGCCGCACGTTCTGCTGCCATATCTCGATCACGATATTTACTCTGTTGTGCTACCAGCGTAACGTGTTCTCCCTGTTCGTTCTGATACACCTTATGTGTATGATAGCCCGCAATATTAGACAGTTCTGCAGTCAGATTAGGCCAATCAACGGAATCTAAATCAGAAGCCTGTTGAGTGCCTAATGCTGGAATAGGATTGTCGACCCAAGGCGATTTAATCGTATCGAAGTTACTAGCAAATGTGAGTCCCAGGGTTGTGGTAGTACCTCTCTCGTAACCAACACGTAAGCTGAAGTTGTCATTTAACGCGTAAACAGCGCCAATATTCCATGGAGAGCGAGGGGTCATATCAATTCCACCCCTTAGTACAGGAGTATCTTGGCTGTAATCATTACCGTCGTACTCCAGCTTGAAGCTTAATGGTTCAAATGGCGTTTGGTATTCGATACCGCCAAACAAAGATGACGGGCCCGTAAACCAGCGTTGGTAATCAATAGAACCACCGTTGCCGTTGGAGTCTGTGATACGATCACAAAAGCGGTCACCGGCAGTACAAAAAGGGTTGCTAACCGTACCCCGTGTCCCGAAATACCCCCAACCTAGGCCTAGTGTAAAATCAAGTTCGCCATAATGATCGGTCGACAATCGTTTACTGGCCGCAATGAACTCTCCGTCAAATAACCCTGTACCACCCAGGTCTCTTAACCCAACAGAAACCTCCGGTCGCCATTGGTTTTCTGTCCACAATCGTAACTTCGCATCTATGCCTTTATCGGCTAACTTGGTGTCGCCACTGAATTCTTCCCGGTCACTGTACAGCAAGTCTTCTACTTGGGTGTAACGCAAGGTCGTTTCCAGCCATGGCATGACTTGTAGAGACAAGGTAAAGAATTGGTATTCACTGTTGTGATTATAGCCAATGCTCACCATGCCTTCTTCAGCCATACGGCCTGTGGGCATTTGTAATAGACCTACACCGCCTAAGTCAGATTGCGTGGGGGTCAGTGAAGGTGTTTGAAAGGGAGTGCTCTTGACAAGCACTGGCGCTTTATTTGAGGGTGCGCTTTCGTCAAGGATATCAATCGATTGGGCGTACCCAGCAGGAGCAATGCCCATGCAGATTAAGGCCCCTAAAGTACGATAAGAATCGCCGCGCCTTTTATTTAAACGTCCGAGAAAAGGATAAAAAAACATTATGGCTCCAAACGCAAGGCAAGTAATTTTGCGATTCTGCGATTAAGGTCGCTGTGTTCTGCAGGTAAGTCGCGCAGCCCAAAAAACAAGGTCGCGCCAGGGGCAATAAAGACACGCTGGTGACGCCATTGAATGTTGTCAACATAATAGACTTGGCGGTCGGGTTGGATAATCCATACAGAGGAATACTGTTGTGTGCTAGGCAATAGCGTCAAATATGGCTTTAAACCTTTATTCGTCTGAAAAGGCGTATGTGTCGAGTGATCTTGCGCAGCATTAACGATCAAAATATGGTCTGCTCGACGAGGTAGCGATAGCGAATAATCTTTTTTTAGCAGAGGGTCAAGCTTTTCGCCGACGCGTACTTTATCGACATCCATATTGATGGGTTCAAAAAAAACAAAGCTCAATGAGGTTAATTGAGAAGCCAGTCGATTTGCATCTTTTCGTTGCAAGCTCTGTAGCTGGGTAACAATACTATTTTTGACGTTGGTGACTGGTGTCTGTTTACTTGGGTTAATCAGACCAGAAGCCAAAGGATATACTTCATAATCAAGCTGATGATGTGCGTCTTGCAATACTTGAGACAGGCGCACATCACTGGAGTAAGTCAAGGTAGTCTTAGATTGTAAGAGCGTTATATTGGCGGCCATACTGCTGGAAGCAAGGCAAGAAAGGAAAAAGGCCAATAACGGCTGTATTCGATATGAAATGCTCGTCATTAGTTAATTCCTTCTGGTGTTACCGTCATTACATAGGGTTTGACCATTAACATATCAATTTTTGCCATGTTAGGGCCTAAATATTGGGTGCTTTTTACAACATAGGATTTGTGGAGAGCGGTTTCTGGCACGACCCAAAAATCGTTGGTAATGTGGCTGTCTAAGCCATTGAAATGAACCGTTTCTTGTATTCTTTGAGCGGGCTGCTGCCATAACACAGATTCTACTAGGTCTTCACCCATTGAAATGCTGCTGACTGAAGCGGTAAAGCCAAAACGATAGCCAGGGGACCAATCATACATTGCTTGCCAAGAGGTATCAGGTGCTGGTAATGAAGATGTAACATGGGAGGAAGACGGTGAATATTCGACCAGTCTTTCTACATTGTCAAAGAGAAACCCTGTTGTTTTAACGATACGGCCATTTTCTGTGATGATGGTGGCTTTGTCTTGGGCTATCCAAGTCAACCGCGGGGCGTAGCTGTTTGGGTTCTGGTCAATAAACACCAAGACCATTAAAACCGGATTACTGTCATTGATACTGACCATGGCGCTGGCAAATGAAGTGCTTTGCAAGTGTTCAGCGGAAATTGTCTGGCCGCGGCTTAATTCCAGTACGTTGTTAAAGCGATCAACGGTATTGTCTGAATTATTTGCGCAACCTGATAACATCAATGCCGCAATCAGCAGAAAGGGAGTAGAAAAAAGAGAATAAGAGCGAACAGACGTCATAATGTCGACCAAGCAAAAAAGAAAAAAATCGCCTAACGAGAGTTAAGCGATTTTACGTCGAATAAAAACTACTAACCTAGTTAGTAGTAGTCGGAGCAGTGTTGTCGCTAGCTGCTACAGCAACACTGGCTGCTGTCGCTACAGCGACGGTTGTTGCTGCAGTTGCTGCTGCAACAGAACCAACAGTTGCAGCCGTCGCTGCAGCTGTAGATGCGGCTGCGGCACCACTTGCTGCTGCTGCGCCTGTACTTGCTGCGGCACCAGCACTTGCTGCGCCTGTTCCCGCTGCTGCGCCAGTAGAAGCACCAGCCGCGGCACCAGAAGTTGCACCTGTAGAAGCACCGACACTACCAGCGGCTTCACCATAAGCTTGGCTAGCTAGGCCAAGAGCAACGACAGTCGCTAAAGTTGTTAATTTCATAATATTTCCCTTGTTTTTTACAACATCGATGTGTGAAGAACAAATCTTCAACTCCATTCTAGTAGAAGAAAAGTTGAAATGTAAGTGACAATTTATGTTTCTGAAACCATTTTATTAGGTTCATATAGAGTCAAACTTTGCCTAGATGGATTACTTTCGAAGCACTTTTTTTTGCATACTTGGCTACATAACTAAACAAAAATATCATACACTGCTTTCCATCCAATTTTAGTAACAGAGTTTGATTTATCCACAATGAAGATAAAGACATTTTTATTAACCGTTGCTTTGCCGTTAACGCTGGTTGCTGGTTGCTCATATCAAGGTTCACATTTTGCTCCAGAAGAAGACCAAGTTGTTGCTGAGACTGAACCAACAGAGTTGTCTAGTCAGGTGAGTGTTTACCCATTAACCCCCCAAAAAGTCGCGGATTTACGGTTACTGGAACCTTCTCCTTCTTCAAATGCAGTGTTAGATGAAGAAATTAGTCAGTATGAGTACCGTATTGGCGTAGGGGATGTACTTAACATTACGGTGTGGGATCACCCTGAATTAACTGTGCCCCTGAATGGTAATTGGGTTCACTCCGATGGTGCTATTTTCTATCCCTATATTGGTCAGGTAAAGGTTGCTAATAGAACCGTTGAAGATGTGCGTGTTGAAATTTCTCAGCGTTTGGAAAGGTATATTACTAGCCCACAGGTGGACGTGAGCGTAGCAGCCTTTCAGTCAAAGCGTGCTTATATTACAGGCGAAGTCGGTCAGCCCGGTCAGCAACCCATTTCAAATATCCCCCTCACCTTGTTAGATGCAATCAATAATGCTGGTGGTTTAGGTGCCAGTGCCGATTGGCGTAATGTGTCTCTTACTAGAAATGGCCAAGAAGAAAATCTTTCCTTGTTTGCCTTAATTCAGCATGGTGATTTAACGCAAAACCGATTGTTAATGCCAGGGGATATTGTTCATGTGCCGCGTAACGACGCCCAGAAGGTGTTTGTTATGGGAGAAGTGAATGCACCTAAGTTACTTAAGATTGATCGTGCGGGTATGAGTTTAACTGAAGCTCTAAGCAGTGTCGGAGGAATCAATGAGTTAACCGCCGATGCAACAGGGGTATTTGTCATTCGAGCCGTGAAAGGTGAAGAAAAGAAAGACCGCCTTGCTGATGTTTATCAACTTAATGTGAAAGACGTCTCTGCTCTTGTGCTTGGTACAGAGTTTAATTTGCAAGCATACGATGTGGTCTATGTGACTGCGGCGCCTGTCGTGCGTTGGAACCGCCTGATTAACTTGTTGATACCGACTGTGACACGCTTTAATTTTGTCTACAACTAGATATCTAATTTAGGCAAAGCCGAAAGCGTCAATGGGTAGATGAATTCACTCCAGTTGTGAAATATTAAAGTAGATGGTTTTTATGTTTGAGAAAATTTTAATTGTCTGTGTTGGGAATATTTGTCGCTCTCCAACAGGCGAAGCTTTGCTAAAAAAGCAGCTTCCTAATAAACACATTGCCTCGGCGGGTGTGGGAACGGAGAAAAGTGGGTTGTCAGGCAAACCGGCAGACGCAGCTGCAGTAGAGACTGCGAGGGCTCACGGTGTGGACTTGTCACAGCATAAAGCACAGCAGCTGACGTTAGAGATGTGTTTGTATTATGATCTGCTCCTGGTAATGGAGAAGGGACACATTGAAGCCGTGTCACGAATCGCGCCACAGGTACGTGGTAAAATAATGCTATTCGGTGAGTGGTTGGGTAAAAAAGACATACCTGATCCATATCAAAAAAGCCCTGAAGCCTTCGATTATGCTTATGAGCTGATCGAGAGAGCATCCAGTGCTTGGATGCTAAAATTAAAGTAGTTTCATAATTTTTAATTTTGTTGTGCTTCGTTGTGGTTATGCCTAACGATACATGCCATTGCCGTATTAAGGGCAATATAAAAAATATTTAAGTAAAAGGTTTGAAAATAATGACGGTAAAGCAAGTGGGTATGCCCAAGGATACAAATGATGATGAAATTGATTTGGGCAAGCTCTTTGGTGTGTTATTAGACGCACGCTGGTGGATTATTCTAACTACTGTCCTGTTCATGTTGCTTGGTGTTTTTTATGCCCTAATGCAAACGCCTATTTATAAGGCTGACGCACTGATTCAGGTAGAAAGTGGACCGAATAGTGTTTCGGCGTTAGTGGGTGGTGAAACGGGTGATATGTTTGCTAATGACGCTTCTTCATCTACAGAAATTGAGATTATCAAATCTCGAATGATTCTGGGAAAAACGGTTGATAATCTGAATTTAACCACTCGTCTGCGCCCTGTCTATATGCCTTATATTGGGGAAGGCTTAGCTCGATTGACCAACACAGAGTCCATTGGTCAAGTGGAAAGCTTCCAAGCCCCAGAAGGGCAAGAGACTGCTGCTTTTGTGGTGGTATTGGTTGATGCTCAGTTGGGACAATATCAATTGCTTGACCAGCAAGAGCGAGTGTTACTTGATGGGAAGGTGGGTGAGCTTGCTCAAGCCAATGGTTATCGTCTTTTTATCAGTCAGCTAGAAGGAAAATCGGGCAGTAAATTTAGTTTGACACAGCCTACACGTTTTAACGTAATACAGTCGTTAAAAGGAGGCCTTGAGATTAAAGAGCAAGGTAAAGGGACAGGTATGTTATTGATGACCTACACAGGGAGCGATAAAGATCTGATCAAAGCCATTGTAGACGACGTTAGCCAGAACTTTTTTATACAAAATGTGGAGCGCAGCTCAGCTGAGGCGGAAAAAAGCTTACAATTTTTAAGTGATAACTTGCCAGAAGTAAAAAATGAGTTGATTGCTTCTGAAGATAAATACAATGACTTTCAGACACAAAACGGTTCACTTGATCTAGGCTTTGAAGCACAAACCGTACTGCAAGCCATGGTGGCGTTGGATAATAAATTGAATGACTTGACCATAAGAGAAGCGCAAATCAGTCAGCGGTTTAAAAAGGATCATGTGTCTTATAAATCTTTACTAACCAACCGTGATCTTTTATTAAAAGAAAAAGCAGAGCTAGAAAAGCAAGTACAATCTATGCCGCTAGTGCAGCGTGAGGCGCTTCGTATTAAGCGTGATGTCACAGTAAACCAGCAAATTTACATCAAACTTCTGAATAAGGTACAGGAACTGCGAATTATTAAGGCCAGTACGGTAGGTAATGTTCGTATCCTAGATCCAGCCCAAGTTTACTCAACTGCTATTGCACCAAAAAAGCCGTTAATTGTGGTGGTTGCAACCTTATTAGGTGGTATGTTGTCCGTTGGTCTTGCCTTGGTTCGTACAGTTTTACATAAAGGGGTGCAGTCACCGGAGCAGGTCGAAGAGATTGGTCTACCTGTTTATGCGAGTGTGCCAAAGTCAGACGCTCAGTTGAAATTGACAGAAAAAATAACGAGTAAGAAGAAGCGTTTAAAACATCGTAAAGGTAAGGGTTCTCACGCATTGTCAGCACCAAAAGAGCATCCTGACTTGACCGAGTCGTTGTTGTCTGAGTCCGATCCGACAGATTTGGCAATAGAGTCTTTACGCAGCCTGCGTACCAATTTGCACTTTGCTATGCTGGAAGCGAAAAATAGCATATTGATGATTTCAGGGCCTTCACCCTCGGTTGGTAAGTCTTTTATTTCCTCTAATTTTGCAGCGGTCGCGGCGAAGACAGGGCAGCGAGTGTTGTTAATAGATGCTGATATGCGCAAAGGTTATATACAAGAGCATTTTGGTTTGAGCTGGGAAAATGGTTTGTCTGATCTGTTAAGTGGTCAGCATGAGCCATCGGAAAATGTCAAAACCACGAGCATAGAAAACTTAGATGTGATGACGCGTGGCCAGATTCCACCTAACCCGTCTGAGTTGCTTATGCATCCAAGAATGAAGGCTTTTATGGAGTGGGCATCAGTCAATTATGATTTGGTTGTCATTGATACGCCGCCAATTTTAGCCGTGACCGATGCCAGTGTGGTAGGAGCATTGTGTGGTACCAGCTTGATGGTGGGGCGCTTTGACCAGAATACTCTGAAGGAAATTGAAATTGCTTACAACCGCTTTGATCAGGCAGGTATTGAAGTAAAAGGCTTTATCCTTAATGCGGTTGAGAAAAAAGCCAGTGGTTACTATGGTTACGGCTATGGCTACTACAATTATGCATACAAAAGCGACAAATAATTCGTAGGCCGGATGAGCCGAGGTACGAGGCGTTATCCGGTGTTTAACGCCATAAAATACCCATCATGTGCGTTCATGCAATTCTGATGGCACATTCCCACGGCACATTACGCTGTCGCTTATGGTGCCCTACGGGGGAGCATGAATCCATCAAATTGTAGGCCGGATGAGCCGAGGTACGAGGCGTTATCCGGCGTTGTGGAAGCCAATGCTACGGGATGATGATGTCCATGTTGGGGTATTTTTGTTGTAGCAGTTGTTTGAAGGTGTGTTTGGCCTGGTCATCGCCATGGACGATGCGGGTTTGTTGCGGTGGGAAGCGCATGCGTTTGATGAAGTTGAGTAGGTCGTTTTGCCCTGCGTGGGCGGAGTAGCCGCTGATTTGTTTGACCTGGGCTTTGATGGGGTATTTTTCGCCATCAAATAGGACGTAGCCGTTGGGTTTTTCGTGGTATTTGAGGATATCTCGTCCGGGTGTGCCGGCAGCTTGGTAGCCAACGAAGAGTACGTCGTTACGTGGGTCGCCCAATAGGGCTTTTAGGTAGTTAACCATGCGCCCACCCGCACACATGCCGGAGGCGGCGATGACAATTGCCGGGCGGGTTTGGCGAGTCAAGTAGTCCACGGTTTGTAAGTGGGTCTCGTGGCTGTCGATGGTGGTGACTTGCTCAAAACTCAAAGGGTGCCGACCGGCGTTGAGTCGTACCTTGGCTTCCTTGTCCCAGTAGTGTTTTAACGTTTTGTATACCTCGGTAAAGCGGCTGGCGAGGGGAGAGTCAATGATGATGTCGATGTCTTCCCAGTCCAGCGCCATGCCCGAGCGGGTGTGGCTAACGTTTTTGTGACGATTGAGGTGGATGATGTGTTCCAGTTCGTAGAGCAGTTCTTGGGTGCGGCCAATGCTAAAGGCGGGGATCAATACGCTGCCGGAGTCGCTGAGGGCGTGTTCTAGGCTGTGTTGTAAGGTCTGACGACGCTGGTGGCGGTTGTCGTGGTTACGGTCGCCGTAGGTGCTTTCTATAATGAGTTGGTCGGTGCGGTAGGGCGATTTGGGGGTGTTCAGTAGGGGCGAGTAGGGCGCGCCTAGGTCACCGGAAAATAACACATCGTGGTAACGTTTGCTTTGGCGTATGGCGGGGGTGCGGACCCGAAAGGTGCCGTAGGCGGAGCCGAGGATATGGCCGGCTTGTTTGAGTTTGAGTTGCACTTGCCCAGCCTTGGGGTCTGTAAGGGGGATGGTTTGCCAGACGCCGTAGTCGATGGCGATGAGTTGTTTGTTAAGGCGGTCGAGGCAAGCTTGGATGATGCTGGCGTTGCGGGTGACGCCGACTTTGAGGGCGTCTTCGATGACGAGGGGCAGTAAGGCGGCGCTGGGTTGTGAGCAGTAGATGGGGCCGGTAAAGCCTGCTGCCAGTAGGTAGGGTAAGCGCCCTACGTGGTCGATGTGGACGTGGGTGATAAAAAGTGCTTGTACGGCGCTGATGTCGAATTCGATTTCGAGTTGGCTGGCGCCGGCGCCTTGGCCGGAGGCTTCGGCTCCTTGGAAGAGGCCGCAGTCGACGAGGATGGAGTGTTGGTCGTCGATAAAGAGTTCGTGGCAAGAGCCGGTGACACCGTTAACGGCGCCGTGGTGTTTGATGGTTAACATACATGTTCCTTATGCAGTGGTGTATTTAGATAGTTAAAATACCGAGGAACGAGCTGAAAAACAATTCCTGCGACTATTCCGACTATTCCTGCTACGAGTGACTGTTCCCATTGCTAAAGTGCGTTTGACGAAGAAAACAGCCTACACCGTGTTTACATATTTCTGTCATACTATTATCATTGTTCACCCGTTGAACAGGGCTGTTCTGATTTCTTGCTTTTCAGATTTCATGGATAGCCGAGTTTTTGTAGGTCAGTATGTTAGATGATGAACACAGATATAAAATACTGAAAGAGCTTCAGCAAGACCCCGATATCAGTCAACGGGAATTGGCACGGCGTCTTAATATCAGTTTAGGGAAAGCGAATTTTTGTTTGAAAGCACTGGTTGAGAAGGGGTTGGTTAAAGCGGATAACTTCAAAAATAGCCGTAACAAAGTGGGGTATCTGTATTTACTTACCCCGCAAGGCATAGAAGCCAAAGCGATCCTAACGAAACGCTTTTTACAGCGCAAGTTAGAAGAGCATGAAAGACTGGCGCAAGAGATAGAACAACTTCGAGAAGAAGTGCTGAAAGTTTAAAGTTATACAAGACCGTAGGCCGGATGAGACGAGGCACGAGGCGTTATCCGGCGATGTGCAAATAAAGACAAAATGTCAAAGCAATCACAGAATATGGAAAGAAAAACATGAAAATTCTAGTCACCGGCGGCGCGGGTTTTATTGGTTCGGCGGTTATACGCCATATTATTCAAAACACCCAAGACAGTGTGGTGAATGTGGATAAGTTAACCTACGCGGGGAATTTAGAGTCGTTGGCGGAGGTGTCTGACAATGCCCGTTATGCGTTTGAGCAGGTGGATATTTGTGATCGTGCTGAATTAGACCGAGTATTTTCAATCCATCAACCCGATGCCGTAATGCACCTAGCCGCTGAGAGTCATGTTGACCGATCGATCACAGGCCCTGCCGAGTTTATTCAAACCAATATCGTCGGTACTTACACCTTATTAGAAGCCGCTCGCCATTATTGGAATGGTTTGTCTAACGAAGAACAGCAGGCGTTTCGTTTTCATCATATTTCAACTGATGAAGTGTATGGGGATTTACCACACCCTGATGAGCAGGTAGGCGACCTACCTTTGTTTACTGAGCAAACGCCCTATGCCCCGAGCAGTCCTTATTCTGCCAGTAAAGCCTCCAGTGATCATTTGGTTCGAGCTTGGTTACGTACTTACGGTTTTCCTACCTTGGTGACCAATTGCTCTAATAATTATGGCCCTTACCATTTTCCTGAAAAACTGATTCCTCTGGTGATTCTGAATGCCTTAGAGGGTAAGCCGTTACCGATTTATGGCAAAGGTGATCAAATTCGTGATTGGTTGTATGTGGAAGACCATGCTCGCGCACTTTATAAAGTAGTAACGGAAGGCGAGGTGGGCGAAACCTATAACATTGGCGGCCACAATGAAAAAACCAATTTAGAAGTGGTGGAAACCTTGTGTCGTACTCTGGATGAGTTGGTGCCAAAAGACACAGCTTACGCCGAGCAAATCACTTACGTTACCGACCGCCCTGGCCACGATCGTCGTTATGCGATTGATGCGTCTAAAATGAGTGCGGAACTCGATTGGACACCGGAAGAAACCTTTGAAACAGGGTTACGCAAAACGGTGGAGTGGTATTTGGCTAATAGCCAGTGGTGTCAGAATGTGCAGAGTGGTTCTTATCAGCGTGAGCGCTTGGGTACGTTAGACGCGGAGGCTCGGTCATGAAGGGAATTATTCTCGCGGGTGGTTCGGGTACGCGTCTTTACCCGATTACCATGGGCGTCTCTAAGCAGCTTTTACCTGTATACGATAAGCCGATGATTTTTTACCCGCTGTCGGTGTTAATGTTAGCGGGGATACGTGAGGTGTTGATTATTACTACACCGGAAGATCAGGCGTCGTTTCAGCGTTTGCTGGGAGACGGTTCTCGTTATGGTGTGGAATTGTCTTATACGGTGCAACCAAGTCCTGATGGTTTGGCGCAGGCGTTTATTTTAGGCGAAGACTTTATTGGCGATGATGATGTTTGCTTAGTGCTGGGTGATAATATTTTTTATGGGCAAGGGTTTACGCCTAAGTTAAAGCAAGCCGTCGATAAGGCCAAAAATGGTCAAGGTGCAACGGTATTTGGTTATCAGGTAAAAGATCCTGAGCGTTTTGGTGTAGTGGCGTTTGATGAGAATCAAAAAGCGATTTCCATTGAAGAGAAGCCGCTTAAGCCAAAGTCTAATTTTGCGGTAACGGGTTTGTATTTTTACGATAATTCCGTGGTGGATTTGGCTAAGCAGGTGACACCTTCCCATCGTGGCGAGTTAGAAATTACCTGTTTGAATGAGCTGTACTTGCAACAAAATAAGCTAAACGTGCAAATGCTTGGTCGTGGCTTTACTTGGTTGGATACGGGTACTCATGAAAGCCTTTTAGAAGCGGCGCAGTTTGTTGAAACCATTGAGCGTTGTCAGGGTTATAAGATTGCTTGCTTGGAAGAGATTGCGTTTAGCCAGGGGTGGTTGACGCGTGACCAGTTGAAGCAAACGGCAGAGGCATTACGTAAGAACAGTTATGGCCAATATTTATCTGATTTAATTTAGGAAGATGACATGATTCCAGTGACTAAGGCCTATTTACCCAATAAGGAAAAGTACCAAGGATATGTAGATCAAATTTTTGATTCCGCTTGGTTAACCAACAATGGACGTTTGTTGCAAACATTAGAGCAGCGTCTCAAAGAATATTTGGGTGTAAAGCATGTTATTTGTGTTGCCAATGGATCACTGGCATTACAGCTTTCTTACAAGGCACTAGAGTTGAAAGGTGAGGTCATTACGTCGCCTTTTAGTTTTGCGGCGACGACCAGCACATTGGCATGGGAAGGGTTAAAGCCTGTGTTTGCAGATATTGACCCTGATTCGTTTAACTTAGGTCCTGATAATATTGAAGCGCTGATTACACAAGAGACCTGTGCTATTGTGCCGGTGCATGTATTTGGTAATCCTTGTGAGGTGGAAAAGATTCAGGCCATTGCGGATAAGTACAGTTTGAAGGTTGTGTACGATGCGGCTCATGCGTTTGGCTCCCAATACAAGGGTGAGAGTGTGCTTAATTATGGTGACATTAGTACCTTGAGTTTTCATGCGACTAAGCTGTTTCACACCATAGAGGGTGGTGCCATCATCACCAACGATGATGCGTTAGCAGAAAAAGTTCGTAGGTTGATCAATTTTGGTATTACCAGCCCGACAACGATTGAGTCGGTAGGCACCAACGCTAAAATGAATGAATTTGAAGCGGCAATGGGCTTGTGTGTCCTGGATGATATAGAAAGCATCCGTTCTGAACGTAAGCGAGTATGGCAAACTTATGAAAAAACTTTATCTGGGAGTGGTTTGGCGTTTCAACAGTGGAATAAAGAAGGCGATAACAATCATGCTTATGCGCCTGTTCTCTTTGAGAGTGAAGCAAAACTGCTTGAGGCTGAGGCAAGGCTAAAAGAAAATGACATTCTCCCAAGACGGTATTTTTACCCAAGTTTAGATACCTTGGATTATTTAGAAAGTAAGCAAGTGTGTGATCAGTCTAGAAGTGTAGCGAGTCGGATACTGTGTTTGCCGATTTATCCTAGTCTGAAGGATCAAGAAGTTTTATATGCATCAAACAAATTGAAAGAGGAGTTATAAATGAGTCAGTTGTCTTCAGGTTCATTTTTTTCTCACTCAATCGATTCATCGTCAATTATCGATTTTTTAATGATCAGCTATTCAGTCAAAGTGTCTGGGAGTGTAGAGTTTCCGTTAGAGGGGACTTGTGATTCTAGAAAGGGAGGTGAAAGAAAGCTTGTCTTTTCTACTTTGGAGCATTTCCTACAAATACCCCAGATAACTGAGTCGTTAGTGTTGATCGATGAAATTCCAAAAATAGAAGATCAAGGCACTAACCAATTTTGTCAATTAAATGATCCTAAAGCTGCTTTTATTAAGGTATTAAACTGGTTGGTTTCTACTGTTGGAGTAGATGCCCATCAACATGGTTTTAATACAAATAAAAATATTGCAGAAAGTGCAAGCATTGATGCTACAGCCATAATACAGTCTGGTGTTGAAATTGGTGCCGGTAGCATGATTGGTGCAGGGGCGATAATCAAGACAGGGACACGAATTGGAGAAAATACCATCATTCGAGAGAATACAGTTATCGGAAGTGATGGTATAACCGTATACCGTACCCTTGAGGACTGGTTGGTAAAGTTTCCACATGTTGGGGGTGTATCGATTGGTGATAACACAGAGATCGGTGCTAATGCTGTCATTGCAGGTGGTATTCTCGAAGCTACGCATATTGGAAGCAATGTTATTGTAGGAAATCTGTGTAATATTGGCCATGGTGCAACAGTAGAAGATTCTGTCTGGATATCAGTAGGCTCGCTGGTTGGAGGGCACACCAAGATTGGTTTAGGAGCGACGATTGCGATGGGCGTAACTATCCGAGATAACTTGGTTATTGGTGAGCAAGCCTCATTGGGCATGGGCAGTGTGGTAGTGAAAGACGTCGAATCGAAGTATTCTATGTTTGGTAACCCTGCGAAAAGAATGATTGGTCTGAAAACGGGACCAAAGAGATAGAGTATAGAAAATATGTGTGATAAAAAACTAAACTTTCCATTTAAAGGCGCTAGGGAATATGTTCATGGTACTAGCTTGTTTAACGCTGTTGTGCAAGCCGCGGTAGATAAGGGCTTATCATCTGGGGAAGTGAATGTTTCTTTTAAATCAATGATCCATAATCCTGAATGTGTTCTAGAGTGGCGAAAACCAACACCACAGGATGCTGTAGTTGCAAAGTTTACATCGCCATATTCAGAAGATGCTGTCATATGCATTAATGAAGCAAAAATAACGGGTGTTGCTAAGCGTCAAGATTTTGATGAACTAGAAGTTTGTCGTGGTGCTGTTCTGGGTGACATGACAATCACCCAAGAAGAGCCACATCATGAAGACCGTATTGAATTATTGGTGTCTCTTTGTAAAAAAATGCACTTAGAGTGTATTGATAATAGTAAAAAATGGGTTTTTTCACGATACAACGGTCAGTTTCCTATCCCAAAGTTGGAAAAAGTTGAGCTGAGAATAACTAAACAAGTCGGTACTCGTCTTACATGCAGTGATGTCATCGTGAACGGCTGTAAGATTGGCGACATGTATTTTTCATGAAAGGTTTTTAAGGGGACTCAATGTTAGGTATACAATCGATAGCAAGTTATTTGCCTAAAGATAGTGTTGATAATATGCACCAAGCAGATCGGCTTGGTGCTGATCGAGATTTTGTCCAACACAAGATAGGTGTGTCTACCTTACCAAGGGCTGAAGAGCATGATTCTGTAGTGAGCATGTGTGTTGCTGCATTTAAACAATTATGTAAAAAAGAGAGTGTTGACTTAAACGAAATTGAATGTGTCGTGCTCTGTACTCAAAACCCAGATGGTGGCGGTCTACCTCATAATTCGGCGTTAATCCATGCTGAATTAGGTTTGTCTGAAGAATGTGCTTGCTTTGATATTGGTTTAGGTTGTTCTGGTTATGTCTATGGTTTGAGTGTTATCCAATCCTTTATGTCTGTAAATGGCATGAAAAAAGGGCTGTTCTTCACCTGTGACCCTTATTCAAAAATTCTTAATCATGATGATAAAAATACCTGTCTGTTGTTTGGTGATGCGGCCTCAGTAACGCTTATTAGTGACACGCCTTGCTATATCTTAGAAAAAGCCCAGTTTTCTACTAAAGGATCGGCAAGCGATGCTTTGGTTAAAAACGATGGTATTCTAGAAATGAATGGACGCGCGGTTTTTAATTTTGCGCTACAAGAAGTGCCAAAGCAAATTACTAGCATTTTGAATAAAGCTGAATTGTGCATCGAGGATATTGATGTGTTTCTGCTTCATCAGGGAAGTCGCTTTATGTTAGAAAATATTATCAAAAGAACAAAAATTTCCGAAGAGAAAACACCCATTAACTTGTTACAGACTGGTAACACTGTCTCTTCCTCTATCCCTTTATTGCTTGAGAGTGAGTTAAGCAATCATTCAAATAGAATACTTATGTCTGGCTTTGGTGTCGGCTTGTCTTGGGCCACTGCTATTTATCGTTTAGTGAAATAAAACTTAATTTAATAGGAAATGTTATGAACCGTGAAGACGCTGTAAAAATCGTGATGCAAACATTAGAAAAAAATGTTGATGGTCTTGAGATGGCAGAGGAAAAGATGAAAGAGTCTCTGTCTGACCTTGGTGTGGATTCACTTGATGTCATGCTTATTATCATGGATGTTGCTGAAGCATCAGGAGTGAACATCGGTGATGATCAAGCAGAAGAACTTGATACCCCAGAAAAAATTGTAGATTTCATTACTAAATAAGATTGCAAAGTTCAATCATATGTTTTCACCTCTGCTCTTTTGAGTGCATAGGTGTTATTGCAGGGTTTACATAAAGTGTAAATGGAAATTAATTTTAGATGTATATATGCACAATAAAAAAAGCATAAAAAGTGGCTTCATTTGGAGTGCAGTAGACAGTTTAGGTACACAAGCCATAGCGCTAGTCATCAGTATCACCTTGGCCAACATATTAGGTCCAAGTGTGTTTGGTTTAGTGGCTATGGTGAGTATCTTCATGGCCATTGCTAATACCTTTGTAAACAGCGGTTTTAACTCTGCACTTATTCGTAAAATAGACAGGTCTGAAGTTGATTTTTCGACGACTTTTTATTTTGGCTTAGTGGTTTCGATTCTTTGTTATTTGCTACTGTTTACAGGGGCACCATATATTGCGGTTTTTTATAATCAACCTGAGTTGACCGCTTTGGTTAGGGTGATGGGACTTGTTGTTGTTGTTATTAATGCTTTTGCTGCCATTCCAAGAGTAAAGTTAACCGTCAATTTGAATTTTAAAGTGCAGGCGAAATGTAACTTTATTGCGCTGTTGTTTAGCAGTATTACGGCCTTGGTGTTGGCATACTTAGAGTATGGTGTTTGGGTATTAGTCGCACAACAATTAGTGATGAACCTAATTAATGTGATCATGTTAAATATTATGACACCTTGGCGGCCACGAGAGAAATTTTGTAATGAGTCTTTTAAAGAACTTTTTGGTTTTGGCTCTAAACTTCTGGTGTCAGGTTTAATTGACACCATATACATGAATATCTATGGACTCATTATTGGTAAATATTTCAGTGCTGCACAACTGGGATTGTTCAACCAAGCACAAAAGCTATCCATGCTACCGGCAACGACCTCAACCTCTAGTTACAATACTGATCAAAACCTTTTTGAAGTCAATTCGAGATTTAGATTATGAGCCTCGCAAAAAAAGCCATTACAGGTATTATTTGGAACTTTGCTGAGCAATTAGCTCGGCGAGGAATTGGTGTGGCTGTTACCTTGTTGTTGGCGTACTTTTTAACGCCAGAGGATTTTGGTTTAGTGGCGATGATGGCAGTTTTTTTGGCGCTAGGTGGGACCTTAATGGCATCGGGTTTTCAACAGGCCTTGATTCGCTTAAAAGAGGCAACGCAGTTGGATTTCAATACTGCATTTTACGCCAATATTGCGTTGGGATTAGTGGCCTATATTATTTTGTATAACGCGGCTCCGCGGATTGCCTTGTTTTATGAGCAACCAGATTTAGTGAGTTTGATTCGAGTAGCAGCCTTGGCAGTGATTGTGAATTCATTGCAAGTTGTGCAGGTATCCATTTTAAGCCGTCAACTTAACTTTAAAGCACAACTAAAAGCCAATTTGCCAGCGGCATTATTGTCTGGCTTGTTGGCCGTTAGTTTGGCGTATTATGGTTGGGGAGCGTGGGCGCTGGTGGTTCAAATGCTTGTATCGGCTATTTTGATTACCGTGTTTTTATGGATGCAACGTATCTGGCGGCCAAGTTTAAGTTTTTGTTTTACCTCTCTTGGACATATGTACAATTTTGGCTATAAGCTGTTTTTATCCGGCGTGCTAGATATTGTTTTTAAAAATATGTACGTAATTGTCCTTGCTAAAGTTTTTAGCTCATCTGTGGCAGGCATTTATTTTTTTGCTGAAAAAATAAAAGAGCTTGTGATCAGTCAATTGGTAACATCGATTCAAACAGTGACCTATCCTGCTTTATCTACTATGCAAGACGATGATGTACGTTTAAAAGTAGGTTATCGTAAAGTGTTAGCAATGACTACATTTTTGATGTTCCCCACAATGTTGTTTTTGGCGGCCTTATCACAGCCACTATTTGAGTTTTTATTGCCTAAAAAGTGGTGGCCGGCGGTAGAGTATTTACAGTTGATGACACTAGCAGGTTTGTTAATACCACTTCATTCAATTAACCTAAATATTTTAAAAATAAAAGGCCGATCAGATATATTTCTATATCTAGAAATTATCAAAAAAATCATGAGTGCTCTCATATTTTTTGTAAGTATCGACTATGGTGTTACAGGGATATTGATTGGGCAAATAATAAGCTCGGTGTTGTCTTATATTCCTAATAGTTACTTTAGTAAACGTTTAATTGGTTACAGCGTGAGACAACAGCTCACAGACTTTTTGCCAGGTTTAGTGTCTTCAGCTGTGATTGCTGGGTTTATTTTTAGCTTGCAAGCTTGGGTACAGTGGTGGGCACTTGCGGAGCTTGTGGTGTTTGGGTTGTTAGCAGGCTTAATGTATTTATTGAGCGCAAATCTCCTTAAACTGCATGCTTATGAACTCACTAAAGAATTAGTATTGAAGAAATTTAAAAAAGTTAAACCAAAAGGTGAGTAAGATCCAATGAGAGACCTTAGAATTGAAGATGAAATCATTGCCAACTGGAAAGGCGATATAGAAAAACCTGTGATCAGCATCTGCTGCCTCACCTACAATCATGAACTCTATATTGAAGATGCAATAGAAGGCTTTCTAATTCAACAGACTGACTTCCCATTTGAAATTCTTATTCATGATGATGCTTCAACCGACCGTACTGTAGATATTATCCGTGAATATGAAGCTAAGTATCCAAGAATCATTAAACCAATTTATCAGATTGAGAATCAGTTCTCTAAAGGAGTGATGCTTAATAAATTTAATTTTAAAAAAGCAAAAGGAAATTATATTGCTCTTTGTCATGGGGACGACTATTGGACTTGTGAGACTAAGTTAGCAAAGCAACTTGAAGTTATGAATAAGACTGGAGTCAGCATATGTGGGCATCCAGCTAGAGAAATTGATGTAGAAGGAACTGACCTAAAGCGTATAACCGGCTACCAAGTCAGTAAAACCTCGAAGTTCGATCCAAAATTATTGATTAAACAAAATGGAAACATGCTTCCATATGGTTCGATAATGATAACAGCTGGTGCTAAAGAAGATATATTAGCTAATATGCCGCCGGTAGTCTTTCATACGGGTATTCAAATGTTGTGTGCTCTTAGAGGGGGGATAGCAGTAATACCAGATATTATGCTTGCTTATAGAACATCTGTTCCAGGATCGACGACAGAAATAATGCTAGGAGATATAACTAAAAAGCTAAATACAACTAAAAAAAGAATAACCAGTATAAAATATTTGAAGAGAATGTATGGTGATCAATATGCAAAAGTTTTTGATAAGCTACTCAGTAATCAAATAACACCTTTTATTTCACATCAGGTAAGCTATATATACGCGTATAGCTTACTCTGTGCTACTTTAAAAAACGAATCTATAAAATCAAAATTGAAAATTTTATTAGAGGTTTTTATAAATGTTGTTGTTAAGATGTTGAAGTTGATGATAAGAGCTTTACTGTCTTCTAATTTTCTTAAAGTTATTTTTTGTGGTGTGAAAAATAACTTTAAGAAGTTAACAGATTTTTTTTCAGATCTATTTTTACTTTTTCCTTTTAATAAAGAAAAGGTCCCTTTGAAATTTTTTAGCACAAAAAAAAATGTAGGTGATGCACTTAATTTATATTTGATTGAGAAAATCTCTGGAAAAAAAGTAATTTCAATTAAATCTGGTTGTTATCGTCATATTTTGGGTATAGGTAGTATAATGCATTTTGCTTCTCGTAAAAGCATAGTATGGGGGGCTGGTATTATCGATGAAAATATCCTACCTACTACATCAGTATTTAAGGAAATCAAGTACTCAGCAGTCAGAGGAAAGAAGACCCAAGACTTTATAAGTACTATTGTTGGAAGCTCTCTTAAATGTCCTTTAGGGGACCCAGCAGTATTAATGCCGTTATATTACACTCCTAAATCGCAAAAAAAGTATAGACTCGGTATAGTTCCACATTACGTAGATAAGAGAGAGGCAAGCTTCAAAGGTCTTTTAAAGACTACAAATGCAAAAGTCATAGACGTTGAACTTCCAGTTGAAGAGTTTTTAAATGAGTTAGCTGAGTGTGAGTTAGTACTATCTTCATCCCTACATGGGTTAATACTGTCAGATTCATATAATATCCCAAACGTCTGGGTAAGGTTTTCTGATAAATTGATTGGTGGAGATTTTAAGTTTCTAGATTATTACAGCACTACAGATGTAATAACTCCGACCCCTGTTGACATACGTAATTTGAGCTTTGAAAGTGATGATGAGGTCCTAGAAATACTCTTAAAGGCGAAAGTTGCGTCTTTTATGGAAGATAAAAAATTGTTACTAGAGTCATTTCCTAGGGAGTTTTTAAATGTTGAGAAATGACCTATCAATTTCGATCATAATACCTGCATACAATGTTGAAAAATATTTATATGAAGCATTAGACTCAATCAAATCTCAAACATGCATGCCTGATGAGGTTATCCTAATAGATGATGGTAGTTCTGATAAGACTTTGGAAATTGCCAAAAGTTTTAAATTTACATTTCCTTATCGTGTTGTATCTATTGAAAATGGTGGGCAAGGTAACGCTCGAAATATAGGCATAAGTTTGTCTAATTCTGAATATGTTTATTTTTTCGACTCAGATGACCTACTTGTGTCTAGCTTTGTCAGTGATATTAAAGGTCTACTTCGAGATAACTATAAGCCTGATATAGTATTATTTTCTGGTGAATCATTTAATGACCCTGATTATAAAGGTAACCGTTGGGTCAGCTATTGTCGTGGTTTTACAGGTTTTTTTAATCAGCGAGCTGATTTGCTTGCAAGTGGTTTGGAGTCGAAGGGTTTATTTTGTTCACCATGCATGTATATATCAAAAAAGCTATTGTGGGGTAAAGATAAACTAGAGTTTGGGGCTGGGTTTTTTGAGGATGAAGCTATTCTTTTTCCTTTATTATTTTCCTGCAATAGTTTTCTCGTTATAGATGATGTTTACTTTTTAAGAAGAAATCGAGAAAATTCAACTATGACAATGAAGGTTACCAAAAAACATGTTGACGGTGCACTTAACTGTATAGAGACTAATCTTAATCTGTTAAATAGGCTACACCTTACAGCAGAAGAACAGGGCTATATAAAAAAGCGTATCGAAGATGATTGTATAAGATATATATTGACAGCTCGTCGTGCGGAATCTAATTTAAATTATAAACGTATTTTATCGATTGCAATAGCTACTAGAAATGTATCTCTTTTTTTAAAATTTTCTATGTATTTTATGCAATTAGACCAATTAAAATTTATAAGGAAAATTGGTAAAATAGTACTGAAATCTAGATAATCCAGTTTTTTACAGAGAAATAGTTTTTATTTGAAGAGATATAAACTATCGAGAAGCTTTAAAAATAATTGAATTAAAATCTTATATTCTTAAAATATATATAAGATTTTTATCTAATCTAATGTATAGAGCTATTAAATCAAATAAAAAACTCTGATTACTGTGTTTTTTGTAACCTCAGATTCTAACCTAAATAGAGTTGATGAATAAAAAATGAAAAAATATAAAATCGCCATAGCTGGCACAGGTTACGTAGGTCTATCTAATTCCATGCTATTAGCGCAACATAATGACGTTATTGCTGTGGATATTGTGCCTGAAAAAGTTGCTATGTTGAACGCTAAGCAGTCGCCGATTCAAGACACAGAGATCGAAGACTTTTTAGCTAATAAATCGTTGAGCTTTACCGCAACTCTGGATAAACAATCGGCTTATCAAGACGCAGACTTTGTGATTATCGCTACACCGACGGATTATGATCCCGATACCAATTACTTTAATACTAAGTCGGTTGAGAGCGTGATCAAAGATGTACTTGAGATTAACCCCAATGCGGTGATGGTGATTAAATCCACCGTGCCAGTGGGTTACACCAAAAGTATTAATGAGACTTTTAATACGTCAAACATCCTGTTTTCCCCAGAGTTTTTACGGGAAGGCAAGGCACTGTATGACAACTTATACCCTTCGCGTATTATCGTGGGTGAAGAATCAGAGCGGGCGAAGACTTTTGCTGCCTTATTGCAACAAGGGGCGATTAAGCAAGATATTGATGTTTTATTTACCGACTCCACCGAAGCGGAAGCCGTTAAACTTTTTTCTAATACCTATCTTGCTATGCGTGTGGCTTACTTTAATGAGTTGGATTCTTACTGTGAGTCCCATGGCTTGAACAGTAAGCAGGTAATTGAAGGGGTCGGGCTAGACCCTCGTATTGGAAGCCACTATAACAATCCTTCTTTTGGGTACGGCGGTTACTGCTTACCTAAAGACACCAAACAGTTACTAGCCAATTACGAGAATGTACCGAATAACATCATTCGTGCCATTGTTGATTCAAACACTACCCGTAAAGACTTTATTGCAGAATCCATTTTAAAACGCAATCCTAAAGTCGTTGGTATTTATCGTTTAGTGATGAAAACGGGTTCAGACAACTTTAGAGCATCAGCAATACAGGGTGTGATGAAGCGCATTAAAGCCAAAGGTATTGAAGTGGTGTTGTTTGAGCCAGAACTAAAAGAAGATAAATTCTTTAACTCGACAGTTTATCGAGACTTTGAGACCTTTAAGCAGGTGTCTGATGTGGTGATTGCGAATCGAATGACCAGCGATCTTAGTGATGTGGTTGACAAGGTTTACACCAGAGACTTGTTTGGTGAGGATTAGTGTATGGTAGTTAAAGAAGGTGTGTCTGTCATTATTCCAGTCTACAATAACTTTTCTTTTCTAAAGGATGCTATAGAGTCTGTTGTATTAAACTGCGTAGGCCTTCAATATGAAATTATTTTGGTCGATGATTTTTCTGATGATGTCAGTTATTTGATTAAACTTGATGAAGAGTATTCTGAGGTTTCCCTTGTTTTAAATAAAAAGAAAGGTAACGCTGCAGTATCAAGAAATATAGGGTTAGATATTAGTAAGAATAGATTTGTTTTCTTTTTGGATTCTGATGATTTTTACAATAAAGAATACATTAAAAATAGAGTTGCATTGCATTTAGACAAGAAGCAAGGATTTATTTTTGGTAACTTTATTACTTCTTTTGGAGTTAGGAAAATTCCATCTCAGCTTCATGAACCTAAAAAAAATCTTTGTGAGTATATTTTCTTAGAGGGTGGTGATGTTCGCACATCTACATTTTCCATAGATAAAGAGAATTTAAATCCAAAATTAAGGTTTGATGATAATAGTTTCAAACATCAAGATTGGATATTTGCTTGTTTAGCTGACGAACAATATTTTTTTGATCCAAGTTATGGTGTTACTATTAATGTGATGCATGGTGGTAATATGAGTATGGGATTTAATCTTAAAGCTAGTGAGTACTTAATTAAAAAATACCTTTTAGATCATAAAATAATTACAGGGTTTGCTAGGTCTAATTGTATTAATTCTATTGTTTATAATGAAAAAAACGCATATACGTTCTTTTATGGAAATTTTTACGTTCATACTGTTAAAGATTTTTTTATTAAGAATATATGTTATATATATAGGTTTCCAGTTCTTGGTTTTTTTCTTCATAAGTTCTTGTTTTATCTTAAGAAAAGAAGATGGAGTGCCAAATGAAAGTATTACATATTATTACAGGTCTAAACGACGGCGGAGCCGAAGCTGTACTTTTTCGTTTAGCCACATCAAATGAATCTAAATTTGAACACTTAGTTATATCATTGATGGATGCTGGTAAGTACGGCTCTATGTTGGAAGACTTTGGTGTCAAAGTATACTGTCTTAATATGTCGAATGGTATATTAGGTTTGTTAAATGTCTTTAGAATTTTTAGTATTGTGAGAAAGGTTAAGCCTGATGTGGTACAAACTTGGATGTTTCATGGAGATTTGTTTGGAGGCGTTCTCTCTCGATTAGCGGGTGTTAAAAATATTGTATGGGGCGTGCATCATACTACCTTAATAAAAGGCGAATCGAAAAGGTCTACTATTCTAATAGCAAAAATTAATTCATTGTTATCAAGATTCATTCCCAAAAAAATCATTTACTGTGCAGATAGATCTCGTGAGGTTCAAGAGTCTATAGGTTTCTATAAAAAGAAAGGCATGGTTGTAAGTAATGGATATGATGTAAGCGAATATGTGGCTAACGAAAAGCTAGGTGAAGATTTTAAAAAAGAATTAAAGCTTCACTCTGAACTCCTGATTGGACATGTGGCGCGCTTTGATCCACAAAAAGATCAAAATAATTTATTTGTAGGTTTATCTCTTCTTAATATTCAATCATTTAAAGCTATTTTGATTGGTACTAACCTTGATGATGACAATAGCCTTCTTGTTAAGAAAAAAACTGAATTAGAGCTCAAAGATAGTGTGAAGCTAATAGGGCGACGAAATGATATTCCATCTGCGATGAATGCAATTGATGTATTTGTTCTTTCGTCTTCTTTTGGTGAAGCGTTCCCTAATGTACTTAATGAAGCTATGGCATGCGGTACACCATGTATTACAACTGATGTCGGTGATGCTTCTCGAATTGTCGGTGATACCGGTTGGGTGGTTCCACCAAAAGATCCGCAAGCTTTATCTGATGCGATCATGGAGGCCTACCATGAGATGAAATCATCCCCTGAAAAGTGGGCAGCGAGAAAGCAAGCATGTCGTAACAGGATAGTTGATAACTTTAGTCTTGAAACAATGGTTTCTGGTTATGAACGAGTATGGCTAGAAGGTATTGAGATTACTTAACTTAGACTTCGAAAGGCTACTCATTTTGAAAAAAATATTTTCTTTAAATTACATTTTACCCCTAACGTTTTTCTTGCTTTTTGGTAAATTGTTTTTCTATTTATACCTTAAAACATCAAGTGCTAAGCTTTTTGGAGGGGGCAATGATTCTTACTATTATCATGCCTACGCAGAGGGTTATACAGATGTTGCTGTAAACTTTTGGCCGGTAATATTGCGTTTTTTTAATGATCTAGGCTTTTATGATAGAGAAATTGTTTCATATTTATTGTTTTTTATCTCTATTTTTTTGATGCCATACTTGCTTTATAGGATAGTGAAAGATAATGCCTTTGAAATCAAGCCTGTGAAGCGGCTGACTCTATTTTTAGTGCTTTTTTATCCAACTGTATTTTTTTACACATTAGACATATATCGTGATGTTTTTATGTGGTTTTGTTTTATGCTTTCAATTTATTTTTACCGAAAAGTTATTGAGAAAAGCGCATTCCTAAAAATTTTTTATTTTTCTATCTTTTTGGCATTAAGTTATTTTTGTTTTCTTTTAAGGCCTTATTTAGGTGCTGCTCTTTTTTTGTCAGCATTTACTTTTTATATTTTTTCTGCCACGAGTCATAAAGTGAAAACATGGATATTTCTTTATTTCCTTCTTTTAGTCTTAGTAAGGCTAAGTGGTATACTTAACCCCATATTAGAATATCGTGGAGAAGATGGTTTCGAGAGCGGAGGAGCAACGCTAGGGGTTGGTTTACTTGACGCCAACCCTGTTATGTTTTTAGTTTATTACTTATACAGTTTTATAGCTCAAGTGTTTGGTCTGTTTCTCACAAGTTTCAATGCGATACTGGTATTTTTTCTTGAATCGGTGCCATTTATATGGGCCTTTTCGTATGTGATTAAGAACGCTAAATATATAAATAAATTTTGCAGTTTTTTACTGGTCTTTTTTGTTGTGTATACAACGATATGGGTGCTTGGAAATGATAATCTTGGTACAGCGGTACGTTTAAGAGTGCCAAGTTATCTGGCGATATTTGCCTGTATGTTTATTATTTATCAAGAAAAAGTGAAACATAACTACTCTAATCAGAGGTAATCTTGAAAGTTGTTTTAATAGGTACAGTTGCATCTTCTATGTTTGGCTTTCGAATGCCATTAATAAAAGCATTGCTAAATAGAAACTGCCAAGTTGTTGCGTTCGCGATGAATTATACCGAACAGCAAAAAGAAGACTTGATAAAGTTAGGAGTAACACCAGTTGATTACTCGCTTTCTCGCTCTGGTTTGAATCCGTTGGCAGATTTAAAAACTATGTTGTTTTTAAAACGAAAGTTAACGCAAATTGCACCAGATGTAGTTTTATCTTATTTTGCCAAGCCCGTGATTTACGGAACCCTTGCTGCTGCTTTAGCTAAGGTACCCCATCGTGTTGCGATGCTCGAAGGATTAGGTTTCACTTTTACAGATCAACCAGCCGGTCTGAACTTTAAAACTAAGCTCATCCGAGGTGTACAAGTAGCTCTATATAAACTGTCTTTACCTTTTGCGAATAGAGTCGTGTTTCTCAATCCTGATGACCCTGTTGACTTAATTACGCGCTATAATATTAAAACTCAAAAGGTTGACGTGTTAGGAGGGATCGGGGTTGATCTGCAGGATTATCCAGTTCACGACTTTAATCAAGGGCCTGTGCGTTTTATTTTTATTGCACGTTTGCTCGCAGAGAAAGGCGTGTATGAATACCTAAAAGCGGCTCGAATTACTAAGCGTAAGTACCCGGATGCTGAATTTGTTGTGTTAGGTGGGTTTGATGAGTCAAACTCTGGGGGCCTTAAACAGGCAGAACTCAATGGCTTTATAGAAGATGGCTCTGTTATTTACCCAGGGCACGTTGATAATGTAAATGAATGGTTAATTGATGCCAGTGTGTTTGCTTTGCCTTCCTATTACCGTGAAGGTGTGCCTCGCAGTACTCAAGAGGCCATGGCGATTGGTCGACCAATATTGACAACCGATGTACCAGGCTGTCGAGAAACAGTAGTCGAAGGTGAAAATGGTTTTTTTGTACCTCCTTGGTCACCGGAACAGCTTGCTGAAAAAATGATGTGGTTTATTGAACACCCTGATCAGATTGAAACTATGGGAAAAGCAAGCCGGCGTATAGCTGAAGAACGATTTGATGTCCACAAGGTTAATGTAAAAATGCTAAAAATTATGGGTATAGAAAATAATGAAACGTCTCTTTGATTTTGCGGCTGCATTTTTTGGCCTATTGGTACTATCCCCCGTTGTACTAGTCGTGGCGCTACTGGTGCGTATCAAACTTGGCTCGCCAATATTGTTCACCCAAGACCGCCCTGGTTTAAATGGTAAAGTCTTCAAAATGATGAAGTTCCGCACCATGCTTGATGGCAAAGATAAACAGGGTAACCTACTGCCAGACGAGCAACGAATGACACCCTTCGGTGCCTTACTGCGCTCTACCAGCTTAGATGAGTTACCGGGGCTATTTAACGTCTTAAAAGGTGACATGAGCCTAGTCGGGCCACGCCCTTTACTTGTACAATATTTACCACTTTACAGCCCAGAACAAGCACGCCGCCACCATGTTCGCCCGGGCATAACCGGCTGGGCCCAAGTCAATGGCCGAAACGCCATCAGCTGGGAAGACAAATTCACCCTAGATGTGTGGTACGTTGACAACCAAAACTTTTGGCTCGACATCAAAATACTGCTCCTTACGGTGAAAAAAGTTTTTGTGCGAGAAGGTGTTAGCGCAGAGGGCCATGTCACCATAGAGCCATTTAAAGGCTCAAACCATGACTGAACCATTACCAAAAGCACTGGCCATACTCGGTGCTAGTGGCCACGGAAAAGTCGTCGCCGATTTAGCGGAGCAGCTTGGATACATCGTATATTTCTATGATGATGCATACCCAAAAAAGACCTCACTGGAACACTGGCCTATCTGTGGTAAATCAGACGACCTTTTAAAACAAGATAACACTAACCTGTCAGTGGCGGTGGCAATCGGTAACAACACAATAAGACAGCAAAAAATTGACCTGCTAAACAAAGAACAGTTTTATTTACCGATCTTAATTCATCCTCGTGCAACCGTCAGCCAATACGCACAGCTATCTTTAGGTAGCGTTGTTTTAGCCGGTGCCATCGTGAATGCCTTTGCTCGTATTGGAAAAGGCGTTATTATCAACAGCTCAGCGGTAATAGAACATGATTGTGTGATTGGCGATTTTTCACATATTTGTCCCAACACTTCACTAGCTGGCGGAGTGACCACAGGCACACAGGTTTGGGTGGGCATTGGTAGCCAAGTCAAACAACTGATTAACATTGGTGATAACGTTCTTATCGGTGCTGGCAGCACGCTTCTAAAAGACTTACCTGCCAACACTACGGCCTATGGTTCGCCAGCAAAAATCATAGCGCTTAACTCTTAACAACTGGTGATACTTCATAGGACTGTGATGCTAAATTCTCCTTTTTCCCCTTGGCCTTCCTTCACTCAAGAAGAAGCCGATGCCGTCAGTCAAGTTGTCTTATCCAATAAAGTAAACTATTGGACCGGCACAGAAGGTCGTGAATTTGAAAAAGAATTCGCCGCTTGGGCAGGCACCGACTACGCCATTGCCCTAATGAACGGCACCGTCGCCCTCGACGTTGCTCTAAAAGCCGTTGGTGTCGTACCCGGTGACGAAGTCATCACCACACCGCGTACCTTTTTAGCCTCTGCCTCCAGCATTGTTACCGCCGGTGCCACGCCTAAATTTGCCGACGTTGACCTAAACAGCCAAGTCATTACCGCCGACAGCATCAAAGCCGTATTAACGCCCAAAACCAAAGCCGTCATCGTCGTGCATCTCGCCGGTATGCCCGCTGAAATGGATGATATCATGGCCCTCAGCCAACAACACGGCTTCTACGTCATCGAAGACTGTGCCCAAGCCCACGGTGCTCAATACAAAGGCCAATCCGTTGGTAGCATTGGCCACATCGGCGCCTGGTCTTTCTGCCAAGACAAAATCATGACCACCGGCGGAGAAGGCGGCATGGTCACCACCAACGACAAAACCCTCTGGTCAGCCATGTGGTCCTACAAAGACCACGGCAAAAGCTACGACGCCATCTACCACAAACAACACCCACCAGGCTTTCGCTGGTTACATGAAAGCTTTGGTACCAACTGGCGTATGCTCGAAATGCAAGCCGTCATCGGACGCATTCAACTCAAACGCATGACAGAATGGACGCAAAAACGCCAACATAACGGTGCTAAAATAGACGCCGCCCTCGCACCCTACCACTGCATTCGTCGAGTCAGCGTCCCAGACCACATACAACACGCCGAATACAAACACTACGCCTTTGTTAAACCTGAACGCCTAGCCGAAGGCTGGACACGAGACCGCATTGTCAACGAGATCAACGCCCTAGGCGTACCCGCCTTTCAAGGCAGCTGCTCCGAGGTCTACCTCGAGAAAGCGTTTGATGACACCGGCTTCAGACCCGTGCAGCGTCTTCCCAATGCCGTTGAACTAGGCGACACCAGCCTAATGTTCTTAGTACACCCGACATTAACCGATGCCGAACTTGACAAAACTGCCGAGGCCATTCGTGCTGTCCTTGACCTGGCTTCGAAATAACGTATCCACTGAGATAACAAAAAAGCACACAGCAACAAACAAGAGCACACCTCGTGGACTTTGATATATACAGGGTATATAGGATGATCAAGAAACTGGATTTCATATGGACGTTACCGCGTTTTCACAAGCGCCTGATTAGCTTACTTGTCGACTCGGCTTTTGTCTGCGTGGCATTTGCCTTAGCCTATTGGTCTCGTATCGGCGAATTCGCCACTCTTAACCAACCCCCTATACTGGGGGCTTTGCTGGGAACAACGGTGATTACCTTATTAGCCAATTCCCGCCTTGGCCTCTACCGTGCCGTATTGCGTTACCTGACCTTTCATGCCTTCACCGCCATCCTTATCGGCGGCGCTGTCTCAGCCCTAAGCATAACCATCTTTGCCTACTTCCTTAACGCATCGATACCTCGCACCGTCCCCTTAATCTACTTTCCCTACCTTGTGATGCTGTGTGGCGGCTCTCGACTACTGATTCGCGCCATACTGGTACAAACTCCCAACAAAGGTTACGACCCCGTACTGGTCTTTGGCGCTGGCTCCACAGGCCGTCAACTGGCTCTAGCACTAAGACAAGCATCCTGCTATCGCGTCAAAGGCTTCATCGACCACGATAACTCCCTCGTTAACACCATCATCCAAGGTATACCCGTATACCATGTAGACAAAATGAACGCCCTGATCAAACAACACCAAATAGAAAAAGTCTTACTGGCCATCCCCAGAGCCAGTCGATCAGAGCGTAAACAAGTGATTGAAAAACTCATGCCGTATCCGGTCGAAGTGCTTACCGTCCCTGACTTCGATGACATCGTTACCGGCAAAGCCAGTGTCAGCGAACTACAAGACGTCGCCGTTGATGACCTACTTGGTCGTGACGTCGTTGAACCCGATGCCATGCTTATGGGTGCTAACATCACCGACAAAGTCGTCATGGTCACCGGTGCGGGCGGCTCTATCGGCTCCGAACTGTGTCGACAAATTCTCAAACTCAAACCGACGACCTTAATCCTCTTTGACGTATCGGAATTTGCGGTTTATCAAATTGACAAAGAGCTCACCGCATTAAAAGAAAAACTGGCGCCTAAACTCACCCTAGTTCCCTTGATCGGCTCAGTGCAACGCATTAACCGCCTGGCTTCCACCATGAAGGCCTTCAGTGTTGATACCGTCTACCACGCCGCTGCCTACAAACACGTACCCCTAGTGGAATACAACGTCGTTGAAGGCGTGCGTAACAACGTCTTCGGCACCTTCTGCTGCGCCAAAGCCGCCATTGAATCTGGTGTGTCCTCCTTTGTGCTGATCTCTACCGACAAAGCCGTACGCCCCACCAACGTCATGGGCGCGACCAAACGCATGGCCGAACTGGGCCTTCAAGCCCTAGCACAACAGGAAGCCAACAAAGCCGCCCGACGTGAAGAACACACTCGTTTTTGCATGGTGCGCTTTGGCAACGTATTAGGCTCCTCTGGTTCCGTTATCCCTGTATTCAAAAAACAAATCATGGAAAACCAACCCATTACCGTGACCCACCCAGATATTATTCGCTACTTCATGACCATCCCTGAAGCGGCCCAACTGGTGATACAAGCCGGCGCCATGGGGAAGGGCGGTGACGTCTTTGTGCTTGATATGGGCGAACCGGTGAAAATCGTTGATTTAGCGGAAAACCTTATTCGACTGTCTGGCCTAGAAGTGAAATCCGCCGACAACCCAGGTGGCGACATTGAAATACAATTTACTGGCCTGCGCCCAGGGGAAAAACTGTTTGAAGAACTGCTGATCGGTGACAACGTCGAAGGCACTCGCCATGAACGCATCATGACCGCCAAAGAACGTTTTTTACCCTTGAGTGAATACACAGACACCATGGAAAAACTTGACCAAGCCTGCCATCGATTTGACCACGAAACCATCCGTCAACTACTGATCGACGCCCCGACCGACTTCAGCCCCACTGACGGCATCGGTGACCTGGTATGGAATGCCCGACAAAAACAACAGGCCGATACCATCAAAGCAAACGCTAATGTTGTCTCACTTAAAGAACAAACTTTGTAGGGCAGATGAACGAGGCACGAGTGTTATCTGGCGTTTAGTTTATAGACATATCGGACATGTGGTCTGAAACACCACGATTGACAAAAGAATTTGGAGTATACACATGAACATCTTAGTCACCGGCGGCACCGGTTACATCGGCTCCCACACCTGCATCGAACTCATCCAAGCAGGCTTCGAGCCCATTATCATCGACAACCTATCCAACAGCAGTGAACTGGTTCTTGATCGTATCAACACCATCACCGGCAAACGTCCGACCTTTATCAAAGGCGACATACTCGACACTGCTTTCCTTAATCGCGTATTTGAACACTATGATTTCGCCGCCGTTATGCACTTCGCTGGGTTAAAAGCCGTAGGGGAGTCGGTTGAAAAACCCTTCAAATACTACGAAAACAACGTGTCTGGCAGCCTAAACCTTATCAAAGCCATGGAACGCGCGGGCCTAAGAAACTTTATCTTTAGCTCCTCCGCCACTGTTTACGGCTTACCAAAATCCGTCCCCATCCGAGAAGACTTCGCCACCTCAACGTCCAACCCCTACGGCGCCAGCAAACTCATGGTGGAAGACATACTCACCGACATTGCCAAGGCTAACATTAATAAAGCCGATCAAGCGTGGAACATCGCCACACTGCGATACTTCAACCCCATCGGCGCCCACGAATCTGGTCTAATCGGCGAAGACCCTAAAGGCATCCCTAATAACTTAATGCCCTACATCAGCCAAGTGGCCGTAGGCAAATTGGCCAGCTTAAGCGTCTTCGGCGACGACTACGACACCCCAGACGGCACCGGCGTCCGTGATTACATCCACGTCGTTGACCTAGCAAAAGGCCACGTTTGCGCCTTAAACAAAGTACTGCAAAACTCTGGTCATATCGTCGTCAACCTAGGCACCGGCAACGGCTACTCCGTACTGGAAATGGTACGTGCCCTTGAAACCGTTTCCGGCAAAACCGTGCCCTACAAAATCGTCGACCGACGCCCTGGCGACATCGCCGCCTGCTACTCAGACCCTGCCTTAGCGAAAGAGCTACTGGGCTGGCAAGCAGAATACAACCTCACCAGAATGTGCCAAGACACCTGGCGTTGGCAATCCAACAACCCCAACGGCTACGAAACGGCTTAACTGAAAAACGGGCTTAGAAAACTAAGCCCGTACCACGTGAGCAATGGGATGGTTCACCCATAGGATTTAAGCATTAACTATCTAATAAAAACACAATAAATTCAATAGGTTGAGAGTTATTCAAGGTCGACTAACTACAGATTCAATGTTGTACTCTTAAATCTGTAGAATACATCTTTAGTGTTTTTTATTTTGAAAGACTCAAATGAAAAGCATCTTTTGTTTTTTCACTACCCTCTTTACTTAAATGGTTATTATCTGAAAAATATGCCACCCCATCTCTTCCAAAATAACAAAGAGTATCATCACACAGCTCTTTGTATGTCTGGATGAAATTATGACCCAATTCTTTTCTCCAAAAAACAATATCATTCAAGTAGTTATCTAAAAACTCATCTAAGGAGTTACTCTTTTTAATGCTGCTAGAATCTTTATTAAATGCTAATGATCTACTTAAATCAGAGGCAAAGTTATTATCATGAGAAGGGGTTGAGATTGGCCCTATTAAAAATATTTCTTTACCACTTTCTTGTAAGTAACTAATTGTTTTCTTCAGGCTAGAGTTAAAACTTTCATGACTAACATTAATTGATTCACCCTTTGAGTCAACCATGACACTATTTCCCCATGTAGTTCCTATTATAATTTTTTTAATGTTACTGTCTTCTTTTACTTTTTCTAAATTCTTATTAAATTGATTGATACACTGTGTATTCAAATTTATATCAGACGTTGGTGTACAACCATTCAATGGTATTACCAGTAAATTTTCTTTAATTGTTTCTGAAATAACAGGGGCATACATAAGAGAATGTGAATTACCTAGAACAGCTGTTCTATACTTACCATTATCATTAACTTCTATGAAACATGCTTTCGAACCACCATAAAGAAAAGTATCAAACTTTGGACATCTAAAGTTACTATCTACTGCTGAAGCAATATTACCAGTATTTTTTTCATAACGCTGCGGAAACCCCATATTACTAATAGTTGCATAACTAACACTGATTAATACTATATAGAATAAAAAGATAATGCTTAATAAACGTTTGGTACGAAGAGGCTTTCTAAAGGGTTCTTCAATAAATCGCCATGACAAAAAAGCAATAAGAATACTAATAATAAAACCTAAAAGTGCCTGCTCAAAACTTACACTCTTGATATTATAGTAGTTTAAAAATGAAGCAATAGGCCAGTGCCAAACATAAAGAGAGAATGATATTTTACCTAAAAAAGAAAGTGTTTTTACTATTAAATTATCACCAACCCCATACGAATTTATAATAATTATAAAAACACCAAAACTAATCAAAACGGCAGCAGGCATAAAGGTAAAAGTATATAGAACGTTTAAAAATACTAAGGCGATGCCAAAAAAAGAAAGATACCTCAAGTTCAAAGTCTGACCATCTCTATAGAATAAAAAAATGGCAGCTAAAACTCCAAACAAAAACTGCCATAATCTTGTCGGTAGAAGAAAAAAAGATGCGTTTTCCCCACCAATTGAGTCAACATATATATTTAGAGAAAAAGAAACTATCATTATGAAAAGAACAAAAGATAAAAAAACTTTATTGTTCTTTATGAATTTTATGCTTAAAACAAATAAAAATGGAAAAAGTATGTAAAACTGTTCTTCAACGCCTAGTGACCACATATGCAGTAGTGGTTTTACACTATCATTGCCTCCAAAATATCCTCCTGTAATAAAAAAATATATATTAGGTATGAATAATAATGATGCTTGTAAACTGGAAGAATACCCTACTAAATCTGATGGTAAAAGAATATAAAATTGAGCGACTGTTACAACTAAAAACATTACCAATACAGATGGAAGTATTCTATGAATTCTCCTTCTATAAAAAGAGAGATATGAGAATCTATCTTCTTTTTTGTCTTTTAATATGCTCAGTGATATTAAAAAACCTGATATTATAAAAAATACATCAACGCCCAAATACCCATTAGGTAAGACTTTAGGGAAAAAATGAAAGATTACTACTATCAGGACTGATAAGCCCCTTAACACATTCACATCCTGTCTGAAATTCATAAAGTAAGATCCATAATAATAAAAGTTATACAAATTTTACTAAAAAAACATGATTGTGACAAAGAAAATATTACTTCCTGAGTTCAATCTATTTTTTTAAAAAGTTTTAGATTAAAAACAGCATTTTCATATGTCAGCAAGCGACTCGTTTAATGTGTATTAAGGAACATGCGATTAAGACGGTAGAATGAGATAATCTATATGACTTAAGACAACTACGATTTCAGCCAACGATGAATCAACTATCCTTCGCCGATACCGAACTTACCAGCAAACGCCGCAAGACTAATAAAGAAGCAAACATATGTCTACTTTTTATACTTTAGTTATTTAACTGGAGCTTAATTTTTAGCTTTATAAGTGCATCGGATATGATCGGATATAGCCTCTCAGCACCAGTAGCTGTTAAGTGGTGTCGATCGAAGTAAAGTGGAGTACTATCCTCATTGCTATAATCGCACTGAGGCTTACAAAAAGTATTAACTGTCGAAACTCTTGAGAAATTATCAGACTCAATGTTATCTAGTTCAGAAAAAATATTTGTTTTTTTATAATAATCAGAAATAGACTGTTTTTCTATTAAGTTTTTCGCTAACCCTTTTTCAATTTTCCACATTGAACTTGGGATATCCACATTCCAAGTCGGAACTGGCTCCACGTATACTATATCAATATCAGACTCCATTGCTTCTGATATAAGGTCTGATAGCATTTTAGTATCAAATGATTTCTCAAATTGGTGTACAAATATGGTTGATACGCTATTAATTTTTGCCTGATTTACAATAAACTTAACTGATGGGCCATCTGTATTCATGACAGAGTTTGATACAAAAAAGAAAAGATTAAAATTTGATTCTTTTGCTGCTTTTATAAAAGCTGGTTTCGCTGCATCAGCGTGAGAGTTACCTGCAAGCATTATAGAGCCCACAGCTTCGTTTTCAGGAATCCCTGTTAGCTCACAAACAGCTGCTTTAGGATCTAAGATTCGAATTGCCTTACCACAACGATAAACTGACCTATCATTTTCTGCTGAAAAGATTACTTTCTCAGTAGGGTCTAATGATCTATCTTGTAGCGTATTAGCTGAGGTAGCCAAGATCATAATAAGCAGACTTGATAATAATGTAAACATCCTCCAATTATTTGAAAATAACTTAGGAAGCTTCTGCTTCTCAACGCATAAATGTAAAAATATTGATAGTACAGCGATAATGAGGACAACTTTTACTAAATCATAATAAGACTCTGTACCATAAATCGTTCCCATAAATGGTTTGCTATTGTAAATAACAATAACTGGAAAATGTACTAAATAGATAGAATATGAATATTCACCAAGTTTAACAAGCACTTTCCCTATTATAGAGGATTCTAGTTTGACAGGTAAGCCAAAAAACAATACGGCGGCAGTAAATATAGTGACTAAAAGTGAAAAAATACCAGGATGACCAATTAAGTAAGACGTTGCTTCGCCATCTACAGGTAACAGAGGAATAATTAATAACGCAACTACGCCAATTATTCCATAATATCTTCTGCTTGTGTTTGAGCTTAAGGTGTTGCCATTATTTGAGAAGAATATAGCAACACTGTAGCCAATCAAAAACTCCCACACTCTAAATGGTGTAATAAAGAAACTTGTCTTAGGTGAAACTGTTGTTGCCCAGAAACATAGTACAACAGAGATCACTGTAAATCCTATCAGAAGCCATTTAGATTTCCTGAAAAAGAAAGCCAATAATGGCACCATCAAGTAAAATTGAACCTCTACACCTAAAGACCAAAGATGAAGAAGTGGTTTGAAAGCAGAATCTGAAAAGTAGCTATTTTCAAACCAAAAACCTATATTTGAAGCGAAAATACTACCTAAGTAGGCTTGGTGGAATACCTGAACAGACTCATTTCTTGTTAAGAAAAGAGTCGAACAAACTACAGTGAAAACTATAGTGACATAAAAAGCAGGTAGTAACCGTATAGCCCTACGTTTGAAAAAGCCTTTAATGTCTCGATGATCATATAAAACAGCCATCAAGAAACCGCTTATAACAAAAAAGACATCAACACCAAGAAAGCCGCTTTGAAATGAGTTAAACCCTAAATGAAACAAAACCACTAAGAGTACTGAGATTCCTCTTAGAATCTGTATATCAGCCCTGTATTGCATTGGAAAACTTCCTTTTTACTACACCATTTTTAAAGACGCAAAATTGTATCAGATTATTAAATAATATTACGCAAATTCAGATAATAAGTGCACCATTCATGGTTTAGTAGGTGAAGAGACCTGCTGGCCATAGAGGGGTTTATGGACTGATGCTACATTGAAAAACGGGCTTAGAACACTAAGCCCCGATCTTGGCAAACGCCTCCCGAGTCAGGTTCACCGGCTTCTCCGCCGTAACCTGCACGTTGTCCTCAATCCGAATTCCCCCATAGGGCATTAACCGCTTAATCTTCGCCAGATCACAACCATGCTGCGGCACACTTGCCTGCATCTTCTCCAACAACATCGGAATAAAATACAACCCAGGCTCAATCGTCACCACCATATTTTCCTCCAATGACCGCGTCAAACGCAAAAACGGCGCATCCTCCGTCGGTAAACTCAGCGTCCCCGCCTTATCCACCTGATGCCCGCCCACATCATGCACCTGTAACCCCAACAAATGCCCCAAACCATGGGGGAAAAACACCTGCGGAATCCGCTTCGCCAACTGCTCCTCCACCCCCAAACGACACACACCATGCTCATACAGCACCCCCGCGATACCGCGCAAACACACCGCATGCAAATCCCGAAACGCCACCCCCGACGTCACCTCAGCACACAAACCTTCCTCCAAACGATTCATATCCCTCAATAAGGCCGCGAACTCAGCGTCTTGCTCTGACGACTCAGTCGCTGAAGTATTAGCCACAAACGTCCGCGTAATATCACTGGCATACCCATGCTCACTCGCCCCCGCATCAATCAACAACGAACGCGACACCGCCTGAGACACCGAATCCTTAAACTCATAATGCAACACCGCTGCATGCTCATTCAAACCCACAATCCCCGGATAAGGCTCCTCAAACGCACTCTGACCACTGGCCTGCAAAAACGCCAAATGCACCGCCAACTCACTCTTACCCGCCAAAAAAGCCGCCTTCGCCGCCACATGCCCCGCCGCACCACGCACATTCGCCCGGGCCATCGCCGCCAACTCAAACCGCGTCTTCACCGCCTTATCAAAATCCACATACGCCTTCAGCCCTGGCACCGCCACCAAACTCAGCGCCGCCTGCAGCTCAACCGACTCCGGCCCCAACCAAGCCGTACGACTCGGAAGACAATCAAACCAACGCTTTTTCTTCTTAGAAGCACTTTCTTCTTTTTTAGAAACACTTTCTTCTTTTTTAGAAACACCTTCTTCTTTTCTACAGAGGGTAATATCCCACTCACCCTGCCAATCCCCACTGGGCACAGGGTAGGGCGCATGCCAAAAATCCTCCCGCACCGGCCACACCAACATCGGCTTCTGCCCCAAACGCAACACCACAAAGGTGTCAGACCCCAAAGTAAAGGGCAACCACTGCTGCGCCCCAGAATACCCATGAAACGGATGCGCATGATCATCCTGAAAATAAAAACTCTTACTGCCCGATGCCAACACAACCGCATCCAACTCAAAATGCGTCATCGCCTCATCGTAACGCGTCCGCAGCGTCGCCAAATGCTCACTGTACAAATTTGCTTGACCCTGTAACCCTAACGATGCGTAATCACCATCAAAACTAACCATAAGCAACTACCTCAAACCTTTACTCTTAAAAAAATGAATTTAAAAAATAAGCCTAAAAAACGAGTTTAAAAAACACAACAAAAGGAGAACCCCATGAAAACCACCCTAGTATGGGACTGGCCAATACGCCTCAGCCACTGGCTCATCGTACTCTTATTCACCGGACTCATCCTATCGGGAAAATCCGACGGCCAATACATCGAATACCACTTCTACCTAGGCTACAGCCTCTCCGCCGTCGTCATTGCCCGCATTCTCTACGGCTTCTATGGTTCCTACCATGCCCGCTTTCACACCTTTATCAAAAGCGCCCGCGTCACCATCGATTACCTAAAAAGCCTACTAACCGGTCACCCCCAAGCCCACTTAGGCCACAACCCCTTGGGCGGCCTCATGGTGCTCGTACTGCTGGGCGCATTAACCGCACAATGGGCAACGGGCCTCTTCACCAGCGATGATATCTTCTGGTTCGGCCCCTTCAACGACCAGGTCTCCGCTGACCTAGCCAGCGAACTGGCGTCACTTCATCGACAACTGCCCGACATACTGCTCGGGCTCGTTGCCATACACGTATTAGCGGTTCTGTACCATGAAATACGCCTAAAAGAGCGCCTTATTGCCGCCATGGTGCATGGTCGCAAGCCCTTGAGTAGATCACAAGGCTCTCGACTGTTTTCACAAGAGCCCATTCAGACACCCCGATGGGGCGTGATCTTCTCTTTGTTTATTGGTTTAGCCTGGTTGGTGGCACTGTGGTTAATGCCAATTTGATGGTTATTTGCTCAATCGCCATTGCTCTGTAGTCATCCTTTTTTCATCGCACGGCGTATGTAGAAAGTTCGCTAATAAAAACAGACAACCTAAAACCAGCGGCATGAAAACAGACGACAAACACACACACTGAACAAAGCATTGGCCATTAACGCAGAGAAGGAGGTTACATGATTACCGTTCACCATTTAGAGAATTCCCGCTCACAACGCATTCTATGGTTGCTTGAAGAGCTTGGACAAGATTACAACATCATCGAATACAAGCGCGACAGCCAGACCTCCGAAGCCCCTGCTGCGTTAAAAAAAGTCCACCCTCTCGGGAAATCTCCGGTGATCACCGATTCTAATGGCTTAAGTGATACAAATAATGACACTCATAATGACGGTAGTGGCGACCTCGTCACTGTGGCCGAATCCGGTGCCATTATCGACTACCTGATTGACCGCTACGACAGCGAACAACGCCTAAAGCCCACCCGCGGTCAAGCCTTATTGGACTACCGTTACTGGTTGCACTTCGCCGAAGGCTCCATGATGCCGCTATTAGTGATGAAACTGGTGTTGGCCAAGATCCCAGAAAGCCCCATGCCGTTCTTTGTTAAACCCATTGCCAAGGTCATCAGCTGCAAGGTACAGGAGAAATTTATCCAGCCACGTTTGCAACCGCAAATGCAACTGATCGAACAGACCCTAGGGCAACACACCTGGCTAACGGGAGAACAGCTCACCGCCGCCGACATCCAAATGAGCTTTCCCCTCATGGCGTCGGCTTTTGACTGGCCAGCGGCGCGTTATCCCAACATCACCCGCTACATCAAACAGATAGAAGCCTTACCGGCCTATAAAACCGCCGTCGAAAAAGGCGGTGCGCTCAGCACCCTATAGAGGCGCGTCTAAGACCGAAATCTCAGGTTGTCTTTTGTGAGTTGATCAATCGAGGTTTTGCCCATCAGTTTCATGTCGCGCTCAAGTTCGGCTTTCATCAAGCCCAGAGCGCGTTCCACCCCAGGTTGCCCAGCGGCCGCCAAGGGGTAAAGATACATACGACCAACGCCAACGGCTTTTGCACCAAGGGATAAGGCTTTTAAAACATGGGTACCGCGCTGTACGCCGCTGTCAAAAATCACATCGATTTCATCGCCCACTTCGTCGACGATTTCCGCAAGTTGATCAAACGAACTGCGGGAGCCGTCAAGTTGGCGTCCGCCGTGGTTGGAAATAATCACCCCAGTACAACCAATCTCCACCGCTTTACGGGCGTCTTCCCGACTCATAATGCCCTTTAAGCAAAACTCCCCATCCCAAAATTTCACCATCTCGGCCACATCGTCCCAATCCATCGAAGGATCGAGCATATTGGTAAAGTAATCGCCGATGGAGGTGGCACCTGATCCCATGTCCACGTGCTCTTCCAACTGGGGTAAACGAAATTTCTCGTGGGTAACGTAATTAATGCCCCACATGGGTTTCAACACAAACTGCAACATGCCACTCAAATTCAACTTAAAAGGAATCGAGAAGCCAGTGCGCAAATCCCGCTCGCGATTACCGCCGGTGATGGAATCCACCGTCAGCATCATCACCTGAATGCCCGAGTCTTTGGCTCTTTGCATCATGGCGCGGTTTAAGGCGCGGTCTTTATGGAAATAAAACTGATACACCTGAGGCGTATTGGTTTGCTGAGCGATCTCTTCCATGCTCACCGTGCCCAGAGACGATACCCCAAACATGGTGCCGTATTTTTCCGCCGCCTTGGCCACCGCGCGCTCGCCATCGTGATGGAACAAGCGTTGCAATGCCGTCGGCGAACAGTAGATTGGTAAGTCGAGTTTTTGCCCCATCACGGTGACGGACAAATCCACGTCTTTTACGCCGGTCAATACGCTGGGCACCAGATCACAGGTGTCAAACGCCGCGGTGTTGCGTCGGTAAGTGGTTTCATCGTCGGCGCCGCCATCGATGTAATTAAAAATCGGGCTGGGCAGGCGCTTTTTCGCCAAAGTGCGAAAGTCTTGAAAATTATGACAGTCTTTGAGTCGCATGGGTTGCTCCTTATATCGTATCGAGTCACTATAACGCCTGCGCTATTTACAATAAATACGACATAAACTAATAAACTCTTTCTTAAAACGACCTAATGTCGCAAGGATAATGCTATTGAACTCGGCTGATTTAACCTTATTTGTGGCGGTGGCCGACAGCGGCTCTTTTAATAAGGCAGCCTTAAATGTCGGTTTATCGACACCGGCGTTAAGCAAACGCATTAGCCGCTTGGAATTAGACCTCGGGGTTCAGTTGATCCATCGCACCACCCGTCGGCTCAGTTTGACCGAAGCAGGGGAGAGCCTTTACGTTCATGCTAAAAACATTGAAGGCCAAGTCAGCGACGCCATTGCCTCGGTGTCGGCGTTCAGTCAGGGGGTTACTGGCACCATTAAAATGTCGGTGCCGACCATTTCAGGGGAATTACTGCTGGCCGAAGCCGTGGCGGATTTTTGTCAGCAATACCCTAACATCACCGTCGACATGCGCATGGAAAACGACTTTGTTGATTTGGTGGCGGAAGGGCTAGACTTGGCGATTCGTACCGGCAAATTGGAAGATTCCAGCTTAATTGCCAAACCCTTAATCACCTCTAACTGGGTGGTGTGCTGCTCCCCAGATTACCTGGCCAAACACGGGACAGTACGCAGGCTAGAAGCGTTAAAACACCATAATTGCTTGGCGTATACCTACCAAGCCCAAGGGTCATTCGACTGGCGCTTTACTCACCAAGGCAAAGAATGCAGTGTACGCATCAACGGCAGTTTTGCCACCAATAATGCCCAAGCCTTGCGCAAAGCGGCATTAGCGGGTTTTGGCATCGTCTACGTGCCCCGTTGTTCCGTGTACGAAGACCTACAAAGCGGCAGACTGCAAGCCATCCTCACCGACTACCAACCCCGTCAACTCGGCGTCTACGCCGTCTATCCCTACACCAAGTACCTGCCTGAGAAACTGCGCTTATTAATCGAACACATTAAACAGGCTTACCTGGATAAGCACGTTTATTTTTGATACGCCGCAGCGTTTTCTAATTCGCTAAGCTGCGCCCGAGTCGGCAGGGCTTCACTGTCCCCGCGTACTTGAACAAGGCTAAGGCGCATTCTCGCTTGCTTTAGCGGCGAGTTAAGCCTTACGTAAAGCGAAGCTTTATTGCTTGCTGATGGCTTTACTTTGTTTGACAGATTTACTAGAGGGCGGTTTATTCTGGCTTTCAATATAGGCGGCCACTTGCTCCAAACTGCCGCCTCCACATGAAACTACGCAATAGCTTGGCGACCAGAATCGATCACCCCACAGTTTGGTGCGAACGCTTTCCCAATACTCTTTGCGTAGTACGTAGCTAGATTTGCCTTTCAACTTTCCGACCACATTTGATATCGCTACTTTAGGATGTGCCTGCACCATCAAATGCACATGATTGTCCTCAAAGCTGTACTCCATCAACTCGCATTGCATTTGATCGCAAGTCTCAGAAAACACCTCACGAAGACGTTCACCCATTTCTAAGGTAAAAACAGATCGTCTATATTTCGTAACAAACACTAGATGAACTTGGTTTTTATAAACACAACTTCTTCCTGTTCTCCATTCGTACATATTAACCTCATACTTGATTTAATAATCAAGATAGTTTAGTCTGTCCATACACACATTACAAGGCATCTTCCGCATGGCAATACGTGGATTTAGCATCAATATCTCTGACAAATTAAGTGGCCGTCAGGCTACTTGCTTTGCCCAGTGGATTGGTGCGTCCAATGTTATGCGCAATCAGAAGCTATCTGAGTATGTGAGCTTGCTTGCTGAGAGTAAGGGAGAACGCATCAATCAAGCCTACAGCCACATACGCACAAATCAGGATCTACCTTTCTTAAAGGAAATTCCTCCCCAAATTATGCGCAATGCAGCAAGCCTTGCGTTTTCTGACGTAGAAGCCTCTCGTGTAGGTTTGCGTAAGTTCCCCAAAAAGAAGGGGCGCGGCAAAAAGCGCAGCGCATTGATCACAAAAGAAATGTTCGTTCTTGAGCCGCTCAATGAAAACAAAACGCTCTTAACCTTCTTTGACAATGCGACTAAGAAACGGCAAAAGCTGTTTTCGATTCAACTAAGCTACGCACCAGATCAACTCTGTAAGCAATTTAGAGTCTCAAGATTGGGAGAAAAGTTTACTCTTTCTGGGTCATATAATGATGGTGTAGAACTGCCCACAAACGAAGTGCTGCTTGGTGGCTTTGCAGGCTGTAATGACGATGATTTACTTGCGCAGATCACAGGGATTGACCGTGGTGTCGTTCTTCCTGCCTGCACCAGTGAGGGCGCACGATATGCTTACAGCCCCACGCAGACCGCCAAACTAAAAGCGCTCAATAAGAGAAAAGCGCGCTATCAACGTATTTTATCGAACAAAAAACGCCTCAATAAAAACAAAAATAAGCACCGTTGCGAATCCAAGGGGCAACGGAAATTGGCCGTCAAGATTTCGAAATTAGACAGCAAAACGGCCAATATCCGCGAGAACTTTTGCCATACCATTTCTAAAGAAATCGTCATGCAGGCCAAGCCTATCATTAGCTTGGAAGATTTAAAGTTAGTCAACATGACGAGCAAGGCAAAGCCTAAGCGCAATGCAACAGGTCGCAAATACGTTAAGAATAATGGCAAAGCAAAAAGCGGCCTAAACCGTTCTTTGCTCAATGTGTCTCTTGGGAGGCTTGGCACGTACATCAAGTGCAAGGCTAGCGACCATGGAAAGGCGGTGGTCGAAGTAAACCCATCTTACACATCAAGAACCTGTCACGTATGCAAAACCAAAAACACCACCAGGCCAAATCAATCAACGCTGGTTTGCCTGAACGGATGTGGCACATTTCACGCTGACGAAAATGCAGCAAAAGTAATAGCACAACGCGCTGTGACTTACATCAAAGAGTCTACGTTTGCTGACAAAGCAAAAACTCGTAAGAAGACGGCAATTAGAAAGAAGAAGGCGGTATCCCCGCCACTGGTGAATGAGCTGTCATCAGTTAAAAAATCAGGAAAGTTAGAGGCTGTTTCTTCGGAAATGTCACCTTGTTTGTTCGCGCAAAAAAGCTGACGTCAGACCACCACTCGGTGGCAAGTCTTGCACCAACCTTTCTTACAACAAAGGACATTAGCTTAGGTTTTTGTCTTGGAAACTCGATAGCTTTAGCCACGAGAGGTTCATTGTTTGATGTTAACGATAGCCTTCCGCCTGAAGTGTAAATAAGTGCGCGTATTGCCCCTGTTGCGCCAATAAGGCGTCGTGGGTGCCGCGCTCTTTAATGTGACCCTGTTCCATCACGATGATTTCATGGGCGAGGCGCACAGTGGAAAAGCGGTGGGAAATCAAGATCGCCATCTTGTCTTTGGTGTGCGCTTGGAAGTGCTGAAAGATATTGGCTTCGGCTTGCGCGTCCATGGCGGCCGTGGGTTCGTCAAGTACCAAGATATCGGCGTCTTCACGCATAAAAGCCCGCGCCAAAGCGATTTTTTGCCACTGTCCCCCTGACAATTCTTGACCACCTTTAAACCAGCGCCCTAATTGGGTTTGATAGCCTTGACTTAAATGCTCGATAAAGTCGGTGGCCTTACCCAGTGCAGCGGCCTGTTGCCAACCAGCTTCGTCGTCAAAGCGAGCGTTGTCACCGGCTCCGATGTTTTCGCCTACGGTGAACTGGTAGCGCACAAAGTCCTGAAAAATAACCCCAACCCGTGTTAACAGCGCGGCTTCGTTCCACTCCCGTAAGTCCAGTCCATCCAGCAGGATGCGTCCTTCTGTGGGGTGATAGAGTCGTGTCAGCAGCTTGATCAAAGTGGTTTTGCCCGAGCCGTTTTCACCCACAATAGCCAAGCTGCGCCCTGGGCGGATATGGAGTGTAACCTCCGATAAGGCCGGCTTATCACTGCCCGGATACTGAAAACTCACCTGCTCAAAACGAATGCCATCATGGGGCACAGGGCCGACCAGCAGACCGGCTTTGGCTTGAGGCGTCTCTTGTTCTAGGTAATCGTAGAGGTTGGACAAATACAAATTGTCTTCATACATGCCGCTGATGGCGGTCAGTGAGGTGGAAACTGCGCCCTGTCCTTGTCGAAACAACAGCAGATACATGGTCATCTGGCCTAGGGTAATGACGCCAATAATGGTGTCACGGACGATCCACGCGTAGGCGCCGTAAAACACCAGGGTGCTGATCACGCCTAGGGCAAAGCCCCAGCTTTCACGCCGTAAAATCAAGCGTTTGCTTTCTTTAAACAGCGTGGCAAAGATCGTTGCATAGCGTGCTAAGAAGCGTTCACCCAGTTGGTAGAGACGCACTTCTTTGATGTTGTCTTCACGGGCTAACAGGGTTTCCAGATAGTTTTGCTGGCGTACCTCAGGGGAGCGCCAGCGAAACATCAAAAAAGCATCGCCAGAAAATTTGGCTTCCGCGATAAACGCCGGTAAGGCACCGCATACCAGTAGCACCAGAGCCCAAGGGGAAAAGTGCCACAATAAGACCGCAAAACTGGACAGAGAAAGAGCATTTTGCAACAAGGTAAAGGTTTTGTTTACCAAGGCAAGGGGGCGGCTGGAGGCTTCCCGACGGGCTTGCACCAGTTTGTCGTAAAATTCTGAATCTTCAAAATGCGATAAGGTTAACGTCTGGGCTTTTTCCAAGATCATCAGATTGACCTTTTGCCCGAGCAAGCCCTGTAAAATCGCTTTTTGTGCGGTTAATGCACGCTGTGCGGCCGCCACCGCCAGTACCAAGATACCTTCGAGCACCACGTAGTTGAGGGCGGTTTGGTAATGCAGTACTTGATCTTGCTGGTAACGCGCCATGGCCGCAACGACCGCGTCGACGATTAACTGTCCGATGTACGCCATGGCCGCTGGTAAAACCCCAGCAATCAGGGTGGCGAGGGCAAGACCGAGGGTCAAGGCTGGGGAGGTTTGCCACACAAGTTCAATGGCACGGCGACTGTAACGAAACACGCCAAGCATGTTTTTATCGAGGGTATTTTTCGGAGAGGCAAGGGGCTTCATAGGGTGGACAATCAGCAAGCAAGAAATAGACAGCTATTGTACCTAAAAATAAAAGGGCACACTCACATCCATGTCAGTGTTTTTACTCTTATGCGGCGTCGCTTTCTGCGTAGTCAAGGATGTCTTCATCAAAAGACGCGCGATTGCTGTCTTCGCTGTCTGTTTCGCTGTATAGGATGTCTTCGTCGGGTTCGATGACAAGGTCTTCAAGGGGCTTTTTTGGGGTCGAGTCGCTTAAGTCTAGTTGACTGTCAGTGTCTTTTTGACGGCTTTTTTTCGGCTTTGCCGGGCTTTTCTTTTTGTTGCCCAGCACATTCAGTAAGGCGTCTTTATTTTCTGCCAGGTACATCGACAAGGCTTCTTTTTGCGCATGGTCTCCTGCCAGATCGCTGCCATCAAGGAGTTCGTACAAAGCGTCGGCGGTGTCTAGAAGTTTATCGTAAGCATCGGCTTCGGTTTTGGACGTAAAGGTCATTTTTTCGGTTCCATCGCGTTCAACAACATATTGGGTAATTACAGGCATGGTCCACCTCATCAAAAATAATACTGTATAAATGTACAGTATTATTTTGTGTCTTGTCTAGCGCTTTTATTTGTTGATTTTGTCAATGATTGTTAAAGTGACCGCCTTAAAAAAGGAAACCCCTTCATATGCCTGTTGATTTTTCCCAATTGGACTTCTCCATTCTGATGGATCACCTTGAGGTCGTGTTTACGATTACTTGGATTGTCTTGTCGTATCTGATTCGACGTTATACCAAGCGCATGATTCGCATCAATCAAAAGCTCGAAAACGACCAAAGACGGCAACGTATCAATACCGTAGACAACATTTTTAATTTGCTGCTGGTGGTGGGGCTGGTCTTAATTTGGTCATCGGAATTGCAAAACATCGCGATTTCCATTGCGGCCTTTATGGTGGCTTTGGTGATTGCCACCAAAGAATTTATTGCGTGTATTATCGGGGCGTTTTACCGCGCCAGCACGCGGCCCTATCAGGTCGGTGATTGGATTCGTATTGCCAATTACGAGGGGGAGGTGACCGACAGTGATTGGTTATCCACCACCTTGTTCGAAGTGGATTTAAAAGGCGGCACCTATACCTATACAGGGCGTACTACGGTGGTGCCAAACAGTGTGCTCTTGTTGCATACGGTACAAAATTTGAACTACATGCGCCGTTATGTGACCCACACCTTTTCAATTGCTCGACAGACGGACGAAGTGAATTTGTTTATTATTAAAGAACAGATTTTGGAAAAAATTCGCGAATACTCGGAGCATTTCCACGAAGTGGCGATTCGTTACAACAGCCTGATTGAAAAGCGCTTAGACATTCGGATTTCTGGTCCTGAGCCACGGGTACGGATTACTACCACACCAGAAGGCTTTAATGTGTTCACCATTTCGCTGTTTTGTCCAACCGAAGAAGCGGTAGGGATTGAACAAAAAGTCAGCGAAGATTTCATGGCGTTTTGGTATGAAAAACGTGATGCGCTGTTGTTGGAAAAGAGAGCGTTGGAAAAGAGAGCGCTGGAAAAAGAGAATTAGAAGATAGAGAACTGGAAAAAAGCTAAAAAAAGCACCTGAGAGAAGCACTTAAAAAAACACCGAAACACCCTTATTAGATTAAACAGAAAAGGCGAAACCATGCACACAACACGTTATCTCACTTTATTGGCGTTACTGGTGTCGTCGTTGCTGACGGCGGGCTGCAATAGTTTTCGAGTCAGTGAAGAAGAGGTAAATCAAGAAGTTGCCAAGCAAATAGCACAGCAGGGCAAGCAAAGCATTCAATTGGAAATGGACAGCCAGGCATTGAACCTGGATCTTGTGGTCACCCAGGCCAAGATTGATTTTACTGAGCGGGACGGGGGATTGGTGATGGTCGATTTGCAAAGCGATTTAACCGGTACTCTTAAGGCGTTTGGTCAGGATATTTCTTTGACCACCAAGGTGAACCCATCGTTTGAGTCTGGGATACGCCTCGAAGAGGATCGCCTGTATTTAGTGGCGCCCAAGATCCTTAAAATCGACGTAGAAGGGGCGAGTTTCAGCGATAAAATGCTGCGTTCTACCCTAGGCGAGTTGCATGGGGAGTTCGAGAAAGCCTTGGTGGCGTATTTTGATGAACACCCTGTGTATGTGTTGAATCATTCGACCTTCGAAAAAACCACCGCCGCTATGGTAAAAGACATCATTATTCACGAAGATGGCTTAGAGTTAGCGGTTTTTTAACATTTTTATATTAAGGAAAAACGATGTCGATTGCAGACAATCAAGTGGTTCAATTTCATTACACTTTACGCGATGGTGAGACGTTATTAGAGACCTCAGCAGGCAAAGACCCAGCGGCGTATTTGCATGGTCACGGCAATGTGATTCCAGGGCTAGAAAAGGCAATGGAAGGCAAAGAAGTGGGAGATGAGTTTGAGGTGACGGTCGCCTGTGCCGATGCCTATGGCGAACGTCATGAAGACCGCACTCAGCAAGTGCCGGTGAAGCATTTGCAGGGAGCCAAACGCTGGAAAGCGGGGATGATTGCCATGGTCAAAACCGACCAAGGTATGCGTCAAGTTACGGTGATTAAAGTGGGCCTTAAGCACGCGATGGTGGATTTGAATCATCCTTTGTCGGGTAAAGACTTGACCTTTAACATTCAAATCGTGGATGCGCGCGATGCGACCAACGATGAAATTGCCCATGGCCATGCCCATGGTGTCGGCGGCCATCACCACTAGGGTGGTTTGTTAAGACTGTTTGTTGGGGAAGTTTGTTAGAGCCGTTTCTCAGATCAATTAGACTTAGCTGTATTCGTCTGTATAAAGCCTTTGTTGCCTTGTGTGACAGGGGCTTTTTTGTTTTTCCATTGTTGACCTTTATCAAAGAAAAAGCACAAACCCTAAAAATTAATAAGAATTGTTATCATCTATTTGACAGGACTTTATCCTATGGGCATTATTGATAATAGTTATCATTTATAGGGCGGTGTTAACCGATATTAGATTGGTGTGATGTCGGTTAACACGCCGCAAATACAGGCATTTAGGTTTAAGAGGGTGAGGCAATGAGTCATTATTTAGTACCATTTTCAGTACTCGAACAGGTTATTCAAGGCGGTCAGTGTGCGGATTCTCCAGAAGTGCTCTACCATTATTTAAATCTTACGGAAGAGTACGCAGAGCGTTTGAGCATTAACGATGCGATCTTGTTGCACCAACGGGTATTCAATGTGTTGCTGGATACGGTTTGTGATACCTCCTTGGCGCCCCATTGGCGTCAAACCTGCTTGGACAAGGTGTATTTGCCGCTATTACGCCTTAAACAGTTGATAGTGACTTATCAAGATGCACGAGAATATTTTAAGATGGAGCATAATTTACGAATTTTGAGCCATTACTTTGTTTCTTCTTTTGAACATAAGGACGATAAAAATTCATGAAAACACGTATTGAAAAAGACAGCATGGGCGAACTGGCAGTGCCAGAAAAGGCTTTGTACGGTGCGCAGACACAACGTGCCATTAATAATTTCCCCATCAGCGACGAGCCTATGCCAGAGGCGTTTATTCGTTCTCTTATCTTGATTAAATCCGCGGCCGCTCGTGCCAATCAAACCTTAGAGTGCCTAACACCTAAGCAGTCTCAAGCCATTCAACAAGCGTGCGATGAATTATTAAACACCGATAATCTGATGCAACATTTCCCTGTGGATGTGTTTCAAACAGGGTCGGGCACCAGCACCAATATGAACGCCAACGAAGTGATCGCCACCATGGCAAGCCAGTATCACGGTGAGGCCATTAACCCGAATGATCATGTGAACTACGGTCAAAGCAGTAACGACGTGATCCCCAGTGCGATTCATGTGAGTGCGACCTTGGAGCTAACCGGTCATCTGCTGCCGGCCTTGACGCACCTACGTGATCAAATTCTTGCCAAAGGCGAAACCCTAGCCGGCTTTACCAAAACCGGTCGTACCCATCTAATGGATGCCATGCCGGTGCGTCTAGATCAAACCTTCGATGCGTGGGCGGCGCAGTTACAAGACAACATTGATAACCTACAGTATTTGCAGAGTAAAACCACTCAGCTGGCTCAAGGAGGCACGGCCGTAGGAACAGGGATTAATGCACACCCTGAGTTTGCAGACACCTTTGCCAAAGAACTGTCGGATTTGACTCAAGTGACCTTTAGTAAAGGGAGCAACTTTTTTGCTTTAATCGGCTCTCAAGACACCGCGGTGGCTTTATCCGGTCAATTAAAAGCCGTGGCAGTGACCTATATGAAAATCGCCAATGACCTGCGCTGGATGAATTCGGGTCCTTTGTCGGGGCTAGGAGAGATCAGTCTACAAGCTCTGCAGCCGGGTTCTTCTATTATGCCGGGTAAGGTAAACCCTGTGATTCCAGAGGCGACGGCCATGGTGGCGGCACAGGTGATCGGTAATGACGCAGCGATTACCATTGGTGGGCAATCGGGTAACTTTGAGTTAAACGTGATGTTGCCGATGATTGCGAAAAACCTGCTGAACAGCATTAAACTGCTGGCAAATAGCGGAGAGCGATTAGCAGACAGTGCCATTGCGACCCTGACGGTTAATGAAGACAAGCTTAATGAAGCCTTACACCGTAATCCCATTTTGGTCACGGCATTAAATCCTATTATTGGCTACGCCAAGGCGGCAGACATTGCGAAAACCGCCTACAAAGAAGGTCGTCCTGTTGTGGATGTCGCAGAAGAGCACACCGACCTGAGCCGAGAAGAACTTCTGGCGCTACTTGATCCGGCCAAATTAACTCATGGGGGGTAAGCCCTTGTCGAGTAACCTGTCGTCAGGAAACTCTGTCTGTTTGCGCGTTGCTTCTTTGTCCGATGCAACGCGTTTGTTGGCATGGCGTAACGATCCTGCCACTCGTGCGGCGTCGCATCACAGTGGTGAGATCGCCTTCTTGGATCATCTGGATTGGTTACAATCGTCTCTTGCTCAGCCCGGGCGTCGTCGTATTTGGATAGCAGAAAAAGCGGGGGTCCCAGTGGGGACCTGTCGTGCTGATCTCAGAATGGACGCTCAAGAGACGACCTGGGAATTGTCTTGGACGGTGGCCCCGGAAGCCCGAGGACAAGGCGTTGCCCATAAGATGCTGACAGAACTTTTGACGACGTTTGATGCCCACTTTATTGCTCAAGTAAAAAAAGACAATCTGGCGTCCATTAAAGTCGCACAAGGTCTCGGATTTGTCTTAGAGCGAGAAGACAATGGCGTACTTTTATTTGCTAAAAACATCGGGCTGTTTAAAGTGCTCGATTAGGTAATGACAGATACTCTGTAATTTTGGTGAAGGCTGACGAACCTTGGGGTAAACCAGCCAAACGCCACTGTAAGGGTACTGGTATTGGGGCAAGAGTGCGATCAGGTTGCCATTGGCCAAATCTTCTTGCACATAATAATCCGGTAATTGAGCAATGCCCATGCCTTTGCGTACGGCATCAAGTAAGGCGGTTCCTGAGTTGCTGCGCCACTGACTGCTGATTTTCACTTCTTTACGTTGACCATTGTGTTGAAATAACCAATGACTTTTCGAGCCAATCAAACAGCGATGCTTGCCCAGTTCCCCTAAAGTGTGGGGCATACCATGTTGATCAATATACTCCCGAGAAGCACACAAATGTTCGACGCGATCGCATAGGCGTCGTGACAAATGGCTGGAATCCTTCATCGCGCCCATGCGAATGGCTAAGTCGTAACCCTCTTCGATAATGTCTACCGCTCGGTTGGTAAGATGAAAGTCCAGTTCTATCTTGGGGTGTGTCAATAAAAAATCATTCATTAACGGCGCGATATAGCGTTCACCAAACGTGGTGGCGCAGGTCATTTTAAAGGGACCAATCGGTGCTTGGTTCAATCCTGAAATCACTTCCTCGGCACTGCTGAGTGCTTCGGGCAAACCACGACAATGTTGATAATACAACTCACCCGCTTCGCTTAGGCGAATTCTTCGTGTGGTACGAAACAGTAGTGTGCTGCCTAGGTCGGCTTCCAGTTGCGTGATGCGTCGACTGATATGAGAGGTGGAAACCCCGAGTTTAGCAGCGGCAGCGGAAAAGCTGCCTTGGCGTACGACTTCCACAAAGGCTTCCATGGCTTCCCAGTTTTTCATTGCAACTCCTTTTCTTCTTAGCTCGATAAGTAGAGAGAGTGATTCAGAATAGAAGTGTTATATTATAACGTTTTGGCGCGTTTTCAAAATGATTGTTGCATTATGGCAATAATCCTTTGCTAAAACAGATATTATCCTCTGAATGATTTGTCGCTAGACTGTGTGAATTGGAAATAGAAAGACACGATTAAACACACTTTGGAGAAAACCATGAAATGTAAAGCTGCTGTTGCTTGGGGTCCAGGCCAACCTCTTAAAATTGAAGAAGTCGATGTACAAGATCCGCAAGCGGGTGAGGTCTTAGTTCGTATGGTGGCAACGGGTGTTTGTCACACAGATGCGTTTACCTTGTCTGGCGAAGATCCAGAAGGCGTTTTTCCTGCCATTTTGGGCCATGAAGGCGCAGGCGTTGTTGAAGCCGTCGGCGAAGGCGTGACCTCTTTGAGTGTGGGTGACCATGTTATTCCACTTTACACTGCAGAATGTGGTGAGTGTAAATTCTGTAAGTCAGGCAAAACCAACTTGTGTAGCGCGGTACGTGAAACGCAAGGGAAAGGCTTGATGCCAGATGGAACGAGCCGTTTTAGCATCAACGGCGAGCCGATTTTCCATTACATGGGGACGTCTACTTTTTCTGAGTACAGCGTGGTGCCAGAAATCGCACTAGCGAAAATTCACGTGGATGCACCGTTAGAGAAAGTGTGTCTGTTAGGCTGTGGTATCACCACGGGTATCGGTGCGGTCTTAAACACGGCGAAGGTCGAAGAGGGTGATACGGTCGCTATCTTTGGTCTTGGCGGTATCGGTCTGTCTTGTATCCAAGGTGCGCGTATGGCCGGTGCGTCTCGCATTATTGCTATCGATGTCAATGAATCTAAGTTTGAAATGGCGAAGCAGTTTGGTGCAACCGATTGTGTGAACCCGAAAAACTTTGATGCGCCTATTCAGCAGGTAATTGTTGATATGACCGATGGCGGTGTGGATTACTCTTTTGAGTGTATCGGTAATGTACAGGTGATGCGTTCGGCTCTTGAGTGTTGTCATAAAGGCTGGGGCGAGTCTATTGTTATTGGTGTGGCGGGCGCAGGCCAAGAGATTTCGACGCGTCCATTCCAGTTGGTGACAGGGCGAGTTTGGAAAGGTTCGGCGTTCGGTGGTGTAAAAGGCCGTAGCCAATTACCAGGTTATGTGGAAGATTACATGAATGGCAAAATTGAGATCGACCCATTTGTGACACACACCATGGGCTTGGAAGACATCAATAAAGCGTTTGATTTGATGCACGAAGGTAAGAGTATTCGTACGGTCATCTTGTTTGATCAATAAGCTGTTATAACCGATGTTAAAAGCCCGCTCAGCGGGCTTTTTTGTCATTGATAGGAGATGAATATGGAGTTGTTATCCAGCACAAAGAGTTTTGGTGGTTGGTTGAAGCGCTATAAGCATGAAAGTGTGGCGGTGAAAGGTGAGATGACGTTTGCGATTTATTTGCCGCCTCAAGCAGAAACGCAGAGTGTGCCTGTGTTGTATTGGTTATCTGGGTTGACCTGTACCGACGAAAATTTCACGCAAAAAGCGGGGGCGTTTCGCAAAGCCGCGGAGTTGGGTCTGGCGATTGTTTGCCCAGATACCAGTCCACGAGGCACTGAGTATCCGGGTGAGCATGAGAGTTATGATTTTGGCTCTGGGGCGGGGTTTTATGTAAACGCCACCGTGGCGCCTTATTCGAATACGTATCATATGTACGATTATGTGGTGCAAGAGTTGCCAAACTTTGTTGAGTCGAATTTTCCTGTGACGGATAAGCGTTCGATTTCAGGTCATTCTATGGGTGGCCATGGGGCATTGATTTGTGCGTTGAAGAATCCTGGCGTGTATCAGTCTGTATCGGCGTTTTCGCCAATTGTGAATCCGACTCAGTGTCCTTGGGGTGAGAAGGCGTTTACGGGGTATTTGGGTGAAGACCGTGCTGTTTGGAAAGAATGGGACGCGACGTGTTTGGTGGAAAGTAATGCAGATAAAGGCAGCGAGCGTTTGCCTTTGTTGATTGATCAAGGGGAAGCAGACAACTTTTTGGTTGAGCAGCTTAAGCCTGAAGCTCTGGAAGCTGTGTGTGAGAAAGTTGGGCATCCGCTTACTTTGCGTCGTCAGCCTGGGTACGATCACAGCTATTTCTTTATCGCCAGCTTTATCGATGAGCATTTGGCGTTTCATGCAAAAGCCTTGAGTTAATCTGCTAATCGAACCAAGCGACGTTTCTCCTCGAAACTACCGCCTACCTCGTCGAAACGTCGCTTGGTTCTCTTTGAGTCTATTTCACATCCTAGCAATTGCCGTTTATCTTGTTGAGGCGTCGCTTGGTTCTCTTTGAGTCTATTTCCCATCCTAGCAATTGCCGTTTATCTTGTTGAGACGTTGTTTGGTTTCTCTTGAATATGCGTTAGGTTTATTTTGCCATTTGAGTATGACGTTCGTATTGACGTACGTTACTTGAGGCGTACAATTTAATGGTGATTGAGATGGTATTGAGGTGTGTAATGGCTGGTATGACAGCAACGGAAGCGCGTGGCAATTTGTATCGGTTGATTGATGAAACAGCGGAGTCTCATCAGCCTATTGTTATTACTGGTAAGCGCAATAATGCGGTGTTAATTTCAGAAGAAGATTGGTCTTCGATCCAAGAGACATTGTTTTTGCTGTCTGTACCGAAGATGGGTGATTCTATTCGTAAGGGCATGGAGACGCCTTTAAGTGAATGTGACGAGGAATTAGATTGGTGACATGGAAGTTGGTGTACACAAAGCAAGCTCAAAAAGACGCAAGGAAATTAGCCTCTGGAGGGTTGAAAGACAAAGCAAAAGCGCTCCTTACTTTGGTTTCTGAAGACCCTTATCAGAAACCACCCCCATTAGAAAAGTTGGTCGGTGATCTTGCAGGTGCTTATTCTAGAAGGATTAATTATCAGCATCGTCTTGTGTATCAAGTGTTTGATACTGAAAATGTTGTTAAAGTACTCCGGCTCTGGAGTCATTATGAGTAAGCGGACGGTAGAGGATTGATCTGATACCTAATTGCTATAAAAAAACAGTATTTTTAAAGACGGATACCTCCATGTTAAGCAATGCAATAGACGATCAATTTGGCCCGATTGATGCGGTGATTACCTGGGTGGACGGTAGTGATGAGCAGCATCGGTTGAAGCGTCAGTACTATATGGCGCTGGAAGCGGAGCCTCTGCATGAAAATGCATCGAATCCTCACCGTTGGGTGTGCAGTGATGAGGTTTTATATTGCCTTCAGTCGATTGAGAATCATGCGCCCTGGGTTGGGACGATTTGGATCGTGGTGGATGAGGTTGGGCCGGATTTGTCGTGTTTGTCCGAGGCGCTTCGCGCTAAGGTGCGGCTTGTTTATCATGTGGATCTTTTCGCTGGTTTTACTGAGGTGTTGCCTACGTTTAATTCCTTAACCATAGAGAGTATGTTGTGGCGAATTGAGGGGTTGAGCGAGCGTTTTTTGTATTTTAATGACGATGTGTTTCTGGCGGCGCCTTTGCATCCGAGTGATGTGTTTGAGGGGCTGACGCCGGTGTTGCGAGGTCGATGGGCGGATTTTAGTCAGGTGCTTGAGGACAGTGAAGCCCGTGTTGACCCTGCTCGATTTCATCATTTTATGCAAATCCAAGCGGCGGCGATTCTGGGGTATCCGGCGAATGCTTTGTTTTCTGCAGCTCATGTTGTGCACCCTTTTCGACGTTCAAAAATGGCGGAATTGTTTGCCCGTTATCCCGATGTGTTTCTCAATAACATACAATATCGCTTTCGTAACCTAGCGCAATTTTTGCCTCAAGGCTTGCATAATCACGCCTGCCTTCAAGATCAAGAAGCGGTGATTCTTACTAAGAAAGACCATTTGCATATTGTCAGTGGGCAAGGCAAGGGGTTGCCTGTGGCTGAGACCTTGGCTTTGTTGGATCGAGCTGCTGACCCCGATATCAAGTTTTTGTGTGTGAATGATCTTCCACAACTGGTTGAACTTATTCCGGATGCTGAAGAGCGCATTGCTCAGGTAGTGGGTGGTTTTCCTCAATGTTATCAAACGGATGAAGAAAGCCATTTGCTTGTTTGATGTCATATCATGCGTTTTGGCTGGTTTTTTATTGTTTCTGCTTTGTGTTTCTTCTCGATAGACTTTGATAGAATCTTTGCTCTTTTTTGCACACTAAGGCCTCAGTTGAACATTATCCCTGTTATTTTATCCGGTGGTGTTGGCACTCGTCTGTGGCCCTTGTCGAGGGCCCTGTGTGCCAAGCAGTGTTTGCCACTCGTGGATAAAACGCTGAGCCTGTTGCAACAAACGGTACTGAGGGTCACTGAATTAAAGGTGCCGATGCGGCATCTTGGTGAGCCGATCGTTGTTTGTAATGAAGACCACCGTTTCTTGATTGCCCAGCAGCTACAAGAAATTGGTGTCACCCAAGCCAGCATCGTATTGGAACCAAAGGGTCGTAACACCGCGCCAGCCATTGCACTAGCCGCGCTAGAAGCTCAGCATATCAGCTCTTCAGGCGCAGGTACGGTAGAAGACAGCCTGTTATTGGTTTTGCCGGCTGATCATGTAATACGTGATGTGACCGCCTTTGAAGCAGCGATTCAACAAGCGGCGACACTGGCGAAAGACAACGCTTTAGTGACGTTCGGCGTGCAACCGACTCGTCCTGAAACGGGCTATGGTTACATTCGTGCTGGCGATGACTTTGCTGTGGCAGAATTTGTCGAGAAACCCGATGCGAAGACCGCTCAGTCTTACCTAGACTCGGGTGATTACCTGTGGAACAGCGGTATGTTCTTATTTAAAGCCGCGGCCTTTTTAGAAGAACTCACCACACACCGAGCCAACATTGCCAATGCCGTGACAGCGGCGTACCAAGCCCGTAGTGAAGACATGGATTTCGTGCGCATTGACGCCGATGCTTTTGCCGCTTGCCCAGCCGAGTCCATCGACTACGCGGTGATGGAACCGACGAACAATGCCAAGGTCGTACCTTACGCTGGGGATTGGAGCGATATCGGCGCTTGGGATGCGTTGTACGACTATGCCGACAAAGACGCTGAGCAAAACGTGTTGCTCGGTGATGTGATGGCAGAAGGCAGTTCTAACTGCTTGGTGCGCTCAGAATCGCGTCTCGTTGCCGCTGTGGGCGTCAACAATTTGGTGATTGTTGAAACCGCCGATGCGGTCTTGGTGATGCACAAAGACAACGCCCAAGACGTGAAGAAAATCGTTGAGCGTATCCAAGTCGAGGGCCGTGAAGAACACCTACGCCACACCACAGTACATCGTCCTTGGGGGCGTTATCAGGTGCTTGACTCAGGTGAACGCTTTTTGGTGAAACGGATTGTCGTTAAGCCAGGTCAAAAGCTTAGTTTACAAATGCATTACCATAGAGCAGAGCACTGGGTTGTTGTGTCTGGCACAGCAAAAGTTCAAAATGGCGATCAAGAAATGATACTGATAGAAAACCAATCGACCTACATACCCGTGGGTGTGATTCATGCCTTAGAAAACCCCGGCAAAATGCCTCTGGAACTGGTGGAAGTGCAATCGGGTAGCTACTTAAGTGAAAACGACATAGTGCGTTTTGGTGATGAGTACGGGCGGTAGAAGTGACCGATCGTGTGAGTCTTTTTGTGTTTTTTATAGGGCGCCACTTCTCTAGTGGGAATCAGTGTGATCAAAATAAGTTGTTTTCCTTGAAAAACAAGGAATAGGAAAAACGTTTTTATGTCTTTAATCGCAAGATTTATTTGCTTAGCGTGGTTTTTTGCTGGGCTGACCTTTGCAATATCCGTCGGTATGCCTGGTGGCTACAACATAGGGGGGGCGTTGATTTTCTTATCCAGCATAGGGCTTATTTTCATTAAGCCTAAGTGGGCCTTGTTGAATAAGCAAGATCGTCTCCTTTTTTGGACGTTCTTTTCTTTTGCTATTAGCATGTTTATCGCGGTTGCGATGGATAGCATGAGTATTAGGGAACTTGATAAGCCTTCTCGCTTTTTAGTGGTTTTGCCTGTGTTGGTATTGTTGCTGAATGTCACAAACCGTAAGGAGTGGCTTTGGTATTCGGTATTATTTGGTGCAATCTTTGCTTTTTCGATGGCGCTCCATGAAAGGGTTGTGCTCGGTGATAGGCGATCAGGGGTGGGTATAAACGAAATTATGTTTGGCAATACCGCCATGTTGTTAGGCCTGCTGAGCTTTGCCGGTGCGATTTATTTCTATTCACAAAAACGCTATGCCTGGATGTGGTTGTCCATTATAGGCGGTTTTGCTGGCATAGGCGGTTCTGTTTTGTCTGGTACACGAGGCGGTTGGGTTGGCTTGCCTTTTATTGGTTTATTCTTGTTCTGGCAATGTCGAGATCTGTTAGGACGAAAATTATTGTTGAGCGTATTTTCGGTTGTTATTTTGTCTCTTGTAACCGTTGTTGCTGTACCGCAAACGGGGGTTCAAAAGCGTGTCAATGATGCGGTTTCTGACATTACTAAATATCTGGATGGTTCACGTCGCGCAACATCCGTAGGCGTTCGGTTTGATCTTTGGAAATCCTCCGTTCTGATTGTTAAGCAAGCGCCTATTTTTGGCGTGGGTGCGAGTCAGATTACGCCTTTAAGAAAAGAGTTGGCTGCAGATAATCTGATCAGTAAAGCCTCTTCTCGTTTTGGTCATGCTCACAATGAATATTTTGATGCTTTGGCAAAGCGTGGGATCGTCGGTTTGGTGTTTTTGCTGATGGTTTACTTGGTTCCTCTTAAGCTGTTTTTAAACAAGTTAAAAGAACACAAAACAGATTGGCGTATCCGTTCTTATGCCATTGCGGGTGCTTTGATTCCTATGGGGTATATTGATTTCAGTTTAACTCAGGGAATGCTTTCCCATAATATTGGCGTTGTTATGTACGCGTTTCCCGTTGTGTATTTCTGGGCGGCGTTGCGTTGGGCGGAGCGTGAGGCGTTAGAAGAAGAGCCAATGGTCTAATGTATTATTGAACCAAAAAAATGGCTGTCACTTCAATGAAGTGACAGCTATTTTTGTGTTCAGTGTTTGATTTAATGAACTTGAGAAGAGTGACTTACTTTTCTTCTTCTGTTTCTTCTCTAACAATATCGTGCAGTTCGACAACAAATTTCAGTGCTGAATGTGGTGGAATAGGGCCTGTGCCGCCAGGGCCGTAAGCCAGGTCTGATGGGATGTAAAGTTCGTATTTAGAGCCTTCAGGCATCAGTTGCAAGCCTTCCGTCCAACCAGGAATCACACCGTTTAGTGGGAAGCTAATGGATTCACCGCGCTCGTAGGAGCTGTCAAAGACCGTGCCGTCAATTAGGCTGCCTTCGTAATCCACTTCGACTGTGTCCAAAGACGTTGGGGTATCACCGTCGCCTTTGCTGATGACTTTGTACAACAAGCCTGTGTTGGTTTTCATGACACCGTCTTCGGCTTCTTTTTCTGCTAACCAGGCGGTTGCCTCTTCTTTGGCGGCAGCAGCGGCTTTTTCTTGTTCAGCTTGGGCCAACTGCATTTGTTCTTGTTGGTAAGCTTGGATGGTTTGAGTCACTTCATCCATGCTCATTTGACCTTCTTCGCCATTAAAAGCATCTTTAAAACCCGCGACAAAGGTGTCCATGTCCAGGTCGGCAAAGTCTTCTGTCATGCGTGAGCCAAACATAGTGCCGATGCTGTAGCCCAGACGCTGTTCTTCTGTGTCTAGGGCAACCTTATGGCCGTCCGCGTGGGCGAAAGAAACAGAAGACATAACCAGCGCCGCGATGAGAGTTTTTTTCATAAGAAAAGATTCCATTATTTGTTGGTGTATCTTATTGATGGTGACAAAATCGTAGCATTCAATGTAATGGATACGCCCTAGTGCTGTAAACGGTTTCGCTGTTTTGAATGAGTAACAACATCACAAAATTCGATATATTGACCTTGTTCTGACATAGTTCAAGAAATGAATGCTTATTTAGCATCAATCGTTACCCCATCCCCATAAACAAGGGAATCAGTATGGGTACTAAAATACTCATAATAAAGCCGCTGGCGATGCACACAGGAATAATCTGTGCGCCGTGAAACTTGCCAAGCATTGGCAGGGTGAAGTCCATTGCCGTGGCGCCAGAATAGCCCACTGACATATGGCTATTAAGACGTGCTAAAAAAGGAATGATAGACAGGGCAAGAATTTCCCGAGCCAAATCTAATAAAAACGCCGTGGTGCCTAAAACAGGGTCGCCCAATCCGGTGATTAAGATCCCTGATAAGCTGTACCAGCCAAACCCAGACACAACCGCTAAGCCCTGATGCCAATCAAGATCCAGCACTAGACTACCGATCCAACCAGCGAAGAGCGTAGTAACAATGGTGACCACGGCGATTACCACGCCCTGTACATTGAGAAACAGTTTACGCAGTTTATGGTTGCCTTGGCGTAATTGGCAGCCGACCAAAAACAACAAGACATACAATAAGCCGGTGACCCATTCGTCTACGTGGGTGAACCAGTCTTTGGCAAAGAACCCCAGTACAACGCCACCGACGACCCAAGCAAGGGTTTTCGCCGCGTCCATAAGCGCATGCGCTTTGCTGTCTGATGGCCCTTCTGCCAAGCGGCTGGCGTGGGTGCCGCCAAAACGCAGGCCGCTGAGGTACAAACCGCCCAAACTAAACACGCTGACCAGAGTGAAAAAGACAATCGCTTGATAGCCGGCAACCAGTAATTTTGCCGCCAAATTGTCCAGCGCACCCAAACTAAAGCCTATTAGCCCTAAAATTAGGTACACCAGCTGCTCTAATCCCTTTGCCACCCGCTGCGGAGTGAATACCTTGATATTGATCCAATAGCCAAATAATAGCGCAATCAATAAAGGGCCGAGGGTAATCAGAATGGTCATGTCAGGAAATCTTCCTTGAAAAAGTCGATGAAGGGTAAAGTTGTCGCGATGCAAATAATAAAGCGGCATTTTCAAGGTATTTGCGGCGAAACACAAGGCAAGCATAGGTCTTGCTTTATATCGCTTTGACGCCTTCTGCTTATCAATCCCCAACTTTATTGTCAATTAATACACACATTGACAATCTTTGTATTTGAATCTAGCATAATCCGTATGAATATATATCCTTGGAGTTAATTATGCATGTGTCATTGACTAGCGAACTAGAGTCTCGTGTTAAAGCCAAAGTGGAAAGTGGCCTATACAACAATGCCAGCGAAGTGATCCGTGACGCCCTGCGCTTTATGGACACACATGAAGATTGGATACATGAAATGAAGTTGGCTCGTTTACGCGAACAGCTAAAAGTTGGTACTGATCAGCTAGATCGCTGTGAAGGCATTAGTATTGAGTCAAAATCTGCTTTAGACACACTGTTCGACGACATAAAGGCTTAAGCCGTATGCCAGTACATCAGCTCGTTATAGCACCTGCCGTTAAAACTGACCTAAAAGATATCTATCAGTACGGGCTGCGGCAATTGGGACAACCCCAGACCGAGCGCTATCTTGAGAATACAAAAGAACAGTTCTGGAGGCTTACCGAGTATCCTCTAATAGGCGTGAACCGCTCTGATCTTCTATCAGACACCAGAAGCCTACCTATTAAAAGCCATTCTATATTTTACAGAGTCACATTAAATACGGTAGAAATTATCCGTGTACTACACAGCCGCCAAGACCCACAGCGACACTTTTAATATGATGTCTATTCAGAGTTCCACTCTGCTATTACCATTATGAAATAAGAGCGTATTTTGTCTAATCCAAACGATGTTATTGCGACCGTTCGACAGCTTGCAATTGAAAATAACGATATTGCTGCTGTTTGGTTATACGGCTCAAGAAGTAAGGGCACAGCCCAAGTACACAGTGACTATGATATTGCTGTCGCTTTTTATGATCACCAATTGAGCATCATGGATAAGTATCTAAGGCCCAATATGTTGGCCATCGATTGGTGTGAGCGCTTAGGCCTTATGAGTGACATGTTGAGTATTGTGGATATCAATTCTGCGCCGATTTATTTGGCTTATGACATCGTAGAAACAGGTAAGCTTTTGTATGGTCAAGACAACCCGAGAGTATGGCAAGAGCAAGACCGTATTCGTAGTCAATTTGAATTCCAATTAATTGAGAATAAACGTCATGACAGAGTCGAGTAATAACCAAGGGTTGCAGCATTATCTAACTGAAATTTCAAAACATAAACAAAAATACCGGCAAGAACTTGATGCCTTAAGAAGCGACTTGATCAGTGACCACTTTCGCAGTAGGGATTACTTGGCTGTCGAGCGGTTGCTGCAAGTTTTTACTGAACTGTGCATTGGTTTGGCAAAGCACTGTCTAAAAAAAATTCAAGGCCACTCTGCCGCAGAGGCGTATCAAACTTACAGTCAATTAAGAGAGCATGGCTTTATTACAGGCAACGAGTTACAAGAGTGGAAAAAAATAATAGGTCTACGCAATGGTCTAGTACACGATTACCTAAAAATCGATTTGACGATCATAGATACTATTATCAAAGAATCCCATTACCTGCAGTTAGACACGTTCAGTGATAAAGCCATTGTATTTTTAATGAAAGATTGAGCTTTTTAGACCAAGGGACAAGCCAAGTGCATTATGTTGCGATCGGTGGTAAATTGCTCGGCTATTTTGTGAGTCCTTTAATCGGTCGTGGTCAGTAGCTACGGATAGTCGGCGGTGATGTGTGGTTAAGCGTTTTCCTGTATTAAAAGAAGTCCTGCATTTGTTGTTCCCCATGGTGTTGACCATGACGTTGGAATTATCTATCAGTGTGGTGGATACCATTATGTTGGGGCATTACAGTGCCTTGCATCTGGCGGCGGTGGGCTTGGCATCCAGTTTATGGTTACCAGTAGGCTGCTTTATGATCGGCGTAACCTTTGGTTTAACACCGCTGGTGACGCGACATTTACACGGCCGACAGCCTAAGCTGGTGAATCTCTATATGTCACAAGCGGTTGGTTTGTCTTTTGTGATTGGTGTGATGGCCAGTTTAGTCGCGGTGCTTATTTTACCGTACTTTGCCGCTATGATGGCGACGGAAGAAGAGACCCGTCGTGTGGCGGTGTCTTACCTCTATATTTTTGCGCCAGCCTTGCCTATGTTGGCCCTGATGACCGCCTATAAAAACCTCTTCGAAGCCGCTGGTCGTCCTGGTTTTCCCTTGTTTGTTGCCAGTACCAGCCTTGTGTTGAATATTGGGTTTAATTACACATTAATTTTTGGCAAATTCGGCTTACCTGAAATGGGGGTTAAGGGAGCGGCCTTAGCCTCGGCCTTGTCTTTGTATTTAGCGGTGTTGATGTTCTTTGTCTATGATCGCTTTATCAATAAAAAGCCTTTATTCACCCGTCTTGTGTGGCGTTATACCCGTCATTTTGGCATTTTACTGGGCGTTGGTGCCCCAGCGGGTTTTGCCTTTGCTTTTGAAGTCGGCTTGTTTTCATCGATGACTTGGCTGATTTCGTCGTTTGGGGATTTGGCATTGGGCGGCGGTCAAATTGTGATGTCCTATACGTCATTTTTGTTTACCCCTATGATGGCGATGAGCGCTGTGACTGCGATTGTCGTGGCAAAGGCCATGTCAAAAGAAGGCGTCAGCGGCGTGAGAAAACGCGTCCGTGTTATTGTTTGGCTGGGATTAGGTTACGTGACGACGTGCTTTGTCATCACGCAAACCTTCCATAACGAGATTCCGTATATTTACACCAACAATGCCGATGTCGTTGCATTGGCTGCGAGTATCCTGGTTATTTCGGCTTGTTACCAATTCCCCGATATGCTGCAAACCGTGTTTACTGGGGCGCTGCGCGGTTTTCGTGAAACGCGCTCAACCATGATCGCCTTTGCGGTGTCTTTATTTGGCTTTAGCATGCCGTTTGGGTTCTGGTTGTCGCACTACAGTCCATGGGCAGAAACCTTATCGCTACGAGGCTTTTATATCGGTTTGGGAACGGGTTTAACCATCTTAGCGGCAATTCTCATCGTACGTTTCAACATTGTTCTACGTCGCTTTGAAGGCAAACGTATCGCCTCGCCACGGGAAGTGGCTTAAATGAAATCAAAGGATCGGTCACGACTTTATCCGACGTTTAATAGTATGGGTGATCACCTTTCAAAATTTCAATGAAAGTGATATCTAATTTGATATTGTTTGGTGTTGAGCGTGTTCGTGAAAGATAGGAATCAATGTCGATGAGTAAGTCAAAAGAAATTTTCATTATTGCCGGCCCGAATGGTGCAGGTAAGACAACCTTTGCATTAGGTTTAATAGATGAGGGAATTATTGAGCATTACCTAAATGCTGATGAGATTGCGAGAGAAATCTCTCCAGAAGATCCACAAAAAGCCAATGTCAAAGCAGCACGTATTTTTTTACAAAGGCTTCGAGGCTTGTCTTCGGGCAACACAAGCTTTGCTTTTGAGACAACATTGTCTGGTTTACGTTATTTAAAGCATATAAAAGAATGGCGAGAGTCAGGTTGGTTGGTATCGGTGTTTTATTTGTTAGTAAGCTCTCCAGAAGTTTCAAAACAACGAGTTATAGAGCGCGTTGAACATGGAGGACACAATATACCAAGTAAAGACATAGAGCGAAGGTTCCCCAAAAGCCTAATAAATTTCTACAGGTATTATTCTAAGCAAGTGAATTACGCAGAATGCCTGTACAATGAAAACCAAGAGCCGATGTCGATATTTGAACGAAAACAAGGTCAATTGATTATCAACGATAAAGAGCTTTATACCTATTTTATGGAGTTAATACACTATGCAGAATCAAGATAATTACCAACCTAATTTTGATCGCGTTCATCATTTAAAAAGAGCGGTTAGTCGTGTTGTACGTCGTAGAAAAGCATTAGGTCAATATATTGTCGTAGCAACAAAAGGAGAAGTGCATCGTATAGACTTTTCCATAGCAACCATAACAACAGAGTCAACCAAATCATAGGCCGAATGAGCCGACGTACGAGACGTTATCCGTCGTTTAATGGTGAAACTCTCGACACTGTTTGATTAAGGCGTCGATGTCCATGTGCTGTTCAGCACTGTCGGCGAGGCGGTTGATTTCGCTGTCGCGGAGTTGGTTGTAGTCAAAGGCATCGGCTTGTTCAGCACCGGCCCAGCGCAATAGCGCCGCAAGGGCGTCTGGGTGATCAAACACACCGTGCAGGTAAGTACCAATGATTTGCTGGTCATCGGACATATAGCCTTCCTTTTCAACGGCGTTATTCGTTTCAAGTTCAGCGACATGTCTGACGGGGTGGGAAAAGCGCGATACCCCTGAGTGAATTTCGTAGCCGGTGACGTTGGCTGTGTCATCTTCAAAAGCCAGCGTACCGTGACGTTGTTTCAGCTGTTTGTCTTTTTCCAATACGGTGTCCATGGGGATAAAACCAAAGCCTGCACATTGCGTGTTGGCCTGATGGTTTTCCAAGCCGAGCGGATCGCTCAGGGTATCGCCAAGCATCTGAAACCCCCCACAAATCCCCATCAGTTTGCCACCGTATCGTAAATGTTTGTTTAAGTAGGTTTCCCAGCCTTGTTGGCGCAAAAACTTCAAATCGCTTTGCACGCTCTTACTGCCGGGCAGAATCACCAAATCCGCTGGTGGAATCACCTCGTTAGCGCTTACCAGTGTGACCTGTACATTAGGGTGCAAACGAAGAGCGTCCCAATCGGTGTGGTTGCTAGTGCGTGGTAGAATTGGAATAACCACGTGCAATAGGGCGTTGCCGTCGCTTTTTAGCGGGCTTTTGGTGACCGCGTCTTCCGATTCCAAATGAAACCCCATCAAATAGGGCAACACGCCTAACACGGGTTTGCCAGTGCGTGCTTCGAGCCAATCCAAACCGGATTGAAGCAAACTAATATCCCCCCGAAAACGATTAATTACAAAGCCAATCACGCGATCTTGCTCACTTTGGCTGAGTAAGTCTAATGTGCCGACGAGGTGAGCAAAGACACCGCCTTTGTCGATATCGGCAATGATGATCACCGGACAATCGACACTTTCAGCAAAGCCCATATTCGCAATATCGCGGGCGCGTAGATTGATTTCCGCCGGGCTGCCGGCGCCTTCAATCAGCATGGCGTCGTATTGTCCAGCCAGGCGATAATAGGATTCCAACGCAGCACGTTTGGCGATGCTTTTGTATTCGTGATAGCCCACGGCGTTCATGTTACCAATGGCCTTGCCTTGAATAATCACCTGAGCACCCGTATCGGTATTTGGCTTGAGCAAAATAGGGTTCATGTCCACATGGGGCTCAAGCCCCGCCGCGTAAGCTTGCACGGCTTGGGCGCGACCAATTTCATTACCGTCTTGAGTGACGGCGCTGTTCAGGGCCATATTTTGGGGTTTAAAAGGTGCTACGTTAAGACCTCGACGTGCGAACAGTCGACACAAGGCGGTGACGAGAGTGCTTTTTCCAGCGTCTGAGGTGGTGCCTTGCACCATTAAACTAAAGGCTGTCATGTAGGATTATCACGCTTTAAATCAATTCGGTGGTAGAATTCTACCTTACCTTCTTCCCCTATGATGTGAAAAAACGACCTCTATTGATGATCCTTTTTAATGTAGACACTGTGGTTAACGGATTCTTTGGCGAATTTGCGCAAGCGGGCTGGATACTGGTCGCGGCCTTGGTGTTGGATCGACTACTGGGTGAACCAAAAAGCTGGCATCCGCTGATTTGGTTTGGTCGCTGGGTCGACCTTTGTCGCCGCCAACTGCAACTACCGACGGATGTCACTCCGGTTCGCCAGCGTATGGTGGGCGTATTAGCCTGGCTGTTTGCCGTGGTGCCTTGGGTCACTTTGTTATTGGCGCTATTTTGGTGTCTGCCGAATTGGCTCGACAGTCTGGTGTCTGTCTTGGTGTTGTATTTTGCCATTGGTTGGCAGAGTTTACGTGAACACGCTTTAGCCATTTATCAGCCCTTGTCGGCCACACCATTAACCGAAGAGAAGCTGGATCAAGCTCGCGTGGCGGTCAGTTACATTGTCAGTCGTGACACGCAACATCTCGACGACAGCGCGGTGGCCAAAGCGGGCATTGAATCTGTGTTGGAAAACGGCAGCGACGCGATTTTTGCGCCGATTTTTTGGTTCGTCTTGCTCGGTGCACCGGGCGTATTGCTCTATCGTTTGGCCAACACCTTAGACGCCATGTGGGGCTACAAAACCACCGAGTTTCTACACTTTGGCTGGTGTGCCGCCCGTATCGACGACGTATTAAACTACGTGCCGGCACGACTGGTGGTTTATACCTACGCGGCGTGTGGACGCTGGAAGAGTGCGATTTGTAGCGCAAAACAGCCCTCTGCCCGTTGGAAAAGCCCCAATGCCGGCCCAGTGATGGCGGCGGGCGCGGGCGCGTTAGGTATACAATTAGGCGGCGAAGCACCGTATTTTGGCAAAATGGAAACTCGACCAATTTTGGGTAATGTGAACGGTGACATGCCCAAACCAAAACATCTAAAAGAGGCGATTTTGCTGGTGGATAAAAGTGTGTATTTATGGGGAGCGTTAATATGGCTGCTGATCTAGAAGCAAATACAAATAAAGCCTTGTCAGCATTGAACAACACCCCTCCCAAACACGGCGGTGATCTCGCTTATTGGCAACGGCAGCGTGGCAATGAAGCGCTGCATTGGCTTGATTTATCGTCAGCCTGCAATCGTGAACCTTGGCCTGTTCCCGCTTTTGATACCCGTTTGTGGATGGATCTCCCAGACCAAAATGTGTTATTTGACGAAGCGGAGCGTTATTTTAAACGTCGCCCTAAGGCTATTGGCGCTGGCTCTCAGCATATTATTGAGTGTTTGCCTGTTCTATTACAACACGGCTTACCGACAACCGCCCCTGTTACATCATTACGGGCTTTTGTGCCACGTATCGGTTACCAAGAACACGCTTTTGCTTGGCAGAAATGGGGCTACGAGGTGGTTTACTATGACGAGCTGAATGAGCTATTAACGCAACCTTGGGCAGTGGCGGTGGTGATCCAGCCAAATAACCCAACAGGCGAGTGGGCGACCTCAGAGACAATGACAAAGCTGATTGCCCATGCCGAGCAACAAGGCGCACACCTGGTGGTCGACGAAGCGTTTATTGACCCTTATCCTGAGCGCAGTGTCTTGAGAAATCTGCCTTCGTCTGATCTGGGTGAGTCTTTGTTTGTGCTGCGTTCTGTGGGTAAATTCTTTGGTTTGGCCGGTGCGCGGGTGGGTTTTGTGTTTTGTCATTCTCGTTGGCAAGCTCTACTGCGTAATCTGTTGGGGCCTTGGCCGGTGGCGACGCCGAGCTTGCACTTGGTGAGCTTGGCGTTGGCAGATACGGCGTGGCAAACTCACGCTTTAGAAAGCCTCAAGGCGCGACAAGCGGCTTTTGTCGAGCGCATAATGCCCAAGTTCAATACCATTTTCGATTCCCAAGATTATGTGCTCAATGCCTTATTTGTCACCTGGTTTGTTGATCCTGAGCAGGGTGAAAAAGTGTTTCACTGGCTGCATAAAGTCGGTGTGCATGTGCGTTTAGGTGATGACTGGGTTCGTGTTGCCTTACCGGCATTAGACGAAATGGACGCCTTGAACAGCGCCTTAATTCGGTTGTTAAAGGGTGTGGGAGGGCGAGATTTAGCATGAAGCATCTCGTATTGGGTGGTGTTCGTAGCGGCAAAAGCGCCTTTGCGGAAGCGCAAGTCGTCGCTGGTGAAAAGCCCGTCACTTATGTGGCCACGTCGCAAGTTTGGGATGAGGATATGGCTGAGCGTGTTCGTTTGCATCAACAGCAGCGCCCCCCTGAATGGCAATTAATTGAGGAACCTTTAGCGCTTGCCAAGGTATTGGATGCTCTTAATTCACCAAGGCAAGCAGTGATCGTGGAATGCTTGACCTTATGGCTAAGCAATTTACTTTGCTTGGAAGACGAGGCGCGCTTAGAGCAAGAAAAGCAAGCGTTACTGCGGGCGGTGGCCATGTTCAAAGGCGACTTGGTATTGGTATCAAGTGAAGTGGGTTTAGGTATTATGCCCATAAACGCCCTAGCGCGACGCTTTGCAGATGAGGCGGGTGCCATGAATCAAGCCTTGGCTAAATTGACCGATCGGGTAACTTTAGTTGCGGCAGGACTGCCTATGCCGCTAAAATCAACGTTTTAGTCGCAATGTACAGACGTACCTTGTGCAAATTGATCCCCCAACCCCATTATTGAGAGCAAAGCCTAGGAGCTTAAATGACCCCTTATTCAAAAGATTTCCCTGTATCTTGGGAAGAATTGCACCGTAATGCCCGTGCTTTATCTTGGCGTTTGCTAGAACAGGGCCCTTGGAAAGGCATTATTGCCATTACCCGCGGTGGTTTGGTGCCAGCGGCGATCTTGTGTCGTGAAATGGACATTCGTCTTATCGACACCATTTGTATTGTGAGCTACAAAGACGGTGAAGCGGGTGAGGGTGCCATGAAACAGGGTGACCTTAGTGTGCTAAAAGGCGTGGAAGGCGATGGTGAAGGCTTTATTTTGATCGATGATCTGGTTGATACAGGGCGCACCGCGAAAGCAGTACGCGAAATGCTGCCAAAAGCGCATTTTGCGACGATTTATGCCAAACCAGCAGGCAAACCTTTAGTGGATACTTTTATTACCGAAGTGAGTCAAGATACCTGGATTCGTTTCCCTTGGGACATGGAATACACCTTTTCTACGCCACTGGCGAATCGTCAAGAAAAGTAACGCATTGGTTTTTTTTCGTTTACCTTATTCCTTTGTCTGTTCGTTTTGTGATTATATCTGTTCTTTATTCAATGCCACTATGAATAGGTTGGCATGAATTAATGGATCACCGATCATGTTAGCATGGGTGATACCGTTCGTATGACGATAGGAATTTACTATGTTGCAAATGCTCACTCGACTGATGATGGTTGGTGTGTTGTCGATGATGACATTACCCGCCTTTGCACAAGGCGATGTTGCTCGTGCTCAGTTTACTTCAGGCGTGATTGACCGCGAGCCGATTGATAATATTGGCTCTGTGATTAAGGTAGAATATGGCGAAATCCAGCGGGTGTATTTTTTTACGGACTTGCGCGATATGGCCGGCAGTGAAGTGACCCACCGCTGGCGTTTAGACGATCAAGATCAGGCTGAAATTGCCTTTGATATTGGCGGTGATCGCTGGCGTGTTTGGTCGAGTAAGCGTTTAATGCCAGGGTTTGATGGCAAATGGCGCGTAGATATCTTACGCGATGGTCAAGTCATTGAGAGCCATTCTTTTGATTATCTCGACGACTATTAGATAGACGTTTAATAACGACAAGGTAAGGAGTGTTATGCCGCACATACGTGTACGAGGGTTGGCGTTTGACGAACTGGAATCCATCGCTGATATTTTGATTGAAAACCTCGCAGAACTGACCGATACCCCTAATTCTCACTTTACCCTGGAGTTTCAGGCCACCACCTACCTTGCAGTGGGCGGGGCTTCCCCTGCGTACCCCTTCTTTGAGGTGTTATGGTTTGACCGAGGCGACGCAACCAAACGTAAAGCCGCCCTAGTCATTGAGGACCTTGTTAGACCCTTGGTAGAGACAGGGCAAGACATCACTGTCTTATTTCGTGACCTACAGGGCAAGGACTACTACGAAAACGGCGAACACTTTTGACCCTAACGCTGGAATTCGTAGACATTGCCTAGGCGCAGTATTTTAGTCAGTTCATCAAGGGCGTTACGACTTTCGATGAGCAACATGGGATCGGCCAAGTCTTTTTCATACAGTTGATCTCGGTAGTGTGTGTCGACCCAGTAGTTTAGACGTTCAAACAGCGAGTCATTTATTAAGGTAGCAGGATTAATTGCTTGCCGTTCCGCTTCAGTCAACGCAATACGAAGACGAAGGCATGCGGGGCCACCGCCGTTACTCATGCTTTGTTTTAAATCGAACACTTTCACCTCGTTAATCGGGGAGCTTCCCGCCACTAAACGATTCAAATAGGCCCACACCGCAGGGTTGTTCTCGCATTCTCCTGGCACGATCAAGAGCATATCGTTATCGCCACGGCTTAATAATTGACTGTTGAATAAGTAAGACTGAATGCTGTCTTGCACCGAAACTTCCGCGCTGGGCACTTCAATAAAATGCAATGTCGAGTCTCTATCACCCCATGCCGCGAGCAAATCATCACGCATTTTTGCGGTGTCTAAAAACGCTTCTTGGTGATAAAAATGCACATTGCGATGACCGACAGCGATCACGTCGTTGTGAAAGACACCCGCGTCGATGACGGCAGGATTTTGTTGTGCATAAACCACTTGATCGGGCGACAAACCATGGCGACGTGCGACGGCTTGTGACGCTTCCAATGTATGGCGTGCGGGGAACACAGCCGGACGCGGTGTGTTTGTATTAAACGCTTCCATACCATAGACGAAAAACTCCACCCCTTGCTCACCATGGCCGTCACAAAAGCGGGTGTGATTGGCTGCGCCTTCGTCACCAAATTGGTCAACGCTGGGCAGAGCAAAGTGATGGGCGAAATATCGCTCATCGTTGAAGGTAGCACGCAAGATCGCGCCAGTGGTCTCGTGTTCTATCGAGCGGTGGAACTTGTTCACCAAGTTGGCCGGCGTAAAGTGCACTCGCTTATCGTTGGTGTCGCCACTGGGAGACACAGTGGCGGCGTTGGCCGTCCACATACAAGACGCTGAACTGACTGCCGCTAAGAGTTTGGGCGCTTGTTTGGCGGCTTGCTGCAAAATCTGCGCATCGCCGCCGCTGAAGCCCAGGCGTCGTAATGTTGGGATATGAGGGCGTTCGTGGGGCGCAAGCACCCCTTGCACAAAGCCCATATCCGCCAAGGCTTTCATCTTGGTTAAGCCCTGTTTGGCCGCCGCCTTGGGGTTGGACGCTTGGGCGGAGTTGCTTAAAGACGCGACATTACCAAAAGATAAGCCGCTGTAATTGTGGGTAGGTCCCACTAAACCGTCAAAATTGGCTTCTGTCGCTGTGCTCATAATGCTCTCTTTTTACCTTGTTTGGTGAATGTTTCATAACGTGTAAAAGTTACAACGTAAGTCCGTGTCCCAGTTTTTCCGGCATGGTCAAACAGTCGGCTTCAATGCTCGCTACGGGGTAAGCGCAGTAATCGGCCGCATAGTAAGCACTGGCTCTGTGATTGCCACTGGCCCCTGTGCCACCAAAGGGCGCGTTGCTGGAAGCACCGGTAGTTTGACGGTTCCAGTTGATAATGCCGGCGCGGCTGTGTTGCAGGAACCACGCATATTCCGTCGCATCGTCTGACAAGAGGCCTGCGGACAAACCAAAGCGGGTGTTATTGGCAATTTTCATTGCCTCTTCCAATGAGTCGTAGCGAATCACAGTCAGTAAGGGGCCGAAATATTCTTGATCGGGTAGTGTATCGAGCATGTTCGTGGCGTCGACAATACCGGGAGTCACGAAACCGGTCTGAGTATCACCACGGGTCATTTCGACTAGTGGTGTGGCACCCAATTCGAGAAGCTTTTGGTAGGCTTGCAGTAAGCCATCGGCAGCTTGCGCAGAGACCACAGGTCCCATAAAAGGCTGTTTTTCAGCATCGAATCGATCGATTAACAGGTTTTTCGTCGCCGTGATAAGCAACTGCAAAATCGCCTCTCCCGTTTGCCCTTTTGGTAACAATAATCGACGTGCACAGGTGCAGCGTTGGCCTGCAGAAATAAACGCCGACTGGATGATTTCATGTACGGCAGCGCGTTGGTCAGCGACCTGTTCTGACACTAAGAGTGGGTTGTTGCCGCCCATTTCCAGTGCCAGAATTTTGCCCGGATGACCAGCAAAATCCTGGTGTAAAATATGACCGACTTGCGGACTGCCCGTGAAGAAAAGCCCATCGATGCCCTGATGGTTGGCCAATGCCACGCCGGTTTCCCGTTTCCCTTGGATAAGGTTCAACACACCCGCTGGTAAACCTGCTTGGTGCCATAATTGTACAATGTAATCTGAGGTGGCCGGCGCTTGTTCACTGGGTTTGAAAACGATTGTATTGCCGGCGATCAGCGCGGGCACTATGTGGCCGTTAGGCAAATGCCCTGGAAAGTTATACGGCCCAAAGACCGCCACAACCCCATGGGGACGATGTCGTAAACGTGCTGTTGCCCCTGGCATCGGCGTGGTTTTTTCACCAGTACGCTCGTGGTAAGCCTGTTGAGAAATAGTGACCTTGCCCACTATAGCGGCGGCTTCGGTGCGGGTTTCCCAAATGGGCTTGCCGGTTTCGCGGCTGATCAATGTCGCGATGGTTTCGCTGTGCTCTTTTACCAAGGCTGCAAATGCTTCAATGACGCGGAGACGTTGTTCCAAAGGACGATTGGCCCAAGCCGGAAACGCGCAGCGTGCGGCGTTAATGGCGTTATCCACCTGTTCAGGAGAGGCGCTGTGGCCTTGCCAAACTAGGCTGGCATCAGCGGGATCGATTGACGTAAAGTGCAGGCCTTCACCGGCAATCCATTGGCCATTAATATAATGTGCTTCTTGTAGCGGGCTCATATTCGCTCCTTTTCAACAGATGGTTGTTTGGGTTTATCCATAAGCGGTTAATAAGGTGATAACTCGACGACGCGTACGGGTTCTTTATGGATGATGTGAAGACACTCGGCTTCTTCTTGGGTCAGTGTGATGTGGCTGCCAATGGGGGCAGACCGCTGAATTAAGATACAACGGAAATCTGCCACCTTGGTATTGGAGACCAGATAGTGACGGCCTTCTTTTATTGCGTCTGTTTGTGTTGATTTTTTATGTGTGCTATCGCTTGCATTAAGGGTGTCGGCTGGCTCGATGTTCGCTAAGTAAATACGGCTATCCCGTACCGCACGTATGTCTTGCACACGGGCTTCAAGACTTGGACCGCCATCAAAAATATCGACGTAGTTTTCATAACGAAAGCCTTCTTGTTCGAGTAGGCGTTTCGCGGGTTGGGTGTTGCGATGAACCTTGCCTAATACCTCACGAGCCGCTTGGGGTAATAGATTCACATACACCGGGTTATTGGGCATGAGTTCAGCGATAAATTGCTTATTGCCTTGGGAAGTCAATTCGTCGGCTTCTTTAAAATCTATGGAGAAAAAATGGCGCCCTAGGCTTTCCCAAAAAGGAGAAACGCCTTGTTCGTCGCTTACCCCACGCATTTCAGCGAACACTTTTTCTGTGAATCGTTCAGGAAATTGTGCCATGAACATAAAACGCGCTTTGGACAGCAGCTGACCATTTTTTGAGTGACGATATTCTTCCTCCAAAAAGAGCGTGCAGATCTCGCTGAAACCAGTGAAATCGTTATTCAGAATCAATGTCGGTACGGCATTGTGAACCCCCAACTCTCGGGAGGCGTGGGTGATGGTGCCAAGGTGGTAGCTGTAAAAGGGCTCATCAAGACCGACCGTCGCCAAAATGCCGCAGGTGCCAACAATGTCGCCTGTGGTGCTGTCTTCTAATACCATTAAATAGTCTTCACTGTGCGGTGCGGTGACGTTTTCTTTATTAAAAGAATCAACCACTCTGTTGATCTTTTTTTGCAAGCGGGTCTCATCGCTGACCAAAGAGGTGAAACCAATGCCAGTTTTTTCGGCTAAGCGATACAGAGCCGATAAGTCATCTTGACAGATAGGGCGTATGACCATCATGGTGGTTTTCCTCTTATGTGTTTCGTCAGTTAGGGGGTGATTAAGGTTTGAGCCGGTTACAGGGCAACCCATTGGATGCGACTGCCGGACGAGATGCCCAGTGTGGTTTGCACGGTAGCGTCAATGGCCAAGCCGGCGACCTCAGGTTCTGCAGGGGCCGCGGTGGCAAAAAAGTGCGATAAGTGTCCGGTTGCGATTAAATGCATGGGCCCTTGGGGAACACCGGTAAGACTGAGGGCTTTGCCCGCTTGCTGCTGAGATACGGTGCGTAAGTCTTTCGTGTTGGCTTCGATGCTAGGGCCAGCGTCAAAAATATCGACATAGCCACGAAACTCAAACCCTTCTTCCAATAAAATATCGGCACTTTTGCTGGACTCTTCATGAATCACACCGATGCAGTCTTGTGCTGCGTCCGGTAGAGTCGGCACATAAATGGGGTAACGAGGCATCAGTTCGGCAATGAAGTTTTTGTTGCTGACACCGGATAGGTAATCGGCTTTTTTAAAATCCATGGTGAAAAAGTGCTGACCTAGCGCGTCCCAAAAAGGCGAATAGCCTTGTTTGTCGCTTTCGCCACGTAATTCAACAAAGAGGCGCTTGGTAAAGCGTTCTGGGTAGCGGGCAATAAAGAGTAAACGTGCTCGAGACAATAGCGACATGGCCAAATGGTTTTGATGCGCCTTATCGACCACCAGCGCAATGAGGCGACTGGTGCCACTGTAATCGTGACACAAAAAGAGCGCGGGAATACGGTTATGAATTTGTAATTGTGGTGATGCGTGTACAACCTCATCGATTCGATAGCTGTAAAATGGCGTATCGACTCCCACCATGGCATCTATACCACAACAACCGACCACCTCATCGGAAGTGGTATCCACTAAGACAAACAAGTAGGATTCGTCACCGGGTTGCACCACGTCCGTTTGAAAAGAGCGTCGTGAAGCGGCAATCTTGTCATTGAGTCGTTCACGGTTCGCCGGAAAATTGGTGATACCGATCCCTGCTTGCTGGGCAAGGCGTTCGAGTTTCGGAAGGTCGGCAAAATCAACAGGGCGTACTAGATACATGGACACGTCTCACTGGAAATTAAATGGCATCATAGAGCATGACAGTGACACTATTATTGCCGAGTTAATGCGTGGCTGTAAGAGTGTAACTTTCTTATTAGCGACCGTTATTTGCAAATATTGGTGATTATGGGTCGATTTTTAATAAGTATAGAGAGGAAAAACATGAAATCAGGCGTGTATCAGCACTACAAAGGCGCCCAATATTGGGTGGAACGCGTTGTGACGCACAGTGAAACGGAAGAGGCCTTGGTGATTTACCAGGCTTTATACGGCGAGTTTGGCTGGTGGGCACGACCGTTGAGCATGTTTCGTGAATCTGTGGTTGTGAATGGGGTGACGGTGCCGCGCTTTAAGTGGCTTAAAGCGCAACGTGACGAAGGGTCATGATTCAACAAAGCGCTAGCTAGGAGCGTGCATCCAAGGCGATTCACGCATAAAGTAGAGAATCTGTTCTCGCAGCCAGCGATGGGCCAAGTCGTTATTAAAGCGTTCGTGCCAGAAAATATGAATCGGGTGTCGGCAGTTGTACTCGTCGATCTCGACGACTTCTCTGGGCGGCGGCAACAGTTTGACCGGATAAAAATGGGTTTTTTCACAGGTCATTTGCAAAAATAAGTCACCAATTGAACGTGACGTTACCAATGCCATGCCACGTTTAACGGCTTGCATGGCCACCATCAGGCTATCGGTTTCCAAGCTGGGTTCGATGTTGTAGCCCCGTTGCTTGAGTTTTTGTTCGGTTTTGGCAAACGACGCATTACGGTTGCTGCGCAGATGATGAGTGACGATCTTGTTGGATAAAAGCTCTGCAACCGTGACTTCATCTTGGTGAAATAAAGGGTGCGCTTCGCTGAGCACAATACAACTTTCCATATAACCAATCAGTTTACTGCGAATGTTTCCAGGGGTGTCACCGATGCGCATAATGCCCATGTCCACATTGCCTGAGGTTAATTCATCGAGCTGTGTGTCGCCCCAAGCGCCAATGCTCAGCTTGATGCCGGGTGCCTGATAGTGCAATGACGCTAATAGGGGCTCGATAAAATTTTCTAGATCCCCTTCATCCACCCGCAGTTTAAAACGCCGATTGAGCGTTGCTAAATTCAATGAGTTTGGTGTCATGAGCTCTTGCATAGCAACTAGAATAGGCTGAATCATTTCATTTAATTCAGAGGCGCGTGCGGTGGGGCTTAGGCCATAAGCTTGACGAGTAAACAGGGCGTCGTGAAATAATTCTCTCAGCCGCTGTAAGCTTTTACTGAGGGCGGGCTGGGTAACGCCCAGTCTTTCTGCAGCACGAGATACGCTGCCTTCTTCCATAATGGTTACGAAGGCGACAAGCAATTTAATATCCAGCTTTGAAATGTCATCCAAAGGCATAGTGTCCTCAAAGTGAGTGTTTTGAAAAAAAACAAGCGACCTAACGCTAGCGTTAGGTCGCTTGTTTATTGCAATAGACCGGTGCGATTAACCAAAGTCACGATAGCGACGGTATTTCACGCGGAACAACAGTGAATAAAATACCGGTACGGCGATTAAGGTCAGTATGGTCGCAAAGCCTAGGCCAAAGGAGATCACCACGGCCATACCTTCAAAGAAGGCATCGTACAACAAGGGCACCATGCCAAGAATGGTGGTGATGGCCGCCATACACACAGGACGCACACGACTGACTGCGGAATTAAAAACGGCTTGATAGGCTTCCGTGCCTTGTTCAAGTTCGTAATTGATTTGATCCGCTAAGACGATGCCGTTTTTCACGATCATGCCTGACAAGCTTAAGAAGCCTAACAGCGCCATAAAACTGAAGGCAGAGTTCATCACTAGCAGCCCTGTTGACACACCGACCAGTGCTAAAGGCACACAGAACCAAATGGTAAGCGGCACACGAATCGAGTTAAACAGCAAGATGGTGACAATAAACATAAACAGATAACCCATAGGCAGAGCACTGAAAATGTTGGCCTGCGCATCGGTACTGCTTTCGTATTCTCCCCCCCACTCTAGGCTGTAGCCTGGTGGCAATTCGATGGCTTCGATGGCACCACGAGTGCGTCCAAAAATGGCCATGGCGGTTTCATCGCCTAGGATATTAGGGTCAGCCATGACGGTAATCGTACGCTTACGGTCGCGGCGTTCGATAATGGGGTCTTCCCACACGGTTTCGAAGCCAGACACCAAGGTCGACAAGGTGACGTAAGAGCCTGTTGCCGGGCTGTAAATTTGCAAATCACGGATTTGATCAATTGATACACGCTCGCTTTCTGGTGCTGTGCGTACGATTGGCAGTAAGTCCGTACCTTCACGATACAAGCCAATTTGCGAGCCAGTAAAGTTGGTTAAGAGCACGTCGTCCAGTTCGGTTTTGCTGATACCAAGGCGTCTTGCTTGGGCATCGTTGAAAATAGGACGCAGCACTTTTACCGGTTGACGCCAGTTATCCTTGATGTTCTCAAGGCCACCGTCTTCGCGGTAAATCTCTTTAATTTGCGCACTAAACTGACGCAACAGCTGCGGGTCTGGGCCACTGATGCGCGTTTCCAGTTTCGCTCCGGTGGCGGGCCCTAATTGTAGGCGTTGCAGTTTTACTTCCAGCTCTGGGTATTCTTCCTGCATCTTGTAATACAAGTCTTTTAACAGATCAGGAATCAATTCGGTGTTTTCAGTACGCACAATAAACTGGGCATAACTGGAGTTGGTTTGCTCCGCGTTATAGGTCAGCATAAAGCGTAAAGCACCACGCCCTGTGGTGGAGGTGACATCACTGATGCGCTCATCTTGCAGTAATTCCTGCTCGATTTTTTCCACTGTGCTGTAGGTATCATCAATGTGCGTGCCTTCCGGCATTTGAATGTCCATATAGAACATAGGCGTTGTGGAAGGAGGGAAGAAGGACTGCTTCACAAACTGAAACGCCCACCCTGCCGTCACTAAACTGCCAACCAATAACAACACGGTGATCCAGCGGTAATGCATGGCTTTATCGAGCAACCATTTATAACCGGTAAAGATAAAGCCTCTGTATGGGTCAACGGAGGCAGCGCCGTCGTCACTTTCGTTGCCGTTAGCAATCTTGTCTTTAAAGAACAAGTCACAAAAGAAGGGCGTCAGGGTAATGGCGGTGAGCCAGCTTAACAAAAGAGAAATCAGCAAGACATAAAACAAGGAACCAACAAATTCCCCTACGGAGTCAGGAGACAAGCCTATGGGGGCAAACGCGGTGACAGCGATGACGGTGGCACCGAGCAACGGCCATTTGGTTTGTTTTACCACGGCGCTGGCCGCTTGCAATTTGGTCATACCACGTTGCAAACCAATGAGTACGCCTTCGGTCACCACAATGGCGTTGTCCACCAGCATCCCCAAGGCAATGATCAAACCACCGAGGGAAATACGCTGTAGGTTGATGTTGAAGTAATCCATCACAATGAAGGTGCCCAAAATGGTCAACAACAAGATGATGCCGATTAAAATGCCTGAGCGAATGCCCATAAACACCAAGAGCACCAAGATAACGATACCCACGGCTTCGGCAAGATTAAGCAGGAAGTTAGACACAGAGCGATCCACTTCTTTCGACTGAAAGTAAATCGGCTCCATGTTCAAGCCAACAGGCTGTTGATATTGCAGCTCTTCAATACGGTTTTCTAACGCTTCCCCGATCTTAACAACGTTGACACTGTTCGAGAATGAGATACCGAGCAACAAGGATTTGGCGCCATTAAAGTTAACAATATGGCTTTTGGGCTCGACGTATTCGCGTTTTACTGTGGCTATGTCTCGTAGTCGAATCAATTTGCCATTGGTTGGCGTGCCCACAATCAGGTTTTCCAATTCGGAGATGTCTTTAAATTCTCCAGTAGGGCTGATACGAATGTATTCACTGCCGACCTTAACCCGACCCGCATTAGACACGCTGTTCTGGTTTGCCAGTAACGATTGCAATTGGCTGGGGGCGATGCCCATATTGGTGAGTTTGGAACGGGATATCTCAATGGTCACCTGTTCGTCTTGTTCTCCCGCAACGGAGACTTTGGCCACCCCATCGACTAAGACAAGTTCACGCTTCACATAGTCAACGTAGTTTTCTAAGTCTTTGTATGGATAACCCTCACCGTTAATGGCGAGCATAACGCCGTATACGTCACCAAAGTCATCTAAGACAACAGGGGTAGCGACCCCGCTTGGAAAGGTGCCGGTAATATCACGGACTTTTTTACGTACTTCGTCCCAGATTTGTTTTAACTGCTCGGCGCGATAGGTGTCTTTAATGGTTAACTGTACTTTTGAGTAGCCCGCTTTTGACGTAGAGACGATTTTGTCCACGTAGGGCAAGTTTTGCAGTTCACGTTCAATGGGGTAGGTGACTTCTTCCTCCACCTGTTCAGGGGAAGCCCCTGGGTAATAGGTGATAATAAGAGAATCTTTGATGGTAAATTCCGGGTCTTCCAGTTGACCGAGGTTAGTAAAGGCAATGACCCCACCGACCAATAGGATCAGTGTAATCATCCAACTGGTGACTTTACGGTTGATGAAATAAGCAGCAATATCCATATTATAAGCCACGCTCGCGAGTCCATGGACGCACCTGCATGCTGTCCGTTAAGCTGTTTACCCCAGCGGCTACCACTTGGTCGCCTACGTTTAGGCCGGAGGTGATTTCGATCTGATCATTTTGTAAGGTGCCTAACGTCACCACGCGGGAACTGACTCGCCCCGTCGCCTTGTTGTAGACCCAGACCGTACTGTTTGCCTGGCCGGTATTCGTATCTTCATGGCGTAAGACGGCTTCGACCGGTACCGTGATGTGTTTTTCTTGTCCCAATAAGCGGCTCAAATCAATGTCTACGTTGGCAGTCATGCCAGGCAATAAGGTCAGCGGTGACGCTGGGTTACGCATCAGCTTTAACGTCACATCATAGGCCATGGTGGTTTCGTCTGGCGTGGTGTTGTGTTCTTTGTACAAGCCCGTCAATTTCTCACTCGGAGCCACGTCGACCACCACATTGGGCTGGTAGTGAGTGTCGGTGGATTTAATGCTCACCACCAAGCTTTCAGGGACTTGGAACTCAATGTCCAGTTCGTCGATGTTTTGCAAATGCATCAAGGGGGCTGTGGCATTGATGTATTGGAAGTTTTCCGTCGCAACAGAAGAGATAACACCGCTAAAAGGCGCGTATACCTTGGTGTATTTCAGTTGATTTCGCGCGGTTTGTAGGGCGTTATTGGCTTGATCAAGCGTGGCCTTGTTGGAGTCATATTGGGCTTGTGTGGTGACGTTTTGGCGTAAAAGGTTCTGAATACGCTCAAACTGTGCTTTGGCAAGGCGTTGATTGGCTTGAGCCAATTCGACTTGCAATTTAAAGTCCGTTGGGTCAAGCACGGCCAAGAGGTCGCCTTTCTCAACACGTTGACCCGCTACCACGTTCAGCTCCATTAATTGTCCGCCTACACGAAAGGCAATGTCGGCTTCTTCGCTGGCTTTTAATTCAGCAGGAAAACGACGAATATTGATGGTGTTGGTGGCTTGGATGGGAACCAGTTTTACGGGGCGAATGATCTCTTTTTCAACGACGGTTTCTTCTTCCGTTGGGGAGCAGCCGGCGAGCAATAAAGACGCGCTGAGCGTAAGACCAATGATCGTACTGGTGCGTTTTGGGGATGGCATTGATGACTCCGTAAATAAATAGCATAAAGATAGATGAATGCATTTTATATCTCATCATTATAGATATAAACTTTTAAATATATATGAAAGATATGTTGTATTAAGAATATCTTATGTTTTCTCTAACTCTTTAAGGAAGGTTTCTAAGATTAAGTTCGCGCGAGCGCCTTTTCGGGTAATGGTTGAAAACTGCGTGATGTAGTGACACTCGTCTGGCAGGATTGCACGCATGCGGCCATCTCGCACCCAGCGCTCGGCCACATGATCGGGTAAAAAGCCAATATAACGCCCTGTTAAAATCAAAAACGCGATGCCTTCTCGGTCTGTGGCGGTTGCGGTGGGCCTGAGTGGCTGATGTTGCGCCTTGATGTCAGAGGTTTGTGCGTACGCCGGTAAAACGGCATCGTACTCTTTTAGGGCGCTCTTACTAACGCTGTCATCGCTTTGTTGAAACAAGGGGTGGGTATCACTGCAATAGAGTTTAGATTCTTCTTGATAAAGGGGGAGGTAATCCAGACCACTGAGGATTTTCAGGTCTGGTACTATGCCGACGTGCAGCTGGCCATCTAACACACCGCGTTCCACTTCTGTGGGGGGAATCATGCGAATGTTAATGGTGACCTGTGGGCCTTTGTCTTTAAGTCGAGCGAGGGTGTGGGTGATACGGGTATAAGGCAAGGTGACGAGGTTATCGGTAATGCCAATATTTAATTCGCCTTTTAAGTGCTGGTGTAATGCATTGATGTTGGTGCGAAAATCTTCGATCGACGACAAAAGCTGTAAGGTGTAATCGTACACTTGACTGCCTTCATTGGTGAGTGAAAACCCGGATCGGCCGCGCTGACAGAGGCGAAAGCCAAGGCGGGTTTCTAAGTCAGACATGGCAATGCTGATGGCCGCACGACTGATGTTGAGTTCCACTTCGGCCGCCGAAAACCCTCCGCATTCGACCACGGTACGAAAAATGCGCAGTATGCGTAAATCCGCATCACTGACTTGGCTTTGAAATTGTTTCATAAAGCCCCTCCTAAGGGTAGATGACGGCGTATTTTGGTGTTTTCTCAGTTAAGTAATAGTTTAATTAAGCGTTAATAGAATCGAGTTTTTGTAATCTATTCCCCTTGGCATAGTAGTGTCAATGGTCATGGCAAAGACACGTTTCCAGCATGATTACCGCTTTCACTCATTAAACAGCACATAGATAGGAAGTATTGATGGACATTATTGGGCACATTATTGGAGGCAAGTCCTCAGCGGACGCGATGCGTACGCAAGACGTATTTAACCCTGCGACCGGTCAAGTGGCAAAGCAAGTGGCCATTGCGTCAAAAGAAACCGTTGAGGAAGCCATTGCTGTTGCGCAAGCTGCTTACCCTGAATGGCGCAATACTCCGCCCTTAAAGCGTGCTCGTATTATGTTTAAATATAAAGCCTTACTCGAAGAGCATGCTGATCGTATTTGTGAGCTGATTGGTGCTGAGCATGGCAAGATTTGTCATGATGCCGCAGGTGAGTTGCAACGTGGCATCGAAAACGTGGAATACGCTTGTGGCGCCCCTGAGTTACTAAAAGGCGAGTACAGCAAAAACGTTGGTCCAAACATCGATTCTTGGAGCGAATTCCAGCCATTGGGGGTCGTTGCAGGCATTACGCCCTTTAACTTTCCTGCCATGGTGCCCCTATGGATGTTCCCGATGGCCATTGTTTGTGGCAACACCTTTGTGTTGAAGCCTTCTGAACGTGATCCAAGTACGGCGTTGTTTATTGCTGAATTGCTGCATGAAGCTGGACTGCCAGCGGGCGTATTCAATGTAGTGAACGGTGATAAGGTCGCCGTGGATACGCTTCTTGAAGACAAGCGTGTGAAAGCGGTGAGCTTTGTGGGATCAACCCCCATTGCGGAATACATTTACAGCAAAGCCAGCGCCAATGGCAAGCGTTGCCAAGCCTTAGGCGGCGCAAAAAATCACGCCATTGTGATGCCGGACGCCGACATGGACAACGTGGTCAGTCAATTGTTAGGCGCGGCTTTTGGTTCGTCTGGTGAGCGCTGTATGGCGTTGTCGGTTGCGGTTGCGGTCGGCAAAGAAGCAGGGGATGCGCTGATTAGCAAGATGAGCGATGCGATGGCGCCTCTAAAAGTAGGCGAATGCTCCGATAAGAGTAATGATTTTGGTCCTGTGATCACCCAAGCCCATAAAGACAAAGTGGTGGGCTTTATTGACAGTGCCGAAGCGCAAGGCGCGACGGTGGTGGTGGATGGTCGTCATCCTCACGTCGCAGGGTATGAATCGGGTTTCTTTGTGGGGGCGACCTTGATTGACGGGGTAACAAAAGACATGGAGAGCTACCAAGAAGAAATTTTTGGCCCTGTTTTGCAAGTGGTGCGTGTGGAGACCATGGAAGAAGCCATGACGTTGATTAATGACCATGAATACGGCAACGGTACGTGCATTTTTACCCGAGATGGAGAAGCCGCACGCTACTTCTCAGATCATATTGAAGTGGGTATGGTTGGTATTAACGTGCCCCTACCTGTGCCGGTGGCTTATCACAGCTTTGGCGGTTGGAAACGTTCGTTATTTGGTGATCTGCATGCTTACGGCCCAGACGCAGTGCGCTTTTATACAAAACGTAAAACCATTACTCAGCGTTGGCCTTCCGCTGGTGTACGTGAAGGTAAGAGTTTCGCTTTTCCTTCTTAGTTTTCTGGGAACCGTTTACCTTTGGTAAACGGTTCTGTTTTTTCTTTGCACCTCCTTTGCCCTCTCATTTCGCAGTGCTATGATGTTTTTTTCTTTGTGCTGGGTGCGTCATGACTTCTCCAAAAAATATTGTTCGAACGATGCCGTGGTTAGGTTTCCTCGCCATACTCTTTTTGAGTGGTTGCTCGTCCTTTTTTGATTCCCCAGAAAGTACAGCCTATCAAAAAGCGAAGTATTCGCCACAAAGTTTGCAGATCGAAGTGGAGGGCAACACGGCTTATGTATTTGGTGTGCTCGGCAGCGACTTGGTTGACTCCTTGAAAGACATGGTGGAAGCACACCCTAATGTGACAGACGTCATGCTAGTAGATGTGCCAGGTTCTCTTGATCAACAAGCAACGATGGAAGGGGCGCGTCTTATTCGTCGTTTAGGGTTGAATACGCACATTGCGCCGACGGGTTATGTCTTGTCTGGTGGCGTTGACTTATTTCTAGGTGGGGTGAATCGCACCATAGGCTCTGGCGCTGGCGTCGGTGTTCATGCTTGGTCAGACGGTACGACAACCACAGCCGAAGAACTGAATATGGCCGATCCGGTTCACGCTGTCTACGTGAATTTTTATTTAGAAATGGGCGTACCAGAACGCTTCTATTGGTTTTCACTCGATGCCGCACCTGCTGAAAGGGTCTATTTCTTGTCACCAGAAGAGGTGTACGATTTCCAATTGGTGACGCAATAAACCTTTCACGGATTGACTCACGCAATACACCCAATGTGAGGATGTATTGCGTGCCAGCTTAGGCTTTTTTGCCCTGCGCTTTGTTTGTCCTGTGCTTTATTTGTATTTGTGGTTAGTTTTCAAAAATCGCATCGAGCGCTTCAGACAAGCGGTCAACACCAATCACCTTCATGCCTTCAATAGGCTTTTTCGGGCAGTTGGCTTTGGGGACGACCGCACGGGTGAAACCGTGTTTGGCGGCTTCGCTGATGCGCTCTTGGCCTGAGGGTACAGGTCGTATTTCCCCTGATAACCCAACTTCCCCTAATACCACCAGGTCGTGGGGCAATATACGATCACGAAAGCTTGATACCACAGCGGCAATGGCGGCTAAATCGGCACTGGTTTCCAATACCTTTACACCGCCAACGACATTAAGGTACACGTCTTGATCAGAGGTCAGTAAACCACCGTGTTTGTGTAATACGGCCAGTAACATCGCTAAGCGATTATGATCAAATCCAACAGTGACGCGTCTTGGGTTGCCTAAGGCAGAATCATCCACAAGGGCCTGGAGCTCAACCAGCAGTGGCCGCGTTCCTTCCCATACGACCATCACTAGACTGCCGGCAGCAGGCTGATTACTGCGGTTGAGAAAGATTGAACTGGGATTTTTGACCTCTTTAAGGCCATTTTCCAGCATGGCAAACACGCCTAACTCATTGATGGCACCAAAGCGGTTTTTCATCCCGCGTAAGGTACGAAAGCGAGAATCTTCGGAGCCTTCTAGCAAAACAGAACAATCCACCATGTGCTCAAGCACTTTTGGCCCAGCCAAAGAGCCATCTTTCGTGACGTGACCAACGAGTAATACCGCGGTTTGTGTTTGCTTGGCAAAACGCGTTAACACCGCAGCGCTTTCGCGCACCTGCGACACGCTGCCAGGTGCGGATTCGACGCCATCAAGGTGCATAACTTGTATGGAATCAATGACCATCACCTTGGGTTTGACCTGCTGAGCAATGGTCAAAATGGCTTCGACGTTGGTTTCCGAGAGCATTTTTAGGTTCTGTGTCGGCAAGCCAAGACGTTGGGCGCGCATGGCCACTTGTTGCAAGGACTCTTCCCCAGTGACATACAATGCCGCCTGCTGCTGCGCTAACCAGCACATGGTTTGCAACAGTAAGGTACTTTTACCCGCACCAGGGTGGCCACCGATCAGTACTACGCCGCCGGGCACTAAGCCGCCACCGAGTACGCGATCGAACTCTTTGGCACCAGAGCTAAAGCGTGGCACATCGCCTAAATCCACATCGGATAGATTCTGAATGCCGGTTACCGCCCCAGCGTAACCCTGATAGCGTGGGTCTTGTGTCGCGGAAACACGGGCGGAGGTTTTGCCTGACGTTAAGCGTATTTCAGACAATGAATTCCATGCTTGGCAGGACGAACATTGTCCTTGCCATTTTGCGTAGTCTGCACCGCATTCATTGCAGACAAAAGCGGTTTTTATCTTAGCCATAATCGTCCTTGTTTATTATTTCTTCTTCCAATTTAACGCATAAAGATCAGTACGACGATCTTTTAAGTTGTTCACTGACCCTTCGCTGCGAGTGAGCTTTAACTTGTCTAAGTCTAGATCAGAGAACATGATCATCTCGGTATTGGCCGTGGTTTCTGCCATAACCGCATCGTGGGGATAAGAGAAGTCAGACGGTGAAAAGACCGAGCTCTGTGCGTATTGAATATCCAAGTTTTCCACTTGAGGTAAGTTGCCGCAACTGCCACAAATGACCACGTAACACTCGTTTTCAATAGCGCGAGCTTGGGCACAACGACGCACGCGTAAGTAGCCATTTTTGGTGTCTGTCCAGAAAGGGACAAACAGAATGTCCATGTCTTGCTCTGCCAGTAAACGCCCCAGTTCTGGGAATTCCACATCGTAACAAATTAAGATGCCTACACGTCCTGCATCGGTGTTGAACACACGGATTTCATTGCCCCCTTGGATAACCCAATCACGACGTTCGTGGGGGGTAATGTGGATTTTTCTTTGTTCTTCCACGGTGCCGTCACGGCGACACAAATAGCTGACGTTGTACACAATGTCATCTTCGATTAATGGCATGGAGCCGGTGATGACGTTAATGTTGTAGCCGACAGCAAACTGTGACATCTCGTTTTTAAAGCGTTCTGTAAAACTGGCCAAAAAGCGAATGGCTTCGGTTTGGTTGCTTTGATCTGGGCTTAATCCGATAAGTGGCGCGTTAAAGAATTCGGGAAAAAGCACAAAGTCACTTTTGTAATCGGATACGGCATCAATAAAGTATTCAACCTGTTTGAGCAGTTCATCAACGCTTTCTACTTCCCGCATTTGCCATTGAATGGCGCCGATACGCACCTGAGTTTTACGGGAACGAATGACATTGGTGTCGGGCTCAAAGAAGATGTTTTTCCATTCCAGTAGCGTGGCATACCCTTGAGACTTTTCATCTTCCGGCATATAGCGCTTTAACAAACGGGTGACCTGAAAGTCATTCGATAATTGAAAGGTCAAGATGGGATCATAGATGCGACGCTCTCGAACCGCTTCTAAGTATTCTGCGGGGTTCATTTCATGGGCGTGTTCGTGGTAATTCGGGATACGACCGCCTGCCAGAATGGCACGGAGATTATGCTGACGACACAAGTCTTTTCGAGCTTCATAAAGTCGACGACCAAGACGGTAACCACGATATTCTGGTGCAATCAACGCATCCAAACCATACATGGCATCGCCTAAGTCATCGTTTAAGATGTTTTCTTTTTGGTCGATTAAGTCATCGTAGGTGTGAGGGTTACTGAATTTTTGATAACTGACTTGAACAGAGAGGGCAAGGCCGACGATTTTGCCGTGGTCTTCTAAACAGATTTGACCTTCAGGAAAGTCCTTAATCAGTTTGTGTATGGTGTGTTCAGGCCAAGCGCCACCAATGTCGTGATACACCTTATCCATGAGCGTTTTGACCTGGTCGTAGTCGTTGTTGGTAAGGTTACGTATGGTTAAATGTAGATCTTCTTTCATAGAACACAGTGTCCTCTGTTGAGTCGTATCGGCAAGGCCATTTTTGCAGCGGCTAGGAGGTCGTTGTCCAATGGGTGCCAGATGAATAGGGTGGAATAATACGCTGTCTTTGAAAAAACAAAACCCCCGCCAAGGCGAGGGTTTTGTATTTTAACCAAGTGGTTAAACGATTAGCTTATTTCTTGCTGAATTCTGGGTACGCTTCCATACCACATTCAGAAAGGTCAACGCCTTCGTATTCTTCTTCTTCGCTAACACGAACACCCATGATGGCTTTGATGACCAACCAAACAACAAGGCTTGTTACGAATACCCAAACGAAGATGGTAAGAGCACCAGCGATTTGTCCGCCGAAGGTAGTGCCATCGTTAGTTAGTGGCACAGCTAGCAAGCCCCAAAGACCAACCACACCGTGAACAGAGATGGCACCCACTGGATCATCGATTTTAAGCTTGTCTAGTGTCAGGATAGAAACCACAACGATCACGCCACCCACAATACCAATAAGCGTCGCACCCAGTGCGGTTGGTGTATCTGGACCGGCTGTGATAGCAACCAACCCCGCCAATGCACCGTTAAGCAACATAGTAAGATCGGCTTTGCCAAACAAGATACGTGCGATAAACAAGGCACCAATAGCACCACCGGCTGCGGCCGCGTTTGTGTTCAAGAACACCATAGCAACCGAGTTTGCGCTGGCGATGTCGCCCAGTTTCAAAACAGAACCACCGTTGAAACCGAACCAGCCCAACCAAAGGATAAAAGTACCCAATGTTGCAAGGGGTAGGTTTGCACCTGGGATTGCACGTACTTCACCGTTTGGACCGTATTTGCCTTTACGAGCACCAAGTACTAAGACACCAGCAAGCGCTGCAGAAGCACCAGCCATGTGAACGATACCGGAACCAGCAAAGTCAGTAAAACCAAGGTCACCTAGGCTAAACATACCAAAGACAGAACCACCGCCCCATGTCCAGTTACCTTCCATTGGGTAGATGAAACCTGTCATAACAACCGCGAAGACAAGGAATGCCCACAGCTTCATACGTTCAGCCACGGCACCGGATACGATAGACATGGCGGTTGCAACAAACACCACTTGGAAGAAGAAGTCTGATGCACCAGAGTAGATAGAGCCGCCTTCGAAGCCACCGTCACGACCAGCGAAGTCCGTTAAAGTAGATGCAACGTCTACGTCTTGGATGCCAGAAAGGAACCACTCGCCACCGTACATGACAGAGTAGCCACAAATTAGATACATGATGCAAGAAATGGAAAACAAAGCCACGTTCTTGGTAAGAATTTCTGTGGTGTTTTTAGCACGTACTAAACCGGCTTCCAGCATGGCAAACCCAGCTGCCATCCACATAACGAGTGCGCCACACACCAAGAAATAAAAGGTGTCCATGGCATATTGTAAATGAAAAATTTGATCTTGCATGTTTCGCCCCCCTAAGGCTTATATAAGTCGGCTGTGATTAAACAGCCTCGACGCCCGTTTCACCGGTACGAATACGAACCGCTTGCTCAAGGTTAACGATAAAGATTTTACCGTCGCCGATTTTGCCTGTATTTGCTGCACTCGTAATGGCTTCAACCACTTGGTCCGTCATGTCGTCTGCAATGGCAAGTTCAATTTTTACTTTCGGTAAAAAATCGACGACATATTCTGCGCCACGGTACAGTTCTGTGTGGCCTTTTTGACGTCCGAAACCTTTGACTTCTGTGACGGTGATCCCTTGAACACCAATCTCAGAAAGTGCTTCTCGAACATCATCGAGTTTAAATGGCTTGATGATGGCAGTAATAAGCTTCATACCCACTGTCTCCTTAAAAAGTCAGTTTTATTGTCGTATCGCAGGTAACAAGCTTTATTCAATATGCGTGCCATCTATGAGTAAGCCTTTGTATTAAAGGCTTTGTCAGGATTATGTTGGTATTGAGACAGAAAAAGTGCTCACCATGAACGGATTTAGTGCGGCATATTGGGCTGTTTGTGTTTTAAGATGCATTTTTTTGGTGCGTTCTAGGTATGGGCTTTTTACTTTGAAGCGTTAACGTGTTGAAACTATTGTTTTTTTAGGGTGCTTTGAGGGAAGTGTTTTTTTCGCACCAAGTGATCAACGAGCAGGCTGAGTGGTTTTCTTTTTCTCGGAGATCCTACTGAAACGCACAAAAAAGAGGCGATTTACAAAGCCTGTATCGATCGATCCTCAGTGTATTTTGCGACTGGCTTTCTATACTATTTATGACTAACCCCTTACACTTAATGACTATGGTCAAACATACGCTGTATGCATTGTTGTGTTAATTGATATAGGAACGAGGATGTCATGATAGATCAGTTTATAAAGCAACTGGGAACCGGTTTAGAGCAAGCGGCTGAAACGCTGGGCAAATTACCAAAAGAAGAGATTCAAGTGCACCTTCATGAGGTGGCCCGTAATACTTTGAGTAAAATGGACTTGGTTACCCGAGAAGAGTTTGAAGTGCAGGAAGCGATGTTGGCGAAGTACCGCGAAAAGCTTGCGCTATTAGAAGCCCGTCTACAAGAGTTAGAGCAAAACCAAGAATAGAGTAGGGCATGACAAGGTATCTTGCCCATAAACAGTGTGCTGGCAACGGGGTGCTTGTATCATTTCCAGCCTTGTTGCCAGTTTTCGACAGAAGTTAAGTCTTGCCAAGGCAGTTGATATTGGTTTTTATTGATAACCGCTTCTAGAATACACGCTATAACGACCTCGTTTTCGTCCCGATGCAGCTTGGTCACAATAAAATGTTTTTCTTTTTGTTGTGGCGAGTTGGATGTCCATTTCGATAAGAGCAGTTTGTTTGGGTTAATACGGTGAGGTTTGGTTGTTGTCATACGAGCCTCTTTTTTGTCGATAAACAAGAATGAAAATGTACGGTGCGCATAAGAATACGCACACATTCACTGGCCGGATTGCCGATGGATGTTTAGAAACAATGACGATCAAGGAGTGATCATGAGTCTTGCGACGATTTATAGCCGCGCCCGTGTTGGCGTGTCTTCCCCCCTAGTTACCGTTGAAACACACATTTCGAATGGTCTACCAGCGCTTAATATTGTTGGTTTGCCGGAAGCGGCGGTGCGAGAAGCAAAAGACCGTGTGCGCAGTGCGATTATCAACAGCCATTTTGAGTTTCCTACTCGACGAGTCACCATTAACCTTGCACCCGCCGATTTACCCAAAGAAGGGGGGCGCTACGACCTTGCTATTGCGATCAGTGTCTTGGTCGCTTCTGGGCAGTTAGGTGATATTGAGTTGAGAGAGACAGAGTTTATTGGTGAGCTGGCATTATCGGGTGAAGTGCGAGGTGTGCCAGGATTATTGCCTTCTGCGATTGCTTGCCATCAGGCGCATCGTCAGCTTATTTTGCCAGAAGACAATCAACAAGAAGCGGCGCTTGTGGAAAGTAATGCGGTGTTTGCTAAGCATTTAACGCAGGTAACGGCACACTTACTGAAACAGGCTCAATTACCCACCTGCGTTTCTTTACCCAGTGATGCCCCTCTTCCTGACCACAAAGATATGCGTGATGTAAAAGGCCAATATCAGGCACGACGAGCCCTTGAAGTTGCCGCAGCGGGAGGGCATAACCTGTTATTTATCGGTCCTGCTGGAACGGGAAAGACCATGTTGGCTTCTCGGTTACCCAGCATTATGCCTACGATGACAGAGGCTGAAGCCTTGGCTGTTGCGTCGGTGCAATCAGTCGCGGGTCGGAAAATGGGGCTAGATTGGCACTGGTCAGAACGTCCTTTTCGGTCGCCGCATCATTCTTGTTCGGCGGCCGCCTTGGTAGGAGGAGGATCCATGCCTAAGCCTGGAGAAGCGTCATTAGCCCACTGTGGGGTATTATTTTTAGACGAATTGCCCGAGTTTGATCGAAAAGTGCTCGAAGTACTGCGTGAGCCCTTAGAAAATGGTGAAGTGCATATTTCTCGTGCGCGAAGCCAAGTGACTTTCCCCGCTCGCTTTCAACTGGTCGCTGCGATGAACGCCAGTAATGAAGCCTACAGTGGTGGGCAAGATTACTATCAATCGAGCGCTAGCCAAAAATACCTCAAAAAACTTTCGGCCCCTTTTTTAGATCGAATTGACTTGCATGTGGAAGTGCCACCTTTGCCTTCAGGGGTGTTGGTTAATGCGCAAGAGGAAGGTGAGTGCAGCGATCAAGTGCGACATCGAGTCGAAAAAGCGGTGGAACGTCAGCGTAGTCGACAAGGTGTACAGAATGCATTGCTCAGTGGCCGGCGATTGGAAGCCATCTGTGCGCTTAGTGAAGACGACAAAGCGTTTATGCAACATGCGCTTGAAAAACTTAAGCTTTCGGCACGGGCTTATCATCGGGTGCTTAAAGTGGCGTTAACTTTGGCGGACTTGAACGGTTCACCCGTGACCAGAGCACACCTTATGGAGTCGTTGAGTTATCGGAAGATGGAAAAGACACTGGCTTCTGCAGTGTCTCATTAAGGAAATTGTTCGTATTAACATTTTTTTGGTAAAACTGTCAGTTTGGTAGAACAATCAGTGTGGTAGAACTGTCAGTGCGACCAAATTGTGGGCTCAGATAATATGACTTTCTGAGCCCACTAACGCTTTACTCTGGCTCTATCATGAAATGATCAAAGAATTGAGCCAACTCATGATGAGCACTTAAAGGAAGAATAGTGGCAACATGCTGATCTGGTCGTACCACAACCACACAGCCTTTTTCTGTATTGATGCCTCTTAGGCTATAAGGGTCGTGTTTAGCGGACTTTTGGAACACTTTTTCATAGTCATGTAAGCCATATTTCCCTTTAGCTGGCCATAAATACTCAGGTAAGTCATGCATTGATAAATCTTCTTGTTGGAAGATCGCATAGGTATCAATAACTGAGTCAATATCGGCGCCACTTGGTGTATATTTCACCACAGGGGAAGTGTTGTCTTTTGCCAGATAGTCAATCAACTTAAACACTTCTGAAGACGTGTCTGTTGGCTTTTGCTCTCCGCCAAAGACAAACAAACGCCAGCGCCCATCCGCTTTCACCAAGTGCCCAAGGTGTTGGATACGACCATCTGCTGTTCGTTGAGCCTCAACAGAGTGAAAGCGCTGACCGATGTTAAACCCAGTCGCCAATGCTTGATTTTCTTGACCGGTACAAAGATAAGAGGGGTAATACTCAATGGATGCGCCAGAAACAAAACCACTCTGACGCTTCATAAAGGCTTCAATTTTGGCTGTGTCTACTCTTGCCTGATCAGTATTTTCACCTGCTGCAGGTCGTGTAGCAACGAGCTTAGATAACTCACGGTCTGCATCAATCAGTTGTTGAGCAACTTTGCGACGTTCTGTTTCATAGGTATGAAGCAGTTTAGAGTCACATTTGCCTTGCAAGACAGACGCTAACTTCCATCCTAGATTAAAGGTATCTGGTAAAGATGTATTGAGCCCCCATCCTCCTTTTGGACTGTGGGTATGGCAAGCATCACCCGCTACAAACGCACGAGGAATGATGTCTTCTGAGGAACCAAGTGGGCGATTATCAAAGCGCTCTGCAATGCGTTGCCCAACTTCGTAAATAGACCACCAAGCGACTTCTTTGACATCAAGTTTGTATGGATGAAAGATTTTCTGGGCTTTTGCGACCAAATCTTTTTCTGTCAATTTTACATCACTGGCGCGCTTGTCCTTGTCAATATGATCTAATTCCACATAGAAACGGCAAAGGTAACCACCTTCACGAGGAATGGTCATCACAGCACCATGATCTTTAGATTGTATAAAGCTCTTCACTCGAATATCAGGGAAGTCTGTATTGAGCAATATGTCCATGACCCCCCATGCTTTATTGGCGGAATCGCCTTGCATATTAATGCCTAAGCTTTTACGAACACGACTACGGCCACCATCACAACCGACTGCATAGCGAGCTTTTATGGTTTCAAGTTTTCCGTTGCCTGCTTCATCAATACGTTTAAAAGTGGCTGTGATTGGATAGGCAGCTAAATCTTGGGTTAAGTCTTCATCTATGACTAAATCAACAAGTTCACGGCTGTAGTGGGGTTCTAAATGGGTAACGGTATTGCGCATACCGTCAATTAATAATTCATGTAGACGTGCTTGGTTTACGATACCGTGTGTGAATTCAGATAACCCTGCTCTTGCGTCAGAAATTTTCTCGGTTCGCTTTATGTTATTAGGGTTTTCAGTATCTGGTTCCCAGAAAGTGTTTTGCTTCAACTGGTAAGTTTCCTTCACAACCATTTCACTGCTGTTAAAGGCTTCCATGATTTCTATAGTACGACATGAAATGCCGTCGGCACGGCCGAAAAGTAATGGCCCCGGTGCCATGTCCACAATGCATGTTGTGATGTCATCAAACTCTGACATTTGTCTTGCCATCGTCAGGCCAGCAGGGCCTGTACCAACAATTAAAACATCTACTTGCTCTGGCAAGTCGACAATTTCGGGATTGGGATAAGGCTTGCGAGCTTTATCAGAAACTTGGTAGTTACCGGGCTTAAAACCATTCAAATGATATTGCATTACTATGATCCTCTGATTTTTATAATTCAAAGCTACAACATAGAAATATAATTAACATGTTAAGTTGATTGCTGTCAATGAATATAAAATGGCCTACTAGACTGGTTTATATTAAGTACACCAACGAGTCTTAGTAGGGGAGGGTGTTCACTGTGTTTGGGGCTTTCACTGTATTCGGGAGTCCCGTTGAGTTATCGGAAGATGGAGAAGACGCTGGCTTCTGCAGTGTCTCATTAAGGAAAAAATGCGCATTAATATTCAATGTGATGCTGTTTTAATGAGAAGCATTTCTATACAATCAGTACCCCTTTTTTCTTGCTTGCGTCTGTGGGTTACGTCGCTGTTTTTGTTCTTTTTTTGATGGGCATTAATAAGTTAAGCAACGATTAAATGGATAAAAAAAATAATGATTAATCTTTGCTTGTTTGGTTAAGTCGAAATGATGAACCTTACAGCATAAATGGAGTTTTATAGTATGGTAATTCAGCTGTTTCCCCTCTGGGCTTTGTTGTTGTCGGCCGTCGCGTTTTTCCAACCTGATTGGTTTGTCGGTTTAAAAGGGCAAATCGTGCCACTGTTGACCATTATCATGTTGGCAATGGGTTTGACATTAAGCCCAGCCGATTTTAAGCAGGTATTGAAAAATCGTACCGCTATGGGTGTTGGGGTGTTATTGCAATTTCTAGTGATGCCCATTGCTGCATTTGGCGTGGCGTTGGCGTTTGGTTTTGATACCGAACTGACAGTGGGAATGTTGCTCGTGGGAAGTGTAGCGGGCGGTACCTCGTCGAATGTGATGTGTTATCTAGCCAAAGGCGACACGGCTTTATCGATTTCCATGACAGCGATTTCCACTCTAATAGGCGTGATATTGACGCCACTTTTGGTGTCTCTGATGATTGGTCAAAGTGTCGATGTGCCTGTTGCTGGTATGCTGATGAGTTTGTTTAAAATCGTTCTTTTGCCTGTCGCGGGCGGTGTGTTGATTAATACCTTTTTCTCACAGTATGTGCGCAAAGCCGAACCCATTTTTCCTTATGTGTCTATGTTTGCGATTGTGCTGATTATTGCCATTGTAGTGGCGTTGAGTGCCTCGAAGATTATTCAAGTGGGCGCTGTGATTGCCGCCGCAGTGATTATTCATAATGCGATTGGTTTGACTTTGGGCTACTGGGTAACAAAATTACTCGGTTTTGATACCAAAGTAAGTCGCACAATTGCGTTTGAGGTTGGTCTACAGAATTCCGGCTTAGCCGCGGCACTGGCGGTGCAGTTCTTCACACCAATGGCGGCTTTGCCTGGTACTTTGTTTAGTGTATGGCACAATATTTCAGGTTCGCTTTTGGCAAGTTATTGGAGTCGTCGTCCTGTTGAAAATGAGACGTCAGATTAGTTAACGACTAAAAAGAGAGTAAAATGGCTTAACACCTATCAAGCCGTTTTTGGGTCTTAAATTTGGGTTTAAAAAGGAAGCGATTCGCTTCCTTTTTTTGTTCGGGGCAGTAAGTTAACACGGTGCGAGGAATGTCGATGTCGGTTACACTTAGGGCTGTTTTTCTACCGCTTTAGAGCCAGGTTTTTTCCATGAGTCAGTCTTTACCATCTATTTCCCAGCGTCTGCGCAATTTGAATGAGCGTCAGCTTGATGCTGTAAAAAAGATTGATGGTCCTCTGCTTGTGTTGGCGGGTGCAGGTTCAGGTAAAACCAGTGTAATTACGACAAAAATCGCGTATTTGATTCAAACCTGTGGCTTTAAAGCCAGTAGCATTATTGCGGTGACCTTCACCAATAAAGCCGCTCGCGAGATGAAAGAGAGAGTGGTTGGCATGCTGTCAAAAGCCGAAAGTCGAGGCTTGAGTATTTCGACCTTTCATAATCTGGGGTTACGTATTTTACGCAAAGAATTTCGTCGCGCAGGCTTAAAAGAAGGCTTTACGCTGTTTGATGCGCAAGACTCGTTGAGCTTGGTAAAAGAAATTTTAGATAAGGAATTCAATGGACAAATGGATTCTGCCGCTTATTGTCAGCATACGATTTCGAATTGGAAAAACGACCTGACTACACCTCAAGAGGCCATGACCAACGCCGACACGGAGGAGTTTTTGTTGGCGGCGCAGGTATATGTGCAATATCAGCGATATTTGCGTGCTTATAATGCGGTGGATTTTGATGACCTTATTTTGCTGCCCGTCAGTTTGCTTATGGCTGATCAAGAGTTACGGGACCGCTGGCAGAAAAAAGTACGTTATTTGCTGGTGGATGAGTGCCAAGACACCAACGCCAGTCAGTACGAATTAATTCGTTTGTTGGCGGGTTTTCGTTGTTGTTTTACCTTGGTGGGGGACGATGATCAGTCTATTTATGCGTGGCGTGGCGCTCGCCCTGAAAATTTAGAGCGCTTATCAGTGGATTACCCAACGCTTAAATTGGTTAAGTTAGAGCAAAATTACCGTTCAACCAAGACCATATTAAAAGCCGCTAACACGCTGATTGCCAATAACCCACACATTCACGATAAAGCCCTGTGGAGTGACCATGAAGTAGGGGACCCCATTCGCGTGATGGTGACTCGTAATGAAGATTCGGAAGCAGAACGTGTTGCGGCAGAAATTCAGAGCCGTCATCTTCGTCATGATATTCCGTACCGAGATTTTGCTATTTTATATCGTGGTAATCATCAAGCGCGCTTGTTAGAAATCAAGCTGCAAGCTTATCGTATTCCTTACAAAATGAACGGTGGTACGTCATTCTTTGCACGCGCTGAGATCAAGGATCTGATGGGGTATCTGCGCCTTTTAGTGAATCCATCGGATGATAATGCTTTTTTACGTATTGTGAATTTGCCACGTCGAGAAATTGGACCGGCTACGTTAGAAAAAGTGGGTAATCTGGCTGCTGAACGAGGAATCAGCTTGTTTGAGGCATCGGGCTATCAAGAGCTGGAAGAAACAGTGTCGGGTCGCTCACTTAAAAGTCTACGGGAATTTGAACACTGGCTGTCTACCTTGCGTCAACGATTAGAGGGTGCATCGCCCGTGCCTGTCATCGAGCAGATGATTCACGATATGGATTACTATGGCTGGATTCAAGAACAAACGTCCTCTTCAAAAGCGGGTGATCGTCGTATCGAAAACGTGCGCTTTCTGCTGGAGTCTATTCAGCGCATGATGGAGTCCGCATGGGAAGAAGATGAAACGGCCGGTCTGGATCAGGCGATTAGTAAGTTGCTATTGATTGATATGCTAGAGCGTCAGGAAGAAGAGGAAGACGAAGATAAAGTGCAACTATTGACCTTACATGCTTCCAAAGGGCTTGAGTATCCTCATGTGTTTTTACTGGGTTGTGAGGAGGAGCTTTTACCTCATCGTAACAGCATTGAAAGTGATGATATTGAAGAAGAGCGTCGGTTGGCTTATGTGGGAATTACACGGGCGAAAAAGACCCTGTGCATTACCATGGCATCAAAACGTCGCCAATATGGTGAGGAGATAGATTGTTTGCCGAGTCGATTTTTAGACGAGTTGCCGGAAGAGGATTTGGTTTGGGAAGGACGAGGTGATGAAGGTGAAAGTGCGAAAAGGGAGCGTGGACAAGCCTCATTATCAGCACTCAAAGCCATGTTGAATGGTTAACCCGTCTGATAAACGTGCTATTTGGTGCTGTCGATCATAAATTGAATAGTGTTTTCCAGCTCTTGGTCCGTGCAGTCAGAACACATTCCCCTGGGTGGCATCGCTTTAATGCCGGTGATCGAGTTTTTCAGTAAAGTGGCCATACTTTTATTAATATGAGGTTGCCAGTCCGCTTTGCTGCCTAATTTTGGTGCACCTGCGACGCCGCTGATATGGCAGGCAACGCAGTAGGAGTAGAATATTTTTTCGCCGGAACGCTCTGCACTGGCTATGTTACTACTGGTAAGAAGCGCGAAAGCCAATAACCCAAGCGTCGCTTTTTTTAAACGCATTGCCGTAAAAAACATCCCTTACCCCAAATCAGAAGAAAAACGCTATTATCTAATGCTTTGTGTCATTAAGCACTGGAATCCTGAGTAATTTCCTTTAGAATACGCAACTTAAGTCAATATAGATTGCTTACTGCGTTACCAAGACATGCGCCCGTAGCTCAGCTGGATAGAGCGTCGCCCTCCGGAGGCGAAGGCCGGAGGTTCAAATCCTCTCGGGCGTACCACTTCTCCTATTAATTCAAAGACTTAGCCAGTAATTTTCTCTCTATTCTATCTAAATAAACGCATTTGCCTTTTAGGGGCTTTTTAACGGATTGACCCGTTACAACTTGTCTCATCTGCTTAAAGTGTTCGACAATGAGTTAAAGCTGTCGCCCCAACAACGCTACAACTTCATCAAGTGAGGTAAAGCGAACAATTCTGTCCACTTCTTCACCGTCTTTCAATAAAATCAGTGTTGGCCAAAGTTTTACGCCGAATTGGCGGCCCAGACGCTTGCCTTTGCCATCAAAAACTTTGATGTGCAACAGTGCTAGGTTTTCTTTCAAAGCACCTTCAACAGCGGCTTGAGAGGCTTGGCAATATTCACACCAAGGCGTACCGAACTCCAAAATAGAGTATCCACTAAGCGCCTGAATGTCTTCAAACGCTGGCGCTTCCTCTGAATAGTCGGGATTAAACCCTATTGTACTGGCTTGCATAGTATGACCTCTTATGAATTCTACATTTCAGCGATATTAAATATATCAGCATATTCCTCAGACTTCATTCCGAACTCACTGCATATCTAAGGGTGGTTTTCATAAAGAGTGCAAAGGCAGGGCTCTCTATTAACAGCAGAACACCAACCATCGTCTAGTCTTATTATTGTGTCGTATGTTCAATCTGATCTCATAAGGCCGGAGGTTCAAACCCTCTCGGGCGTACCATTCCTTTGATACTGCCCCTATTTATACCGCGTTAATAAAGAATATTCACCGCACCACTGACGGATTTTGCATTATCAATCGCTTGCTCAATATTTTCACCACGAGCAATGGCGACACCTAAACGACGACCACCGTTAATATTGGGTTTTGCAAATAAACGTATTTGTGAACCTGCGACTTTGCCTAGTGCATTGGCGACCTGTTCAAAGCGAATATCTTGTGATGTGCCATTGCCTAAAATTACGCTAGAAGCGGAAGGGCCATATTGTGTAATGTTACCAATAGGGAAGCCTAAAATAGCGCGCACGTGCAATGCAAACTCAGATAAGTCCTGTGATACCAAGGTCACTAACCCTGTATCGTGTGGGCGAGGGGAGACTTCACTAAAATAGACTTCATCGCCTTTTACAAAAAATTCCATGCCAAATAAACCACGGCCACCTAACTCAGTGACGACCTTTGTCGCAATGGCTTGTGCTTTTTGTAATGCCGTTTCAGACATGGCTTGTGGTTGCCAGGATTCACGGTAATCGCCATCTTCTTGTCGGTGGCCAATTGGCGCGCAGAAGTGAATACCATCCACCGCGCTCACGGTTAATAAGGTGATTTCATAATCAAAAGGCACGAAACCCTCAATAATAATACGACCTTTGCCTGTGCGGCCGCCTTCCTGAGAGTAAGTCCATGACGCATCCAAATCCGCTTCGCTTTTTACCACGCTTTGGCCTTTGCCTGAACTGCTCATAACAGGTTTCACCACACAAGGCAGTCCAATTTCTTTAACCGCTTGTAAGTACTCCTCTTTGGTATCGGCAAAAATATAAGGCGAGGTTTTCACACCTAGGGTTTCAGCGGTTAAACGGCGAATGCCTTCTCTGTCCATGGTCAACTTCGCAGCACGAGCCGTCGGTACAACATTAAAACCTTGTTGCTCCAATTCAAGCAAGGTATCTGTTGCAATGGCTTCCACTTCAGGAATGATAAAATCCGGTTTTTCTAAGCGGATAATGTCTTCTAAACGCTTGCCATCTAACATGCTGACAACATGAGAGCGATGTGCAATTTGCATGGCTGGCGCGTTTTCATAACTGTCCGCAGCAATGACTTCGATACCAAAGCGCTGCAGCTCTATGGCCACTTCTTTGCCTAACTCGCCTGAGCCTAATAATAATGCCTTCGTTGCACTTGCTGATGTTGCCGTACCTAAAATGGAATCTGACATGTAATTCACTCTTATATGGATAAAATGGTGAGATATTAGGTCGCAAATACTATCAGATAAGGCGATGGTGATTAAGAGGTTCTACAGCCATCATCCTACATAAACAACCGCTTGGTTATAAATCAACATACATGCTTACCAACGATTTTATGACAACATATTAACCGATTTTTCTGGTGCCCAACGGCTAATCTCAATGATTGTCATGAAGCATGTTGTCCCGAAAGGCCTTTGACTTTTGATATGTAATTTACTCTAAAAGGTGAATAAATGAATGGTTAATACACCGTTTTTAGGTTGTCCCATCGGGTGGTGTAAGCCGGCGATAAATGCTCTCTTTTCATCGACCACGTAGAAGAGGTGCCTTGCGATGCAAAAAAGACACGACCGAGTCCGCTCTGGTTGATCTGATCAACAACCGTCATGAGTGCCGCAGATTTTGCGCTGTGTGACGTGTTAAAAAGGTCGGACTGAAAGCACTTTCGCTCATAAAAATCTGTCAGCATGACACCTGCTTTTGCATAGCGAAACCCATCACGATAGAGCTGCTGAAAAATAGCGTTTGTGATCTCAAGTAAATCGCGTGTGTCATCCGTTGGGCTGGGCAGTTCTGCTGTCAGTGTTTTTGAGTACTGCGGCTCATCAGACACAAAGGGGCTGGTTCGAATAAACACGTTCACAACACGACAAAGACAGCCTTCGTCGCGTAGCTTCTCAGCGGCTCGGGTTGTGTACCTTGCTACGGCTTCACGCAGTGCGGCTTTATCTGTGATTTTATGGCCAAAAGAACGGCTGCAAACGATCTGCTTTTTCGTTGGGTGATGGCTTTCCAACGCCAAGCAAGAGATACCATTGAGTTCGCAAACCGTTCGCTCCAGAACAACGGAAAAATCTCGACGGATTGCTTTGGGGTTCGCATTTGCCAAGTCCAATGCGGTATGGATACCTTGTGCTTTTAAGCGCTGAGACAGTCGTTTGCCAACCCCCCATACCTCACTCACATCGACGATGGACATCAATCGACGTTGACGGTGAGGGCACATTAAATCCACGACTGAGCCGGTTGCGGGGTATTTTTTGGCAGCATGATTGGCTAATTTGGCCAGTGTTTTGGTCGGAGCAATGCCAATACCCACCGTAATACCAGTCCATTGGTCAATTTTTGCCTTGATGTGTTGATTAAATGTTAGCAGGTCTACGATCGGATCAAGTCCTGTAAGGTCCATAAAAGCTTCGTCGATGGAATAGATTTCTACCTGGGGCGCTTCTTCCTCCAGAATGGTCATCACTCGATTTGATAAGTTCGCGTACAGGGCGTAATTAGAAGAAAAACACACGATACCGTGTTGCTTAATTTGTTCTCTTATATGAAACAAAGGTACACCCATGTTAATGCCGAGTGCTTTTGCTTCTTTCGAACGTGCGACAACACAGCCATCATTATTGGACAATACCACCACAGGAGTGTGTTTGAGGTCGGGTCGAAACAGTTTTTCACAACTGGCGTAGAAGTTATTGCAATCGACCAGTGCAAAGGCCGTTTGCATTATTTGCGCTCGTATTTGCGGATAACACTGGTGACGACCCCAAAGATCTCAAGTCCAGATTCTTCGGTGATTTGAATGGCTCTGTATGCCTTGTTCCTCGGTTGCAGCAGTACATGAGGCTCTAGTTCCAGTACTTTTACCGTCATTTCGCCGTGAATACAGGCAATAACGGTGTCGCCATGGCGAGCGGTTAAAGATTTATCGACGAGTAAGACATCCCCAGATAAAATCCCCGCGTCGATCATAGAGTCCCCTTGTGTACGGACAAAAAAGCTTGCTGTGGGATGTGAAACACAATACTCATTGAGATCCAGGGATCGTTCGACGAAGTCTTGTGCCGGTGAGGGAAAGCCTGCCGAGACGCTTTCTGTATAAAGAGGAATACGCACACTGTTGGTATTGATAAAGGCTGTTGACTCAGCGACACCAAGGTAAGAAACACGCATAATAAAACCTAAAATACTGTATATATATACAGTATAGTTTTAATGACAGGAAAAGATCAACGCCTTTCTAAGGAGGAAAAAAGCCGTTTAGCGACCTGTTTACAGGTAAAATATCGTACTTTTCCATAGCAACACGATGAACATTATGACCCCAGAGATCTTTATTAAACGCCACTGCAGGGCGGATACGGTAAAACGAGAGCATGTTATTCAACCTTTATGGAGTGGGTACGGCGAGGTTGTCCGTTACTCTTTAACGGGGAAAGAAGCCCCTACGTCGGTAATCATTAAGCATTGTTCTTTTCCGAAGGCAGTGAATCACCCTAGAGGTTGGCACTCTGATCTTGCTCATCAACGTAAGGTGCGTTCTTACGATATTGAGCAATATTGGTATCGCAAATGGGCACCGAAATGTCCTCCATCTGCTCGTGTGGCATGTTGCTATGGCGATTCTTACAATGAAGACACAGGCCAACGTTTGACCCTACTCGAAGACCTAGACGCATCAGGCTACTCAGCTCGATACGAAGAGGGCAATATTGACCAGCTTATTGCTTGTATTCACTGGTTAGCGTCTTTTCATGCGCGTTTCCTCCATGAATCGCCAGCAATAAATTGGCCGCAAGGGTTGTGGTTAAAAGGGACGTACTGGCACCTGGATACTAGACCTGATGAATGGTCGGCAATGGCAAACGGTCGGCTTAAAAGCGCAGCAGCGGCGTTGGCTAAGTGCCTAGATCAAGCACGCTTTAAAACCATCGTTCATGGTGACGCGAAAGTGGCGAACTTTTGTTTCTCACCTTTTCATCAGCAAGTTGCAGCCGTCGATTTTCAATATGTTGGGGGCGGTGTTGGCGTTCAAGATCTTGCCTATCTTTTAGGCGGAGCCTTGTCAGAACAGGCTTTAGCAGACAATATGGATTACCTACTGGCGCAGTATTTTTCTGAACTGGGCCGTGAGCTAATGGCACAAGGCGAGTCTCAAGCGTTTGTTCATGATGTGCTAGACGAATGGCAAGCCTTATTTATGATCGCTTGGGCCGACTTCCATCGCTTTATTATCGGCTGGTCGCCAAGTCATACGAAGAATACTGAGTTCAGTCAAAAGCTGACGGAACAGGCGCTGGATCAGTTGTATGGGCAGTGAATATGGACACTCTTAGCTCACAATGGTATCACGGCCGTTTCTTTTTGCCTGATACAGCTTGTCGTCGGCGTGGCTAATAAGGTTGTGCAGTGACATGACCTTTACTTCACTAGAGTGAACCACACCAAAACTTAGCGTCACTGTTTGTTCAATATCGATTTATGTACGGCACTTAAATAAGATGGTATTGAGCTTTTTCAACACGTAACTCAAGTCGATATCGGGAAAAACCATAATAAACTCATCCCCACCATAGCGTGCCACAATATCGATATTTGAACGAGAATGTGCCTTTAATAGATGCGCTGTCTTAGTCAGTATCGCATCGCCAGTGGTATGTCCAAGTTGATCATTGATGCTTTTGAAGTGGTCGATATCACAAATTACAAAGACAAAAGGCAATCCAGATCGATGATGCTTCTTAATGATGTCGTCAATGGCGAGATTCATGCCTCGTCGATTATAGAGTTGAGTTAACTCATCCATCATAGAGGTCATGGTTAAAGATTCATTTTCCCCTTGTAATAGGGCGGTGCGATCCATCACTTTTTGCTCTAGATTGTGCATGACGTCTGACAAATCCGTTGCCATGGTGGTTAAGCCATGGCTGAGTGAGTTGATCTCATCAATACGGCTCAAAGGATGGGGTAACGATTTGATTCGCTCAAGACTGTTACCGTTGGCCGCGTCATTAAGTTGCTTAATGGGCTTACCGATGTAATGAGCGATAATAGAGCCAAGTAAACCGATAATACACAACAAAATAAACGTGATGAAAAGCAGATACTTCGCGTAGCCCATAAGCATGTTTTTATGATGCTCGTTGGGTATTAACGTACCAACAATCCATGTTTTATTGTGTGCAAGCTCAATAGGTCGTAAGAAATACAGGTATGTCTCGCCGTTCGCCGTCAGTGTCTGAGAACGACTGGCTAGGTATTGCCCTGCTTGTTGAAAAGCAGGGTTAGGGTGTGTTTTAAGATTCAGTCGAGTAAAGAAGCCTTGTTTATTGTCATATAAGGTCTCAGGTTCTGAGGATGCGATAAGGTTACCGTTGGTTTCAGCTAAAAAAACATAGGCCCCTTTTACCAGCGTTAATGACTTTAAAAAATCATCTAATTCAACCAGAGCAATGCTGGTGGCGGTAACACCCAGTAAGTCACCATGTTGATCGTAAATCGGCGCAGACAAGCCAACACCAAGAGTAGGGTGACCATAATAAGGGGCTATATCGCTCCAAACCACAGTTCCCGCTCTTTCCGCATCGCGATAAAAGGGGCGTGTTCTGGGGTCATAGGGGAATGTCGGATCGGAGGTGATTTTGTTGCCAATATAGGTCACAGGATCAAACTCGAAACCTTCCATCACTAATGGCTGGTGAACAAAATTGGCGGCAAGATTGTGTTTACCCTTAGCAATGGGGTCTTGAGACGAAGCTAGGTAATTCCCCTTGGCAGTAGCAACCGAAATAAAGGTCATTTGCTTATAGGGTTGTGCTTGCTCATAAAACCGACCAGCAACGGAGGATAAATCTTTCATCCACTCTGGGTGATGCTGAAAAGCGTTGGCGTTAATTTGAAGCGTACTGTTCAACGGCGCCATAAAGTTTTTGACCCGATCATGAGTGCGGTTTTCCACTTCTTGGATATATTGTTTGCCAACCAAGTAAGCCAATTCATTTATCGTCGATGAGGATAAAAGCACCATAAAAATGCCTGCAAGCAAAGCAAGCACCACAAAGGGGGCAATAATCAACCAGCGTAAATGAATTGTTTTCAATATCTTTCTCTTATCTGCAGGTGTTGCGAGGGCAATGACGACCTGACTTACTCTGTTACACCACCCAACCTAAAAGAATATTTAAGCATAAAACTAGATGATATGGGCAAAAAAGCGTCTAGTTGTATGGATAAGCTTCTATTGCACCACAATTGCGATCATTGATGAGGTGGTCTGTAGTAATGAAGTGACGAGTAATGACATATGGAAAAGATAGGTTCTTTGAGTAGAGTTAGCCCCTTTATTAAGGAAAAGGGCTAATGTGGAGTATCGTTCTTTTGATTAGATAGGACAGACAACGTCGTCAGGAAGAAGTGGTAAGTTTGCTTGATTTAATAAAATGGGCTGTTCCATAGTGCATTCTCGATTTGTCTTTACGCCGATTGAACAAGGCTAAGGCGCATTCTCGCTTGCTTTAGCGGCGAGTTAAGCCTTACGTAAAGCGAAGCTTTATTGCTTGCTGATGGCTTTACTTTGTTTGACAGATTTACTAGAGGGCGGTTTATTCTGGCTTTCAATATAGGCGGCCACTTGCTCCAAACTGCCGCCTCCACATGAAACTACGCAATAGCTTGGCGACCAGAATCGATCACCCCACAGTTTGGTGCGAACGCTTTCCCAATACTCTTTGCGTAGTACGTAGCTAGATTTGCCTTTCAACTTTCCGACCACATTTGATATCGCTACTTTAGGATGTGCCTGCACCATCAAATGCACATGATTGTCCTCAAAGCTGTACTCCATCAACTCGCATTGCATTTGATCGCAAGTCTCAGAAAACACCTCACGAAGACGTTCACCCATTTCTAAGGTAAAAACAGATCGTCTATATTTCGTAACAAACACTAGATGAACTTGGTTTTTATAAACACAACTTCTTCCTGTTCTCCATTCGTACATATTAACCTCATACTTGATTTAATAATCAAGATAGTTTAGTCTGTCCATACACACATTACAAGGCATCTTCCGCATGGCAATACGTGGATTTAGCATCAATATCTCTGACAAATTAAGTGGCCGTCAGGCTACTTGCTTTGCCCAGTGGATTGGTGCGTCCAATGTTATGCGCAATCAGAAGCTATCTGAGTATGTGAGCTTGCTTGCTGAGAGTAAGGGAGAACGCATCAATCAAGCCTACAGCCACATACGCACAAATCAGGATCTACCTTTCTTAAAGGAAATTCCTCCCCAAATTATGCGCAATGCAGCAAGCCTTGCGTTTTCTGACGTAGAAGCCTCTCGTGTAGGTTTGCGTAAGTTCCCCAAAAAGAAGGGGCGCGGCAAAAAGCGCAGCGCATTGATCACAAAAGAAATGTTCGTTCTTGAGCCGCTCAATGAAAACAAAACGCTCTTAACCTTCTTTGACAATGCGACTAAGAAACGGCAAAAGCTGTTTTCGATTCAACTAAGCTACGCACCAGATCAACTCTGTAAGCAATTTAGAGTCTCAAGATTGGGAGAAAAGTTTACTCTTTCTGGGTCATATAATGATGGTGTAGAACTGCCCACAAACGAAGTGCTGCTTGGTGGCTTTGCAGGCTGTAATGACGATGATTTACTTGCGCAGATCACAGGGATTGACCGTGGTGTCGTTCTTCCTGCCTGCACCAGTGAGGGCGCACGATATGCTTACAGCCCCACGCAGACCGCCAAACTAAAAGCGCTCAATAAGAGAAAAGCGCGCTATCAACGTATTTTATCGAACAAAAAACGCCTCAATAAAAACAAAAATAAGCACCGTTGCGAATCCAAGGGGCAACGGAAATTGGCCGTCAAGATTTCGAAATTAGACAGCAAAACGGCCAATATCCGCGAGAACTTTTGCCATACCATTTCTAAAGAAATCGTCATGCAGGCCAAGCCTATCATTAGCTTGGAAGATTTAAAGTTAGTCAACATGACGAGCAAGGCAAAGCCTAAGCGCAATGCAACAGGTCGCAAATACGTTAAGAATAATGGCAAAGCAAAAAGCGGCCTAAACCGTTCTTTGCTCAATGTGTCTCTTGGGAGGCTTGGCACGTACATCAAGTGCAAGGCTAGCGACCATGGAAAGGCGGTGGTCGAAGTAAACCCATCTTACACATCAAGAACCTGTCACGTATGCAAAACCAAAAACACCACCAGGCCAAATCAATCAACGCTGGTTTGCCTGAACGGATGTGGCACATTTCACGCTGACGAAAATGCAGCAAAAGTAATAGCACAACGCGCTGTGACTTACATCAAAGAGTCTACGTTTGCTGACAAAGCAAAAACTCGTAAGAAGACGGCAATTAGAAAGAAGAAGGCGGTATCCCCGCCACTGGTGAATGAGCTGTCATCAGTTAAAAAATCAGGAAAGTTAGAGGCTGTTTCTTCGGAAATGTCACCTTGTTTGTTCGCGCAAAAAAGCTGACGTCAGACCACCACTCGGTGGCAAGTCTTGCACCAACCTTTCTTACAACAAAGGACATTAGCTTAGGTTTTTGTCTTGGAAACTCGATAGCTTTAGC
>NZ_JAJATW010000070.1 GCF_020532605.1 Marinomonas algarum | reverse complement strand
ACTGGTTGTTTGCTAATACAGGTAATGGAGCCAAGTCGAGTGCGATACTTTACAGCATCATCGAAACCGCTAAAGCCAATGGGCTAATCCCGTATGATTACTTAGTGACACTCTTCGAAGAATTACCAAAACGACAGACCAACGAAAGTCTTGATGACCTACTGCCATGGAACGTCCGATCTAGGTGGTGATGCTCTGACGCTTACGTTATTTTCAACGTAGCCCTTATCTGTGGCTTATTCACCACCAACGTCATGGCCGCCTCGTTAGCAACCGTCACACCTATCGCGGACAGCATGAGTCGTGCACTATTAGTGGATACCCCAATAGAAGTCTCTTATTTGCCACCGAAGCGGTTGCCTATTAACCGTATTCCAAGCTGGTTAAATAAAAATCGTACTGAACCTCTTGATGTGTTTGACGCCATTGTTAATATCAGCGCATTGCGTCCAGAGTTGCAGTTTTATACTTCTGTACGCAGCGCCAATATTCACGCTGTCCCTATTGATATAGCAGAAGCATTACTCCCCGGTGGAGAGCGTGTCGCGGTTCATCAAACCGACGAATATTTCTGGCTCAACCCTAATAATGCTTTGTTGATGTTAGGTATATTAAAACGCGATTTATCGTTGCTTTGGCCTGAATACGCCGAAGAGATTAACGAACAACACCAACGAGTTAGTCAGTCTTTACGCCAGATAGCGCTTGATATGGACAACGCCTTGATCGAGTCTGGGTACGACGCTGTTGTCAATGAAAGTAATACCGTTGCCCCACTCACTAAAGGCTTATTATTACCCATTTTCTCCACACAAGAAGTCGCGGATATGCCTTCTCTTAACATTCTCAGAGTGACAACAAAAGCCGCACCAAATCAGTGGGCAGTAGACGACTTTTCTCGTTATCGCAATACACCTTTTGTGACACGTTGGCAAACGACGCTTAATAGTTTAATGGCCATAGAATAAAAGTAAGCGCCTAACCAACCACGTCCTTACAATGCCAAGGCAAAAGTGCTTCGATGTCTGCCAGGCTTTGTGCATTAGGAAGCACTTTAAAGATCTGCTTTAACCAATCGTATTCATTAAGACCGTTGG
>NZ_JAJATW010000069.1 GCF_020532605.1 Marinomonas algarum | reverse complement strand
CTAATCCCGTATGATTACTTAGTAACACTCTTCGAAGAGCTGCCAAAACGACAGACCAACGAAAGTCTTGATGATCTGCTGCCATGGAATATCAAACGCATCTAGGTGGTGATGCTCTGACGCTTACTTTGGACACGTTGGCAGCGACCTTACTGACATTACAGCGGGTCGCATAACACCATGATATTTTTGATTTTTCTTATTAGAGTATAAGAGTGGTGTAACGAGAATAGATGTTGTTTAACCCAATTTAGGGATAGGGAGTTTAATGTTTAAGTTCACGTTAATGCGCATTAATAACCTAATTAAGTTAACAGGTTTACACAGATAGTCGGCTGCGCCTGCATCATAGGCTTGCATCTCAAAAATAAGGTCTTTATAGCCTGAGATAAAAAAGATAGGGATGTTTTTTGTAGACTTGTCTTCTTTTATTTTTCGGCAAATATCGAATCCTGATATATCTGGTAGATCGATATCAAGAAGAATTAAATCGAAAGACTCTTCTTTTAACATGGCTAACGCACTTAACCCAGTGCCTGTTGATTTCACATCCACATTCACCTCTAACAAACATCGCATTGCTTCAATAGAGGTCATTTCATCATCAACAATTAAGATCTTCGCCATTTTAGTTGGCGTTAGGCTCGACATATAGCTTCCTTTTTCGTAGTGCCTTACAGGCTAAGGTAGTTCAAAATATCATTTCTAGGCATGGCTTTGGAATAATAGAAACCTTGTCCTAATGTACATCCACGCTGCAATAAGTAATCAATTTGCTGTTTGTTTTCGATGCCTTCACAAATAAGATTAATGTTTAAGTTTTTAATCATGGCAATAATTGCATTGAGAAATTTCTTTTCATCATGATCAGTCACATTGATTTCTTCGACAAAATTGGAGTTGATTTTCACGGTTTCAAAATCTATTTTTTTGAGACCCCCCTGTGTCAGGATAGTTGTCGCCTCATTTGTTATTATAAATAGACAGGGGACGGTAAGTGAAAACCAGTGGATTACCAAAGACATTCAAGTGCCTTTAAAGAAGCCATCTTACAGAAACTCTACCAAAGCCAATTGTCGAGACGTGAGTTTGCAGAGCAAGAAGGCATTAAGCTCTCGTAAGCGTCAGAGCATCACCACCTAGATGCGTTTGATATTCCATGGCAGCAGATCATCAAGACTTTCGTTGGTCTGTCGTTTTGGCAGCTCTTCGAAGAGTGTTACTAAGTAATCATACGGGATTAG
>NZ_JAJATW010000068.1 GCF_020532605.1 Marinomonas algarum | reverse complement strand
GAGATGATTCCGCCTTGCGGCGTACCGGCCTCGGTAGCGAATAAGGTTCCTTTCTCCACATACCCTGCTTTAAGCCATTTACGCAGCACGACTTTATCCATGGTTATGTTTCTGAGCAGCCAATCGTGGCTGATGTTGTCAAAGCAGCCGCGAATGTCGCCCTCCAGCACCCATGTAGCGGATGTTCGCTTAGCGAGCGCATTGAAACAGTGTGCGATGGCGTCTGCGGTTGAACGCTCGGGCCTAAAGCCATAGGAATTCGGGTCCGCTCGGGTCTCTGCCACAGGTTCCAGTGCTAGTTTCCATAAGGATTGCATCGCTCTGTCTCGCATTGTCGGTATCCCGAGAGGACGCTTTTTTCCATTGCTCTTGGGTATGTAGATACGTCTTAGCGGTTGCGGCTGATAGCCGCGATGCTTTAACGTGAGTGCTCCCTTTGATTTGGCGGCCGGAGTCGACCATATCTTGCCGTCGATCCCCGGTGTTCTTTTGCCTCGATTTTCTGTCACTCGTTTTACAGCAAGCATTTTGCTGCAATAGGAGCGGGTTAGCAGTCGCTGCAAGGCCTTCACTTTGCCCCATCTGCCTTCCTGTGTTGCTTTAGCGATACGCACTTGGAGTCGCCTCACGTCCTTCTCAATATGACACCAGTCTGCCCAGAGCCATACCAATTCTTCGTGCGAAGGTGCACCCGCGCCTGAGATTAGCGTCTTCACGCTGATTTCCGATGCAGTCATCTGCTTTCCTCCGTTAAACGATTTTTTTTTCAAGTTACCTCGCTATGAAAGACCTCGTGGAAGTCTGCTCGCTTTCGCGCCGGATGATGTTTCAACCCGTATCCTCTCGATTACAGAGAGGCCTTCGCTTTTTCCACATTCCTTTATCCGCAGCACCAACAATGTTCCTTACGGTTCACCTGCCAACGATGGCAGCACTACGGACTTACCCTGTTCCGCATGTATTTCAGAGCGGAGCGGACCTCCCCATTTCGCCGGTGGCGCATCATTCACGATGGGTTATTGGTCAGAACCCATACCTGGCCACACACCTTTTGGTTCAAGCCTATCAGCATCTTTGGCTTGTCTGGTTTAACGACGTTTATAAGAGATTCACATCTGTTGGCCGTAGCCGCTCATTCCTAGCACCACTCCGCCTTAATGCTGGCAGATTCAGTCTTCTCTCACGGTTCGACTGACCGATAAAAATCGGTGGTTACATTGTCCCCGAAGCTTCGCACGGTGCTGTTACCAGCTCCGCACGTCCGAGTAGGAAACGGTTGGTGAAACAACCGGTTTCGTCAGGTAGACATACCCTGCGAAACAGAAATACTTGCAACTTTCAGGTCGCAC
>NZ_JAJATW010000067.1 GCF_020532605.1 Marinomonas algarum | reverse complement strand
GGCTTTATTGTGCCCAATATTTTGGGTCTTTTTTACAGCGCATATGGCTAAAAATAACGTTTTTAATGGAAAAGCCTAAAAATACCATGGCGTTTCTTGTCTGAAACGCCATTATTCAGGGACGACTGATTAGGTTAGAAGATTAAAAATGAATTGTCTCATGCACGGGACTTATTCGCATCTTCCCTAAGCTATATCTTGTGAAACGAGTTGATAGTAAGCAGTACTAATTTTTTGCTCCCAGGCTGCTTAGGTAATCGATCAATTCCATATTTTTCTTATAAATAGCATAGCCTAATGGCTTATCGCCTTGACGGTCAGCTAAGTTGATATCCGCACCGTCCTTAATAAGTTGCTTAGCAATATCTGTATTGTTATGCCAAATAGCCAAATGCAGCATAGTGACGCCATCACTACTACGCTTGTCATTGATATCAATTGAACTGTCATTAACATAAATCATAGCCAAATCAGACATATCTCTTTTCAATGCTTGCTCATAACGATTAATAACAAAATCGATATTATAGTTTTCATTTATTCGTACAGCCTCAGCCAGCATATCCTCATAAGACGCTTCATCAGTAACGGAATGTATACCGAGCGCTACTGACTCAAGAACATCTTTATTGTCCGTTAACATAGCAGTAGTTAAAGCTTTAACACCATCTGACTTATTTTCATAATCTAAAAAAAGCATGACATACATTTTTGATAAGTAAAAATTGCTAATACTAAAAAATGGACCATAGCCTTGCTCAACAATTTCTTGAAAATACTTTATCGGCTCACTGTATACGCCATTATCGATCATTATATCGGCATATTTTTTTAAAGCCTTAGCGACCTTTTCTTGATCTTCAGGACTCTTAGTTTCTATATAGCTATCTATATATTTTTCAACTCTCGATAAATAAGCATCACCTTGCGAGCTAACTAAGAAGTAATCTAATGGGGTATTGTCTGGCGAGGATACAATCCTCTGTTGTCGTAGGAATTTTTTTGCTTCTGGGTCATCCTTAATCGCTAAAACACGTATGGTATTAATGGATAAATTATAATATTCATAACCTTCACCCTCTTCGCTTTTTAACCAAGCATTCATGGCACTTTGACTTAGCCTTTTATCTATATTTTCAACTTTGTAACCTGATTTTTTTGCAGCAAGATAATATTCAGTCGATTTTTCTGGGTCTTTTTTTGTGCCAAAACCATTATGATACATTTCACCTAATACATATAAACTGCGAGTATGCCCTAGGGAAACTGCGATTAAGTCCCCAATATGAGACAATGCCGATCTGACCATTACCTCAAGACCGAATGACATGAATCAGCTTTCCTTCGCCGATACCGAATTTACCAGCAAACGCCGCAAGACTCGCAAA
>NZ_JAJATW010000066.1 GCF_020532605.1 Marinomonas algarum | reverse complement strand
TCTGAATCAGTGACTTTGTCAGCGGGTACCGCGCAGCTGCGCAAAAGCGGCATCGCTCTTTAAGAATACGACCTCATCCCGAGTTTTATCGCCTTGTATAGCTCTGTTGATCTGATTTCCGACTATGATCAGGGCCGTTGCTGATGTTTTTTTGATCGATTGCTTCGGCAAGGCAATAGCTCCCCTTGAACCCGTCGGCCCTGCAGCATATTCGTGGGTGGGCGAGTGATCGGTTATACCGATCCGTAGACGGTAGTGAACGCCTTGAACCCCGGGCAGTGCTGACCGAAGCGCAGGGTAAGCTGGCGACCACTGCTGACCAGGCGGCAGGCCATGTACATCAGCTCCTGCATCACGGTTTTCAGCCGCCGGCGTTTGGCTTTATGACGGACCGGGGCGTCCGGTCCCAGCAGGGCCCGCTGCCCCATCCAGCGCAGGATGTTATAGCCCAGCACCGCAAAGGCCAGTACCAGGTCGTTGGTGTTAAACTTGCCGGAGGGCAGGCGCTCAAGATCCAGATCGGTCTTGAACTCGCTATGGAACTGCTCACTGGTGGCATGATCTCGATAGAGGGCGATCACTGCGGCATTGTCCGCCACCGCCGGTGTTAACGAGGTAGTCCAGCCTTCCAGACTGATCTGCGGCTCCAGAAACAGCTGACCCAGGGCGTCGCTCTGACGCACGGTAATTTTAACGATCAGACGGTCATCGGTGCCGTCCAGGGGTTCAGCAACGAGCGTCTCCATCTTACCCGGCCGGGTGTGGCACCAGAGTGATCCGGCCGCATTGGCCTTGTCGACCCAGTCCAGTCCATCCTGCTTGCGGGGGTTCCACTTGATCAGGTAGTCGAACTGGGATTGGCGGAAATACTGCCGGTTCTCGAGGGCATCGTGAGCACTGTCAAGGCGCGTCAGTATGGGGGCGTTGGTCAATGCACGGGCCCGTGGCAATACCCGGTCGAGGGTATGAATAAACTCTTTGTTGGCGTGCTGGTTGCCGGGACGCAGTTCACAGCCCAGACACCAGCCCTCCAGGCCCAGATAGGCCGCGATCGGCGCGTAGCCATCGTGCCCCTTGTAGGTGTAGGCCACCCCTTCTTTTTTGGTGTTGCTATTATCCATGGGGAAGACGTCCATATCCAACGGCACATGACCGGTGGCCAGAGTACCGATAGTCACCGAGGCGTTGCGCAGAAACTCGACACTGGCCTCATCCAGCAGCGGGATCAGTGCCCGGGCATCCTCATCAAAACGCTGGCGCAACCGGGCCGAGGAAGGCGACTGTTTGATCCCCAGGGAGGCTTTGAAGAAGGGGTCGTGGCGCGCCAGTTCAACGGCTTCGAAGTCGCTTTTGCCGAGGCAAATCAGCCCCAGATAGGTGCGAATGAGATCGATGTTTGCAATGCCATGACGCTTGACGACTGAGCGTGAGGTTTTGGCCAGCGAGGTCTGTTTGTTG
>NZ_JAJATW010000065.1 GCF_020532605.1 Marinomonas algarum | reverse complement strand
CATAGTCGGAAATCAGATCAACAGAGCTATACAAGGCGATAAAACTCGGGATGAGGTCGTATTCTTAAAGAGCGATGCCGCTTTTGCGCAGCTGCGCGGTACCCGCTGACAAAGTCACTGATTCAGATTTAAGTACTGTAGCAGAAGGCTTAGCAGACGAATAATGCATCATGTAGAGAATGGTTTATCGGTAAATGACGTCAGTGTGACTTATAAAAACGGTCATACTGCCATCAAAAATGCGAGCTTTGTTCTGCCCACAAGTTCGATTACCGCTTTAGTGGGTGTTAATGGTAGTGGTAAGTCGACTCTATTTAAATCGATTATGGGCTTTGTTTCTTTAAGCAATGGAACAGTCGAAATATTTGATATGCCTATTAAGCAAGCCCTCAAATCCAATTTGGTTGCTTATGTTCCACAAAGTGAAGATATTGATTGGGACTTTCCTATTTTAGTGGAAGATGTCGTGATGATGGGGCGGTATGGGCATATGAATATGTTGCGTATGGCGAAAAAAATAGATCATGACGAAGTATCCAAAGCTCTAGATAGAGTTGGAATGCAATCATATCGACATCGACAAATTGGGGAGTTGTCTGGAGGTCAGAAAAAAAGAGTGTTTTTAGCACGTGCACTCGCTCAGAAAGGGCAGTTGATTTTATTGGATGAGCCTTTTACCGGTGTTGATGTGCAAACTGAAGATCAGATTATGCTGTTGCTGAAAGAGCTAAAAGAAGAAGGGAAATCTATTTTGGTCGCCACTCATAATTTAGGCAGTGTGCCTGAGTTTTGTGATCGTACTGTGTTGGTAAATCGTACTGTGCTGGCGTCAGGAATGACAAGGGATATCTTTACTCAAGAAAATTTAGAGCGCGCGTTTGGTGGTATGCTCCGTCACTTTGTATTAGGTGGCAGTGATCTTCATGAAGATGATGATGCACGGAAGGTGACAGTCTTAACGTAAGCGTCAGCTAAACCACACGTTTTAATCCTTGTCAAAAAACATAAAGTCTTTTTTTTTCTTTCATGGGAATAAAAGACTTATGTTTACCGCTTCTGCTCAACTCAATGTGACTCTCATTTGTGGGCCAACTGATATGCGTAAAGCCATTGACGGTTTATGCAATATTGTCGCCTATGATCTGAAAAAAGAGCCTTGTAGTGATCATATTTTTGTCTTTTGCGGTCGAGCGCGCGATAAAGTCAAAATATTGCAATGGGCGTCAAATGGTTTCTGGCTGCATTATAAGCGGCTCGAAAAAGGGCATTTTCAGTGGCCTGGTATTGATGACGAACAATTGTCTATTCAAATCTCACCTCGTCAGCTTAATTGGTTGCTAGATGGCCTGGCTCTCAATTTACAAGAAGCACACCCACATTTAACCTATCGATATCATGACGAGTAAGGTGTTTGATTGGTATAATCCATCCCATGAAAACACTTCAAAATGACCTACC
>NZ_JAJATW010000064.1 GCF_020532605.1 Marinomonas algarum | reverse complement strand
AATAACGGTTGTAAGGTGCTTGAAGTACCTTACAAGTGGGTTAAGTGGTGATTAAATGTCGCTTCTGAGGAAATACTGTCACAAGCTGAAAGTCAGCTAAAAATTGTCTTACTTGTTCGTATGTTCCCTAATAGAATATGCATAGATGAATCCTAACTTATTGAAGCAATTAGCCATCGTTGTAAAGCAAGGCTCTCTGAGTCGAGCCTGCGAGCAGCTATATATAACTCAACCAACATTGACACGAAGTATTCAACAGCTAGAAATAAAAGTCGGAGCACCTGTGCTTGTTCGAACACGGTACGGCGTCCAACCTACTGAAATTGGTGCACGATTAGCGCAAATTGGTGAAAGAATTTTGGTCGAAACAGAGCAAGGTGAAGAGGCCATCCGACAGTTTCATAGTGGATACTGCAATGAGTTCGTGATTGGCATTGATCCGCTTTGGGAGTTTGCTACAGTTGAACAAACAACGTCGTATTTTATGCAGGAAAAACATTATGTTTTTCATTTTCGAACTGCTTCTGCGGCCCCACAGATTGAGTTATTACAAAAAGGCGAACTCGACTTTTTATTAGCACCAGCACATCTATCGGTTAAACAAGGATCACTCGATAGACAACTGTTGTTTAGAGATAGATCCGCTATTTTTGTTGGTAAAAAATCTGCTTTAATTGGTTCTAATAATGTTATTTCCCAAGACATTTTGGAGAAGCAGCGTTGGATAGCGGCGGGGGCAAATGCCGGCTTTCTTGATCGTCCTAGTGAAATTATTGGACTCAAGGCTGCAAGTATGGCGTTTACGGGTAGTATTCGCTCTGTTTTACACCTTCTCAACACGTCCGATGTTCTGGTTCGGTTACCTGCTCGTTTAGCTTTAATGACAGGTGAGGTTAGTGTTGACCAAATAATCCAAGTAGCTGGACCGCAAGGACCAAGAAGGGATATTGCTCTCTGGACCAGGTTAGATAATCTGGAGCGCCCCGAAAGCCCCCTGTGTCAGGATAGTTGTCGCCTCATTTGTTATTATAAATAGACAGGGGACGGTAAGTGAAAACCAGTGGATTACCAAAGACATTCAAGTGCCTTTAAAGAAGCCATCTTACAGAAACTCTACCAAAGCCAATTGTCGAGACGTGAGTTTGCAGAGCAAGAAGGCATTAAGCTCTCCACCCTGTATAGTTGGCAAAAGCAATTCAACACATCAGGATTTAGCGAGTCAAAAGTGAGTTCATCAGATAAGTGGTCCAATGAAGAAAAGTTTGCTGTCGTACTTGAAACTTCCGCCTTGTCTGAAGCGGATCTGAATCAGTATTGCCGAGAAAAAGGGTTGTACCCTGAGCAAGTAAAGCAATGGAAGCAAGCCTGCATTGCAGGGAATACAGTGAAAGATAAGCGAAACACCAAGATCACGGCTGAGCAACAATCGGACAAAAAACGCATTAAAGAACTAGAACGTGAGCTGAGACGAAAGGAGAAAGCGTTAGCAGAAAGTGCGGCGT
>NZ_JAJATW010000063.1 GCF_020532605.1 Marinomonas algarum | reverse complement strand
TTTGCGAGTCTTGCGGCGTTTGCTGGTAAATTCGGTATCGGCGAAGGAAAGCTGATTCATGTCATTCGGTCTTGAGGTAATGGTCAGATCGGCATTGTCTCATATTGGGGACTTAATCGCAGTTTCCCAAACTACGGACGTTGGCTGTTAAGGTTTTAGCGACAGCGGCTAGCCAATTGCGGACATTAGGCATTTGCAAATTCAAGAGAATATTTAGTGCTGCATAAGTCTTGTAGCTCCGAAGTTTTTTCTTTGACTTGCTTCTTAAGTTTTAGTGGTTGAATTAACATCGCATACAATGAAAAAGATAACAGTAATGAAATACATGATATGAGAAGAAAGCTGACGTTTCTGTTTGTCCCGAATGATTCACTAGGCTGCCTACTGATGCTTAAGGAAAAATTTCCGGCGGGTAACATAAGGTCAGCAGTCGCATAAAGATCACCAATTGGTAAGGCAGACGACGATAAAATGACTGTACCCTGGCTGGCAGTGCGTTGTCGTGTTAAAGAAAATTGATACCCTTCTTTTTCTAGCGCTTCTAATTGTGTTGCACCTAATAAGTTATCGAGATAAACAACTGCAGAAACAAACCCCCAGAAAGACTCTTCTTGAGCTCCTTTATTAAGAAATACTGGCACTCTACAGATCACAGCAACACCGCCTTGTATTAACTCAATCGGAGCAACAACAAACATTTTTTGATTCTTTACAGATAAGGATGCTTCTTCTATGTACTTAGGTGTAGAGAGAATATCTAGGCCAAGAATAGGCTCGTTACCCACAGGATAAACATCTGTAATGATGCCATCTGGAGCAAGTTGGAGGTGCTTAATATCACCAAGCGAGTTGACTAAAGCATTCGCATAGTCTTCAAACCAGTCTGTTTTACCGTTATTACGTTCTATTTCATAAGCAAGAACCTGTGTCGAATTAAAAGCCGACAAAAGGTGCCCTTCTAAAATAGCCGACTGCGTGCGAACTATGCTGCTGAGTAAAAGTTGCTGCTGACCAGTTATAGCCTGTTGTGTTGATTGCACCCAAGAAAATCCAAGAAAAAGCATACCAATAAAAGCAAGTGCAGAAATAATACCTGAATGCGATTTCTTCAATTCAACTCCAACCAAAATAAATCCCTTTTTATCAATGTGATAAGTTTTAAAAACGCCATATGATTGGAAATCCTTCCCTACTATGTAAGCGCCAATCCAACCCTACCTGCCCATGACGCCCTCAAACCGCTAACCTTATCGCTTCTTATTATTCAAGGAGCACGTCATGGCGACTTATCAAAAATACAACTGGCTCGAGCTGTTTGAGGCTTTTGAGCAATCCAAGCTTTCTCAAACCGCATTTTGCAAACAGCGCAACATCAATCCTAAATACTTCAATGTCAAATTAAAGCAACGTCAGCAAGTGATTGATAACCCTTCTTCTGCCTTCACTCGCTTGCAAGTCGTATCGTCAGAGCACTCAAGTCATGTTACCAATCAGGTGGTGATTGAGCATGGTCAGTGTAAAATTCACTGCCCAGATTCCATGGCCC
>NZ_JAJATW010000062.1 GCF_020532605.1 Marinomonas algarum | reverse complement strand
AGCGCCCTGAGCGTTGGTCAAAAGCAGAAAGAAACTGGCAGCCAATAGGTGATGTGGAATTAAATCCAGAGCAACACAAAGACGCTGCTTAATTATTTTAGGCGACAACTACCTTGAAAGACGCCGAGACTGTAAATGGAAGAATGACCGGTTCCAAAGTCGTCTAAAATTAAGCTAAACCCCAGCTTGGAGATATAGTTCAAGTTTTTCACCGCAATTGCATCGTTCTCAAATAACATCGTTTCTGTAACTTCTATTTTTAATAACCTGATGAGATCGGGGGACTTTTTTGCAACAAGTTCCAATTGTTCAATGATGGCCGTTGATTTTACCTGGTAAGAGGATAAGTTAATGCTAATCGGTAGCTGGACGCCATGGTATTTCAATACTTTTAAATGACGACGGATTTCTTTTATTTGATCCACACCCAGCTTATGGATAATTGGGTTATTTTCAATGATGGAAATAAAATCTTCGGCATGATGAAGCACACCGTCTTGGTCTTGATATCGAGCCAATGCTTCAAACGAGTGTACTTCCCCTGTGACCATGTTGTGTATTGGTTGGAAGTGAAGGTGCATCTCGTCATCTTCAATCGTTTTTTCAATTTTATAAAATTGACTGTCATTTAACTTGATAATCTTTTGTTCTTCATCATTATAAAAGGCAAAGTCATTTCTACCTGAATTTTTTGCCATGTACATGGCATTATCGGCGGCGTTTAATAAATCTGTTTGTGTCATTGCGTCATCAGGGTATTGTGCGATACCAATTGAGCAGCTGCACTTGTAGTTCAAATCTTTTAATAGAAAGGGCCGTGAAAACCCCGAAAGTATCCGTTTAGCGATGGACTCTAAATGGTATTTAGGGTTGTTGTTTTGAATCAAGATAACAAACTCATCTCCGCCTAAACGAGCCACAAAATGTTGATCATGCGTGCTGCTTTTTAATGTCTTAGCGACTTCAATCAGTAATGCATCCCCATAGTCATGACCGTACTGATCATTAACGAACTTGAATTTATCTAAGTCAATAAAGAAAATACTTAACTGTTCACCTTGTCTTTGGGCTTCAATAAAAAGGTCATTAAGCTTGTGATTAAAACTTAGACGATTATCAATCCCTGTTAGAGGATCTTTAAAAGCAGCATCCTGCATAACTTTTTCTGTATTGACTTGTTTTGTAATATCTTCAATAAAGTGTAGGAACTTATACCCTTCTGCATCATGGATCATAATGATATTGACGCTGCAAGTAACGGGTGTATCCGGGTTGTAAGAAGTAACACAAGGGATTCGAGTTTCAATCTGATCGACTTCAGTCAGTAATGTGTCTATTGCTGAGCGATGCGTTTGTTGGCCTTTATCGTGATACAAAAAATGATCTTTTTTTCCTCTTACTTCTGCGTCACTGCGTCCGAAGAAATGTGTAAAACTGGGATTGATGAATAAAATAGTATTGTCTTCATCCGTTAAGTAGTTGTCCCTGAATAACTCTCAACCTATTGAATTTATTGTGTTTTTATTAGATAGTTTATGTCTAAATCTTGCTGTAAATACAGTGTAAGGCCCAAAAAGTTGCAGAATCGGTGAGTTTTATGAAG
>NZ_JAJATW010000061.1 GCF_020532605.1 Marinomonas algarum | reverse complement strand
CCAACGGTCTTAATGAATACGATTGGTTAAAGCAGATCTTTAAAGTGCTTCCTAATGCACAAAGCCTGGCAGACATCGAAGCACTTTTGCCTTGGCATTGTAAGGACGTGGTTGGTTAGGCGCTTACGCCTTTATGGGAGGTTGAAGGCAAAATCTGGCTTAGAAATCAAAATATGTGGTAGGTTTTTTCCTTTATGGGAGGTTGAAAGAAATTCCTATAAGAACAGTATAGTGGAAATGAGGGGGCTGATTTCCCATGTCAGTTATTTTTATTTTGTAGATGGAGATTGTTTGTGAAAAGAGACGCTGAGTTTTATAGAGGGTTAATCGGTGGAGACAAAAGGGATGAGTGTAGTGGTCAAGTAAAACTGGCCACGGTTTTATAGTTTTTCCAGTACACCTCTTCCGCTTTATCCGGTGGCAACATTCTATTGTGCTGATGTGGCCTGATTTGGTTGTAGTATCCTACTATGTAATCCGTTACAGCATGTTTGGCTTCTAAAAAAGTCCGGTAACCTAATTCAGGCATCCATTCTGTTTTGAAGCTTCTAAAGAAACGCTCCATCGGGGCATTATCCCAACAGTTTCTACGGCGACTCATACTTTGCTGAATTTGATACCGCCACAGCAAACGACGATATTTTAAGCTTGTGTACTGACTGCCTTGATCTGAATGAAACATTACTCCCTTAGGTTTTCCTCTTAATTCATAAGCCATAATAAGCGCCTTACTAATGAACTCACTATCCGGACTCAAAGACATCGCCCAGCCAACCGGCTTTCTAGCGTATAAATCCATAACAACTGCTAAATAAGCCCAACGGCTTCCTATCCAAACATAGGTAATGTTGCCACACCAAACCTTGTTAGGAGAGCAGGCTTTGAACTGTCGAGCCAGAAGGTTCGGCGCAACTGAACTCTCTTGTTTTGCTCGTTTATAGCGATGCCTAGGCTGTTGACAGTTAAGCAAAGCGAGTTCGCGCATTAAGTTACTTGCGACATACCGACTTAAGCTTGTACCACCCTGAGTGACAATGGCTGCGATCGCTCCCGCAGAGCCTTCACTCACTTTAAAAGCGGTTCGAACTTTTTCTTTGAGCATAATGCGAGTAGGTGTTTCACCGACTGCTTTATCACGCCAATACCTGTAGCTACTTCTGTGAATACTGAATAGCTGACATAGATGATCAACGGGAAAGCTCTCTTGCAGTCGATGAATTAACGCAAGCCTTTCAGCTCGTCTGACATCAAGAGAGCAGAAGCCTTTTTTAAAATGTCTTTTTCCATTTTAAGGCGCTTAACTTGCTTTTCTAATTCACGAATTCGACGCTGTTCATCTGTCATTGGTGTTGCTTTGGGGGCTTCGCCACGGATCTCTGAGCGGAGTTGTCTCACCCATTTATCCATGGTGGACTTGCCCACTCTCATGGCTTCAGCCGCTTCTGCAACACTATAATTTTGTTCTATAACAAGCTGTGCTGCTTCTAAATGGAATTCAGGGCTAAAATTAGGTTGTCTTGGTTTAGTCATTTGTTTACCTGTAAAGTTATGAGATGAGTTTATCATCTCTAATCAGGTGGCCAAATTCACTATGCCATTACATTAATATGGGCTTCTAGCCAGTAGGACTTACCTTGACTCGGGAAGGCTTCAACATAGGTGTAATTGGACGCGCCTAAGGTCGCCACGAACACTTCCGCCTCTCTTACTTCACCTGTGTCAGGGTTAACGACTTGAAGCCGAGGCCCACAGTAATCGATAAACAACTTATCACCCGCAACATGAAGTTGGCGCATACTGCGCTTTTGAGTTTTG
>NZ_JAJATW010000006.1 GCF_020532605.1 Marinomonas algarum | reverse complement strand
CTACCAAGGCAGAAACCAATCAAACATAAAGCGATTGCCGTGTAGACTCTCGTAAGACTTCAATTTTTTTGATCGCTCATAACCCACCTAGTAAACTAAGCAAACCATGTCGATCTTCTGAAGACTCCAGCGAGCGCCCACACAAATTATCTGATTATCTATTTTAAAGAGCGTTGCCAAGCTGCTTGCTTGGCTGAGTTCGTGTATAATACAGATTAATTTTCGATAAGCAACAAGAAATACAAATAAATTTTACTCATTATTTTAGTGGTCGCCAGCACCGCAAAACACTCGTCCAAGTTACTGTCAATCTAAAACAGACATCAGGCGTCGTAGATAAAAGAACAGACAATAGCACCAATAAAAAGGCCGCTTCTGTTTCCACTGAAGCGGCCTTTAAGAAATACAACTCTTGAGAACCTACTTAATTTCTAAAGCCTGGGCTTCAATTTTCGCCTTCCACTCTTGTGGACCTGTCACATGAACAGAAGTGCCGGAAGCATCCACTGCAACAGTAACTGGCATATCAACCACATCAAACTCGTAGATAGCTTCCATACCCAATTCAGGAAAAGCGATAACATCTGCCTTTTTAATCGCCTTAGATACTAGATAAGCTGCACCACCCACCGCCATTAGATAAACAGCACCAAACTCTTTAATTGCATCGATGGCAACTGGGCCTCGCTCAGACTTACCAATCATCCCAAGCAATCCGGTTTTATCTAAAATGGTATGAGTAAACTTGTCCATTCGTGTGGATGTCGTTGGGCCAGCAGGACCTACCGCTTCGTCACGCACAGGATCTACAGGCCCTACGTAATAAATGAAGCGACCTTTCAGATCTACTGGTAGCTCTTCGCCATTAGCAATCATTTCGACCATTTTTTTGTGAGCAGCATCGCGACCTGTCAACATTTTACCATTCAACAAAATGGTTTCACCTGGTACCCACTCCTTTACTTGCTCAGGAGTAATGGCATTTAAATCTACACGACGAACACTGTCGCCGACTTCCCAAGTAATTTCTGGCCAATCATCCAAAGAAGGAGGTACAAGGTCAGCAGGCCCCGTTCCGTCTAATACGAAATGCGCATGTCGAGTAGCGGCACAGTTTGGAATCATCGCCACTGGCAAGGATGCAGCGTGCGTAGGGTAATCCATGATTTTAACGTCCAGCACAGTGGTTAAACCGCCTAAACCTTGCGCACCAATACCAAGATCATTGACTGCTTTAAAGATCTCAAGACGTAGCTCTTCCAGACGGTTCTGAGGACCTCGCTCTTTTAGCTCATGAATATCAACTGGCTCCATGAGGGACTCTTTTGCCATAACCATTGCTTTTTCAGCTGTCCCCCCAATACCTATGCCTAGCATACCCGGAGGACACCAGCCCGCACCCATTGTCGGTACTGTTTTTTTAACCCACTCAACGATATCATCGGAAGGGTTGAGCATGGCAAGTTTAGACTTATTTTCTGAACCACCACCTTTGGCAGCAACATGCACTTCTACCGTATCACCAGGAACAACTTCCATATGGATAACGGCTGGCGTGTTGTCTTTGGTGTTTTTACGAGACCCTGCAGGATCAGCAAGTATCGAAGCACGAAGCACATTATCAGGATGAGTGTAGGCACGACGCACCCCCTCATTAATCATTTCATCAATACTTTTGGAGCCTTCCCATTGGACATTCATACCAATTTTGATAAACACCGTAACAATTCCAGTATCCTGACAAATTGGACGCTTACCCTCCGCACACATGCGAGAGTTAATCAAAATTTGAGCCATGGAATCTTTTGCGGCTTTACTTTCTTCTCTTTCATACGCTTCATGGACTGCTTTAACGAAATCCAAAGGGTGGTAATAAGAAATAAACTGCAATGCATCGGCAACGCTATCAATTAGATCGCCTTCTTTGATAATGCTCATGCTTCTCTCCTGCTGAGTATTACGGTTAATTCGAAGGCGAAATGGTAAAAGATGCAGGCTCGCAAAGAAAGCACTAAGCGCCTTGTTGGGAAAATATACCCTTTATCAGCTCTATGAATACAAAACAACACACTCACACAACACAAAACTTACCGCACCACCTAATGACTGACTCGCTGCCCTTCATTTAGGTCTGGCTTTTCTACAGAGTGCTGAATGTACTCTTCTAGTATTTGTGCAGTAAACATTTCACGCTCTGGCAAAGAAGCAATTCGCTCCGCTTCCCAGTTAATCAGGCGTATGAAAACAGAATACTTCTTAATACAGGCATACCCGACATCTCTCACGCTGATACTGTTAGACTCCATCAGATAAATGACTTGATCGAGGTGTTTTTGTGTTTCGAAATGCCCGCCCTCACTAGCAGCAGACAGCAGACGCTGCACATGTTGAAGTGGGTTTTCTGAGAGCTTTGATGTGTCTTTCTTTGATTTAACTGCCAGAAATTTGTCTAGCATTTTTTCGGTGTGCAACTCACGCTGATGAACGTCAGAAATTGTTGCTGACTCACGCTCTAATAGTCGAATAAAGAGACTTTTGTTTTGAATATCTGAAAACTCAAGATCTTTAAGAGAAAGCTTATTTGCTGACATAATGTCGATAACTTTTTCGTATGAAGTAGGTGCGTTTTCATTAGGTGATACAGCAAGGGCAAGATGATGTCGTAGGTCATGCATGATCTGAGCAGCAAGATAGTCTTCTCGTCTCTGCAAATGTTGGGCGTATTTTTTCTCCTGTTTCTGCAGAGTGCGATTAACAGCGTCGTATTCTTCAACCGCTGCTTGCTCTTCTTTTAGACGAATCATGCGAGTCTTTGTGCACTCTTGCTCCCAAGCCTCATAAGACTTCGCTCTAGCCTGAAAAGCTCTCTCAATCGCCTCTTCAAAACTTTGCTCAATTCGCGCTCGCTCGGCACGCTCTTGAATCTCTTTCTGCTCTTGATCTTGTCGCTTTTGTTTTTGCAGTGCTAGATATTCTTCGGCTAACACACGCTTTTTATCCAGTGCAGCGATTTCATCTTGAACACTTTTCTCATCAAACTCATTTAACTTAGCGTGGACACTTGCCCAATAACTGTCCTCTAAAAAAGGCACGCTAGGATCACTTGACGAATATTGTGTTTTTAATGTTTCTGACGACATATGGCTATCAGGACGAAAAGCTTGAGCAGCGTCAATAACATTGTCGTGACAGGTACGACCTTCTGAAACATCATCTTGTGTATTGTCTTGGGCATCATGGAAGAAAGTGAACTCAGCTTTAACCGAAGAATCTACAACACTTTCATCTTCAGACTTTTGACGACGGATGACATCTGACTCGTTGCCAGAAAAGTTAGCTGTCTGATCTGATTTAGCCATATCGTGATCGTCTAAGATGGTTTTTGCTGACTCATAACGCTTACTGGGATCCATCTCTTTTTCACTAAAACGACGATCGTAAACGGATTCGGAAACAGAGGACTTTGTCTCTTCTTTAGCATATCGTGGAGCACCACTCCAGCTTACTTTGTACAACATCGAACGCTCACACAATTGCAGAATAGGCAACTCTTTCTGAGCAATACGATGCTGTAATATAAGAGATTCAGCATGACGTAAGGCAACAACCGACTCACTCGAATTCGTTGATGTTGCAAGGTTTAGTAACTTAACCACTTTTTGAATGGCTTTTTTTCTTTTACTGATACTCATACAACCCTACTTCCAAATCAAAACCGTGACCCACAAACACACAGAACAAGCATAATCCAAACACTGGTAACGAAAAACTAGCTTTAGTTAACCTTATTAGGTTAGATCATCCCCAAGTAATAACTGAATTCTCTGCAATATTTTTGCCAAATCCATTTCAGAATATGGGATAGGAGTTAATTTCCCCCAAATAGGGGCAGGCCAACAGGCATCATTACAATAGCGTACAACATGATGAAGGTGCAGTTGCGGCACCAGATTGCCTATGGCGGCAACGTTTAACTTATCCGCAGCAAAAGCATCGTGTAGCACTTCCGACAAAAGACAGCTTTCTGCCATTAATTGCGAACGGTCTTCTTCATTTAACTGGTACGCTTCCGTGACCTCACTACGCTTAGGCACTAAAATAAACCACGGAAACTGACTATCATTAATGAGTCTAAGCTGGCACAAAGGAAACTCGCCAACCAGCACTGAATCACGGCTTAGTATGGGATTTAACTCAAACATCTTTTAACTTCCTATTTACAAAAAAGGCTTTCATAAGCACTATAGCAATTCATTTTCAAACCTCTAGACACTCGGAGATCGCATGACAGATATGCAGTGTGTTGTAGACGTACAAGCTAAACTGGCCGAATGTCCTCGTTGGGACGAGCGCACTCAGACGCTTTATTTTGTCGATATAGACGCTTTTATTTTATACGCTTACAACACAAAATCAAAAAGCCTTTCTCAACGCGAATTTAACGAAGAAATTGGGTGTTTTTCACTTATTGAAGGAGGTGGATTTATTGCTGCATTCCGATCAGGCGTTTATACATTTGACGAATTTAGTGGAGATCTTAAACCCTATTGGCTAGCACAATATGATCAAACGACCACACGTTTCAATGATGGACGATGTGATCTTAAAGGACGCTTTCTAGCGGGTACCATGTATTCACCAAAAGATGCTTTTAAAGGTGCACTACACCAGTTCTCAAATGGAAATGAAGTGATGCTGGACCAATCTGCTTGGACATCAAACGGGCTCGCCTTCTCACCCGATGGTTCTGTTATGTATTACGCCGACACGCCAAACCATGTTGTTTATCAGTTTGATTACAACCTAGAGGCAGGCACAGCAAGTAACAAACGCATCTTTATTGAATTTCCACATGGGAACGGCAGACCAGATGGCGCCGCTGTTGATTCAGAGGGGAATTATTGGACAGCCCTGTATCAAGGGCAACGTGTGGTAAAAATAAGCCCTACGGGTAAAATTTTGAAAGAATATCCCGTTCCTGCAACTTATCCAACCATGGTCGCTTTTGGGGGACCCACAATGTCAACGCTATTTGTCAGTACTTGCCGTGCTGCACAGACTGAAGAAGAACGACACCAGTTCCCCAAGGCCGGCGGTATTTTTATGCTGGAAACAGACGCCACAGGACAAATTGAACCGCGTTTTGCTGGCTAAAGCTCCCCAGCATGATATAAACAACAGCAAAATCTATTCACCACTCTAAACTAAAGAAGCACAGACGATATTATTATGCGCGCTAGCAATTATTTATTCTCAACATTACGTGATGCCCCAACCGATGCGGTTGTTACCAGCCACCAGCTCATGATTCGTGCTGGCATGATCCGCCAGATTTCAAAGGGCCTTTACACTTGGCTCCCAACCGGCCTCAAAGTATTCCGCAAAGTAGAAAAGATCGTACGGGATGAAATGGAGAAAGCAGGATCACTTGAGGTCATGATGCCTGGCGTTCAACCAGCAGAGCTTTGGCAAGAAACAGGCCGCTGGCAAAAATATGGACCCGAGTTACTCCGTTTAAAAGATCGTCATGGCCGTGACTACTGCCTCGGGCCAACCCACGAAGAAGTGATTACCGAATTGGCTAGAAACGAAATCACTAGCTACAAGCAACTGCCTATGAACTTCTTCCAAATTCAAACCAAATTTCGCGATGAAGTTCGTCCTCGTTTTGGCGTTATGCGTTCACGTGAGTTTTGCATGAAAGACGCTTACTCCTTCCATGTTGGTGCCGACTCACTTCAAGAAACTTACGACGTTATGCACCAAGCTTATTGCAATGTATTCGATCGTATTGGCCTAGATTATCGCCCTGTCCGTGCCGATACGGGCAGCATCGGTGGTGCTTTTTCACACGAATTCCATGTTCTTGCTGATTCAGGCGAAGATGATATTGCTTTCAGTGATTCCTCGGACTTCGCTGCGAACATAGAACTTGCCGAAGCCATTTGTCTTAAAGAGGCTGCAGATGAGCCAACAGAAACACTGAACGAAGTATTCACACCCGACTGCAAAACCATACAGAAAGTCGCTGAATTCTTATCACTCGATGTCACTAAGACAGTGAAAACCATGCTTGTAAAAGCAATAGATGAAAACGACCAACCTACTATAGTTGCTCTGGTACTGCGCGGTGATCACAACATCAATGAAATCAAAGTAGAAAAACTTGCGGGGCTAGTGACCCCTTTTGAGTTTGCTGACGAAAGCGATATCGTCGACAAAATTGGCTGTGCTCCAGGCTCTATTGGCCCTAAAGGTTTAGCCGAAAAAGGCATTCGCGTGATCGCAGATCGATCTGCGTCCGTTATGTCTGATTTCTGTGCGGGTGCCAACAAAGACGATTACCATTATGTCGGACTCAACTGGGCTAGAGACTGCGGCAACATAGAAATCGCCGACATTCGCAACGTTGTGGAAGGTGACCCTTCTCCAGATGGAAAGGGAACCATTGTTATTAAACGTGGTATCGAAGTGGGTCATATCTTTCAATTAGGCCAACAATACGCCCAAGCTTTAAAAGCAACGGTACTGGATGAAAATGGCAAGGCTCAAGTCATGCACATGGGTTGTTACGGCATTGGTGTGTCTCGTATTGTAGCAGCGGCGATCGAACAAAATTTCGATGACAAGGGTATTTTGTGGCCTGAAAGTATCGCTCCTTTCAACATTGCCATCGTCGCCATGAATTACGATAAGTCTGAAGCAGTCCGAAATCAATGTGACCGCCTTTACACAGAGCTAAAAGCAAAAGGCATGGATGTCCTTCTCGATGACCGAAAAGAACGACCAGGCGTTAAATTTGCTGACTGTGAACTTCTAGGCATCCCACACCGCATCGTTGTTGGTGATAAGGGGCTTGAAAAAGGAACGCTAGAATACCGCTACCGTAAATCAGACAGCAACGAAGACATTGCCATCGCTGATGTTATTGATTTCATTATTAGCAAACAGTAACCGCTCAAGCACCTCTATTTAAACTTAGGGGTGCTTTTTTTGCGTTACTTTTCCATTCACACTGACAAATAGGCGTAAATAATGACTACTATTTATCACAATCCACGTTGCTCAAAATCTCGTCAGACCTTACAACTTTTACTCGATAACCAGATTAAACCCAACATACGCTTATACCTTAAAGATGCTCCGAGTACCGCAGAACTTAACACACTCGTTCAGCAACTGAATATCAAACCACAACAACTTATGCGAACAAAGGATGCTCTTTATAAAGAGTTAGCCCTATCGGAAACAATGAGCGATGACGCCTGCATTGAAGTCATGCATAGCCACCCTGCTCTTATTGAGCGCCCTATTGTAATCCATAATGAACAAGCAAAAATTGGTCGCCCGCCTGAAAACGTACTCACTTTATTTAACTAAATATTAAATCAGGAATAAACAGATGAGCAATTCCAATTATGTACTGGTGTTATTTTACAGTCGCCATGGCTCTATTGCTGAAATGGCTAAATTTATCGCACGAGGCGTAAACAAAGTTACAAAAATGGACGTTAAGATTCGTCAAGTTCCCGATGTTTCCGACACGACAACCATTGCTTCTCCTGCTGTACCCGATGAGGGTGCACCTTATTGTACGCTAGAAGAGTTGGCTAATTGCTCAGCGTTAGCCATGGGGTCGCCTTCCTACTTCGGAAGCATGGCTGCGCCTCTTAAGCATTTTATTGACCAGACCTCCACGCTCTGGCTAACAGGTCGCCTTATCGATAAACCTGCCTGCGGCTTCACCAGCGCCAGCACCATGCACGGAGGACAAGAACAGTGCCTGCATAGCATGATGACGCCTTTACTCCATCACGGTATGGTTTGGGTAGGATTGCCTTACAAAAACAAAGCACTCATTAGCACAACAAGCGGCGGTACACCTTACGGCGCTAGCCATTTAGCCAATAGCACGAATGACACAACACTAACGGAGGATGAAAAGGCACTCTGTGAAGCGCAAGGTCAGCGTATTGCTGAAATGGCGTTGAAACTACAGTAGGCAAACAAGCCTACGATGGATGGAATAGAATAAAACGCCACAAAAGTGGCATTTTATTCACAACAAGCCTAACGACCCGCCCTCAATCAATACCTTGGCAACTCGACATTCTTAAATAATTTCTCAACGTCTTGCCGGTTGCCCGCTTCCATCGCCGACATGACGACTTCTTTCGTTAAATGGGGCGCAAAAGATTCAATAAACTTGTACATGTAGCCCCGAATAAAAGTATTGCTTCGGATGCCAATCTTAGTGCAACTGTCCGCAAAAAGATGAGAGGCGTCCAATGCAACCAAGTCCGCATCTTGTAGCTCATCGTGTGCCATAGACGCGACGATACCCACTCCCAAACCAAGCCGCACATAAGTTTTAATCACATCAGAATCGGCTGCCGTAAAAACAACATTAGGCTCTAACTCTGCATCTTGGAAAGCTTGGTCTAATTGAGAACGCCCAGTAAAGCCAAATACATAAGTAACAATAGGAAATGCCGCTAATGCTTCTAATGTCAATATATCAAGGCTTGCTAAAGCATGCCCTTTAGGCACGACAACTGAGCGATTCCATGTATAACAGGGCAGCATAACTAGGTTGCCGAATTGCTCAAGCGCTTCCGTCGCGATAGCAAAATCGACCGCACCATCATTCGCCATCTCAGCGATTTGCATCGGCGTACCTTGATGCATATGCAAACTCACTTCCGGATAACCATCAATGAACTGATTAATCACCTTGGGCAAAGCGTATCGCGCCTGTGTATGCGTGGTCGCAATATCAAGAGACCCCTTTCGCTCATTACTAAACTCTTTTGCAACGCGCTTGATATTTTGCGTCTGACTCAGCACGTCACCAGCCAAGGCAATGATTTTTTCTCCAGCAGGTGTCACGTGCGTTAGATGCTTACCACTTCTAGCGAAAACCTCTATACCCAGCTCATCTTCAAGTAAGCGAATTTGTTTACTCACACCTGGCTGAGAGGTATATAGACTCTGCGCTGTCGCAGATACATTTAAATCATGACGCGCCACTTCCCATATGTACCTAAGCTGTTGTAGCTTCATTATTTTCCTTATACGAAAAGGCGTTAAAAATAGAATAAAATATTACTTTATAGAATAATTAAAAATCTTAAGGGTTGCCACCGCTGATTTTACTTTTGGTGTAAAATAACTATCCCAATAATAATTAAAAATCATTATCTGGCGGTTCATCCATAGCGACAAACACGATATCGTAAACCGCTACAAACAAAAGTAAAAAGCAGGAAACCTCGTAATGAGTAACACACGTCTTGAAGATTTAAACATCGCCTCTTTTACCTCACTGGTAACACCGAGCCAATTGAAAGAAGCGTTGCCCGTCAGTGACAGCATCAGTCAACAGGTTGCTGAGTCACGTGACACCATCAAAAACATCATGGATGGAAAAGACCATCGCCTCGCTATCGTTATCGGCCCATGCTCTATTCATGACCCAGAAGCCGCACTGGATTATGCAACTCGACTAAAAGCACTTGCAGACAAGGTTGACGATACCCTTTTCATTATTATGCGCGCTTATTTTGAAAAGCCTCGTACAACGGTAGGTTGGAAAGGCTTGATCAATGATCCAAATTTAGATGGTACGTTTGATATTGACAAAGGCATTCGGATTGGCCGCAAACTGCTGATTGATTTGGCAGAACTTGGCTTACCTCTTGCGACAGAAGCCCTTGATCCTATTTCTCCTCAGTATATTCAAGACCTCATTAGCTGGTCCGCTATTGGCGCACGCACAACTGAATCACAAACACATCGTGAGATGGCATCAGGTTTATCAGGCCCAGTTGGCTTTAAAAATGGCACAGACGGGGGACTCACCGTTGCCGTCAACGCCATGCAATCCGTTTCTCATTCCCACTCATTTCTTGGTATCAACGAAAATGGGCAGGTTAGTATCGTAAATACAAAAGGCAACGCATACGGTCATCTTGTATTACGTGGCGGAAATGGCCTACCTAACTATGACGCAGAAAATATTGCCCAAAGTGAGTCTGCATTAAGTGCAGCCAAACTGAAGCACAACATTATGGTCGACTGTTCGCATGAGAACTCCAACAAGAAGCCAGAGCGTCAGGTGACCGTTGTAGAAGACAGTACCCAACAAATTCTGAACGGTAACCACTCTATCATGGGACTGATGATTGAAAGTAATATCGGTTGGGGTAATCAGAAAATGACAGAAAACCGTTGTGATTTACAATATGGCGTGTCGATTACCGATGCCTGCATTGATTGGGAAACAACGGAAAAATCACTTTTAGCGATGGCAGACGCCCTTCGCGACGTATTGCATAAACGAACTCGCGCGTAACATCAATTTCGCCATATAACAAAAAAGCGCCTTTAAAATGAATGAGGCGCTTTTTTTGTGAACCATCAAAAAACAGAGCAAGCAACCAATGCTTTTTAACGCTCTTTAATCAACATTCAATAGAGCTGAAACAATCGCTTGATTTGCCTCTGGAAAAGCATATAAATGCAAATCTGACGCAGTCACCCAGCGAGTTTCCTGTCCTTCTTGACCCTCTGCAATGCCTTCGAACGCAATAACTTTGTAAAAATGCAGCTCAACCTGCTTATCACCATAGTCATGGGAAATAAGCTTAAAAGGGTAATATTCTGTCGCAGTAATACCACACTCTTCCTTAAGCTCTCTCACCAAGGTCGTATCAGGAGATTCCCCATCATCACACTTACCACCAGGAAACTCCCAAAGTCCTCCCTGATGTTGCTCTTTTTTACGCAATGCAATAAAGAAAGCATCATCCTGACAAATAATACCAGCAGCGACTTTGATGACCATTAGGTACGGTACTCGGCATTAATGGTGACGTACTCATGAGAAAAATCTGTCGTCCAAACAGTATCACTCTGATTTCCCATACCCAGATCCAAAACGATATGAATCTCTTCCGGTGTCATTGCTTGTTTGCCCTGTTCTTCAAGATAGTCTGGCGAGCGACCACCATTTCTCGCTATCTCAACACCGTTAATATGAAGCTGAACATTGTCTACATCTAAACCTTCCACACCCGCACGGCCAACAACCGCAAGGATACGGCCCCAATTTGGGTCGGACGCAAAAAGCGCTGTTTTCACTAAGGGGGAATGCGCAATTTCAAATGCAGTTTTCGTTGCATCTTCCTCAATCGCTGCCCCAATCACTTCAACTGTGACAAACTTCGTTGCTCCTTCCCCGTCGCGGACAATAGCATGCGCCAACGCTTGCATCACTTCGGTAAACGCCGCAATAAAAGCAAGAGCAAGAGGCTCGTCTGCCGAATGGATTTTCTTATTACCAGCAAGCCCTGTTGCGACAGCAATACAGCTGTCATTCGTTGATGTATCGCTGTCAATGGTGATTCGGTTAAAGCTTTGATTTACTGTTTTCGCCAAGATCGACTGAAGCACATCTGCATCCATAGCGATGTCAGAACACACATACCCCAACATAGTCGCCATGTTAGGACGTATCATGCCAGCCCCCTTTGAAATACCAGCAACCGTATAAGCGACGCCTTCAAAATGAAAGGTGCGCACAGCTCCCTTAGGTAAGGTGTCTGTGGTCATAATGCCTAAGCCAGCCGATTTCCAGTTATCGCCTGACAAGTTCGCCACTGCGCTAGGAATCGCAGCAACAATTTTATCGACAGGTAAAGGCTCACCAATCACACCTGTCGAAAAAGGCAGGATAGCCTCACTAGACACACCAACAGCATCGGCCAACGCATCACACGTTTTAAGCGCGGCATCAAGGCCAGAACGACCGGTCCCAGCGTTGGCATTCCCTGTATTAATAAGCAAATAACGAGTCTTTGCCGACACCAAATGCTTCTGACAAACTCGAACAGGCGCCGCACAAAATGCATTCTGAGTAAAGACACCAACAACTGAAGCACCCTCACACAGCTCAAAAACTACCAAATCTTTTTTATTTGGCTTTTTAATGCCTGCTTCGGCAACACCAATCCGTATTCCTTTAATTGCTGGAATAACGGGGAAATCTTGTAATCCTACTGCCATTTGAACCTTCTCCAGTTAGACTAAGCGACCGTGACACTGTTTGTATTTTTTACCTGATCCACACGGACAAGGCTCGTTACGACCAACTTTAGGGTATTCGTTAACGTCTTCTGCCTGCCCTTCACTGTCCAGTGAATTTGACGAATCATGGACCATATTAAGCGTGGTTTTTTCTTCCATTTTACGGCGTGCTTCTTCAATCTTTTCAGCTTCCTCTGACGATTGAACTTTAACACGAGTAATGACTTGAATTACTTCAAACTTAATTTGCTCTAATAAGCCTTGGAACAGCTCAAACGACTCACGCTTGTATTCCTGTTTTGGGTTTTTCTGCGCGTAGCCTCGCAAATGAATCCCTTGTCTAAGCATATCCATTGTTTGCAAATGCTCTTTCCACAGCGTATCTAAAACTTGAAGAAGAACTTGTTTCTCAAAAGATCTAAAGGGCTGTTCACCCGCTATCGCTTCTTTGGCTTTATAATCGTCGACAAAAGCATCCAAGATTTTTTGACGTAAAGGCTCTTCAAAGAGTTTCTTATCTTCTTCCACCCATTTCGTGACAGGAATTTCCAGCCCAAACTCATTACGAGTCTTTTCTTCTAACCCTTCAAGATCCCACATATCAAAAATGCTTTGTGGTGGAATAAATTCATCAATCAATGTAGTGACGACTTCTTCACGCATCGCAGAAATCGCTTCAGATAAATCATCTGCTACCATCATGTCAAAGCGTTGACGGTATATCACTTGACGTTGATCGTTCGCCACATCATCGTATTCAAGCAACTGTTTACGAGTGTCAAAGTTGCGACCTTCCACTTTACGCTGTGCTTTTTCGATCGCGTTAGAAACCATTTTATGCTCAATGGCTTCCCCTTTCTCCATACCCAGCGCCATCATCATTTTCTTGATGCGATCAGACATAAAAATACGCATTAGATTGTCTTCTAAAGACAAATAAAAGCGAGAAGAACCGACATCACCTTGACGCCCAGCACGACCACGCAACTGATTGTCTATACGACGTGATTCGTGTCGTTCAGTACCAATAATATGGAGACCACCAGCAGCTAACACCGCCTCATTACGCGCTGCCCAATCGGCTTTTAATGCTTCAATACTTTCAGGACTGGCCGCATCACCTAATTGAGCAATTTCTACTTGTAAGTTACCACCCAAAACAATGTCTGTGCCTCGACCTGCCATATTAGTCGCAATAGTAACCGCACCCGGACGACCTGCATCCGCCACAATGTCGGCTTCGCGCTCATGCTGCTTGGCGTTTAATACATTGTGCTTAACATTGTTTTTATTTAAATAGTTAGACAATAACTCTGAATACTCTATTGAAGCGGTACCAACAAGAACTGGGCGCCCCTGCTTCACAATGTTTTCAATATCTAAAACAATCGCTTGAAATTTGTCTTCAGTAGACATGTAAATCAGATCGTTAAAGTCTTTTCTTTGTACCTGTCGGTTAGGTGGTATAGCAATAACAGAAAGACCATAAATTTGTTGAAATTCAAACGCTTCCGTATCGGCAGTACCCGTCATACCAGACAATTTGTCGTACAGTCGAAAGTAGTTTTGAAACGTCGTCGAAGCCAACGTTTGGCTTTCAGCCTGAATCGTCACGCCTTCTTTTGCTTCAACCGCTTGATGAATTCCTTCAGACCAACGGCGACCTGCCATGGTTCGGCCGGTATGCTCATCCACAATGACGATCTGATCACCTTGGATAACGTAATCAACATTTTTCTTAAAGATGACATGAGCTTTAAGGCAAGCGTGAACGTGGTGCAGTAACGATAGGTTCGCTGCTGCATACAAGCTTTCGCCTTCTCCCAGCATCTCCTGCTCAACCAACCAACTCTCTACAAAGGAGTGACCTTCTTCTGTCAGCTCAATGCTTCGCTGAGATTCATCAAAAACATAATGACCGGAAGCGCTCTCACCTTCTTCAGCATGCTCTACCAACAAGGGTGCTAACATATTGATTTTACGATATTGCTCAGAGCTGTCTTCAACAGCACCGGAGATGATAAGCGGTGTTCTTGCTTCATCAATCAAAATAGAATCAACTTCATCGACAACAGAAAAGTGTAGATCACGCTGAACTCTATCTTCTAAACGAAACACCATGTTGTCTCGCAAATAATCAAAACCAAATTCGTTATTCGTGCCGTAGGTGATGTCGCATAGATAAGCAGATTTTTTGTCTTCTTTTTCCTGACCAGAAAAAACAACGCCAACACTCATATCGAGAAACTCGTAAAGAGGTCTCATCCAATTGGCGTCACGCTTCGCTAAATAATCATTCACGGTAACAACATGAACACCTTTGGAAGACAAGGCGTTAAGATATACGGCAAGGGTTGCAACCAGTGTTTTACCTTCACCCGTGCGCATTTCTGCAATCTTACCTTCATTAAGAACCATGCCACCAATGAGCTGAACATCAAAGTGGCGCATATTCATAACGCGCTTACTGCCTTCGCGCACTGTTGCAAAGGCTTCAGGTAAAATAGCGTTAAGTGACTCACCGCTCGCAAGGCGATCACGAAACTGACCTGTTTTTGCCGTTAATTCATCATCCGATAGGGATTGGAAGGACTCTTCCAGTTTATTTATTTGTGTAACAACTTTTCTAAAGCGCTTAACTTCTCGGTCATTCTTTGTGCCGACAATTTTTTTAATTACGGTTCCTAACATCTTGAACTCAACGTAGCCAATTAGTAATGAAAGATAGTCTATCACGGTAATGTGTGACAAAACATGAAATATCAAGCACCTAGATACAAAAAAGCCAGACGGTTTGTCTGGCTTTTAAGAAATATGATCTGTGAGAAATTAGCTCACTAAGCACCCACGAAGGCAGGTTCAACATAGGATATCGGCGTAACCATTGCGTCATCTTCAAACACAACATACTCCCATGCGTCTTGATGCTCAAGCAAAGCCAATAGTAATCTGTTGTTTAAACCGTGGCCTGATTTATACGCTTTATATTCACCAATTAGGCTATGACCTAACAAATATAAATCACCAATCGCGTCCAGCACCTTGTGACGCACTAACTCGTCTCGGTAGCGTAGACCTTCGTCATTTAGTACTCGGTAATCATCAAGAACAATCGCGTTCTCCATGTTTGCCCCACGAGCTAAATTGTTATTCTTAAAATACTCAAGATCTTTCATGAAACCAAAGGTTCGAGCACGACTGATTTCTTTCACAAATGTTGTTGTGGAGAAATCAAAAGAGGTACTTTGCACATCTTCACCAATGGCTGGATGTTCAAAGTCAATCGTAAATGAAAGACGGAAACCAGAATGCGGCTCAAGTGTTGCGTACTTATCGCCCTCATCTACACGAATAGGTTTTTTCACCCGAATGAACTTTTTAGGCGCACTTTGCGCTTCAAGTCCTGCAGACTGAAGTAAGAAAACAAATGGGCTAGCACTGCCATCCATTAAAGGAATTTCACTAGCACTGACTTCAACGTAGGCGTTATCAACCCCTAAGCCTGCCATAGCGGAAAGTAAATGCTCAACAGTACTTACTTTTACATCGCCTTTGCATAAAGCTGTAGCAAAGCTTGTTGATCCAACTGCTCGCGCATTACCATGAATCTCAACAACAGGATCCAAGTCAGTACGAACAAATACGATGCCAGTATTAATGGGCGCAGGCTTAAGTGTTAAATACACTTTCTCGCCAGAATGCAGACCCACTCCAGTTGCTCGGATAATGTTCTTTAGTGTGTGTTGGCGTACCATTTTATTCCTACATTTTTATGACTGGATACTATTTATAAGAAAATAATATCAATAACATATTTTTAATACAATCTGACACTTACACATTGCATCGTTTTTGCTAAAACTAGTCAGCTTGGCGACGCAAAAAGGCCGGAATGTCCAAATACGATAATTTATCGCTGCTTGAAGCAGAGGAAGAATCCACTGAGTCCTTCTTATCTTCTACGCTTTTTTCTGTTGTCTCTACTCTGGCGGCTGCCGGTGATTTTTCTACCGGAGCCTGCTGAGGAGCAATCGCTACCTTCTCAACAATAGGTTCTGGGCTTACGTCCGCTTTAGGAGCAGTAGGCTGAGCAGCCGAAGGCTGTGAAGAAGTAACCGATGAACCGACTGCCGCCTGTATCTCAGCACCTGAACGACCTTCTAAACCAGTTGCAACAACAGTAACACGCATCTCGTCACCGACTTCAGGATCAATGGCACAACCAATAACCACTGTCGCATCTTCAGAAGCGTATTCTTCAATAATGCCGCCCACTTCAGTAAACTCTGACAAACCTACTTCTTCGTTTGCCGTGATGTTAACCAACACACCTCGGGCACCACGAAGATTGATATCTTCTAGTAGTGGGTTATGAATAGCCGCTTCCGCCGCCACTCTTGCTCTGTCTTCCCCTGAAGCCGAACCTGTCCCCATCATTGCCATGCCCATTTCAGACATCACAGTTCTAACGTCAGCAAAGTCAACGTTAATAAGGCCAGGTCTCATGATAAGGTCTGTAATACCCTGAACCGCATTGAATAATACATTGTTCGCCTCACCAAATGCTTTTAATAAAGAGATGTTTTTCCCTAGCACTGGCAAAAGACGCTCATTTGGAACCGTAATTAAAGAATCGACATTCTCACGCAATTCTTTAACCCCTTCCTCGGCTACTTTCGCACGACGGCGACCTTCAAAAGGGAACGGCTTAGTCACAACGGCAACCGTTAAAATACCTAACTCACGAGCCACTTTAGCGATCACTGGCGCTGCTCCCGTGCCTGTACCACCGCCCATTCCAGCGGTAATAAAAACCATATCGGCACCTGTTAACAGCTGGGTGATTTTTTCTTGATCTTCAAGCGCTGAATCTCGACCTACTTCAGGATTTGCACCCGCCCCCAAACCTTTCGTTATGGTTGAACCAAGTTGTAAAGAAACACCCGTTTCAAAACCGGTGAGCGCCTTTGAATCCGTGTTAGCGCAAATAAACTCTACGCCTTCCAATCGATTTTCTAACATATGGCGAACAGCGTTACCGCCACCGCCACCAACACCAATGACTTTAATAACGGCGTTGTCTGATAAGTTATCTTCGGCTAAATCAAAGACATTCATTTGGGTTTGCTCCTCAATAAGTTAACAATCGGTTCTGTTTAAATATGACTCTTAATCCAGTTTTTCGCTGCCTGAATCTTTTCCAATACATTAATGGAAGATTTGGATTCTTTCGGAGCCAGAACCGATTTTTCGCGTTTAATTTGAGTCTTGGACATTGTTTGTTTGGAAGTATCGGATATATCCACTTCCTTACTCCCATAAACCAATAAACCAACGCCTGTTGAGTATATAGGGTTATCGACAATATCAGACATTCCTTTAGCACAATCTGGTAAAGCTAACCGGATTGGCATTTGAAAAACTTTTTCTGCTAAATCAGCGGCACCTTCGATTAGCGACGCACCACCTGTAATCACAACGCCCGCAGGGATTCTCTCAGCGTATCCACTGCGTCTTAATTCATCTAAAACCATGGTGTAGATTTCTTCGTACCTAGCCTCAACCACTTCAGTAAGCGTTTGACGGCTAATTGAGCGAGGCTGTCTGTCGCCTACACTCGGCACTTGAAGCACCTGATCCGAGGTTGATAAAGAAGACATGGCACAAGCGTATTGAATCTTGATCTCTTCAGCATGCTGAGTCGGTGTTCGTAGCGCCATGGATATATCATTCGTTACTTGGTCTCCTGCGACAGGAAGAACCGCGGTGTGATGGAGAGCGCCATCGATCCATACCGCAATATCAGAAGTACCAGCCCCTATATCGACTAGACAAACCCCTAAATCTTTTTCATCTTCACCTAACGACGATTCGCTCGACGCTAACGGCGATAAAATCACACCATCAACACCCAAACCACACCGTTTAATGCATTTTTCAACGTTCATCACAGCATTTAATGCGCCAGAAATAAGATGAACGTTTGCTTCTAAGCGAACTCCGGACATACCAAGAGGGTCTTTTATTCCCTCTTGCGAGTCGATGTTGTACTCCTGCGGTAGGATGTGCAGTACTCGCTGGTCAGAAGAAATAGGCACAGCTTGAGCAGCATCAATGACTCTTTCGATGTCTTCTTTTTGCACTTCACCATTTTTAACAGCGACAATGCCATGGGAATTAAGACTACGTATATGGCTACCAGCCACACTCACATACACCGAGTGGATATTGCAGCCCGCCATTAGCTCCGCTTCTTCTACTGCTCTTTGAATAGACTGAACCGTGGATTCAATATTAATCACAACACCACGCTTCATGCCCTTTGAGCTGTGCGAACCAATACCCACAATCTCTAAACTTCCATCAGCTTGGACTTCGCCAACCAAACAGATAACTTTTGATGTGCCTACATCTAAACCGACTATCATTTTACCTTCCCGGCATTAAATATTGTTTGACAAAACACATATGTCGTACAAAAAAGCAACAAATAGGCCAATGTCATAAGTTTTTTCTCCAACTCACCGCAACACCATGCGGGTAGCGTGCATCAACGGAGTGAATTGTTTCTATTCTACCCGATAAATCACTTTCATACACGGCTATAAAACGTTGTAAACGCTCGATAATTTCGTCCCTTCCTAGCTTTACCGTGATGCCATTAGTAAATGTTAAGTGCCATGCCCCCCTGGCTTCGAGCGTCAACTGCGCTACTCTAAGAGAAGTCGAAGACAACACCTGACTGATTAAACCAAACTGATCAAGAACTATATCACTGGAATCATCAGGGCCATTTAGTCTAGTAAGCGGCAACTCAGGAACACTTTGAGGTGTAAAAATATCCGCCGTAGTGGATATTAGTTGCCCATCGCGCCAGTATGCGAGAGGAGTATGCTCATAAACAAGCAACTGCAAGGTGTTTGGCCAAACTTTACGAACCTCTGCACTTTTCACCCACTCTGATGACAAAGCCACATCCAAAGTGTCGGACAGAGAAAGGCTTAATAAGTTGCGTCCAAGTAAAGAGATATAGTCCGATTGCAGCGACGTTTTAGTTGCATACTTGAGATCTCCCACTATTTCTATATGACGGATGGCAAACCAATCCTCCGAAGAGTTACTGCCTTCTTCTTGCTGAAGAAGGGCGCCTATTATCAACAGCACTGCGCCAATCAGCGCGATCATCCTCATCAGTTATTCACACGCCGCTTTACCAAATGCATCCACTACGATGCTGTCTACTAAAGAAGCATAATCTATACCGACAAAACTGGCCGCCATAGGAACGAGACTGTGGGACGTCATTCCCGGTGCTGTATTCACTTCCAGCACCCAAAAAACACCCTCTTGATCTCGCATAATATCAACGCGCCCCCAGCCAGAACAGCCAAGCGATTGGTAGGCCTCAAGAGCAAGCCCTTGCAATTCTGTTTCGTCATCCTCAGACAATCCACAGGGCAATAAATATTCTGTGTCATCCGCAAGGTACTTTGCTTCATAGTCATATAATTTATGTTCAGGTGCCGGCTTGAGACCAATTGCTGGATAAGCGACATCCGATAAAATCGTAACCGTAAACTCCGCACCGTCAACAAACTCTTCAACAAGCACATCCGAGTCGTAAGTCAATGCTTTTACCAAGGCCTCATCAAGCTCCTGTCGATTCGTCGCCTTATTGATCCCAATTGTTGAACCTTCTCGAGAAGGCTTAACGATGACAGGATAAGACATCTGACGCTCAATAAGGTCCGCATCGGCCTGACCGACAAAAGACAAATACGCGGGAGTTGGAATACCAATGCCCTGCCAAAAGCGCTTTGTGAGCACCTTATCCATGGCAAAGCCACAAGCGAGAGGAGAACTGCCTGTATAGGGTTTACCCAACATTTCTAGCAATGCTTGCACACGACCATCTTCGCCTTCTCCACCATGTAGCGCTATAAAAGCCAGGTCAAAAGAAATGGATTGCAGCTGCACAATGGGATCTAACTTGGCACCTGGGCCATACAGGTCCAACTCAATAACGTGATATCCTTTTGAACGCAATCCTTTAGCCACCAGCGGGCCGCTTTGCATAGACACGTCACGCTCAGCAGAACGTCCACCATAAATGACAGCAATGGTTGCTTCTTTTCGCTTTTGCTCTGTCATCGTTAGATTCCACTCGCAGATAGATTTTTAGACAATGCACCAATATCACCAGCACCTTGGGTAATAAGCAAATCGCCTTGGCGAAGAACATTGCCTAGAATAGCGTGCAACTCAACCTCGCTTCCTACATAAATAGGGTCTACCGTACCGCGCTGACGGATGCTACCACATAGAGAACGACTGTCTGCGCCGTTGATGGGGGTTTCACCAGCCGAGTACACCTCTAACAACAGTAGGACATCCACTTGAGATAGAACACGCACAAAGTCTTCATACAAATCACGGGTTCGTGTGTAACGATGAGGCTGATAAACCATAACCAGCCTTTTCTCAGGCCAACCAGCGCGAATGGCTTTAATAGTCGCCAACACTTCACTTGGATGATGACCATAATCATCCACAAACATCACCTCACCACCGCTCGGCAATGCAAGTGGCGTTTGCTCTTGGAAACGACGCCCCACGCCTTCAAAACCCATTAAACCGGCTTGAATCGCGGCGGCATCAACACCTAAATCTGTTGATACGGCAATGGTTGCCAATGCATTAAGTACATTATGAACCCCTGGCATAGGCAAACGAATTTTAAGCGGCTCACCCTCAGGCCGATGGGCAAAGAATTCACAATAGCGTCCTATTTGCACAATATCCGTTGCATAAAAGTCTGCTTTTTCTTCAATACCATACGTTAAAACAGGACGACTTAATGAAGGAAGGACAGCACGAACATTGGCATCATCAACACACAGCACAGCCAAACCGTAGAAGGGAAGATTGTGAATAAACTCAATAAAAGTACGCTTTACTTTTTCAAAATCTCCACCATAAGTATCCATATGATCTTCATCAATGTTAGTGACAATAACGGTTTGCGGCTGCAAGTGTAAAAAGGACGCATCACTTTCATCTGCTTCGGCAACCAAATACGCACTGCTGCCCAATTGAGCATTCGCACCGGCACTGGTCAAACGACCACCAATAACAAACGTTGGCGCTTCACCCGTTGCCGCCAATATAGAGGCCATTAGACTCGTTGTTGTCGTCTTTCCATGCGTACCCGCAACCGCTATACCATGACGATAGCGCATTAACTCAGCCAGCATTTCAGCACGACGGACAATGGGAATACGATGCTCTTTACCCCAAATAATTTCAGGGTTTTCCTCGTTGATAGCCGTTGACACAACAATCACATGGGCATCGTAAACATTTTCTTCGAAGTGACCTAGATGAATAGTGATACCTAAACTGGCTAAACGTTCCGTCACAGCAGATGGCTTTAAGTCAGAGCCAGACACCTGATAGCCTTGATTATGCAACACCTCAGCGATGCCACACATACCGACGCCACCAATACCGATAAAATGAATATTTTTAATTCGGCGCATAGTTGGTATATCGTATTGAGACTTATAATCTATCATGATGTTATTAACCTTAAACAATGTTTAACAACGTCAAGCGTTGCATCAGGGCGCGCTTTTTTACTGGCTTGCTTACCCATTTTTAATAATGCTCCGTCGTGGTCAATAAGATGAACCAAGGAGGAAATGACTTTTTGGCTACTCAACCCGGGTTGAGGTAACAACAGTGCCGCACCCGCTCGCTCTAAATGGCACGCATTCGCGGTTTGATGATCATCAATTGCATGGGGGTACGGCACTAGAATGGAGGGTAATCCAGCAATTGCAAGTTCACTGACTGTCATAGCACCGGCACGACATAGCACAATATCTGCCCAATAATACGCTTTATCTATGTCGTCCAAATAGGCATCCACACGCGCTTCAGCACGGGCAGACTGATAATTCGCTATAACTTCTTCAAAGTTACGTACGCCTGTTTGGTGCCATACATCAAGTCGCTGTGATGAAGGCCAATTTGCAATCACCTCAGGCATAATATCGTTGATTGCTTTTGCCCCTAAACTGCCCCCTACCACCAACAATCGTATGGGCTTGGCCATACCTTCACGTGGTAAACGAGCAAGCTGTGTCAATATACTGTTCCTAACAGGATTGCCCACTGTTATACCGCCCTTGAGCGCACCATCAAACGCCTGAAGGACTGTCGTGGCTATCTTAGAAAGGAGTCTATTTGTTGTTCCAGCAACGGCATTTTGTTCGTGAATAACCAATGGAATGCCTAATAGTTTAGCGGCAACACCACCTGGCCCCGCAACAAAGCCCCCCATACCGAGTACGACAGAAGGACGCTCTTTCTTTAAAATAGCAAGAGCCTGACCAATAGCGCGCATAATTCGAAAGGGCGCTGCCAATAACCCCGCAAGCCCCTTACCTCGGACACCCTTGATCGACAGAGCATGCAACGGAATATCGTGCTTAGGCACCAGTGTTTCTTCCATTCCACCTTTGGAACCAAGCCAATGGACAGTGTGTCCCTTCTCCTTAAAAAGCTGTGCGCAAGCCAGAGCCGGATAGATGTGACCGCCCGTTCCACCCGCCATAATCATGATTTTATGTGCTTTGTTCATGTCTACCTTCTTGTGCTTTCTCTGGCTGACTTAACGTATCGCCTTGCTCAATACGGCGGTTTTCTACATCAACTCGGGCAACAACAAACAAGCTGCCTAGCGTAATAATTAGACTGCTGCCACCGTAACTTATTAAGGGTAATGTCAGGCCTTTTGTAGGGAGAAAGCCTGTATTCACACCGATATTAATGATCACTTGTGCCAGAATAAGAATGGCAAAGCCAAAACACATATAACCGGCAAAAGGCCGAAATAGCGTCATCGCTTTTCGACCAATATGAAAAATACGCAGCAGCATCAAAGCAAACAACGCAATCAAAACCAGGCCACCCACCATACCGGCCTCTTCAACCCAGATTGAAAACACGAAATCAGTATGAGCTTCAGGCAGATAAGCGAGTTTCTGAACACTATTACCTAATCCCAAGCCAAACCATTCGCCACGACCATAAGCGATCAACGCCTGACTCAGCTGATAACCTTCATTGAAAGGATCGCTCCAAGGATTCGTAAAGTTCATCAAACGCTGAACACGATACTCTTCTAAAATCACCATTACACTAAGCCCCCCAATTGAGAAGAAAACCAAGACTAAGAAATGAATAAGAGGGGCACCACCGAGAAACAATAAAACAATGACAGTCCCTAGAAGAACAACAGAAGCCCCAAAATCAGGCTCTAACAATAAGAGCATCAAAAAGACGATAGAGATTACTAGAGGTAGGATAAAGCCAATATAACTTTTACGGACATGATGAACCCTACGTACCAAATAACCTGACACATAAACGACCATGCAAACTTTCGCCACTTCGGAGGCCTGCAGGTTGAATACGACCAAGTTAATCCAACGACGACTTCCGTTTACCACCTTACCAATCCCCGGCACCAAAACCAGAACAAGTAAAACAAAGGCAATAAAAACCAACCAAACTCCCCACTGTTCCAGGCGCCAGGTTGGCAAAGACAGCAACACGCCGCCACCGATTAGACCTAGAATCAAATACAGGCTTTGACGGAACATGAAGTAATAAGGGTGACCATGGTTGGTTTCAGAAACAGAGATAGACGCACTCGACACCATGACAAGGCCGAGGGCTAAAATAGAGAGGGTTGATGCTAAAAATATACCATCAACCTGAGCAAACTCTCGTAACGTGACACGATCAAAGAGTTTTGACCAATTCATAATGCCTCAACCAAACGAGCAAAGTGCTCACCACGTTTCTCATAGTTTTGGTACATATCTAAGCTTGCACAGGCAGGAGAAAAAAGCACAATATCGCCTTCTGTACACTCTTCACTCAAAGAGGACATAATGTCATCGAGCGTATTAAAAAGAACAACATCGGTGTCTGGCGACAAAACTACTGCTATTTTTTCAGCATCCTTACCAAATAAATAGACCTTTTTCACTAGCAGTCCGATGGTTTTTACCAAAGGCTTAAAATCCGCCCCTTTGCCATCACCACCCGCGATTAAAAGAATGTTTTTTTGAGCAACAGAACCTAATCCTTCCATTGCCGCTAGTGTTGCGCCAACATTCGTGCCTTTGGAGTCATTAATATAGGTCACCCCTTTCTTAATTGCGACCGTTTCACAACGGTGTGGCAAGCCTCTAAAGGTTTTCAATACTGTCGCAACCGCATCGCTTCTAAGCTCTTGTCCCAATAATTCTAGCATTGCTAAAGCCGCCAACACATTAGCGTGATTATGGGACCCTTTTAAAGCAACCTGTGAAGTATGATAAAGACGCTCAACGCCTCGACACAACCATGCACCGTCGCTCTCTTTAATCAAACCAAATTCTTTTAAGTCGGGGGTTTTAGTAGTAAAAGCTCTAACTGGCACATTCTCTGAAAGTAAGGGAGCCGTTAAGATATCCTGTTTATTGCAGACAGCCGCTTTACAACCACGATAGACTTTCTGTTTAACTCGCTGATATTCATACAGGTCTTTGTATCTGTCCATATGGTCTTCAGACACATTGAGTAAACACGCCAAATCGGCCTTAAGCGCATCGGTTGTCTCAAGCTGAAAACTCGACAACTCAAGCACATAAAAATCGGCCTCTTCACAAAGCAAGTCTAAAGCAGGAAGCCCTAAATTCCCCCCTGCTACGGCTTTCTTATCGCATGCTTGAAGTAACAACCCAACTAACGTGGTGACGGTGCTTTTCGCATTCGACCCTGTAATAGCCACAAAAGGCGCATCAACATAATCACAAAACAAGTCGATATCGCCACGCATGGCAACGCCTTGTTCGGCCAATCGAGCTAGGACCGGCGTTCGCAGAGCAATACCTGGACTAACAAATAACTCTGTTACCCCAAGTGTTTCCAGCACGTCTAATCCGCCGGTATGAATACGTTCTGGCGCACAGTAACGTTTCGCTTCTTCCAAACCTGGCGGCATATCACGAGAGTCGACAACATGAAATTCAATTCCCTTACTGGCTAAAAACCGTACGCAAGAAAGCCCCGTCGCCCCCAAGCCGACAACGGCTCTTACCCGATCTGACCCAATCAACGACATACAAAGACTCCTAACGAACTTTTAAAGTAGCAAAACCGACTAAAACCAGACAAACCGTGATGATCCAGAAGCGAACGATGACTTTTGGCTCCGCCCATCCTTTAAGCTCAAAGTGATGATGAATAGGCGCCATTCTGAAAATCCGTCTCTTAGTTAACTTGTAGGACGCCACCTGCAAAATCACCGAAACGGTTTCCATCACAAACACGCCTCCCATGATAAACAACACCAACTCCTGACGAACAATCACCGCTATTGTTCCAAGAACAGCCCCCAGTGCTAACGAGCCAACATCGCCCATAAAAATCTGTGCAGGGTAAGTGTTAAACCACAGAAAACCAAGACCTGCTCCAGCCAAGGCGGCACAAAACACCAATAACTCCCCTGTACCATGTACATAGGGAATTAATAAATAATCTGCAAAACGAATGTTGCCTGTCAAATACGCAAAGACACCCAACGCACCACCCACTAATACGGTCGGTAAAATGGCCAAACCATCTAAGCCATCCGTCAAATTAACCGCATTACTGGTACCGACAATGACAAAGTAGGTCAACACAATGAAGAACAGCCCAAGGGGTATAGCCACCTCTTTGAAAAGAGGCACGATAAGCGCTGTCTCTGCTGGCGTAGTCGCGGTGAAATACAAATAGAAAGCCACTGCCAAACCAAAAACACTTTGCCAGAAATACTTCCATTTTCCAGGTAAACCTCGCGGGTTTTTTTCCACTACTTTACGATAATCGTCTACCCAACCAATCGCACCAAACGCCAACATCACCAGCAAAACTACCCAAACATATTGGTTACTAAGATCGCCCCATAAGAGCGTACTCACCGAAATAGAAAAAATAATCAGCGCACCGCCCATAGTGGGTGTGCCGGCTTTTGATAGATGAGACTGTGGACCATCATCACGAACGGCTTGACCAATCTGCAAACGCTGTAACAACACGATGACTTTGTTACCAACCAAGAGTGAAATAGCAAGTGCTGTCAAAACACCTAAAATGGCTCGCAAAGACAAATAATCAAAAACAGTAAAAAAGGTGTGATACTTGCTCAAATAAGCAGTCAACAGAAGTAACATGGGTCGTGGTTATCCTAGTTTAATAACGCTTTAATAACAGTTTCCATTTTGGCAGAGCGGGAACCCTTAACCAAAATAGCGTGTGTTTCATCTAATTCGTCGACGATCTGTACCGCTTCATTGTGGGTATCGCATAATATGGCGTGACCACCCTGTTCTCGAAAAGCAATTCCCGCAGTACACGCAACAGAACCAACACAAATCAAGTGACTGACGCCTTTTTGTTTTGCGTAAACACCCAGTTGGCGATGTATTGTCTGCTCTTGATCGCCGAGCTCGCCGAGTGCCCCTAAAACCAACCAAGTTTGCTGCACTTGCTGCGACACCAAAACATCAATCGCCGCCTCAACTGACGTTGGACTCGCGTTGTAGCTGTCATCGATTAGCAAAGCACCCAATGTCGTTTTTAACCGAGCCATACGTCCGGGCACTAAAATAGGCTGTAGTAGCTTTGTTACCGCAAGGGGAAAATCAACCCCTAAGGCAACTAACGCTAGAACAACCGCCATGCCATTCGCAATTTGATGTCGCCCTGCACCCGCAATCGTTACCCCAATCGACCAAGCCTTATAATGAAAAACAGCCTTACTTGACTCAGGGCCGAGTCGCACATCGGACGCATAAAGAGAGGCTTGAGAAGTAAACCCAAAGGACATTATGTCTCTACCCTCTGCCAAATCACACCAATAGGCAAAAAATGCATCATCTGCATTTAGAATCACCTTAGCGTGGCTTGTCGCCCCAGTAATCAGGGCGCCCTTCTCTTTTGCTATACCCTCAATACTGCCCAGCCCTTCAAAATGGCTGCCACTGGCGTTGGTCAAAATAACAACATCGGGACAAATAATATTGACCAATAAAGGAATTTCACCTGTAAAACTGGTCCCCGCTTCAATGACAGCAACATCATGATCAGCAGACAAAGCGAGCAAGGTTTGCGGCACACCAATGCGATTGTTCAAATTAGCGCGTGTTTTTAACACATTTTTGTCATCAAGGGATTGTGCCAGCCAGTCTTTTACAGTTGTTTTACCATTACTGCCAGTAATCGCTACCACTGGAAAAGCAAAAGCATCACGAATCCTACGTGCCACCCTACCGTAGGCACAAAGTGTGTCGCTCACTTTAACGTAACATGCTAATTCAAGATCATGATCGCTAAGCACACCAACAGCACCTTGCTCTATGGCCGCAGCGGCAAAATCATGGCCATCAAAGTACTGTCCTCTTAGCGCCACAAACAAACAACTCTCACTGATCGCACGCGTATCAGTTGTAACAGAAGTGATCACTTGATCTGAACCAATCAGCTCCCCATCGCATAACGCTGCGATTTCGGATAAACGCAACTCAATTAACATAAGTTTCCATAGCCGCTAACGCCACTTCTCTGTCATCAAAATGATATTTAGTACCATTGATATCTTGGTAGGTCTCATGGCCTTTACCCGCGATGAGTATCATATCGTCGGGCGATGCCGATAAAATCGCTTGCGAAATAGCGTGGTGACGATCGGTTTCAAAACTGAACGAAGCCCCCTCTTGAACTTGACTTAATGTATCAGAAAATATTTGTTCAACCGCTTCAGTTCGGGGATTATCTGATGTCAACCAAACGTAATCCGCGTGCTCAAGGGCGACGGACATCATCAAAGGGCGCTTACCCCTATCTCGGTCACCACCACAACCAAAGACGCAGATTAAACGCCGTTTAGAGTGTTCTTTTAACGCCTGTAAAGCAACCTGTAAGGCATCGGGTGTATGAGCGTAATCCACCACCACTAAAGGCGCATTTTCTCGATGAATTTTCTCCATCCGACCCGGTGCACCCTTTAAAGTAGAAAGACCTTTTATCAACATCCTCTTGTCTGATGCATCAGGCCACAAACTCGCTAAAGCCGCTAACGCATTCTGAATATTGAAACGCCCCAACAAGGGCAAAAAGACCTCACTTTCACCCTCGGGATGACACAGGACAAAGCGACACCCTGTCGGCTCAAAAGCCAACTGTTTTGTAAAAAAGTCAGCCCTCACATTCTGTTCGCTGTAATAGTAACGCGTCTTCTGCGAAGCGGCCGAAGCCATAAATTCACAGTAATCATCGTCTAAACAGAATACCGCCTGATCCACACTGTCGAAGGCAAACAGACGTTGCTTAGCCTCGGCGTAATGGGCCATATCACCATGGTAATCAAGATGGTCTCGAGAAAGATTGGAAAACACCGCAGTTTGAAAGGGCACGCCCTCGATACGGCCTTGATCGAGCGCGTGAGAGGAAGCTTCAAACGCAACCAAGTCGACCCCAGTTTTTCTCATATCCATCAGCAAACGGTGCATCGACAATAAATCCGGCGTCGTTTGCTTAGCCTCCTGGAGAGCATCTAATCCCCCGACCCCAAATGTACCCACCAAGCCAGCATGAAACCCTAGACTGTTCGCCAGTTGCGCAATATAAAAGCAGATAGAAGACTTACCATTCGTGCCTGTTACCGCCAAGGCCTTAGCAGGCAGTGAACCAAAGAAGCGCTGCAGGCAAGTAATCATCAGACTGGCTGGGTCTTCAACCCGAATAAGCTCTATTCCTTTTTCCTGCAAAGCAAGATGGGCAGGCACCACGGCAATAGTACAGCCTAACGCTGCCACATCATCTAGGTAGTCCCAACCGTTAGACGCTATGCCAGGCAAGGCAAAAAACACACACTTATCGTCGACTTGGCGACTGTCCGTTTCAATATGAGTGTAAATCGCTGGAACGAACGAGCTTTGGCTTATCTTAGTCTCTGCAGCCATACCTGCTGCATGGTATAAGTTTTTGCGTGTAAAACCATTCACCTTATGGCCCCTTAACCACTTGATAAGGCGTCTTTTTAGGTTCTAAGCGCACTTCCCTAAGACCTTCTGGCAGATCAGGATAAACATTTAACGTGGTTAACGCCCCCTCCATGACACGAGAGAAAACCGGCGCGGCCACTTCACCACCGTAGTATTCCTGGCCCTTTGGATTATTAACCATCACCACCATCGCTAACCTTGGGTCAGAGGCCGGCGCAACACCAGCAAATAAGGCGATATATTGGTCGTATTCATAACCTTTCGAGCCCACTTTATGCACGGTTCCTGTTTTACCAGCGACACGATAACCAGGAATTTGAGCGGCCTTACCAGAGCCTTTTTGAACAACAGACTCCATCATTTTCACAACATCCTTCGCCACTTGTCGCGGAATCACTTGTTTGCCTTGAGTGGGAACATCTTGCTTAAAAATAGAGACAGGGACTCGATAGCCATGGTTACCCAATGTCATATAAGCTTGCGCTAACTGAAGGGTGGAAACTGACAAGCCATAACCATAAGACAAGGTCGCAATTTCTGATGGGTGCCATTTTGGGTGAGAAGGTAAGTTCCCTGATGCTTCTCCAGGAAAACCAATACCGACAGGCGTTCCAATGCCTAACTCATAATCCATATTCCAAACAGCATCTTGCGGCAACGACAAAGCAATTTTCGATGCCCCTACGTTACTGGATTTGATCAACAATTTCTCAAAGTCAATCACGCCATAGTTTGTTGCATCTCGGATCGTAAAACGACCAAATCGCAAGAAGCCAGGGGAGGTATCTATGGTGGTTTCAGTATTGTATTGACCTGACATCAAAGCCGCAGAAACCGTGAACGGCTTCATCGTTGAGCCAGGTTCAAACAAATCAATCACCGCGCGATTACGTAACTCTTCGTACTCGAGCTTTGATCTGTCATTAGGATTGTATGAAGGCTGATTCACCATGGCCAGTATTTCGCCCGTCTTCACATCTAATATCACAGCGGATGCAGAAGTAGCGCGATGCTCGGTAACGGCAGCCTTTAGCTCTCGATACGCTAAATATTGCAATCTAAGATCAATACTTAACTCAATGTTATCTCCAGGATGTTCTGCTTTATCTACGCCAACACCATGAATAATATTCCCGGTTAAATCTTTTAAATAACGACGCTGCCCCGGTTGGCCTTCTAATGCTTTATCGTAGGCAAGCTCTATTCCTTCTTGGCCTTTATCATCTATATTAGTGAAACCCACCACGTGAGAAGCCACTTCAGCCGCTGGATAAAAGCGCTTATATTCTTTTGTCTTAGTCACACCCTTAACATTCGCGGCCATAATGGTCTCTGCTTCACTTGGCGAAATTTGACGGCGTAAGTACATGAACGAGCGATTTCTATTTTTCTCAAAACGCTCTTGCAACCAAGATCGTCCAACCCCCATTGCTTCCGCTAAACGCTTAATTTCATCCTCCGGCGCAACATCAACGGAATCATCTTCTTCCAACGCCCAAAGATCTTTTGGGCTTGCCACTATCGTCCACGTTGGCGTACTAACAGCCAAAGGCTCACCGCGACGATCAAGAATCATTCCTCGAGTCGCTGGAATAGATTCCGTTCTCACGGCTCGCATCTCACCCTGATTCTGCAGAAACGCTTTATCAACCACAGTTAAATAAAACAATCTTCCGCCCGCAACCAGAAACAACAACAAAGCAACACCATAGACAAATCTAAAGCGCCATTTACCTGGGATATGATCGTTGATTTCCATGATTAAGGCTTCACTATAATGAGTTCATCTTGGGATGGAGCGTGCATATCTAAATCTTTAATAGCGGCCTGTTCTAGGCGGCCAGGCTGGGTCAGCGCACTTTGCTCAAGTAGCAGCTGCCCCCACTTCACTTCATAGTTAATTTCGTCTTTTTTTAACGTTTGCAGGTAAGAGAAATCTTTACGGAAATCATAAACTTGCACAACAACCGCCATCGACAATACCGTTAACACCACAACACCAAACGAAAAACGCCACAGTGAAAAGCGCACTTTAATCACTTACGCGCTCCAAAACACGCAACACAGCACTGCGAGAGCGCACATTATCGCTCACTTCTGATTGAGAAGGCTTAATCGCTTTACCAATGGTTTTAAATTTGATGTCAAGGTGCGCATTACGAATAGGCAAATGTCGCGGCAATTCGGGCCCTTTCGCTTTCAATTTCATAAATCGTTTCACCATACGATCTTCTAGTGAATGAAAGCTGATCACCGCCAAACGCCCACCCACTTTTAGAGCATTGGCAGCGGCTTCTAAGCCCACTTCCAAATCACCCAGCTCATTGTTAATGTGAATACGAATACCTTGAAAGGCACGGGTAGCTGGATTTTTCCCTTTTTCCCAAGCAGGATTGGCTTCAGCAACAATTTTTGAAAGCTGCAAAGTCGTCAAAATAGGAGTATGAGCACGGTATTCACAAATTGCTTTGGCAATACGTCGTGAAAAACGCTCCTCACCAAACTGATACATGACATCGGCCATCTCTTTTTCACTCACGCTGGCAATCCACTCAGCCGCACTCACCCCAGCATTAGGGTTCATGCGCATATCAAGCGGGCCATCATTCATAAAACTAAAGCCACGCTCAGCGTCATCAATCTGAGGGGAGGACACACCAAGATCCATCATGATGCCATCCACTTTTTCAACACCGAAGACGCGAACAATCTGTTCAGACATGTTAGCAAAGCTGTCTTGTACTATGGAAAATCGAGAGTCTTCTTGCTCAAGTGCATGACCATAAGAAATGGCCACAGGGTCCTTATCGAAACCTAGGAGACGACCTTGATCAAGACGCTCTAACACCAAACGAGTGTGCCCGCCTCGACCAAAAGTACCATCTACATAAAAACCGTCTTTGTCGGTCACCAACATATCAACGGATTCATTCAGCATGACACTAATGTGGTCTGCCATCGTTTTTGTCATAAGGAAATGTCCATCATGGTTTCTGTTTGTGTATTCTCAAGAGAGTCTTGAGATAAATAATGATCGCGCTGCAACTCCCACTCGTCTTGGCTCCAAATCTCTAACTTTTTACCTTGACCAAGCAGTGTTACTTTTTTTTCAAGTCGAGCAAACTCTCGTAGCGGCATTGGCAACAAAACCCTGCCCGCCTTGTCGATCTCTAAATCTGTTGCATGCCCTACTAATAAACGCTGCAAACGCCGCGCTTGCGGCTGAAATGTAGGCAAGCTATTAAGCTGAGCCTGAATAATCTCCCACTCCGCTAAAGGATAAAGCAGCAAACAACGAGAAATAGGATCAATGGTTATGACAATACTGTGGCTCTGGTAACAGGCAAGACCATCACGTAAACGAGCAGGAAGCGACACACGCCCTTTTGCATCGATGCTTACCTGATGAATCCCCCTAAACATGAACCTATCCCACTTATCGGCACTTCATCCCACAATTTAACACTTTTAACAAAAATAGTAAAAAGATTGACCAAACAATCAAACCGCAGACATAAAAAAAGCCGCCTTGAAAAGCAGCTTTTTTTATAAGCGTTAACGCTAAGAATGAGTACAAGTTGGCCGATAAGCCGGGTTCTGTCGTGGACAGTCATTCATCTAATCCGTACATCACTGCACGTCTCTAGCAACCTACCCGAACTCAGCGCGGGTCACGCCAAAGAGTTCCTATTTGGTCTTGCTTCAAGTGGGGTTTACCTTGCCACGAGCTGTTGCCAGTCGCGCGGTGCGCTCTTACCACACCATTTCAACCTTACCGGCAGTAAACTGCTTAGGCGGTGTATTTTCTGCTGCACTTTCCGTAGGCTCACGCCCCCCAGGCGTTACCTGGCACTTTACCCTGCGAAGCCCGGACTTTCCTCCCCTCAAAAAATGAGCGGCGACTGCCTAGCCAACTTGCGAGGCGCATGTTACTGATCAACACCACCAATAACAAGATTTTTCTCTACGTAAGACAAAAAAGACACCAATCGGTGAAACCAATCAAGCCAAAGGCAATTGAAAACACACCTCAAGCCCACCTTGCTCACGGTTGCGCGCTGTTATCTTACCTTTATGGGCACCAATAATACGCTGAGAAATAGTGAGCCCCACACCAAATCCACCACTGTTCGCCTCTCGCGCCTCGGAGGAGCGATAAAAAGCATGAAAGATTTTTTCTAATTTATCATCAGAGACACCTGGGCCATTATCGCGAACATAAACATAAGCAAAACCAGATTTTTCTTGCGTCTCTAACTCAATCACGCCCCCGTCACCCGCATAAAAACAGGCATTTCTCAAAACGTTTTCAATTGCATGGCGTAACTGCAGGGGGTCACCCAATAACGTTTTAGGAGAACCACCCAGCTTGATCACGGAAGTACCCTTCAACTGACTCTCAAAACTCACATCGGCAACGATATCGTCAAGCCATTCCTGCAGATCCATTTTCTCTTTTGATAATGACGCCGCTTCCAATCGGCTCAACGTTAATACTTGGCCAATTAATTCGTCTAATTCGTGTAGTTCGGTACGAATGCGACATAAATATCCCTTTTGCGCTTCAGTTCCGTGCTTATCTTCAGCAATGGTCAGCGCAACCTCAATCCGCGCAAGAGGCGTCCTAAGCTCGTGAGAAACATCTCGCATTAAACGCTCTTTTGAAGACAGCAGTGTCTCAATCCTGACAGCCATTTCATTAAATTCTAAAGCCAATTTACCGACTGCGTCACTTCTTCGCGCCAATTTATTGTCAACCCGAACCGCCATATCACCTTGGCCAAAAGAACGCGCCACCCGCTGAAGCTTTAACAAGGGCCCCAATAACCAATAGGCCAGCACGCCACTTGAAACAAGTAGACCTAAAAGAGAAAAGCCCACCACAGCCTCAATAGCCAAAGACTCCATCTCGGGGTTAGGCTGAAAAATCAACAAATATTGAACATTGTTTGCCCCAATCACTTGAATAAATTGACTGTCTAAAAAATCTGCAGAGGGTCGTCCAGAGACATTAGGCGCACTTTGCTCTCTAAAATTGCGCGGCAACGACTTTAACAACGAACGCCCATTCTCTTGATACAAATAAATCGTACCAGATAATCGTTTTTCTGCTTTTTTCGTCTCTTCTTCTAAGGATGTCAGCCCAAACTTTTCATACCCAGCGACTAACTGAACGCCAACGTCCCCCAGCAGATCAGCCGACACCTGGTTGCGTTTCTGGATAAACTGAACCATGCCCAAACCAATACTCACCACAACAATATTGGACAGTAGCACCACCAGAAACACACGCAGAAAAGTATTTTTCATAGACGATTAAGCACCTTGCTCTTCTGATACAAAAATGTAGCCCACACCTCGTACCGTTTTAATTCTTGGGTCACCATTATCTAGGTTGCCAATTTTTTTGCGTAAATTACTAATGTGCATATCTAAACTGCGGTCATACATGGTCAACTTACGACCAAGCGCTTTCTCAGACAGCTCTTGCTTAGTCAACACCTGACCTGGCGCCATTAGCATGCATTCTAATAAGGTGTACTCTGACGTTGTTAACTCAACCAACTCCCCTTCCAAATACACAGTTCGATCTTTGCGGCGCAGCAAAACACCTGAAAGCTCAATATTTGCGGTAGGGTCTTCTTCTTTTTCCTGACTTGCACGGCGAAGTATCGCTTTTATACGCGCCAACAACTCTCTGGGATTAAACGGTTTTGACAAATAATCATCAGCCCCCATTTCTAACCCCAATATACGGTCAATATCATCACCTTTTGCGGTCAGCATAATCACAGGGACAGCGCTTTTATTTCGGATTTGCTTTAGTGTTTCAAAGCCATCCAACTCTGGCATCATAACATCCAGTATGACGATGTCTGGCATATCTTCAGCCATCAAGTCCAAGGCTTCACGACCATTCCAAGCGTGTGTTACTTCATAGCCCTCACCGTCAAAATATTCTTTTATCAAGTCAGACAAGCGCGCATCATCATCAGCCAGTAATAATTTAACCATAAATACTTCCTTCTCGTTGTTCGTCGTTTCACAGCCATTAGGCCGATCATGTAATCAATTGTAAATATTACATTAGCACTCGGGTTCCCCCGCCCCTCTTTTCGCTCTATTTACAAAGAATGCTAAGATGGTGAACTTAGTAAGCCCTAAAACGAAAAAAGCCGCAATCAGCGGCTTTTTTGGTGACTCTAAAAAATCATTAAGATTTAAAGGGATCACGCATAACAATCGTTTCATTGCGATCAGGACCAGTAGAAACGATATCTACAGGAGTTCCAACTTGCTCTTCAATAAAACGAATGTAGTTTTGTGCGTTCGCTGGCAAAGCCTCAAAGCTTTCAGCACCCACTGTCGACTCAGACCAGCCAGGTAATTCAACGTAAACAGGCTGAGCTTGCTCATAGCCTTCACTGTCTACCAAGGAGCCTTGAACTGGCTCACCGTTTGAATTGACGTAAGAAGTACAGACTTTCACAACGGATGACCCATCAAGCACGTCTAACTTTGTCAGACAAATACCTGATACCGAACTAATTTGTACAGCATGTCGAACGGCAACAGCGTCAAACCAGCCACAACGGCGAGAACGGCCTGTTGTCGCACCAAACTCATGACCTTTTTGACCTAAACGCTCGCCGTCTTCGTCAAACAATTCTGTGGGGAAAGGACCTGAACCAACGCGAGTTGTGTAAGCCTTAGTAATACCAAGCACATAATCTAGGTACAAAGGACCAAAACCTGTCCCCGTTGGCGCACCGCCAGCCGTGGTGTTAGAAGAAGTCACATAAGGATACGTACCGTGATCAACATCAAGCAACGAGCCTTGAGCCCCTTCGAACATAATGTTCGCACCGGCTTTACGAAGATCATGCAGCAAGGTAATAGTGTCAGCGACCATTGGGCGAAGGAACTCCGCCATTTCAAGACCCGCTGCATACACTTCATCAAAAGAAATCGGCTCAACTTTATGGTACTCGACCAAAATAAAGTTGTAGTACTCCAGCACTTCTTTCAGCTTGCCAGCAAAGCGCTCAGCATCCATCAAGTCGCCAACACGGATAGCACGACGTGCCACCTTGTCTTCATAGGCAGGACCGATGCCACGACCTGTCGTACCGATTTTTTTCTCACCTTTTGCAAGCTCACGCGCTTGGTCAATCGCAATGTGGTAAGGCAGAATCAATGGACATGCCGCACTGATCTTCAAACGCTCTACCGCTGGGATACCTTGCTCTAGAAGTTCAAGCACTTCCGTTTTCAGTGCAGCAGGAGACAAAACAACACCGTTACCAATAATACATTGAACACCTTCTCGCAAAATACCAGAAGGAATCAAATGCAATACTGTCTTTTTCCCGTCAATGACCAAAGTATGGCCTGCATTGTGGCCACCTTGAAAGCGCACAACAGCAGCAACATCTTCAGTTAGTAGGTCTACAACCTTACCTTTACCTTCGTCACCCCATTGAGTGCCTAGAATTACAACATTTTTACCCATAATATCAGGTCTCACTTAGATTGTTCTTAAAGAAAACTCTAGCTTTGAACCGGCATCAACTGCCAGCTTCCATCAACGAAATCTAACTTAAAATCAGCATCTTCAGCATAGAAATCATCCAAAACTTCGACCACTCGATACCCCTCATTGCGCAAGGAGTTAACCTTTTGCCAAAGCGCTGCATTTGAGCAAATTGGCGACAAGACTGTTTTAGGCGGTGTTACCACCACATCTGCGAGGGCAACCAACGCCTTTACATCGGTACTAAAACCGGTCGCAGGACGAGAACGACCAAACACCTGCCCAATATTATTATAGCGACCACCACGCGCAATGGCGTTACCATGCCCAGGCACATAAGCTGCAAAGATGACGCCTGTGTGATAGCTATAGGATACCAGATCACTTAAATCGAAATGCCAGCCAACCATCGGAAAACGCGATGAGATACAGTCGCTGACACTTTTTAGCAAAGCAATCGCATCACGAATAGACTCGTTCACGTTACCCAACAATGAATGCGCTTGATCCAAAACTTCTTTGCCACCACACAAACGAGGCAATCCAATAAGCCACTGCTTTTGTTCGGCACGCATTGTGTCCAAGCTTTCAACATACCGATCTAGCTCTGGCAAATCTTTTGCTTTGTAAAGTGCAAGAAGCTTTGACTCCTGAGTTGCGTCCAAACCACAAGCCGCGAGAACACCACTCACAACATCAACGTGCCCTAGATCCAAAACCAAATCTGTCAAACCTGCAGCCGACAGTGTTTGCAACATCAAAGACAACACTTCAATATCACTCTCAACACCACCATGACCATATATCTCAGCACCTAATTGAATAGGGCTTCGAGTACCATCAAGACCCGCCGGTGTTGTTCTCAGGACACTGCCGCAGTAGCTCAAACGTTCAACCGCATTATTCTTAAGACAATGCGCATCAATACGAGCAACTTGGGAAGTAAAATCAGCACGAATACCCAGCAAACGCCCCGAGAGCTGGTCAATTACCTTAAAAGTTTCAATTTCAAGATCTGAGCCTGCTCCTGTTAAAAGGGAGTCTAGATATTCTAAAAGGGGGGGTATTACTAATTGGTAACCCCAACTTTCGTGGAGGTTCAGCAGAGTTCTTCTGAGGTGTTCGATCTTAGCGGCCTGTTCAGGCAAAGCTTCATCCACACCTTCAGGAAGCAACCAGCGATCTGCTAATGTCATTAAATTATCCTCTTAACGTCGGTCAAGTAATAAGAAGCATTAAGCGAAATAACATACCAATCAGATTCAGAAGGCGCACACCACTTTATAGCGGTTTACACTGAGACGATACTTTTACCATTGTACTGAATAAAAACATCGGCTTCTGCGATCAATAAAAACTGACATCAAAAGCATGACAGCCGACACATCCGCATAGATTTTCTGTATTTTGACCATTAAAAAACCGGGCTTGGCCCGGTTTGCGTAATAGTATCATGTTTCCTATTTTAACAAATAGGCTGGAACACGATTATTAATGAATAGTCTTAATTCGCGCTACGACTCGTAGAACTGTTCAAGTATTTGAAGAATTCACTGTCTGGCTCTAGAACGAACAAGTCGCTGCTACCGTTAAAGCTTTCACGGTAAGCCTGAAGACTACGATAGAATTCGTAAAATTCAGGATCTTGCGTGTACACTTTCGAGTAAATAGCGGCGGCCTTAGCATCGCCATCACCGCGAATCATTTCTGCGTCACGTTGCGCCTCTGCTTCAAGAACTACTTGCTGACGGTCAGCGTCAGCACGAATACCTTCGGCAAGCTCAAGACCTTTCGATCTATGCTCACGAGCTTCACGCTCACGTTCGGTTCTCATTCGCTGATAAACAGATTCACTGACATCTGGCGGTAAATCAATACGTTTAACACGAATATCAACAATCGAAATACCTAATTCCGTCTGTGCCACTTGATTCAAATCGTCACGCAATTCTGTCATCAATAAGTCACGCTCACCGGATACAACTTCGTGCATGGTACGCTCACCAAACTTATTACGAAGACCCGTATCAACACGAGAAGACAAAACGCGGTTCGCAACAAATTCATCACCTGAAGTCGCTTGATAGAATTTTGCAACAGAGTCGATTTTCCATTTAACGTAAGAATCAACAACAACCGCTTTTTTCTCTAGTGTCAGGTAACGCTGAGGGCGAGAATCCATGGTTAGAATTCGAGCATCAAACTTTTTAACGTCGTTCATGATCGGTAGCTTGAAGTGAATACCTGGCTTTACATCGTCTTCAACGATTTCACCAAACTTCAATACCACGGCACGCTCTGTCTCATTGACAACGAACAAAGTTTGAGAAGCAATCAGCACACCCAACAAAGCGACAAATAAAATTGAAAAAGAAAAGCCTTTCATTAGTTTCTGCCCTCTCTACGGATAGTTGCACTTTGACGCTTACGAATTTCATCAAGCACTTGGTCAGTTAAGCTACTGATATTGCCAGAGCTCATTGAACCCGCCGCTACGGATGAATCAGCACGCTGCTTCATAAGTTGATCCAGCGGCAAATACATCATGTTATTACCACCTTCAGTGTCGACAACGACTTTATTAACGTCTTTGTAAACTGACTCCATTGTTTCAATATACAAACGACGGCGAGTAACGTCTGGCGCTTTCGTGTACTCACGATACAAACGATCAAAACGATCGGCTTGACCACTTGCACGAGCAACAATTTCAGAGCGATAAGCTTCCGCTTCTTCTCGAATACGCTGAGCACGACCACGCGCTTCAGGAATGATACCGTTGGCATAAGATTCTGCTTCGTTACGGACACGAAGTTCATCTTCTTTGGCCTTGATAACATCGTCAAATGCTTCCTGAACCTGATTTGGCGCTTGAGTATTTTCGACGTTCACTTTGGAAATTAATAAACCCGTACCGTAAGCACTGCTGTAATCCTGAATACGCGTCTTAACCTCTGCCGCCAAGAGTTCACGACCTTCGGTTAGGATTTGATCCATCTCGGAGCTACCAACCACATGGCGCAATGCACTTTCTGTCACCTGAGCCAATGACTCTTCAGGACTGCGCACATTTAGTAGGAAGTCCTTTGGCTCTTGTACAGAGTATTGAACAGAGACACCCACTTCAACAATGGCATCATCTACAGTCAACATCAGCGCTTTGTGATCATGCGAACGTACTTTCGTCACATTGACCTTGCTTACTATGTCAATCATTGGTGGATTCCAATGAAGACCAGGCATAACGGTAGAGTGGTACTTACCTAAACGAAGCACGACACCACGCTCCTGCTGATCAACCTGGTAAACACCTGTCGCAGCCCATAAACCAATAGCCGCTATAAGCGCTACAGCAACAAGACCGCCACTGAATTTACCCGGCATTCCAGAGTTACCACCATCAGAACCACCCGATTTGCGGGATTTTTTAACCCCTAGCATACCCATGAGTTTCTGAAACGCTTCCTCTAAATCCGGTGGGCTTTGATCTTTTCCACCCGGTTTGCGACCCCAAGGATCATTGTTCGTTTCTTTTTCTCGCTCACCCTCTTGGCGACCCGTACCGTTATTACGATTTTTATCTGGGTTCCAAGGGTCGTTGTCGTTATTACCCGGTTCATTCCAGGCCATACTGCATCTCCACTTTATTTTAATGATAGTCTTGCGAAGCTAGGCAGCCACAATCTGATCTTCAGACATGCCTGCACGAGCCAGAATCTGCAAATAATCTTTTTTCGGTAACTTTACATCTAAAACGCAGCGACCCGCTTCATCAAATGACTCGGATTTGACTGCACCCTGCTCAAACAACATGGCTCTTAAACGCCCATAACTGCCTGGTAAGCACAGCGTTTCATTGAAAACATCTTCCGCCAATAACTCAGCAATCGCTAACTTCAATAGATCAATACCTTGACCATCACGAGCAGACAACCAAACTCTATAAGGGTTCCCGTCAGCATCACGATCAATGCGCGGCTCCGCCGTCGGTAATGCGTCTATTTTGTTAAAGACAATGAGTGTTGGAACTTCTTTAGCACCAATTTCCTCTAACACAGAATCTACATGCTTCATATTCTCATCACGAGAAATATCCGCCGCATCTACAACATGTAGTAGCAAATCTGCTTCGGAAGATTCTTTCAAGGTCGCTTGAAATGCCTTGATCAACCTATGGGGCAGCTGTCGTATAAAACCCACCGTATCGGCTAGAACAATCGAGCCAATTTGCTCAATATCCAAACGTCGCAGGGTTGGATCGAGCGTTGCAAACAACTGATCGGCAGCCAATACATCCGCTCCTGTCGCTCGATTGAACAAAGTTGATTTACCCGCATTGGTGTAGCCAACAATAGAAACAGTGGGTACGGAAGAACGATCACGGGATCGGCGATTCTGATCTCGTTGAGAACCCACTTTTGCGAGGCGCTTTTGTATGGCTTTAATACGCTCTCTTAACAATCGACGGTCGGTTTCAAGCTGAGTTTCACCAGGCCCACGCATCCCTATCCCGCCTTTTTGACGCTCTAAGTGCGTCCAACCTCGAATCAACCGAGTAGACATGTGCTGGAGTTGAGCCAATTCGACTTGCATTTTACCTTCATGAGTCCTTGCCCGTTGAGCAAAGATATCAAGAATAAGCCCAGTACGATCAAGCACACGGCACTGCAAAACGCTTTCAAGGTTACGCTCTTGGGAGGGAGACAAAGCATGATCAAAAAGAACCACTTGTGCTTCTTCTCGATCAACAATGTCTTTTATTTCATCTAGCTTGCCGGTACCCACAAAATACCTAGCATCTGGGCGTTGACGCGACCCAGTAACGACCGCTACAGGGTCAGCACCGGCCGAGATAGCCAGCTCAACAAACTCTTCTGGACCATAAGACTCATGTTGGTCATGAAAATCAATATGGACTAATACAGCTATTTCACCACTATCAGGACGTTCAAAAAACAATCTTATATTCCTCTGCTTGCCTTTTTAAAAGACAAGTTATTCAGCGTCATCTTCCGGCTGATCAGGAGACGGGATGCGAATGGTTCGGGAAGGCACAACAGTAGAAATGGCATGTTTGTAGACCATTTGACTTACTGTATTTTTTAGCAGAATCACAAACTGATCGAATGACTCTATTTGACCTTGTAGTTTAATTCCGTTTACAAGAAAGATAGAAACAGGCACTCTTTCTTTACGCAGAATATTCAGATAAGGGTCTTGTAATGATTGCCCTTTTGACATTGTGATCTCCTTAAACAAGCAAAAAATATTAAATAAAATATTGATAAAACAACTTTGTAGATACTACACCAAATCTTTTTCTATTACCCCTATATAATCCTGCTTTCTATGTAATTCAAGGCCTCTGGCAAGAGATCTTTTGACAAACTGTCAAAAACTTGAAGATCCTCCCAACCTCTTAGCCATGTCAGCTGTCGTTTTGCTAATTGACGAGACGCAACAATACCTTTAAAAACCGCATCGTCCAAAGAGTCTTCACCTGATAAATATTGCCAAAGCTGGCGATAGCCCACACAACGCATAGATGGCATATCACCGGTTAAGTCACCACGCAGATAAAGTGCCTCCACTTCGGCCAAAAAGCCTTGGGACATCATGTCATCAAACCGCTGCTCAATGCGACGATGCAAAATGGAGCGCTCTTGGGGCATAACCGCCATATTCACCATATCAAACGGCAATGACACCGCCTCTTGCTCAGCCCAGTAAGCGGTCATCATTTTACCGGTAAGACGATACACTTCAATCGCTCTTTGTAATCGTTGCGGGTCATTAGGATGAATACGTAATGCGGCCTTAGGATCGACACGTTGCAATTCTTCATGTAGACCATCCCAACCTTTCTCTTTCGCTTCTTGTTCAATCTCCGCACGAAGTTCAGCGTTGGCCGTAGGCATTGGCGCCAACCCCTTTTGTAAGGCGTTAAAATACATCATGGTGCCGCCAACCAAGAGTGGTGTCTTACCTTTTTCCAATATTTCTTGTGAGTGCCTGACGGCGTCTCCTACAAAATCTGCCGCGGAGTAGGATTCAGTCGGTTCAATAATATCAATCAACCGGTGAGGCGCTCTTGCCAGCAAGGCGGCATCCGGCTTAGCTGTGCCTATATCCATCCCTTTATACACCAACGCAGAATCCACACTGATGATTTCAAAGTTGTGTTTTTCTGCTAGTTCAACCGCCAACCCGGTTTTACCCGATGCCGTTGGCCCCATTAAACACACCACTTGTGGCTTTTTCATCTCAACGCCCCCTCAAAAAGAGCTTATCTAAATCTGACATACTCAAATGCGCCCAAGTTGGACGACCATGGTTACACTGACCACTTCGCTCGGTCACTTCCATATCGCGCAACAAGCTATTCATTTCCGGAATGGTTAGCTTACGATTAGCACGCACTGCACCATGACAAGCCATGGAAGCCATCAACTCATTAGCTCGCGACGCCATTAAGTCCGTCACACCATTAGCAGACAAGTCACTGATCACATCACGCACCAACCCCTCAACATCCCCTCGAATCAGAATAACAGGCACCTCACGCACCATCACACTTTCTAACCCAGTGCGCTCAACACGAAAACCGAACGACTCGAACACCTCACCACTCTCTTCCACCAAATCGGCTTCACTTTGGGAAACCGCAACATTAATCGGCACCAACAGAGGCTGTGATGCAATATTTTTCTGATAAAAAGCGGTTTTCATGCGCTCATAAACAATACGCTCGTGAGCCGCATGCATATCCACAAGAATCATACCTGACTGACTTTCTGACAAAATATAAATACCGTGCAATTGGGCCACAGCAAAACCCAAAGGCGGAACAGACGAATCATCCTGCACACTCAGTGCTACGGTATTGTCTGCAAACTCTCTCGGCACGTCTACTTCTTTAACTTCACCCGTTTCAGGGTCTACTGTCTCATTTCGAGAAGACGCGTACTCACTAGCATAACCAGACAGACGTCGCATACCATCCAACTGACCTCGAACTTGATTCGGCGTCACAGAATTTCTCGAAGACGACATCCAATCCGATGCCCCATCGGAAGAACGGCTTGCTAAAGGTAAAGCTGGCTGCTCGGTTATGTCATCTTGTTTTGTCGTCGATGGTACGCTGTCCTCTTGTAAACCTGCCGGCGCTGCACCCGATTCAGGTCGAACATCGGCAATCACCTTGTGAATTCGGCTAAACAAAAAGTCATGAACTAAACGCCCATCACGAAAGCGAACCTCATGCTTTGTCGGGTGCACATTAACGTCAACTGTCGCTGGGTCTAATTCAAGATACAACACAAACGTTGGATGGCGACCATTGTATAAAACATCCCGATAGGCTTGGCGAACAGCGTGCGCGACTAGCTTATCTTTTACCACTCGACCATTGACAAAGAAATATTGCAAATCGGCCTGTGAACGCGAAAACGTGGGCAAACCTATCCACCCCCAGAGACGCAACCCCGCCGCCTCCACATCCAGCGTTAGGGAATTCTCGATGAACTTTTTCCCTAACAAGGTGGCTAAACGATGCTCCGCATGCAATTGATCCGTAACAGGACGCAAATCATAGACTTGTTTACCATTGTGACTGAGTCGAAAGCCTGTTTCGTAGCGGCTCAACGCCAGTCGCTTTACCACTTCTTCCAAATGACTAAACTCGGTTTTTTCCGTACGCAAAAACTTTCTTCGCGCCGGCGTATTAAAAAACAAGTCTCGCACATCGATTGTGGTGCCTTGAGGGTGAGACGCAGGCCTCACCGCCGTAGCCATGTCTTTCCCTTCCGCTTCAACTCGCCAAGCTTCAGATTCACTTTCAGCTTGCGATGTCAGATGCATCCGCGAAACAGAACTGATACTTGCCAGTGCCTCACCACGAAACCCTAGTGTGTTAACCGATTCGAGATCGTCCAGCGTAATAATTTTACTGGTTGCATGACGACTTAAAGCCAAAGACAAATCGTCTTTTATGATGCCTGTACCGTTATCTCGAATTTTAATGCGTCGGACGCCACCCTGCTCCACTTCAATATCTAGCTGTGAAGCACCGGCATCGAGGCTGTTTTCTAGTAGCTCTTTTACAACAGAAGCCGGTCGTTCGACCACCTCCCCTGCGGCAATTTGGTTAGCTAAACGTGGGGATAAAAGATGAATTCTTTGCATGAACAACCTTTACAAATAAAACGCTGTAAAAGCGCTGTGAGAGTGAGAGTAACCGTAAATGTAACGCTCGTGCGCACACTAGAGAGCGAGTAGTCAGCCCGCAGGGATAACTAACTTTTGGCCAATCCAGATAACATCGTTCGTTAAGCTGTTGGTTTGACGCAACGTCGACAGTGACACCCGATTACGGCGCGCAATTTCTGATAAAGTATCGCCGCGACTGACGGTGTAGACATAACTGGATTGTTTATTTTTACGCCAAGCAACCAAAGTGCCTTCAGGTGCATTTTTGGTGAAATAATCCACGACACCTTCTGAGATTGAGCGCGCCAATTTGACTCTGTATGTTCTACTTGACAGGTTTTTCGCTTCTGTCTTGTTAGACACAAACCCTGTTTCTACTAAAATAGATGGAATATCTGGGGATTTAAGCACCACAAAACCCGCTTGCTGCACGGTATGCTGATGCAACACAGCGACATTTTTCATTTTACCCAAAACACTTTCACCCACATCGAGACTCATCTGAATCGTTGAGTTCATTGACATATCTAATAATACTTCAGCGAGCAGTTGATCTTTATCATCCAAGGATATACCACCAACGAGGTCCGCAGAATTCTCTTGCTGAGCCAACCAACGCCCCATCTCAGAGCTTTTTCCACTCAACGACAAAGCCCAAACCGATGCCCCCCGTGCACTGGGCTTGGTAAACGCATCCGCATGCACCGATATCATCAGATCCGCGTTCGCTTCTCGCGCAACACGGGAACGATCACGTAATTTCAAATACACGTCCGTTGACCGTGTTAATACCGCCTTAAAGCCATCGACTGCATTGATTCGCTTTGCCAGCTCTTTACTGATCGACAAAACAATGTCTTTTTCTCGAACTTTATATTGCCCCAGTGCACCTGGGTCTCGCCCACCATGGCCTGGGTCAATAGCGATCACGATGTCCCGTTTTTCTTTGGATAGGTTCGCCAAGCTTTTTACAATGGTGGCGGGCTTTCTTTCGCCATACTCTAATTCCACCAGAATGCGAGGGCCATAAGTCGCGTTCGCGGCTAATACCGTACTTTTTGCTTTTACTTTTTGCGCCAAATCCAACACAAACCGCACACCAGTTTCACGACGGGCATAACGGACACGCATCAAAACATCCGATGTGAGCGCCGACAGGCCGTTGACCACAGACGCATCAAGGGCCGCATCACTGACATCAAGCACGATACGCTCAGGGTTTGATAAGGGAAAAATACGATGGTCGGACGCTTCTGATAGCTCAAAGACCAATCGCGTCACCCCATCTTGCTGGGCAACGCGAATATCTCGAACTTGAGCGGCATAAAGGTCAAAAGCGGCCAAAGAAAGAATCAGTTGGAAAAAAATAACGATGTAAATTCGGATTTTAGTATGCATATCAAACAGCTGGCCAGTATATCTGACACACTATAACTGCTGATTAAATGGATCTCAATCTTACTTATGGTAAAGAGTTTGATCGATCAAGGTGTTAACCTTGCCCCAAGCTCCATCAGCGCCTCAGCCCCTTTTTCCGTTTGGCCAGTGAAAGTAAGATGTCGCCCCTGTGAAAGCAACGTAATAGACACCACAAGATCTGCGTCTGGCAATATACCTCGACCCATTTCAGCCCATTCAATAAGACACAAGCTCTGGTCAGTAAAATAATCCCGCACACCCATAAATTCAAGCTCTTCAGGGTCGCCCACACGGTAGAGATCGAAATGATAAGCGTCTAAGTTTACTAACTCATAAGGCTCCACCAAGGTGTAAGTTGGGCTTTTTACTGGACCGTCGTAGCCCAAGCCCTTAAGCACCCCTCTGACCAAGGTCGTTTTCCCCATCCCGAGGTCTCCCTCGAGAAAAACCACCCCGCCTTGCTGCAATACAGAGGACAAGGCGGTACCCAAGCTTTCCATCGCCTCTTCACCGTAAACATCCTGCGCCAGTTGCATGGCATTTAACCCCTTACTCATCAAAACCAAACATCGTTCGACGATAGTGCTTCAACTCACCAATGGACTCCAATATATCATCCATGGCCAGATGCGAACCCGATTTACTAAAACCTTCTAGCGCTTCCGGCTTCCAGCGACGGGCCAACTCTTTCACTGTACTGACATCCAGGTAACGATAGTGGAAAAACGTCTCTAACTTCGGCATATATCGATACAAAAATCGACGGTCTTGCCCCACACTGTTACCACAAATGGGGGATTTACCCGGCGACACATACTTTGCTAGAAAAGCAATGGTCTGTGCTTCCGCCTCTTCCATGCTGATACTTGATGACAGCACCCGTGCGGTCAAGCCGGAATCACCATGATGTTGGGTACACCATTCATCCATGGCATCCATTACCGCTTTTTCTTGGTGAATAGCCAAACTTGGCCCTTTTGCCAGTACATTAAGATGCTTATCCGTCACCACTGTTGCAATTTCAATGATGGTATCTGTATCTGGCTCTAACCCGGTCATTTCAAGGTCAATCCACACTAAATTTTCGTCATTTAAACTCATCGTCTTGCAAATCCTTTATTATCAATGCCAAGCATTATACTCTATGCGCATTATAATATGATCAGACGAGCAGAATGTCGAAGCGAAAACTTACTAAACAGCAAACATGGCGAATTGAACGTATTCACAAAGAACGCGTTGAACGTACACAAAAGCGCGGTGACCTAGCAGAAGAGCTTCTGCAGTCCTCAGATCTTGGACCAGAAACCGAAGGCATTATCATTTCGCATTTTGGCACCCAAGTTGAGGTAGAAGGCACTCAAGCCCCTCATATCGGTTCGTCAACTCGCTGTAACTTACGCGCCAACCTTGGCCAGTTAGTGACAGGCGACAAAGTGGTCTGGCGCCCCAAACAAAATGAAGGCGGGGTTGTCGTTGCAACCACCCCAAGACACACCTCACTGTCGCGCCCAGACATGCACGGTCGACTTAAACCTGTTGCTGCTAACATTGATCATATAGTGGTTGTTATCGCAGCAGAACCCGTGGCTCATGCCAACTTAATTGACCGTTATCTTGTTGCGGCAGAAACCGTGGGAATCCCTCCGGTCATTCTATTAAACAAATGCGATTTAATTGATGAAAAGAACAAAACAGACCTTGATGCTCTTTTAAAAACCTACGAAGACCTTGGTTACCCCATCATTAGAACCTCCATCAAGCACCAAGCTGGCATGGAATCTCTTTATGACTTTTTACAGGACAAAACCAGTGTATTTGTTGGCCAGTCCGGCGTGGGTAAATCCTCTTTAATCGGCACCCTGCTCCCCAACATTGACATTAGCGTTGGCGAACTGTCGCAAAAGCGTAAAAAAGGCGTGCATACCACAACAACGGCCCGTCTTTTTCACATGCCGAAGGGCGGCGATCTGATTGATTCACCTGGCATTCGTGAATTTGGCTTGTGGCACATCTCCGAAGACGAGCTGTTAAATGGTTTTATCGAGTTTCGTCCACACATTGGTTATTGTCGATTTCGTGATTGCGCCCACGAAAAAGAGCCAGGGTGCGCCATTTTAGAAGCACTGGACAAAGGAGAAATCACTGAGCATCGTTTTCAAAGCTTTCTTAGAATCAAACACTCTATTCGAGAAAATCAAGCGTTTAACTGATTTCTTCGGTGATGCAAATGACATCACTTTTGTCATATTAACCATCTATAACGGGAGAGGTAAGCAGCGTCCTATAACGGGAAAGGTAAGCGACGTAATATTACCCTAAGCACGCAACCATAAGCGTGTAGGCGCTTGGGTAAATTTACAGTATGATAAAAGTTTAATATACATGATTAGATATCGCTCTATCGGCCAGTCAACTACTAACGAGCTAAATACAACCCATTATGAAAGAGACTTTCCCAAATAGCCTCAATAAATGGCTGCTGTTCTTAAAAGATAAAAAGCTCCCCGTTAAAGACGCACATCTTACACGCCTTAAAAAGCAGATTAAAAATGCCGATGCGCTGGACAAAATGCAAGACAACATCGTCTCTGAACCCATGCTGTCTTTCGCCATTCTCAATGAAGCAAGTCGCATGATTGCCAATAAAAACAATGACATTACCAGCCCAGTTCATGCTGCTGCCATTGTCGGTATTAACGGCCTTACCCGCCTACTACCAAATTTTTCGTCTTATCACCTTAATCCAGCCTTGCCCTCACCACATCTCACGGCATTTCTCAGCGAAGTACAAACCAGCTACGAAGCCGCCTGTATTGCCAAACGCTGGGCAACACAAAAACGATTAGGCAACACAGACGGTCTTTTTTGGATAACGCTTTATAAAGACGTGGCAAGATGGTTACTTTGGCTTTACGCCTATCCGATAATGATAGAGATCGACCAACGAGTGAAACAAGGCGAACGGGCAAGCGACGTTGAACGTCGCCTACTCGGTTGTCGAATCGATGAAATAACCACTCACCTCTTTATGCTTTGGAACACACCACACAAAATTATCGAGGCATTTTTAACAAAAAATGTACCTAATGCGAATGAACTGCAAGCGCTTGCTCATCTCGCCCATGAACCAACAAGCTTACCAAATGATACAGACGATAAGCGCCTAATTTTCCTAATAAACAATCCCCTTATACTGTCTTACTGCGCCAACAAGGTCGCTCATGAAGCGCATTTAATGCGCTGGGATTCAAAGCATCTCCCCTTTTTCTACCGAGTCGTTGCGGCTTCTACTCACTGTTTGCCCGTTGATGTGATTCAACTCACTCATAAAGCCGCCACCGATGCCGCTCATTTATACAACGTCGGCGGAAAAGCCCCGTTAGCGCAGCAACTGCTTGATCCTGAACTGTATAAATCATTGACGCCAACGTCTCCGAAAAAACCGGACGATTGCCCAATAACATCACTCAAAAGGCGACTTGGCAAACATGACCTATACGACACCAAACAAAAAGCCCATTTGGCCCTTTCAGCACTGAAAAAAAGTCTGTCTAACGCTCAGCACTGTATTTTATTTGCGCTAAAGAAAAACCAGGTATCTCCTTTATTTCAACTCGGCTATGAAACAAAGGCATTAAAAAGCATCAAGTGGAATGCACCTTCAAGTGCATTTGCAAAACTGTCAAAAAAACCCGCCGCAGCGCACTTTTTCGGCGCAAAGCTAAACAAGGTTTTGAAAGAACTCCCTCATACAGCCGACCAATTGATCGATAAAAACAGTCATTTGGTGTTATTGTCTACCCCCATGTCAGAAAATGAAATGTTGTTGTTTTGGCTAGAGACGAATGAGACGTTTAATCAAGAGGATTACAAGAAACTGAAGAAAATTGCCTCTATCATTCGCTATGATGCAACATAAACAGAAAAATTTACTTATTTGAACTAGGATAAAGAACGTGACGAAAGACCAACTTTTTGCCTTTGCACAACATATCACACCTCAAAAAACACTATCTCGCACTTTGGGCAGAGTCGCAGAGTGCAAAAACACTTGGGTGAAAAACACATTCATCAGTCAATTCGTTAAAAAGTACCAAGTGAATATGTCAGAAGCCGTCAACAGCGACCCTAAGTCGTACAAAAACTTCAATGACTTTTTTACTCGCGCAATTCGACCTGAATTGCGTCCTATTTGCGACAAATCAGACGGCATTGCGTGCCCCGCAGACGGTGCTATTAGCCAACTGGGCGACATTGAATACGGCACTCTACTCCAAGCAAAGGGCCACACTTACAGTTTAACCAGTTTACTTGGCGGCGATGCCGCTTTGTCCAGCCAATTCCTTGGTGGCTCCTTTGCAACCGTTTATCTGTCGCCGAAAGATTACCATCGTGTACACATGCCTTTAACGGGCAAACTGACTAAAATGATCCACGTTCCCGGAAAGCTTTTTTCTGTTAACAAGGTAACGGCAGAGCAAATTCCTAATGTCTTTGCCCGTAATGAACGCACCGTTTGCTTATTTGAGACAGAAGCGGGTCCAATGGCCGTCATCTTAGTCGGAGCCATGATCGTTGCCAGTATAGAAACCGTTTGGGCAGGACAAGTCACACCATTCAATAAAAATGTCGTAACATGGGATTATGAAGAACTACACGACATCACGCTTAAAAAAGGTGAAGAGATGGGACGATTCAAACTCGGCTCAACCGCCATTGTTTTATTTGGGAAAGGCGCGGTTGAATGGGAAGATGCGCTTGAAGCAGAAACACCAACTAAAATGGGCATGCACTTCGGTAAGATCATTTCGTAAGCCCCATTCATAGGCATTACCAACGATAAAATTTAATAAAAAAGCCTGCACAGCAGGCTTTTTTATTGACTAGAACAATCGATCACCAAAGAATATTATGGAAGATCGTCTTCTAGCTCTTCTTTCGGTGGCGGAATCAAATCTTCCCGCTTAACATCCAATGCTAACAGCAAATTGGCTGCGACAAAGATAGACGAGTAAGTACCAATCACAATACCCACCAGCAAAGCCATAGAGAAATTATGTATCGCCTCCCCGCCTGCGACAAACAAGACGATAAGTACAAACAAAGTCGTTAATGACGTAATCAAAGTTCGACCCAGTGTCTGGTTGATCGACTCATTCACCAAATCATAAGGCGTGGTATCACGCATAATACGAAAATTCTCACGGATTCGGTCACAGACAACAATGGTGTCATTTAAGGAGTAACCTACCACAGCCAACAATGCCGCCAAGACAGTTAAGTCAAACTCAACATCAAACAATGAAAAGAAACCTAGGGTTATGATCACGTCGTGCGCTAACGCTGCGACAGACGCCACAGAGAACTTGAACTGGAAACGCACAGCCACATAGATCATCACGATGGCCAAGGCCAATAACATGCCTAAGCCGCCCTGCTCACGTAGCTCCTCACCGACTTGCGCACCCACAAACTCAGAACGCTGAAGGGAAACACTGATCTCACCGTTGCTTTGTAAGGTCGACAGCACCTCATCACCCAAAGTGGGTGTGAATGCGTTTGCCATACGAACAACCACATCGGTGGGTGAGCCAAAGTTCTGCACAACCACGTCATCGTAACCATTCTCAGCCAGCAAACCACGAATATCATCCAGTTTTGGCGCTTCTTGGTAATTCACCTCAACTAAGGTACCACCCGTAAAGTCCAAACCGAACTGAAGCCCTTTTGTCGCCAAAGAACCAATAGAGATCAAGATTAGCGTCAGAGAAAACACAGCAACGATCTTTCGCATTGCCATAAATGGAATTTGTGTCACTTTCATGGCGCTCTCCTAAATGTACAATTTCTTATTTTTACGACCACCATACACAAGATTCACTTGTGCACGCGTCACGACAATTGCCGTAAACATGGACGTTAAAATACCCAACGACAAGGTCACCGCAAAGCCTTTAACGGGCCCTGTACCTACCGCAAACAAGATGACGGCCACCAGCAATGTGGTGATATTGGCATCGAAAATCGTTGTAAAGGCGCGATTAAAGCCTGAGTGAATCGCCTGTTGACTTGGCGTACCATTCGCAAGCTCTTCTTTGATCCTTGAGAAAATCAGCACGTTCGCATCCACCGCCATCCCCATAGTCAACACGATCCCAGCAATACCTGGCAAGGTTAAGGTCGCCGACAACAAAGACATAAAGGCCATCAACAAAATAATGTTCAGAGCCAAAGAAACGTTGGCGAAAATACCAAACACCTTGTAGTAGACCAACATAAACAGCATGACCACTAACAAGCCGATCTGAGCGGAACCCACACCTAACTTGATATTTTCAGCACCCAAACTCGGCCCTATTGTACGCTCTTCGACAAAATAAATGGGTGCTGCCAAAGCGCCAGCACGAAGCAGTAGAGCCAACTCAGACGACTCACGAGGGCTATCTAAACCAGTAATACGGAAAGAATTACCTAGGGTTGTTTGGATTGTCGCAAGTGAAATAATGCCTTTTTCGCTGTAGCTACGACGCACTTCTTCGAGAGAACCGTCTTCTTGCTCAACAAAACGGCTGCGTGACTTGTGCTCAATAAACACCACTGCCATATTACGACCAACCGCAGCACGCGTCACTTTACTCATCTGCTTACCGCCTTTGGCGTCTAAGCTGATGTTAACTTGAGGACGACCATTTTCATCAAACGAAGAACTGGCATCCGATACACTGTCACCTGTGATGATGATATCTCGCTCTAGCTGAGCAGAGCGACCACTGCCATCACGAAATGTCAGCGTTTCCAAATCACTGCCCGTCGTATCGAGACCGGCCTCTAAATGAAATTCAAGGTTCGCTGTGGCGCCGATAATACGCTTTGCCGCTGCGGTATCTTGCACACCAGGCAACTCCACCACAATGCGATTACTTCCTTGACGTTGCACCAAAGGCTCAGCCACACCCAGCTCGTTAACTCGATTACGCAGGGTTGTTAGGTTTTGTTGCAGAGCATAAGATTCAATTTCTGCTTTTGACGCTTCTGTAAAACTCACGTCTAAGAAGTAATCTGTATCAACTTGTCGAGTCGCAAAGCGGTATTCAGAGAATTCATCAGTAAGCAAATTTTCGGCCAGGTCTAAATCAGACTGCTGCAAAAAGCGAATTGATAAAATCCCTTCTGCAATATCCACACTGCGGTAACGAATACGATCTGAACGTAATGCCGCCTTCATCTCACTGGAGGTCACTTCAAGGCGCTGCTTAAGTGCAGCCGGCGTGTCAACTTCTAATAGGAAGTGTACACCGCCCCGTAAATCCAGACCCAATTTTGCAGGACCCGCACCCAAAGAAGACAACCATTCTGGCGTCGTAGGCACCAAATTCAGAGCCGTTACATAATCTTCACCCAACGCAGCGGCCACCACAGGTTTCGCTGCCAACTGGTCCTCACCGCTATTGAAGCGTAAGGTACCACCCGCAGAGGTCAACTCTGCTTCTTTTAAATCGATATTTGCTTGAGAGAGTGCTGTTCGAGCTTTTTCTAGTGCACGCTCGTCAACTGTCGCAGTGGATTTCTGCGTTGATAATTGTAGTGCTGGATCATCCGGATAAAGATTTGGGAAGGCGTAAAGTAGCCCCAAAGCCAAAACAAGAAGAATTAGCAAATACTTCCACAAGGGGTACTTGTTAAGCATGAAAAATCCTTTGAACCTGTATAATTAAATGGGTCGAAAAGCAGAAAAGCGCTCTTAATACATCATCAAAGAGCGCCTTTCCAAGAACATTAGATGGACTTCAATGTTCCTTTCGGCAATACAGCCGCAACAGAAGATTTTTGGAATTTCATTTCAACACCTTCTGATACTTCTAAAACAACGTAGTTGTCGTCAACTCTTGATACTTTACCCAACACACCACCACCTGTTACCACTTCAGCGCCTTTCGCCAAAGAAGCAATCAAGTTTTTATGTTCTTTTGTACGCTTTGCTTGTGGGCGCCACATAAGGAAGTAAAAAATAACCACAAAGCCTGCAAGCAATACTAGGTTAAAAATACCGGCATCAGCCGGTGCGCCGGCTTCGGCATAAGCGGGTGAGATCAATGAGATCATGTTGTTAACTCTCCAATGGTTTATGAAACGATTTCCCACTCTTTATAAGACAATCAGCCAAACAATAAAGAGTGGGAGGTAATTTTGTTTATTAATCACTCAAGACGGGGGTTGTCAGACCACGCTTTGCATAAAATTCATCAACAAAGGCGTCAAATCTACCTTCATCGAGTGCTTTACGCAATCCTGCCATGAGCGTTTGGTAATAACGTAGATTGTGAATAGTATTCAACTGCGCACCCACCATTTCTTGACACTTATCTAAATGATGTAGATAAGACCGAGAAAAGTTTTTACAAGTGTAGCAATCACATTCTTTATCCAATGGCCCTGTATCATGACGGTATTGCGCATTACGGATACGCACAATGCCATCAGACGTGAATAAATGACCATTTCGAGCATTCCGTGTTGGCATAACACAATCGAACATATCAACCCCACGACGCACGCCTTCCACAAGATCTTCAGGCTTGCCTACTCCCATTAAATAGCGGGGTTTATCCTTTGGCATCTTAGGCGTCGTATGATCTAGGACCTTGATCATTTCCTCTTTTGGCTCACCCACCGACAAGCCACCAATGGCGTAACCATCAAAACCAATATCGACTAAGCCTTCAAGAGATTCATCACGCAAGCTTTCATACATGCTTCCTTGGATAATCCCAAACAGCGCCGACGGACTGTCACCATGCTCGTCTTTAGAACGCTTCGCCCAACGTAAACTCATACGCATGGATTTGGCTGCAACATCCGCCGTAGCCGGATAAGGCGTACATTCATCGAAAATCATGACAATGTCAGAACCCAGATCACGTTGCACTTGCATTGAAATTTCAGGGCTTAAGAAGACCTTTGAGCCGTTGATAGGTGAACGGAAGCTCACACCCTCTTCCGTGATTTTGCGCATTTCACCCAAGGAAAAAACCTGAAAGCCACCGGAATCGGTCAGAATTGGCTTTTTCCACTGAGTAAAATCATGAAGGTCACCATGGGCTTTGATCACCTCTGTGCCAGGTCTCAGCCAAAGATGAAACGTATTACCAAGAATAATATCCGCACCGATTTCTTCAATATCTTTGGTTAGCATCCCCTTAACCGTGCCATAGGTGCCGACAGGCATAAACGCTGGTGTTTCCACTTTACCTCGGGGGAACGTCAAGGTGGCGCGGCGCGCTTTCCCTGACGTAGTGTGCAATTCAAAATCCATAAAACATTCTGGACGTTTCTCAGACATTCGTCTTAATCCTCACTCTGCGGGCCGGTCGCCTGCGCATTTCGTGTAATAAACATGGCATCGCCATAACTAAAAAATCGGTACTTCTCTTCAACGGCGACTTTATACGCTTGCATCACATGATCATAACCTGCAAAAGCACTGATCAGCATAATCAACGTCGATTCCGGCAAATGGAAGTTCGTCACCAAGGCATCAACCGTTTTAAATGAGTAACCTGGGTAAATAAAGATACTGGTGTCATCTTGCATAGGAGCAATCTCACCGCTTTGACTCGCTGACTCTAGGCTTCGCACACTGGTGGTACCTACGGCAATGACTCGTCCACCCCTTGCCTTTGTTGCTTTTACTTGGTCAACAACGGCCTGTTCAACCTCAACGTATTCCGCATGCATGATATGGTCTTGTACATTTTCAACCTTCATGGGTTGAAATGTCCCAGCCCCAACGTGCAACGTAACAAAAGCCGTTTCTACGCCTTTTGCCTTTAATTTCTCCAACAGGGCATCATCAAAGTGCAAACCCGCCGTGGGTGCGGCGACTGCGCCCGGCTTTTGATTGTAAACCGTTTGGTAACGCTCTTGGTCGCTGTCTTCATCAGGCCTTTCGATGTAAGGCGGCAATGGCATATGACCAACACGTGTTAAAACGTCCAGTACAGGCTCTTTAAAGACCAAATGGAACAAAGCACCGGAACGCCCCACCATGGTCGCTTCTATTTGCTCGCCTTTGTCTGTTCCTAAAAAAAGCTGAGTATTTTCTTTTGGCGACTTACTGGCACGAACATGCGCTAAAGCCTCATTTGTATTAATGACACGCTCAACCAATATTTCAACTTTACCACCGGACTCTTTCTGGCCAAAAACACGAGCAGCAATGACTCGCGTATTGTTGAACACCATTAAATCACCAGGCTGAACAAGATCCAAAATCTCAGGAAAATGACGATGAACAAGATGACCACTTGGGCCATCAAGGTGAAGCAAACGACTTGCCGTTCGATCAGGGGTAGGATAATGGGCAATTAAAGAATCGGGCAAATCGAAATGATAATCTGAAACGAGCATGGAAAACACTACCTAGAAAAACAGAGCGCTATTCTAACGAACATCCTTGAAAAAAGGTACTTTCTCAAACCCTTCGGTCAAAAAGATAAAAATATTTCCCGATAAGCATTGACTAAAATTACAAATACCCTAAGATACGCAACACCTTTTTCAAGGCCAGTGTGGTGGAATTGGTAGACACGACGGATTCAAAATCCGTTGCCGAAAGGCGTGGCGGTTCGAGTCCGCCTACTGGTACCATTTAGATGAAGCCCTAACTATTTACTTAGTTAGGGCTTTTTTGCTTCTGAGCTTTAAATCCTTCTTGACTCAGCAAAATTGGCCTCTTTATTAGCTAAACCATGAAAAGCGGGTTTACCTCCCATTGTTAAATGAATAACCTACTATCAATCAATAACAGAACCCCCTAGGAAAGTAGCAATGAACCGTCGTAAAAAGATAAAAGATATTCTGACGAAGAAAAACAAACAGGCAAACCTAAAGGCCAACCCTAAAAAAGCCAAACCTAAATATATTTCAAAAGCAGACAGAGCCAAGATGGAAACGGAAGAAAGCCTATCAGACACCTCTGATGTGAATGTGGAAATAACAGAATAAACAAAGACACAAGGCTTTCGTACCGCTTTCTTAGTAACGTTCTGCAAAGCAAAACGTTATAAAATCCTTTTCAGTAATCTGTCTGCTCGTGTACGAATCACTTTTTTCAGCAAGCGCTGTATCGCTGGCGGATAATCCGCCATGACATCGAATTCGTCAGCAGATAAGATCTTTCGCGTATGGCGATAAATCACATCGTATTCCGCTAAGAACTTTTCAGACAAGCACCCCTTTGGATCATCAATTAAAAGACCATTCTCCAAGTCTAAAGACCACGCCCTTGGGTTAATATTATTCCCCGTCAGCATCATAAAACGTCGGTCAGCCCAAATACCTTTTAAATGAAAACTGTTTGAATCATGTTGCCATAAGTGTATCGACAAAGCCCCATTGGCGATATAAGACTGATTCACCTGCGCGAATTTTCTCAAGTTCATCTCATAGAGATAAGGCAAACCACCAATGGCTTTAAAAGGCTGATCTACGGGTATGTAAAAATCACTGGCGGTTTTGTCTCCGACAATAAGATGCACTTCAACCCCCCGCTTCATGGCGCGCTTAATTTCACGCAGCACCACTTTAGGTAAGTTAAAATACGGCGTACATAAAATCAGCTCTTGCTTGGCTTCTTTTAAAAGCCGCACAATACCCTGATTTAACGCGTTACCCCGCTTCCCAACCCCAACCAAGGGCGTTAGCGCGACTTGCCCTTCTTGTGCCTGTTCCTTTTTTAAACAATAACTCGAACGCGCCAAATCGGCACGAAACGCCTTGATCAAGGGTTTAATTTCTTTCGTAGTCGGCAGATCCCCCACAGAAAGATCGATTACCGCTGGGCTCTGAACCAGGTTCACGTCAATGAAGTCAACCATGCTGTTTGCTAAGGCCACATGGTCAATAAGGTGGTAACGGTCAAATCGATACCGCTCTTGAAAATGCAAGTAGACGTTGTTCATGCTGGCCCCCGTATAAATGACGGTATCGTCGATCACGGACCCCTTTAAATGCAACACCCCAAACACCTCACGATTGCGGACTGGCACGCCATACACAGGTACCTTGTGCTCATATTTTTCTGCAAACGCTTGGTAAAAAGCCGCATTGCCCTTACCTTTTTGTCCACCAATTAAACCACGCTGAGCGCGGTGCCAGTCAACGCAGATCACCACATCCAAATCGGGGCGACGCTGCTTTGCCTCATAAACAGCGGTCAAAACTTCTCTACCCGCCTCATCATCTTCTAAATACAGAGCAACCAAATAAATTCTCGACACGGCATTTTGAATAGACTTTAGCAGTGCTGAATGATATTCCTTGGGGGAATGCAAAACATGGAACGAGTCTGCGTTAATCGCAAACGAAGGTGCGGAATCAAATAAAGATCGAATGGGCATGATAAGAAAAGGCTACCTTATTTTAAACTAACGATCGACTGTAACAAATTTGCCACTCTTTTCCTAAAAAAGAATGACTTAGAGCCAATATTCGTCGGCCAGCGCTGACAATAAAGACCCCGTAAAACAGTGTTTTACGGGGTCTTAGGTAAACAAAGCCGAACGCTCTATTGATCAACGAGAAATCAAATGATCTCTTTGTGTGAACCTCGCTAACACTTTATAGAGGCCAAAGGCGTCTTTACTCCCCGCCAGCTCACGAATAGAGTGCATCCCAAAGGTTGGTAAGCCAATATCAATGGTGGGTACGCCAATTTCACCCGACGTAATAGGACCGATCGTACTGCCACACCCCATATCGCTTCTTACGACAAAACACTGCACATCGTAATTTTCTTCCCCCGCGATATCACGGTAAACACCGGCTGTTTCACTGTTGGTGGCATAACGCTGATTGGCATTAACCTTGATGACGGCGCCTTTATTAATGCCTGGAGCATGAAGTTTATCGTGCTTATGGGCGTAATTTGGATGAAGCGCATGGGCATTATCCGCCGAAATCAGCATAGAGCGCTGCATTGCCTGAACATACTGCTCTTGATTTGGCGTGAGTCGACGCAATACATCCTCTAAGAAAGGACCGTTCGCGCCACACGCAGACAAACTGCCAATTTCTTCATGGTCAGTACAAATCAGCAGACTCGGACGCTGATTATTTGAATCCAACAACGCTTGTAGGCCAACATAGCAACTTAACAAATTATCCAGTCGCGCGGAGCAAATATACTCTTCGTGAAGCCCTACGAGAGTAGCAGACTGTGTACCGTAAAGACTGAGCTCAAAGCTCAACACAGAGTCAACCTCTAAGTCACTGTGCTCTTTGTTGAGTTGAGAAATCAGTAAAGTATGTAGATCAAATTCGTTTTCTGCTCCACATAAAATAGGCAAAATCTCTTCTTGAGGGTTGACTGAAAACCCTTCATTCGCCTGTCGATTTAAGTGAATCGCTAAATTAGGTACCACCGCAATCGGTGCTTTAAAATCAATCAGACGGCTAACAACATCCCCAGACTGTGTCTTCAATGTGACACGACCCGCGATGGATAAATCTCGGTCCAACCAGGTGTGAAGCAACACGCCACCGTAGACTTCGACGCCCAACTGATGGAAACCAAAACGGTCAACCTGTGCATTGGGCTTAAGCTTTAAACACGGACTGTCTGTGTGTGCCCCTATCATCCGCCAGCCGGTTTGATGAACATTTAATTGTGGCGAAGTGAAAGCAATAATGGAGGACTCATTGCGAGTCACGAAATACTTTCCGCCTTCTTCAATGGACCAAGTATCTCGCTCAGACAACTCAACAAAACCCGCGTCAAATAAAGCACAACGCATGGTATCGGTTGCATGAAAAGGGGTTGGGGACGCGTTTAAAAACGACAACAACTCCTCGTTAAAACTGGAAATATTCATAATGTCCTTATCAGCACAATGCTGTAAAAAAGTGACTTTTTAACACTTTGGCTGGTCTTACTGCCCAGTGTCTAATATGATTTTGGCAATGACGTATTTAATAGACTGAGAGAGCCCACACAGGATGAACTATAAACGCCTTTTACTTTGCCTTTTAACTGGCTATACCTTCGCCTCCACCTCAGCGCTGGCTTACCAAGATCTACAGCCACCGCACGAATACGACAAGGTGTCTAAAGAACTTGTTGAGATGCTGGAAGGCATTCATTATAACAAGCCGACTATTGATGATGCCATCTCAGCGCAAGCCTTTGATTACTACATCGACGCACTTGACCCAAGCAAAAGCTTTTTCTTACAAAGCGATATTAATCAGTTATCGCAATACCGCAATCAATTTGATGATGCCCTGAGAAAAGGCGACACACAAGTTGCTTACACCATCTACAATCTCTATTTAAAACGCTTAGAAAATCGGCTTACTTCTTTGCAAGAGAACTTGCCAGAGATGGTAGCAAATTTCAATTACGACCTCGATGAAACGCTCACTATTGACCCAGAAAACCTAAAATGGGCGACAACAGACGCAGAGCTTGATGACTATTGGCGTAAGCGTCTAAAAAATCGCGCACTGACATTGAAAATGAATGGTGAGAGCCAAGAAGAAATCATTTCCGTTCTTGAACGCCGCTACAAAAACCAACTTAAACGGGTTGATCAAACCAACGCTGTCGACGTATACCAGACATTTGCCAACGCCATTACCGCTGCCATTGATCCACACACCAGCTACTTCGCCCCTCGTGCATCAGAAACCTTTAACATCAACATGAGTCTTTCTCTAGAAGGCATCGGCGCTGTTCTGCAAATGGAAGACGATTATACTAAGATCGTTCGCCTTGTTCCGGGTGGCCCTGCCGAGACACAAACAGACATCGCGCCAAACGATCGCATCATAGCAGTGGGTCAAGAAGGCGAGCCCATGGTGGACGTGGTCGGCATGAGACTGGATGACGTGGTGGATATGATTCGTGGCGAACGCGACACCACCGTTACCCTTGAGATCACCCCAAGTAAAGGCGATACCCAAACCAGCAAACACGTAGAAATCGTGCGCAAAAAAGTCAAACTGGAAGATCAATCGGCGCAAAAGGAAATCGTTGAAATAGAACGAGATGGTGAAACTTTTAAAGTGGGCGTTATCAGCTTGCCCACCTTTTACTCTGATTTTGCCGCCATTCAAGCGGGCGACAAAGACTACAAAAGCTCCACTCGTGATACGAAAAAACTCATCGAAGAACTCCGTAAAGAAGACATCTCCGCGCTTATTCTTGATCTAAGAAACAATGGCGGCGGCTCATTGCAAGAAGCAAACGCCCTGGCGGGTTTATTTATTCCTTCTGGTCCAACGGTGCAAATTCGTGATCAAGGCGGTCGCGTAACGCCGCTGGGAGACTCAGACACCTCCATCACCTACAGCGGCCCCATGGCCGTGCTTGTGAATCGCATGAGTGCCTCTGCCTCTGAAATCGTCGCGGGTGCATTACAAGATTATGGTCGCGCCTTAATTTTGGGCGATCAGACCTTTGGCAAAGGCACTGTCCAAGTATTACAAGAAATGGATAAGGGACAACTGAAAGTCACCCAAGCCAAATTTTATCGCATTTCTGGCGAAAGCACCCAACACAAAGGCGTGATGCCAGACATCATGTTTCCTTCTCTTATTGATAAAGACACCATCGGCGAAAGCGCTCTGGATAACCCCTTACCTTGGGATAAAATTCATGAAACACGCTACCCTGTCTATTGGAACATGCCAGCCTACTTGCCAATTCTAACGCCACGCCATGAAGCGCGCATGGCAGAAGACGCAAACTTTGTTGCCATTAACGAACAGATTGCAGACTTTAAGCAGCAAGCAGAAACCTACAAAACACTGTCGCTGAAAGAAAGCACACGTCTTCAGCAACAAGAAGACAATAAAGCCAAAGAACTGTTAAGAGAAAACACTCGACGTCAAGCGCTGGGGCTTGAGACGCTTGAATCGGTGGATGATATTGAAGCAATTGAAGAAGACACTTACGCCAAAGAAGCGTCTGAAATTCTTCTTGATTTCATTGCCACCAATCAAATGGCGCAACAACAAAACGAGAAAAAAACAGCGCAGAACTAATCCTATTCTCAATCGTAACGCCCAGTCTCAGTGGACTGGGCGTCTCCTCTCAACCTAACATGAAACGAATAACACCATGGCTAAAGCGTCATCCGACCGTAATACCATTGATCTTTTTGGCAAGTCCCCAGGGCGACCTCGCACCCAACCACTGACTCGAAAAGACCAGCTAAAAATCAACAAAAGAGCACAGCGTCAAAAAGAAAAAGCTCAAGGACTGAAGCGCCTAGAACTGATCATAGAACAAGAGCTCGTTGAAAAGCTCGATCTACTGTGTGAGCAAAGTGGCTTAAAACGAGCGGAGTGGATTAGCCAACAAATCAACAAAAGCCTCAGTAGCACCAAAGCACCGCGAGCAAAAAAATAGACTCAATCCTCATATCGGTTTGCTATACTAGCTGACCCATTTATTTTGCAAGCGACCAAACAGACGTCTTATGGCCAAACTGTATTTTTATTATTCGGCAATGAACGCAGGAAAGTCCACTGTCCTTCTGCAATCGGCGCATAATTATCAAGAACGTGGCATGCGCGTCTTATTATTAACCGCCTCAATTGATGACCGTTTTGAGGCAGGGCAAATCGCTTCGCGCATTGGCATTTCGGCTGAGGCCAGTCTCTTTGATAAACAAACCGACCTTTTAACCTTGGTTAAGGGCGACAACCAGCCTCAAAAACTCAGTTGTATCCTAATTGACGAAGCGCAGTTTCTCACCAAACAACAAGTTTACGATCTGTCTGAGGTAGTGGATAAACTGGGTATTCCTGTGCTGGCGTTTGGCATACGCACGGACTTTCAAGGTGAACTGTTTGAGGGAAGCCAAGCACTGCTTGCTTGGTCAGATAAACTCATTGAACTGAAAACCGTCTGCCATTGTGGTAGCAAAGCCACCATGGTCATTCGACTTAATGAACAGGGTGTGCCGGTCAAAGAAGGCGCACAAGTAGAAATAGGCGGCAATGACAGATATTTATCTGTTTGTCGAACACACTTTAAAGAAGCGGTAAGAGAGTAACTATGTGGTTCAAAAACGCACAAATTTTCCAATTAAAAGACACCGAATCACTTGATACAAATGAGCTCATTGATAAGATTCCAAGTTTTCCGTTAAAAGAATGTGGCTCACAAGAAGAATTTTCATTTGGCTGGTTGCCTCTTATTCGCAACAGCGAACAATGGACACTGGCCAGCGATCAGTGCTTGTTATTTCGTGCCGGCAAAGAAGAAAAAGTCCTCCCCTCCGCCGTGGTGCGTGAGGAGTTAGAAGCCAAGGTCGCAGAAATTGAATTGGTTGAAGGCCGTAAGGTGGGTCGTAAAGAAAAAGCCGATATGAAAGACGAATTGGTTTTCACGCTGCGCCCAAAGGCCTTTTCAAAACGTACAGACATCTGGGCGTATATTGATCTAAAAGCAAAAATACTGGTTCTTAATAGCACCAACGCAAGCATGACCGAGCAATTGTTTAAGCATTTGCAAACCACATTGGGAAGCTTCCCAATGACGCCATTACAAGCGCAGGTTGCTCCATCATCCGTGATGACAGAATGGTTAATGAAAAATGCGGTGCCAGCGAGCTTAGAAACAGGCGCCGAATGTGAAATTCAAGACGCCTCAGAAGACAAGGCGACGATTCGCTTCAAAGCACTTGAACCGCTTTCTGAAGACGTCACTCGCCATCTTGAACAAGGCATGGCGGTTAAGAACCTTGCCCTACGCTGGACAGACAAGCTGAGCTTTGTTTTGCATGACGACTTAACACTGCGCAAAATAAAAATAGACGACGCCCTAAAAGAAACGGCCTTTAACGATTCTCAAGGTGGCGGTCTGTCAGATATGGACGCAAACTTCTCTCTAATGTCATTAACACTGCGTGAGTTTTTTCAATCTTACTGCCTGTGGTTTGAAATTCAATAACCTCTAACACAGACTCACTTTTCTAGGCTTTTCCACAGATATCGTGGATAAGCTTGGGGAGAACATTGGCTAAGCCAGACAACAAGCACTTCTTACGAAAACACACAAAACTTGCACGAATAAACGAACGCAGGCAGATTCCATTATTTAAAAATGAGCCGTACTATTTGTTTACTCGTATTCTCTTGTAAATAATTTCCACAGACAGGTTTCTCCCCATGACAAAGCAACAACAAGAGCAAGACATCGCCGTAAGAGTGACCCTAGTAGGTGCATTTTGGGATGGCGTCCTTGGGCTGGCAAAAATAGTCGCCGGGTATTTTTCGCAATCCCAAGCCTTAATTGCAGATGGGATTCATTCTTTATCCGATCTAGTCACGGATGTTTTTGTGTATTTTGCATCGGCCAACTCCCGAAAAGGCCCAGATGAAAACCACCCTTACGGTCACTTGCGCTTTGAAACCCTAACGACGGTTTTTCTTGGCATGGTGCTTATGATAGTGGCCATTGGCATTGCCTACGACTCCTTAACCGCGACCACGTCCGCTGTACAATTTACTTGGTACGGTACCGCCGCTTTATTGGTTACGATTGGCGTAAAAGAAGCGATCTTTCACTACACCAAACGCGCAGGCGATCAAATCAATAGCAAGATGCTGGTCGCCAATGCCTGGCACAGTCGCAGCGATGCACTGTCTTCTATTGCGGTACTGGTGGGCCTTGTGGGTGTGTACTTTGGCTACGGCTGGGCAGACACGGTTGCTTCGGTTGTGGTGGCGCTGTTGATTGGTAAAATGGCCATTAGCATGGTGTGGGAAAATTTGGCCGAGCTTGTTGACACCGCCCCAGATCCAAAGCTAATTGAACAAATTAAAGAGACCGCCAACAGCCTAAAACACGTTATGGCGCCCCATGATGTGCGTGCACGCTCAATGGCTGGGAAAGTCTACCTGGATATGCACATCCACGTGCCAAGTCATGCCAGTGTGAGCGAAGGTCATTACTTGGGTGACCTGGTTGCCTACACCATTAAAAAAGCCCATCCGCAGGTGGAAGATGTTATGGTCCACGTGGATACCGATGATACCGTACAAACTGAAAGTTTTATCCACTCATCGGGCAGACCACCTCACCTTCAGTTACCTGCACGCTATCAAGTCATGGCCGATTTAGGCTTTCTACTGCGTCAACACACCAAGTATGTCGACATACCTAATACGCGATTGCACTACTTGAATAACCGATTAGAAATCGAAGTGGTCGCCAACAGTAAAGCAGTGCCTGACGGTGCAAATCTCAATAAATTAACCGCAGGCATTTTGTTTGATTTACAGAATACCGCCTATATCAGTAAAGCCAGTGTGCTCTGGCTATTTGCCGACTGAGTAGAATCGATTAACGATCCCCCAAGGCAAAGCATCGCTTTAATCGTCTGCAGTTTTGTCATCAAGATACGCTGCAGGCAATACTTTACTGGTTTTTGCGCCCATTATTTTCAGCTTCTCTGCTCTTGATACAAGATTACCCCGTCCTGATGTAAGTTTTTTCAATGCCCCATCGTGCGTACGGGTGACTGCCTCTAGTTTTGTGCCGATGTCGTCCATATCTTGGACAAAGCCTGAAAACTTATCGTACATAGCACCCGCCTGACGAGCAATCTCAATGGCATTTTGACTCTGCTTTTCGTTACGCCAAATATTTTGAATGGTGCGCAACGTCGCTAACAGGTTTGAAGGGCCCACAATGATAATATTATGCTCAAACGCTTCACTGAACAGACCGTTATCCCCTTGCAACGCCAGGCCAAAAGCCGCTTCAATAGGAATAAATAAGAGCACAAAATCTAGCGATGTAACCCCAGGTAGATCATGATAGGACTTCGCACTCAGCTCTTTCATGTGTCGACGCACCGCATCTAGGTGTTGTTTCAACGCACGGTTTCGATCCTCGTCTGTTTCTGCTTCCATGTAAGCAAGATAGCTGATCAAGACCATTTTAGAATCAACAATAATTTGCTTACCCTCAGGTAAATGTATCACCACATCCGGTTGCAAACGACGCCCTTCTTCGGTCTGATAGGAAGCCTGTGTTTGATATTCGCGCCCTTTCTCCAAACCCGAACGCTCTAAAATACGCTCTAGAATCACTTCCCCCCAACCGCCTTGCAGCTTGTTTTGTCCTTTTAGGGCATGAGTCAAACTCACGGCGTCGTCACTGATCTTTTGGTTGAGTTGCTGCAGTCCTTTAATTTCTTTCACCAAAGAAAACCGCTCGCGCGCCTCTTCTTGGTAACTTTTTTCCACACTTTCTTGAAACTTTTGAATCTGAGACCCCAACGGCGTGAGCAAGGAGCCCAATTGACGCTCATTCTCTTTGGCCAATTGTTGTCCTTGATGACTCATAATGTCATGGGCCAGCTGTTTAAACTCTGTTTCATTCTGCTTCTTTTGCTCACGATAAAAGGCTTCTTTTTCTTGCCAGACACTTTGTGACGCAGCAAACTGCTGCTCCAACGTGAGGGATTCTTTTTCCAAATAATGTATGTGATCTTTCGATTGTTGCAAAAGACGCTGCAACGCCTCATTTTGTTGCTGGCTTTTTGCTTCTGCATGGTGCCACTGCCGACGCATAGCCTGTACAATGGCAACAGCAATACCGGAGGCCAAGACGGCTCCAACAAAAAAGCCCGATAACGCCCAAATGGACTGCGAGAGCCAATCAGTCATAGTGACAACCTGCTATGTTTAAACGTAAACAATCATTGTTAAATTAGGCGCATGAGTTTACATGGATTACTACCTAAGCCCAACACACACACAACGCTTTGATCTTGAAATTAAGAACAGTCAATTCATCACGCATGTTTGTCGCACAAAAGGTCGTGATGCGGCAAAGGCGTTTATTGAAGAAATGCGTCAGCGTTACCCAGATGCCAATCATAACTGTTGGGCGTTTGTTGCAGGCGTGCCCAATAACGCCCATTTGTGGGACCAAAGTGACGACGGTGAACCTAAGGGGACGGCAGGTAAACCCATGCTCAATGTGTTGCAACATTCTGATTTTGGCGAAACCACCGTTGTCGTCACGCGCTTTTTTGGGGGTATTAAACTGGGGGCTGGCGGCCTTGTAAGAGCGTACAGTCAGGCGGTACAAGAAGCCCTATCCCATACTGAATACGAAAATATTTACCCACGTTGCCCCGTTCAGCTAAAAATAACCTACCCTTTATTAGGTAAGGTAGAATATTGGCTAGAACAGAGCGACATAGAAATCACCAATAAAACGTTCAGTGACAGCATTATTCTTGACCTTGCTGTCATCGAACGCACTTGGCCTGAGCAAAAAATCGCCTTAGTCGATTTATGCCAAGGCAGCTTAACTTTAATCGAACCGGACAACGCATAACTATGTATCAAACTGGACAAAGATGGAGTAGCCGCAACGAGCCTGATCTCGGCGTCGGCATGATAGTAGACAAACAAAATAAGTCTTTCACCCTGCACTTCCCTGACGCAGAATCTGACCGTCAATACTCAAATGACCAGACCAGTCTTGTCCGACGCACTCTCACCGTCGGCGATCAGTTGCATTACCAAGACGAAACCTTCACGGTATTGGAAGTCGAAGACGTTAATGACTTAATCGAATACCGCATTAGCGAAGACGATGATTGGTTAGAAGAGTCGCTTATCCAATTTCCGCGTAATGACAAAAACGAACTGGATTCACTGCTGGCGTTGTCGCCTGCACGTCGTATGTGGTTTGATCTACGTCGCCACACTCTTGAACACCAAGCAGAAAACGCAGCGTCAGAAGTACGCGGGCTTATGGGTTTAAAGGCCGAACTTCTACCACACCAAATTTACCTAGCACACGATATTGCCAATCGCCCAAAGGCACGGGCTCTTTTGTGCGACGAAGTAGGAATGGGGAAAACCCTCGAAGCTGGGCTGATTTTGCACCAACGCCTACTCAACGGCCTGTGTAAACGTGCGCTTATCTTGACGCCAACCAATCTACAACACCAATGGCTGGTCGAAATGCTACGTCGCTTCCACCAGCCTTTTGCACTTATCAATGATGCGGTCTACGCGGATTACATGGAAGGTGACGACAACCCGTTTGAGCAACAACCCTTTGTTATCGCTCCTATTGATTGGGCAAGCCAGCACCCTAACGCCACACAACATATGCTTGAGGCCGAGTGGGACATGATCATTGTCGACGAGGCTCACCACCTTGCCTGGCACCCAGACACGCCCAGCATCAGCTACCAAGTGGTTGCACGTTTGGCCGCGCAAACGGAGTCTTTGCTGCTACTCAGCGCCACCCCCGAACAAACAGGCGAACGCGAGCACTTTTCTCGCTTACAACTGATTGATGCCGACCATTACCACGACTTTGAACACTATCAGGTGCAACAAAACACCTTTAAACAAGCCGCTGAGCTGGCGGAAGCCCTGTTGCCTTTCACTCAAGAAAACCATCCGGCGAATGCGTTAGACTGGCAAAATCTATTCAGCGAGTATTTAAGCGAAGTCAATGCAAAAGAATGGTTCCAAACCCTAACAACACAACAAGGCGACGCCGTGTCTGACGCGGCAAAAGAGGCCATTAGCTGGCTAATCGATCGCCATGGCACTGGCCGCGAGATGTTCCGTAACACTCGTGCAGCTGTTGGCGGCTTCCCAGAGCGCTTTGTTCATACTTACCCACTTGAAAATAACGAGTTTTTTGAATCCGCTAATCGCCATGTGCAACCTGAAACAGAGGTCGCCGATGGTTTATGGGAAAAAGACCCTCGTTGGAGCTGGTTAAAAGAGTTCCTTGAGTGCCAAGCGGATAAAGTCTTAGTCATTTGTCACACTGCCGACATGGCTCAATGGCTTAACGACCAATTGACATTTGCCGGCTTCCAAAGCGCCGATTTCCATGAACAAATGCCACTGATCCATCGGGATCGTGCAGCCGCCTACTTTGCGGATGAAGATGGCGCACAAATCTTGGTGTGTTCTGAGATTGGCAGTGAAGGTCGAAACTTCCAGTTTAGCCATCATATTGTCATGTATGACTTGCCTGAACACCCTGATTTACTTGAACAGCGTATTGGTCGACTCGATCGCTTAGGGCAATTAAACGATGTACAAATTCATGTGCCTTATATCAAGCAGAGCGTGCAAGAACGTCTGTTTCACTGGTACCACCATGCTTTAAATGCGTTTTGTCGTACCACTGGGTCAGGCGATAAAGTCGAAGAAGCCTTTGGCGACAGCCTGCATGCGTATTTAACCGGACAAGATGACGACACAGACTTATTGGCGGAAGCATTCGCTTACCATGAAGCCCTGTTAAAACAGATGGAAGAAGGTCGTAACCGCTTATTAGAAATGAGTTCATGCCGACCCGAACAGGCCCGTGCGCTCATCGATCAAATTAACAATCAAGCGACGAAAGGGCTGCACCATTACATTGAACAAGTGACCCATGCGTTCAATATTTACGCCGACTGCATCAACGATGACCCTGATCAAGCCGCTTGGTTTTTGCGACCTTCGACTGACATGATGCTCGAAGCACTGCCTGGCATCGATGAAGATGGCAAAATGTTGATGTTAGACCGTCGCCAGGCTAGCCAGCGTGAAAATGTGGCCTTTGCCACATGGGAACACCCGCTGATCACCATGCTCATGGACGAAGTACAAGGGTTTGACTCCGGCAAACTAACCTCGGCTATTTTACCGATTGGTGCCCTTCCTGAAGGGACGGTTCTGGTTGAAAGTATGTTTGTCATTGAGGCCACCGCGCATCCACGCTTAAAGCTTGCCCAATCCCTGCCTATGACCCCCATGTGGCAATTGTCTGACTCAAATGGCAAATTTCTCCACCAGCAGTTTACGGCAGATAAGTGGGCGGAAAAACTCAAAGGCGTGCCTAACCGTGTCGCCGAGCAATGGGTTGCAGCATTACGTAAAAACCTTATTGAGGTATTGCAATCCCACCAGCTTAACGCGCAAGATCAGGCTCGTCCCATTGTTCATGCCGCGAAAACCGCGTATCAACACCGTTGTCAAAACGAAATTGAACGTTTAGTTGAGCTAAAAGCCTTTAATAACACCATTCGTGACGAAGACATTGAGTTACTCGAAACCAACATGCAGGAGGGTTTAACTCGTATCGATGAGCATCAAATTCGTCTCGATGCCATTCGTATTATCTTAACCACTAAGCCTTAACCATGCTCAGTCTAGAGATCCTTTACGAAGATGATTGGTTTGCCGTCATCAACAAGCCCGCTAACTGCTTATCTGTCCCCGGTAGGGGGGCAGATAAGTTAGATTCGATTTTACATCGTGCCGAATGCCAATTTGGTGAGGCCTTTGTGATTCACCGCTTAGACGAAGCGACATCGGGTTTGATCTTGGTGGCGAAAACCCATGAATGCCAGAAACGCATGTACGCCAATTTCCGAGATCGGCAGGTAACAAAGGAGTATCGCGCTTTGGTTCGTGGTCGGCTGTTAGGAGCCCGCGGAGAAGTTCGTAAACCTTTGCGTTGTGACTGGCCAAACCGGCCGAGACAAATCGTCTGCACTGATGAGTGGAGCAAAGACTCTGTAACATTATGGGAGCCCATTGCTTATGAAGGCAACCATACCCGCGTGCGACTCGTCCCTTTTACTGGACGCTCCCATCAATTGCGCGTTCATATGCAGAGTTTAGGGCATGGCATTGTCGGCGATGAGTTTTATGACAGTCAATTTACGGATGAGCCTCGTTTGTTATTGCATGCTTACCGACTGGAATTTCAACACCCTTTTACAAAAGCTTGGGTGGCTTTTGTGGCGCCTTGCCCGTTTTAGGCCCCCTATTCTGACCACCAACGACGTTTGACCAAACCTGATGCGCAGCTTGATGAAGCAAGCTGTGTCGCCACGCCACGTTTTCTTCTTGTCTATCGTAACCACCACCAATCACACACGCTGTTGGCAACCCGAGCGCAAGACATGTTTCGATGACATACTTATCCCGAGCCAACACGCCCGCATCGGTCAAATTCACATAACCAAGCCGATCATCACGATGGACATCCACACCCGCATCGTAAAAAATAAAATCCGCTTGATGCTCGGCTAATAAAGACGGCAAGGTATCGTGTATAATAGCCAAATATTCGTCGTCCGCTGCCCCTTTTGGAATGGCGATATTTATCCCACCTGCCTGTTTAATAGCTGGATAATTCTCTTCACAATGCCAAGAAATAGGAATAATGTCTTTTCGATCTTGGAAAAAAGCCACCGTTCCATCTCCTTGGTGCACATCGCAATCCAAAATAAGGACTTTCTTCGCTTTTCCGGAATTCACCAGCGCCAACGCCGCAACGGCTAAATCATTGAAAATACAAAACCCCGCGCCATAACCGGGCCCTGCATGATGGGTACCACCCGCCAGATGACAGGCCAAGCCATGAGTCAATGCCAAGTCACTGGTCAAAATGGTACCCGATACTGCACGTAACGTTCGCTCAACCAACCATTCAGACCAAGGCAAGCCAATATTTTTTTCTTCTTGTTGAGTCAGCTGACCACGAATGAAACGTCGCACGTATTCTTTATCATGAGCTGCCATCAGAGTGGTCAATGAAAGTGGCGAAGGTGAATAGGTGTTCTCTGGCGTCAATATCCCAAGTTCGGACAACGTTTTTGCCAACAGACCAAATTTTCTCATAGGAAAGCGGTGGCCCGCAGGAAAAGGGATACTGTAGTGATCGTGATACACTAGGGGCAATAAGTGTGGAGCAGAATTGGCCACTGGGTTTGAGTCAACGGGGGTTAAATTATTTCGCATACTGTCTTCCCATACAGATAATCCACGGATATACACCTAATCATGCTACCCAGTCTAATGAAACTCACGCTCTCTTTGCTTCAGGGAGATAGCGTGATCAAAGTAATACTGAGCGACCACCCCTAAGTAGTTATAATCATCACTGGTACGTGCGATAACGCCAATACTGCCTTGTCGAGTGTATTTTTTAGGCTGAAAGTAGGTTTCTAACCGCCAACCCTCATCGTTATCGTTATATTTTTCTCGATACAATGATGTGCGTACATCGTCGTTAAAATAATAACTGACCCCCACTCGTGAACTGGTGATGTTACTCAAGGTCTTTTCGGTCGAAATGTAATTCGTTGTAAAAGACACATCGCCTAAAAACGCCTCGCCAATGAACTGCACAATCACATCGCGTTCCGATTCCAGTTCGTCGTTCAATGGCTCGACTTCACTGACACCCGCACCCAGCCCAACACGACCATAATCGTTCTCTAAAAACCAATTTGAAGAGAATTCAGACTGAGCCACACTGGTGCCTGTGTTGCCCGTAATCAAATAATTACTATTAAGAAGAAGCTGAGTCGATGCATAATGATTTAAGGGAATATTAATTTTAAAATCAATGTTTAACAGAGACTGTTCGTCTAACAAACCATAACCTAAGCCAAACACAAAATTAGGGTGCCTTTCTTGCGACGGCAAATCGTCAGCGTAAAGGTGACTGCACATCGCCATTGAAAACACAAACACACCAGATAAAAAACGCACAATACCACCACATCAACAATAAGTTAGCCTGCTATTGTGACGGGTATCAAATAAAAGCTCCAGTCACAAAAACCCTCAGTATTTTCTGATAAAATGAAGGGAATTAAGAACTCCTCTGGGATTCGCAAGCAAAGCCCAATATAATAGCGACAAAGTCGATCAGACGAACATTTTTTTAGGTTTATACGTTACATGGCAAAAAAACTTTTTATTCAAACTCACGGCTGTCAAATGAACGAATACGATTCTTCTCGTATGGCAGATCTCCTTGGCGAAAGCCATGAAATGGAATTAACAGATAACGCTGACGAAGCCGATGTGCTTTTGTTGAATACCTGTTCTATTCGTGAGAAAGCGCAAGACAAGGTTTATCACCAGCTTGGCCGCTGGAAAAAACTGAAACAGAAGAATCCTGACCTCGTAATCGGTGTCGGCGGTTGTGTGGCAAGCCAAGAAGGCGACGCCATTCGTAAGCGTGCGAAACACGTGGACATGATTTTCGGTCCACAAACCCTGCATAAACTGCCCGATATGGTGAATTCTGCAGGCAAAAGCATCCCCATTACGGATGTTACCTTCCCTGAAATTGAAAAATTTGATCATTTACCAGCCCCTCGTGTAGAAGGCGCAGAAGCGTTTGTTTCTATTATGGAAGGCTGCAGTAAATACTGTACTTTCTGTGTTGTGCCCTATACGCGTGGCGAAGAAGTCAGTCGGCCTTTTGAGAATATTTTGGTGGAAGTCGCGCAGTTAGCAGAGCAAGGTGTTCGTGAGATTCACCTGCTGGGCCAAAACGTCAATGCCTACCGAGACGAGTCAGACGACGGTGAAGAAAATGACCTAGCCGATGTTATTCATGCCGTTGCACAGATTGACGGTGTTGAACGCATTCGCTTTACCACGTCTCATCCGGTTGAGTTCACAGACAGCCTGATTGAAGCATTCCGCACAGAGCCAAAACTGGTGAGTCACTTGCACCTACCGGTACAAAGTGGTGCCGATAATATTCTAAGCGCGATGAAACGTGGCCATGATCGTCAGTACTACATTGACAAAATCAATCGTATTAAAGAAGCGCGTCCCGGCATCAGTTTATCTTCTGATTTCATTATTGGCTTCCCTGGGGAGACGGACGATGATTTCATTGACACCATGAACTTGATTCAGGAAATTGGCTTTGATCACTCCTTTAGTTTTGTTTACAGTCAACGTCCTGGTACGCCTGCGTCAAGCTTAGAAGACGAAACGTCAGATGACGTGAAAAAAGAGCGCCTGTCGATCTTGCAACGTCGCATCAGTCAGCAAGCCTACGATATTAGTTTGTCTATGGTGGGTGACGTACAGCGTATTTTAATCAGCGGCTACTCTCCGCGTGATCCAGGGCAACTTCAAGGTCGTACCGAAAATAACCGGATCGTTAACTTCCGTGCATTTGACCCACAACTTATTGGTAAATTTGCCGACGTGGTCATCACGGATGCTTACCCGAATTCCTTACTGGGGGAATTGGTTGGCTCTGAGCTCGATTCTGACTTTGCACTTTAATATAAGGTAACTCTTGGAAACTACACAGACAACTCAACAAATACGTTTAGAACCGGCCGAAGTCAATGCTTTGGCAGGCATGTGCGGTCAACTGGACGAAAACCTCAAGCTCATTGAAAAACGGCTTGATGTGTCTATTAAATACCGTGATAACCTGTTTGATATTTCTGGTGAGCACTCTGATTACGTTGCCGCCACTAAAGTGTTACTCGAAAATCTTTATCGAGAAGCCTTGGCCAATGCAACCATCTCACCTGAAACGATTCATCTTTATCTACAAGAATCTGCCATTGAGTCTTTGACCAGTAACAAGCGAGAAAAAGGCGATCAAGTCGTTATCAAGACGCGTAAAGCTTTTATTAAGCCCAAAGGCGCGAATCAACAAAGTTATGTTAAACAAATCCGTAAGCATGATATTAACTTCGGTATTGGCCCAGCGGGTACAGGTAAAACCTACTTGGCGGTCGCCTGTGCAGTAGAAGCACTCGAAGCGGATCGTGTTGAGCGTATTATGTTGGTTCGTCCTGCTGTTGAAGCCGGTGAAAAACTTGGCTTTCTGCCTGGGGATTTATCACAAAAAATCGATCCTTACTTGCGCCCCTTGTATGACGCCTTATATGAAATGCTTGGCTTTGAACTGGTGGACAAGCTGATCGAGAAAAATGTGATCGAGATCGCTCCTCTTGCCTTTATGCGTGGCCGTACTCTAAACAATGCTTTCATTATCTTAGACGAGAGTCAGAATACGACCCGTGAACAAATGAAGATGTTCCTAACCCGTATTGGTTTTGGCTCAACCGCCGTGATCACCGGTGACACCACTCAGGTCGACTTACCTCGTGGCACCTCCTCCGGTTTGGCGCACGCCATGTATGTATTAAAAGGCGTAAACGGCATCAGTATTACCACATTTGCTTCCTCTGACGTAGTACGTCACCCACTTGTACAACGCATTGTTGAAGCCTATGACCGTTTTGATGTTGAAGCTGAAGCCGAAAAGAAAGCTCGCACTGAAGCGCGTTTAGCGGCACAGTCCGAGTCATCAGCAGGCAATAACTGATGGCGCATTTAGAGTTGGACTTACAAATCGCAACAGAAGACACAAGCAGCCTTCCTAGCGAAGAGGATTTCAGGCGGTGGGCTGAGACGGCCCTCCAGCATTCAGAAGAAGAATTTGAAGTCACTATTCGCATTGTTGACGAAGAAGAAAGCCACGCACTCAATCATGAGTATCGTGGTAAAGACAAATCAACCAACGTTTTGTCTTTCCCTTTCGAAGCTCCACCCGGGCTGGAACTTCCTTTGCTCGGCGACTTGGTTATCTGTCATCAAGTCGTCTCACGAGAAGCCAAAGAGCAAAATAAACCCTTATCCCATCATTGGGCTCATATGACCATTCATGGCATCTTGCATTTGTGCGGCTATGACCATATAACTGATGATGAAGCTGATGAAATGGAAGCATTAGAAACGGAGCTACTGGCTTCCCTGTCCATTTTAGACCCCTATTTGATTGAAGAGTGAGTTAACACCCTAATGAGTGACGACCGATCGAGTTTATCCAACGATCAACATAAATCTTGGTTTGAGCGTTTAACGCAAGCCTTCAACGATGAGCCACGCAGTCGTGGTGATATCGTTAAATTGTTAGAAGCCGCCGTTAAATCCGATATTATTGACCGCGACGCCTTTACTATTGTCGAGGGCGCGTTAGAGGTCTCTGAGGTTCAAGCACGAGACATTATGATCCCCCCTTCTCAAATGGTGATCATTAAATCAGAAGATGACCCAAAGACATCACTTCGAAAAATTATTGACTCTTCCCACTCGCGTTTTCCTGTGGTGGGAGAAGATTCAGATGAAATCCTTGGTGTTTTATTGGCAAAAGACCTACTGCCTTTCTTGTTTAAAGAAGGACAAGTCACCCTTGAAGACATCATGACTTGCCTGCGCCCTGCTAACTTTATTCCTGAGAGTAAGCGTCTTAACGTACTGTTAAACGACTTTCGCACCAAGCGCTACCATATGGCGTTAGTCCTAGACGAATACGGCAGTGTTTCAGGCTTGGTCACCATTGAAGATGTACTGGAACAAATTGTTGGCGAAATCGAAGATGAAACCGACAAACTAGACGATGAAACCATTCAAGTTACGACAGAGCCCGGTGTTTATTCGGTGCCCGCCTTGTGTTCGGTAGAAGATTTCAATGAGTTTTTTAAAGCAGACCTGAACGAAGAAGAATTTGACACCATCGGCGGTGTCTTGGTTCAGCAGTTTGGTCATGTGCCAGCACGTGACGAAGAACTGACGTTCAGTCACTTTCACTTCCGAATTGTCAAATCTGACGGACGTCGTATCAAAACCATCCATGTGACCAAACCGACGTCACAAACAGCTGAGTAATATGAACGCTACTCGTCCCGACGCAATCAATACCAAGGCGGGACGAGTATCCCGTCTAGAAAACATTCTCTCTTCTGCCTCGCCCCTGTTATTAAACCTAATCGGTCTGATCGCCGGTGCTTTGGGTGTCACCAGTTTCGCTCCGTTTGATTTTTGGCCGGGCTATTTTATCAGTTTGTTCGTGTTTGGGCTCTTGATCATGTCGAGCCCAAGCGGTAAATCGGTTGCATGGCGCGGCCTAAGCGTAGCCTTGGGCTTTTTTGGCGCCGGTATTTCATGGGTTTATGTCAGTATCGCTGAATACGGTCAAGTGGGCAGTCTGATTGCGGGGCTGATCACACTCGCTTTTATCGGTGTTTTGTGTACTTTTTGGGTGATCAGTGCTTGGGGGGCATGGCGACTGATACGGCGTTTTTCACAGCTACCACCGAGCCTTTGGGTCACCCTTGCACTGCTCACCGGCGAGTGGGCACGGAGTACGTTTTTTACCGGCTTCCCTTGGTTATTGCCCGGTTATGCTATTGAACATACCTGGTTATTTGAGCTGTTACCCATCGGAGGCGTGTCACTGACCAGCGCAGTGGTTGTACTCACATCCAGTGTCGCAGCGGGCTTATGCCTAAACCATCACCAATCGCGCGCGCTCTTAATCCCTGTTGTTTTCCTCTGGGGCAGTGCCGCCTATTTGCATTACGTACCTATTGCCTGGGTAAAAGAAACCGGCACACTGAAAACCACCTTGGTACAAGGCAATGTCAAACAAGACCAGAAGTGGTTGCCTGAAATGGCGCGACAATCTCTTGGCGACTACCAGCAAGCGACCATGGAACACCTTGATAGTGACCTTATTGTCTGGCCAGAAACCGCTATCACTTACAGCTATTCTCAGATTCGTCCCCATCTCACGTCTTTTCGCCAAGAATTGGCCAATACCAACACCACCTTGGTCACCGGCATTCCCGATGTCAGTGATAATCGTCGTGATTATTACAATGCGATTTGGGCGACAGGAGAGGGTTTCGGCTTGTATTACAAACAACGACTGGTGCCTTTTGGTGAATACCTTCCATTAGCGCAGTACATAGGCCCTATTTTGGATGTGTTTGGTATGCCCATGTCAAACTTCCGCTCCGGAGACAGCAATCAGCCCGTATTGCAGATAGGAGAATGGGGCGCCGCGCCGTTTATTTGCTACGAAATTGTGTACGCCGGACAAGTCAGGGCCATGGTTCGAGACAGTGACTTCCTTATCACCATCAGTAATGATGGTTGGTTTGGTACGTCTATCGGCCCTTGGCAGCATTTACAAATCGCGCAGTTTCGCGCCAAGGAAGCCGGACGCTACGTCATTCGCTCGACCAATACCGGTATCACTGCTTTCATTAATGAGAGAGGGGAAATCGTCCATCAAGCGCCACAGTTTGAAAAAACCACCCTCACCGCAGAGACCAAAACCTTTACCGGCATCACACCTTATGTGCAGTGGGGCAATGGGCCAGCGTTATTACTGCTGGGTCTCTGCTTCATGATTGGCTACTTCAGCCACTTGATCGGACGAAAAAGGCTTAATGACTAGACATTAACCCGTAATGACAGATTTCACAGGGAGCAAGAGGCTGCTTGCTCTCTAGCTTATTCTCATGGCCACAAGCCATGCAAACGTACGTTCCCGCTTCAACGTCGGTGCCTGCCACGTGACATTGCTCCAGTGGCACCGGATTGTTGTTAGCGTGATTGATTAACCAGAGTAAGGCCGCATCTTCTTTTTCATCTAACTCTTCCGCTAATTCATGACCTTCATCCAAAACAAGATGCCAATTTGCATCAACCCATGCCTCGGTATAGCCCATTTTGTCGTGCCAATAGGCAGCCATTAAAGACGCATCTTCTAATAACCAATCTTTTGCCCCCACCAATGTTTTGCGTGCTTCTTCGACCAAACTGGAATCACTTGATGGGTTTACAGGATCTTTTTTCATAGTTTTCATAACTCCTCTGCAATGCACCTTCTAATTAGGGCTTCATCTCTATAAAATAACGCAAAAATTCAGACTCTGCAGGCCATTACACTCTTCTATTGCGCTATGTCGCTATAATGGCTTTCTTTTGTTAAAAAAGAATACAGGTCTACCAACCTTACGTCGATCACGGGATAACAATACATCATGCAAGAGCAATACAATCCGCAGCAAATCGAACAAGCGGCACAGTCTTTTTGGGACGAAAATAAGGTATTCAAAGCCGTCGCTGATTCCAATAAAGAGAAATTCTACTGCCTTTCTATGTTCCCTTACCCAAGTGGCCGCCTGCACATGGGACACGTCCGTAACTACACAATCGGCGATGTCATTTCTCGTTACCAGCGCATGCAAGGTAAAAACGTACTTCAACCAATGGGCTGGGATGCTTTTGGTTTACCGGCAGAAAACGCCGCCATTAAACACAAAACCGCACCGGCTAAGTGGACCATGGAAAACGTTGCCTACATGAAAGGTCAGTTAAAAGAACTGGGCTTTGGTTATGATTGGGATCGTGAAATTGCCACCTGTACGCCTGAATACTACAAATGGGAACAGTGGTTCTTCACTCAATTGATTGAAAAAGGCTTGGCCTACAAGAAAACCGCTGCCGTTAATTGGGACCCTATCGACCAAACGGTATTGGCTAACGAACAGGTTATCGACGGTCGTGGCTGGCGCTCTGGCGCTATTGTGGAACGCAAAGAAATCTCTCAATGGTTTATTCGTATCACAGACTACGCAGAAGAATTGTTAAACGATTTAGATCAACTGGACGGTTGGCCAGAAAAAGTCAAAGCCATGCAACGTAACTGGATTGGTCGCTCTGAAGGACTTGAATTTAGCTTTGAAGTGCAAGGCAAAGTAGACCGCTTGTCCGTGTACACCACACGCCCAGACACCATCATGGGTGTGACCTATGTTGCGGTGGCCACTCAACACCCACTGTCTCTTGAAGCCGCTCAAGGCAACGCAGACCTTGCCGCGTTCATCGAAGAAAGCAAGCTTATGTCGACCACAGAAGCCGATATGGCGACGGTTGAGAAAAAAGGCATGGACACCGGCTTTAAAGCGGTTCACCCAATCACTGGCGATGTCGTACCTGTCTACGCAGCTAACTTTGTCTTGATGGAATACGGCTCTGGGGCGGTCATGTCGGTTCCAGCTCACGATCAACGCGACTTTGAATTTGCGAAAAAATACGGTTTAGACATCAAACAGGTTGTTCAACCTGCTGGCGAAAACGCTTTTGATCTTGAAAAAGAAGCCTTTACTGAAAAAGGCACCCTGTGTAACTCAGGGGAATTTGATGGCTTGGCGTTTAAAGAAGCCTTCGATGCTATTTCAAGCTGGATGACAGAACGTGGCCTAGGCGAAGTAAAAGTTAATTACCGTCTGCGCGATTGGGGTGTGAGTCGTCAACGCTACTGGGGCACACCGATCCCAACGATTAACTTAAAAGATGGCTCCGTGGTTCCTGTTCCAGAAGATCAGCTACCGGTTCAACTCCCTACTGATGTAGTAATGGATGGTGTCAACTCACCGATTAAGAACAATCCAGATTTTTCTTCGATCCTTTTTAACGGTGAAGAAGCCGAGCGTGAAACCGATACCTTCGATACCTTTATGGAATCGTCTTGGTATTTCGCTCGTTATTGCTGCCCCGATTCAAACAACGCTATGTTGAACGAAGAGGCTAACTATTGGCTTCCCGTCGATCAATATGTTGGTGGTGTAGAACACGCTATCTTGCACTTGTTGTACTCGCGCTTCTTCCATAAGTTGCTTCGCGATGCGGGTCTAGTCAAATCGGATGAACCCTTTAAACGCCTATTAACACAAGGCATGGTCAACAAAGACGGCACCAAAATGTCAAAATCTAAGGGCAACACCGTTGACCCTCAAGAAATGATTGAGAAATACGGTGCGGATACGGTTCGCCTGTTCATCATGTTTACGGCACCACCAGAGCAATCTCTTGAGTGGAATGATGCAGGGGTAGACGGCGCTTCTCGCTTCCTACGTCGTTTGTGGGCTTTGTCTTACCGCCACACAAATGCCGGTACCGTGGGTGAACTGAATGTTAATGCGCTGAACGGCGCGCAAAAGTCTTTGCGTCGTAAGACTCATGAAACCATTCAGAAAGTCACAGACGACATCGAACGTCGTCAAACCTTCAACACGGCCATTGCTGCTGTGATGGAATTGTGTAATGAAATCAGTAAATTTGAAGACACGTCAGCGCTTGGCTTAGCGGTTGAGCGTGAAGCATTGGAAGCGGCTACCCTGTTGTTATCGCCTATCGTGCCGCATATTGCTCATCAATTATGGATGGAACTGGGTCATACTGACAACGTGGTTGATACCGCTTGGCCTACATTGGATGAAGCCGCCTTGGTAAAAGACGAGCTAACGATTGTGGTTCAAGTCCTTGGCAAAAAACGTGCGGAATTAACCGTGTCTGCCAGTGCTGACAACAAAACCATCGAAGCGGAAGCGTTAGCGCATCCTGGTGTGCAAAAGCACATTGAAGGCAAAACGGTGCGCAAGGTTATCGTTGTACCAGGTCGTTTGGTTAATATTGTCGCTAACTGATCGCCCCAAGCGCAAGAGGCGACCACGTCGCTTCTTGCATTATGGCTGTATGCTACGTTCATCACCCAGAGGTTTTAGGCTATGAGTGCCACTTTCACAACCACCACGCGCTTTTTCGCATTAATATTGTTGAGCTTGAGCATTGTTGCCTGTGGCTTTCAGCTTCGCGGTGCCATCAATATTCCAGAACGACTGCAAACTCTGACCCTAACATCGGCCAGCGGTTCGGATACCTTTGATCGCGCTTTGCGTATCGCTTTAGAGCAGGCGGGCGTCACTGTCATTGATCAGGCCAATGCAACGAAAGACACCTTTAACCTAAAAATTAACAACATATCCTCGTCTGATGTTGAACTGGCGCGTAACAGTGATAATGATGTCTCTCAAGTGCAACGCACTCTGAGCAGTCAATATTTTGTCCGTGATACCAGTGGCAAAGCAATCTATGGACCTCGCACTATCAGCACCAGTCAAACATTAACCAATCAAGACGCTGAAGCCAGTTCAAAAGCGTCTTATAATCAGGCTCAGACTGAAAAAATGAGTGAAACTCTGGCCGATCAACTGCTCTACGATCTAAATTACGCGCCACGATAAACCCTCATCTCATTAGGCCTTACCCATGAAAGTCAGAGCAGATCAACTGGCCCAACAGCTAAAAAAGAACCTGGCACCGATTTATATTATTTCTGGTGATGAGGTGTTGTTGGTTCAAGAAGCGGCTGACAGTGTCAGAAAAATGGCCCAGTTGCATCGTATTGAGGAGCGATTACGCTTTGTGGCAGACGCACAATTCGATTGGCAAGATGTCATCAGTGAAAGTCAAAGCTTGTCACTGTTTTCCAGTCGTCGTTTGTTCGATATTCAAATCGACAAAATGGGAGAAAAGCACAGCAAGGCCTTGGCACAATTGGGGCAAACACTCACGGAAGACAATATCATCTTACTCACCTTGCCTAAGCTGGATGCTCGCACTCAAAAAGCCAAATGGTTTACTCAACTCGAATCTCAAGGGGTATTTGTGCAGATTTGGCCAATTGATGCCAGTCGATTGCCTGCTTGGGTACAACAAAGAGCCAAACAGCTTACCCTTAACCTCACAAGAGACGCGGCCAGTATTGTTTGTGAACGAGGCGAAGGCAATCTCTTAGCATTGTCACAAGAGCTCGAAAAACTGGCACTTATTCACGGTGAAGGCGCCAGTATCAATGCAGAAAGTGTCGTTGATACGGTTGCAGACAGCAGTCGCTACTCCATATATGACCTGAGTGATCGTTTGTTAATGGGTAAAACCAAAGACGCTATGCATTGTCTGAACCAACTTCTTGCTGAAGGCACTGAGCCAAGCATTATATTGTGGTTGTTTAATCGTGAAATTCAGACCCTGGCAAATTTGCTCACCAAAATGTCCACTTCAAGCCTAAGACAAGCCTGTCAGGCTGAAAGAATTTGGGATAAGCGCATCCCCTTTTATGAAAGCGCCCTATCCCGCCACAACACCATAACGCTTCCCTATATGCAGAACTACCTGGCTCTGCTCGACAAATCGATCAAAGGCTTAGAGGGGCCAAGCACCGACACTGGATTTCGCAATCTGGTAATGATGTTTTGTGGCTACAAGCCTGTTGTTACCGAACTGGACCTGATTTAAAGCGCGATACCCTGCTCACCCATGACTTACATTAAGTTTTTGCTTATTTGATGCGTCAACGCTGATAATTCCACGGCCTTTGTACTATGATTGGAGCCATCAGTTAACAAGATGGAGCAAACAATGGCTTGGTTTAAGCGTAATCTATTGGTGGAAGAAACAAAGCAAGACAGCACGAGTGGCGTCAATATTTTACAGTTAACACACTCTGAGTTGTCTGAAAGTCACTTGTCAGCATTGCAATTCCCCCATCACAAAACACACCTTATTCTTGCGTTTGTTTCGTCTAATCTTGATTTTGAAAGCACGGTTGAAAAAATCCAAAGCGCCACACCGTTTTGTGACAAGGTGGTTGCTGTCATGACGTCCGGTGAACTCAACAGTCAACAAAAACACTTTTACCAAACAACGGAAGGCAAATGGGATTCGATTGTCTTGCAGAGCTTCAGTGAAGAGATCTTTGCGGCCACCGACATCAAAACCATTCCCTTACATTGTGAAGATTTGAAAAAAGGGACAATGACGATCAATAAAGCGGATCGGATAAAAGCGATTCAGACTGACATCGAAAAAATTGACGTCGCCATGCCCATCAATTATCAAGACACCATTGCGATTACCTTTATGGATGGTTTGTCTTCCAGCGAAAACTTCTTTATGAAGGCCTTATACGACAGTCAACGCTTTCCCTGCCATTTCATTGGAGGTTCAGCAGGCGGTAAACTGGATTTCCAAAAAGCCTCTGTCTACGACGGCAAGAAGGTGGCCCATAACTGTGCGGTGGTTATTTTCACCAAGCTGGCAGATCAAGTTCGCTATGGCATCTTGAAAACACACAACTTTAAGAAAACCCAACACTCTTTCTACATTGCCGAATCCGACCCAGTAAAACGCACCGTAAAAACGGTTATTTCCAAATCAACGGGTAAAATTGTCAACATTATTGACCATCTTTGCGAACACTTTCGCTGCCAGGCTTCTGAGCTAGAAAGCAAACTTACCAAGCATTCTTTTGCGGTTGAAATTGGCAACGAACTTTTTATCCGCTCTATCGCCAACATCGATTTAAACAATAAAGTCATCTATTTTTTCTGTGATTTGGACTTTGGTGACGAACTGATTCTCGCCGAGGCGAATAACTTTGCAGACAGCACCAAACGAGCCTTTGACGACTTCATGCGAGGTAAACCGCAACCTATCGCCATGTTGGCCAACGACTGTGTATTGCGTCGCGTTAACAACGCCAAGGAACTACAAAGCATGACCGCATTTCAATCCATCAAAGCGGCTGGTTTCTCCACGTTTGGTGAATTGCTCGGCGTACACATGAACCAAACCTTAACCGCCTTGTTTTTCTTCAAATTGGCAAAAGGAGTGCCTTTTTCTGACCCCATCGTGGATAACTTTCCGATCCATTACAGTCACTTTAAAGAGTTCTTCACCCTGTCGAAATTAAACAGTCTCACTCAAATCAATCGCCTACAAGCCGATCTTATTCGCTACCTTTCTGAATACAGACCTCTGCTCGAACGGGTGGTATTAAGCTTCAACCAAATCACACAATACTCTCATCAAACCGACGACATTATCGACAACGTCAGTAACACCTTCCAGCAGCTCAAATCCGACATTGACGCTCAAGAAGAAGGTCGAAATCTGCTCACCAGCAACGTAACTCAGTTAAAAGACCATTCTGAGCAGGTATTGTCTATTTTGAAGGTGATTTCGAGCATCGCTGACCAAACAAACTTATTGGCGCTGAATGCTGCCATTGAGGCCGCTCGTGCCGGGGAAGCCGGTCGTGGCTTTGCGGTGGTGGCCGATGAAGTAAGGCAGTTGTCTAAAAACACCCAAGACAGTCTTGATAAAACAGGCGAGACAATTTCTTCTGTCACACAGTCTACTGAGGCCATTAGTCGTTCCATTCATACCATGGAAGCCTTCATGACAAGGCTGAATGACAATACCCAAGCCCTCACCACACAAATTCAATCACTCGGTGACGCTTCCAATATGGCCGGTAAAGACGTTGATGAGAGCATTCAAGCCATTCATAGTATGACCACTCGTATGGGAGAAATTGATAAAGAAGTGGCTGTGTTAGAAAACTTAAAGACCGCCGATCATCTATAATGAAATGTGTTATTAATCAGCATTAGGCCAAGATATGAACCAAGAACACAACGTCTTAGAAGAAATCCATGTGTGGACAACGCCTTTGTTTGTCACGCAAATGCCAGATCATACGTTTCTCAAAGACGCCTTGCTCGCTGCGGTTTACCAAGCAAAAGCATCGCAACTGACCGCCATTGACAGTGGCATTGCCCCAAAAGCCAAACACGCGCTCCATGAAAGCACCTTGGACTTTTTAGAGTTGGCCGACGCCAATGTGATGGAAGCGAAACGCGCCCTAGAAGAGTTAGTGTTAGAGGTGGCGTATTCTGTGAACCATGGCTTTTGGCCAGAGGAGATGCAAGCCGATGCGCATATTATCGAATCTTGGTATCACGTCACACAAAATGGCGGCTATCATGATGCACACTCTCATCCAAACTGTTCTTGGTGCGGTATTTATTACCTGGAACCCGGCGATGCGCATCTTACTGGCAAAGGTGGGCTCAACCGCTTCTATGACCCAAGAGTCAATGCCGAACATTATGCCGACCCGGGCACCGCTTACCTAGGCGGGCATGGTGTTTGGGACTTCACCCCGACCGATGGTCAAATTATTATTTTTCCTTCCTATTTGAAACACTCTGCTTTGCCCTATTTTGGTGACAAAGACCGAGTTGTCATTGCATTTAACTGTGTAATAGAAGCGTATTAACGACGCATCTATTGGCAATAGGGTTACTTTTGGTGTTTTTATAAAAGAAAAGCCATAACTTTCCCCTCAAAGATTCACAACAACTTGGTATTTGTAGTAATTTAACAAGTCATGTTTGCTGTTAACGGGGAATTTTATGCGTTTTCATTTTGCTCAACTCAGTGGTAACCAGCGTTATCATCTTATCACCCAAACTGTCACTCCACGCCCCATTGCTTGGATACTGACTAAAAACGAAAACGACAGCTTCAATCTTGCGCCTTTTTCTTATTTCACCCCCATTTGTCCAGAGCCTGCTTTGCTTGCCGTTTCCATTGGCAATAAAGCACCCAACATCCCCAAAGACACTAAACGCAATCTACTGCGTGAAAAAGAGTGTGTGATCCACATTGCCAGCGAACCTTTGATGCAAGCCCTCAATGAAAGTGCCGCCAATGAGGAATACAATCACTCAGAACTGCCACGGACAGGGTTATCTCTTAGCGATTTTGTAGCCTCTTTGCCACGTATTTCAGACGCTCATGTGGCCTTACATTGTCGCCTGTTTGACGTACATAATTTGGCTGAAGCAGCGTTTGATGTTTTGTACTTAGAAGTACTGGATCTCTATGTTAGTGACCACTTAATCACCCAAGAAGATGACCGTACAAACATCGACAGTCAGCAGCTAAGCCCAATTTCACGACTAGGGGGCAATGACTACGCACTCCTAGGCAAAACTGTCACGATACAACGTCCTAGCTAGGGCTTGCAGATTTGAGGTAACAAAAATGGATGTCACACAACAGATAAACGCCTTTCCCTTTATGGACAAGGTTGATAGCACGCTGGCTGCCGCTTTTGTCGAGCTTGCTAGCATCAAAACACTGAAGTCCGGTGAGGTATTGGCGAAGCAGTTTGAAATTGGTCAGTACCTTTACTTTTTACTGGAGGGCGAAATAGCCATTTCTGTGCCTCTAAAGGACAGTGGCAAATCCTATAATGTTGGGGCAATTAGTCGCCCATTGTCCCCAATTGGCTGGTCAGCGTTTCGACACCCATCTCGTTATGCAACCACCTTTACCGTTACTCGCTCTGCGACACTGCTGGCTTGGCCTATTATCGAATTACAAAAAATCCTCGATGCACATCATGAATTCGCCAGCCAGTTTTTGCAGTATGTTTACCAAGAGTCTTTACCGGTTCTAACGAACATTCAAAATCAGACAAAGCCATTTTTCTCAAATGAATCATTGGCCTTTGACGAAATACGACCGCTGATTAATGGTGAAACACAAGCCTATGCCATCAAAGATGCCACCGCGTTACTGAATTATGCCGCCTTTTGCGACACTTTCACGCAAGCCGAAATTCATACCCTTGCCAAGAAGTCCTCTATTTTACTCGCACACCAAGGGGACATACTGAGTCAACAAGATCAGCCGGCAAACGGTTTGTACCTATTAATCAAAGGCAAGGTAATTGTCAGTTATCAGACCGATGCCGGGGACTTAATCACCACTCGCTCTATATCTCGGGCAGGGACCGTATTGGCTTGGACGACTCAAAACCAAACTTTAAAAAATCGTACTTCAATCATTTCTTCTCGCGATAGCAGCGTGCTTTTCATAAAACAAGCCGATCTATTAGAGATTTTCGCTGAAAATCCTAAGTTTTCCGTTAAATACCTGTATCGACTGATCTGGCTCGTTGGCACTCACCTGCTGGCCGCACGGATGCGCTACTTATCGCAAATTGCCAACGATGAGGTGCTGGCCGTTAGCAATGTCATCGAACAAAATGCGGCACTTTTGTCTGTTAGTTCTCCCCTTTACAAAGTCAGTGAGCTGCTTAAAAGCGCCGTTACCACAGACGAAGCCTTTGGCGTATTGTACAAATGCCTGCACTTTGGTTGCGTACTGGAGCGTACAATATCGGGGATGTGTTTGGACATTTTAAAAGATTTACAGCGTGAAAATGCCTTTTATCGCCATTTACAAAACGTGTACGACAACATCAACAACCTACCAAAAGAAACCCCTGCACTGGATGCTCGACGCTTAGGAACCGAGCTGTTTAAACAAGCCTTCCAACAGGTTCCTTATGTGATTAAAGGCTTGGAAAACTTGCCTAAAAAAGCAGGCTCGCTGTTTATTTATAACCACCTATTAGGTTCACCTACCAATCGATTACCGAACGGCTTTCGCTTCTCCATGGATGCACAGTTTATCGGCTCTATGGTGATTGACAATGAATACGGTGTGTCTGGGCAGCGCGTTGTGCGTCGCAGTAAAGAAAGCGAATTTTGGCGTGATGACTTTTACAGCCACTTCGGCAACTTGTTCATCGACAGCTGGGAACATTTAACAAGAGACACCCCAGAATACGATGAGTTTATTCGTCAGTCACAGGAGACATTACAACAGAATTTCCCCTTGATGATTTCTCCAGAGGGTAAAAGCTTTAGCACACAGCAGTCCCCAGGGGCTTTCCTGCCTCACGCTTTTGAGCTTGCCGGCTCAATGGGAGAAGACGAACCTTGGATCGTACCGGTCGCGGTTGCCAACTTTGACAAACGTGCCGACCATAATATCTATACGGTCATTATCAAACCTGCGTTTAAATTGTCCAGTAAAGTGGATTATCAAGATAAAGCTGCATTAGATGCTTTTTTACTGTCTTACCAAGCAGAATATAAGAGCTATGTCGATGAAGCGGTGGACTTGTCTAGAGAAATTCGCCAATACCCTATTTTTAGCGGTAAAAACGGCTATCGCTCTAATGTTATGAGTCTAAACCAGATTGACGTAGAGTTTGAATCGGACGTTAGGGAACTGGAATTCCATCTCGCTTATCAGGAATATAAAGAGCCTCCCGTCGCATTTTATGGTTCCTCAACCATGCGTTTATGGACAGATTTCTCAAAACACTTCAGCCCCCATAACGCCATTAATTTAGGCTTTGGTGGCGCGACACTGGAGGCCTGTGTGTACTATTTCGAACGCATTATTTTGCCGCACAAACCAAGATCAATGGTCATTTATGCCGGTGACAACGACATTGGCAATCACTGCGACAGCAATCGAGTGGTGGAACTGTATGTTGAGTTACTGCAAAAAATCGACAAGCACTTGCCCGGCATTCCAGTCACCTTGATCAGCATTAAATGCAGCCCAACTCGACTGACGATGCGCAGCACCATTGAAAAGGCCAACCAACAAATCGAGCGTTTGGCGAGAACGCGTCCTAATACACAGTATTTAGACTTATTTTCTACTTTGTTGGATAGACAAGGAAACATAAAAGAGAACTTATTTGAAGGCGACCGACTTCACTTAAATCACAAGGCATATGATCTTTGGACTGAAAAGCTCCTAACCACAGCCGCTTTTATTTTTCAAAAATAAGTCTCATCTTGCAGGAAAACGCCCCAAACTCTCGTTAGTTTGGGGCGTTTTCACCACACTATCAGACCTTAAATACAGTATTAAACGGTCGATGACAACATGGTCAGCAGCGTACCGATGACCACTTTTAATCCCAGTGATATCAAAATCGTCCCCATGATACGATCGACCCAGATTGTGTGGCGTCGTAACCACAGTAACAGCGGCCCACCAGCCAAAAGTAACGCAACAATGACATACCAACCGCTGTCAATTAAGACCACCGTCAGCCAGATTTCCAGCTTAACCAGTGAGTTCATCTCCGCGGGCATGATTTGACTGAATAGAGCAAGAAAAAACAAAGCAATCTTAGGGTTCAAAATCGCAATCATAAAGCCGTCACGGGCCGATTCCCAATAAGATGACTGCGAAACCGATGTCGTTGTGTCCTGACCTTGCCCAGCAAAACGCCAAGCCTTTGTACCTAACCAAGCAAGGTACAAACCACCTAACAGGGTTAAAACAGCAAAAGTCGTTTCATACCGTGCCATCAAAATGGCCAAACCTTGCAGGGATAAAAAAGCCCAGAAACCAATACCTAGACCGTGGGCAACAGCTGCAAGAGCACCGTGTAAAGATGACTGCGACATAGAGACACGTAAAATCACCGCCAAACTAGGCCCAGGTGACAGAGCCCCCATAACACAAACGGTCGCCAGTGATAGCCAGGTTGTTATGTCCATATTCCTTTCCTTTGTTAATGCCTTACCGCAGTGAAAAGCCATCACGGCGCAAAAAAATCCTGACATACCCTAAACAGCGCCACAGAATCGCGGCTTATCATATCGAATCGCCTACCAAAAACGAAACAATTATCACCACAAACACGTTTGGCTTAATAATAAGTGGCTTCAACAGAAGAAAGAAGGAAATAAAAAGTTCTCTGCATATTGACCTTTAATAGGAAAAAGGTGAGCATAGAAAAACTTTAAAAACACTGACAATTTGTATTTTTATGACAACCCTTTTCTTAATAAAACTCAACGGCGATAAACGTAAGGCAAAAAAGCTCTGCGGCGCTGACGTGTGGAATTAAGATCCCTATAATTTCCCGGCGGCATTTCTGCTGACGGCTTCTCTCTCTTTCAGCAGACTGTACACCGGCCAAAACGAGACAACGTTATGTTTTACGGTGCAATCACAGCATTAATTACTCCCTTTCGAGATGGTCAACTAGACGAAAACGCTTTGCGCAATATTGTACGCTGGCAAATTGATCAAGGCATCAATGGCCTTGTCCCTGTTGGAACAACAGGGGAATCGCCAACTCTAAGTGAGCATGAACATAAACGTGTTATTGAGATTACCGTTCAAGAAGCCAATAAAGCGGTGCCCGTATTAGCAGGTGCCGGATCAAACAACCCTGTTGAAGCCGTCACCTACTCAGACTATGCCTACCAAGCGGGCGCTGATGCGACGTTACACGTTGCGGGTTATTACAACCGCCCTAACCAGGCCGGTTTGTACGAACATTTCAAATACGTCCACGACAACAGCAGATTACCCATTATTGTTTATAACATTCCACCGCGTTCTGTGGTTGGACTGGAAGTCGGTACCCTCGCCCGCCTTGCGGAGCTGCCACGCATTATCGGTGTGAAAGATGCGACAGGGGATCTGACTCGACCCATTCGTGAACGTGGTTTAATCAATAAGCCATTTAACTACTTGAGTGGAGACGACATTACCACTGTGGCCTATAACGTGGGCGGCGGCAATGGCTGTATTTCTGTATCATCAAATGTGGCACCAAAGCAGGTCGTAGAACTGCAACGCTTGTGTCGAGAAGGCAAATACATTGAAGCCGCTCAGTTGCAAGATAAGTTGTTCGCATTACACAACGCACTCTTTCTTGAGCCAAATCCTGCTGGACCAAAATACGCCATGTCATTACTCGGCTTATGCACAGAAGAATGCCGTTTACCCATGGTACCGCTACAAGACAGCACAAAAGCCACTATTCGCAACATCATGGAAGAACTTGGCCTAATCTAGCTTCTTCGTTAACCAATGGCTTCACAGCTAAGAGGACATCTCAATGGGTAGAGTACATTTTATTGGTGGTGAAAAAGGCGGTGTCGGAAAATCCATGACCGCCAGAGTACTAGCGCAATACTGCATCGACCAAGATCAGCCTTTTTTGGGCTTTGACTGTGATTCATCACACGGCACGTTTTCGCGTTTTTATCATGAGTTTTCATCACCCATCTTAGTTGGAGAAGAAGACAGTTTGGACGGCATGTTGGCGGCCATTGAAGAATACCCTGATCGTGATTTAATCATCGACCTTGCTGCTCAAGCGGCCCAACCCCTTGGTAAATGGATCGAAGAAACCGATGTGTTTGGTTTACTTGATGAAATGGGGTACCAAGTTTGTCTATGGCATGTCATGGATGATGGCGCTGATTCGGTCGCCCTATTGGATGATCTTTTAGAGCGCTATGCTCAACCTTCGGTGGATTTTGTGGTGGTACAAAACTTGGGGCGTGGCAGTGATTTCTCACGCTTCAAAAAGTCTGACACCTATCAAAACGCAGTAGACCGTGGCGCATTGATCATCGAATTGCCAAAACTACAAAGCAAACTGACGCAAAAAATTGACTTCAATAACAGCAGTTTTTGGGCAGTGGCAAACGATAAAAACATCATGAACATTGCCGAACGTCAACGCATGAAAGTGTGGCTACGTAATACTTATGAGCAACTTGCACAACTAGGCTAATCACTCTACTCAACAAAAAAAGCGCTCCTGTCACTATAAAATAACACTTCAATATGAAGCCAGTTACAGAGGCGCTTTTTTATCTTAGATGGTGGAGTATTTTACTCTTGGACGTCCATATATTTGTTTGCCCAGACTCGGTTTTCTTCTAGCGTAGAATAACGTGTTGATAATTCCGACGCATTCAAGGTTCCTTCCGCAATCCCTCTTTGTTCACGCAAACAATCGTAGGTCGCTTTTATAGCCGCAAAATAGGCCGCATGACCATTCACGACAATACGTACGCCGTTCGCTGCTAAACGCTCACGGTCACGTAACTCAGGGTTATCGTATGACACCAACATAATCGGAATCGACAGATGAGCACTAATGGCTTCTAAGTGTGCAAAATCTCGAATGCCCACCATACAGATGCCGTCAACGCCCACCGCTTGATAGGCTTTCACCCGTGTAATGGTTTCCTCGACACTTAACTGACCCGCGTTGGTACGAGCAATAATGCTCATCACAGGATCGATTCGTGCTTCCAGTGCGGCGTTTAATTTGCCTACGGCTTCTTCGATAGGAATCAGATCCGTCGATTTATGGCCATATTTGGCTGGCAATAACGTATCTTCAATCGTCAGTGCGGCAACACCTGCACGCTCTAGTTCAACAATCGTCCGCATGACATTTAAGGCATTACCATAACCGTGATCGGCATCGGCAATAATCGGTAAGCGAGCAACCCGACCAATACGAGTGGCTTGTTCCGTAAACTCACTGAGTGTAATAAGCGCAAAATCTGGTGCAGCAAGCACTTGCAAAGACGCCACCGAACCACCCAGAATACCCACTTCAAAACCAAGATCCGCAGCAATACGAGCAGACATGGGATCAAAAGTAGACGCGGTGTAATAACATTTCCCACTGCCTAACAAGGCTCTGAAGTCGTTGCGTAAATCATGCTGAGAAGGTGTTGCCATATAAAGTACCCCTAAAATGTCACTAAATTTCAATTATGTTGTTATTTCTATTGTTCAAAACATCACGTCCTTATGATAATGAGCTAACCGGATGGTTAATTTTGATCGGTAAACTAGCACTTCACGCTTTAAAAAACACCTGTGAGGCAGAAAAAATTACAATTCATCATTATTGAATAAAAAGCCGTCATCCATCGCTTACTTTTTGTTACGTTTTGGGTGGTAATATTTCTACAGCACGCCTTACTCGCTTTTTCTTAGCTTCTTCAAAACGTCAAATAATAAGGATTTTATAGCAAATCGAAGAAAACGCAAAAAAAATGAGTTTTTTGGGAACTTTTTCCTTAATCATCAAGTGACAGCGTTAAACCCTAACGCTACCATATCGATCCAACGACTTCCCCTTATTGATCTTCGATTTCACTGACAACGTTAAGGTTCTCATATGAACGCTTGGTACCTCATCTGCTTCCTATCCGCTTTAGCGGTCATCATTGCCTTTACCAACCAATACATCCTAAAGATGCAAACCACGATTGCGATCACAACGGGGTCGGTGGTGATTTCGCTTTTACTGATTCTTGCGGTAAAAATGTTAGGCGATGAAACCGCCCTCTTTATTACCCAGGTTGTGTCTGGTATTGATTTCAACCAATTACTGCTGAAAGGCATGTTAGGTTTTTTGTTGTTCGCTGGCGCGTTGGAAATCGATCTTGCTGCATTGAAACGCCAACGTTGGGAAATCACTATTCTGGTGCTCTTCTCCACCCTAGTCTCCACGTTTATGGTCGGCTATCTTAGCTACTATCTGTTTGCTGCGCTCCAATTTCCTATTCCCTTTATTTACTGCTTGCTGTTTGGCGCGCTTATTAGCCCAACCGACCCCATTGCAGTTTTAGCCATTATTAAGCAGATGAGCGCGCCGCAGGGGATTTCCATTCAAGTCGAGGGTGAGTCTTTATTCAATGATGGCGTTGGTTTGGTGATTTTCACCACCATTTTTGCCGTGGCTTTTTACGGTACAGAAGCCAGCTTTCAGGAAGTCGCCGAGCTCTTCCTTGTCGATGCGGTGGGGGGTATTGTTTTTGGTCTTGTTATCGCCTTAATCGGGCATTTTGTCATCATCAACTGCAAGGACATCAACACCAGATTATTGGTAACACTCACCATCCCTTCTGCAGGCTTTGCCTTAGCCAATATTTGGGAAATTTCTGGCGCATTGGCCATGGTCACTAGCGGTATATTGCTGGGTAACATTACTCGAGCCACGGCCTCAAAACGACGTGGCGAAAGTGGTACGCGTTATGTGCAAGACTTTTGGCATGCAACAGACAGCTTTTTGAATGCGCTACTTTTCTTAATCATCGGTATGCTGATTGTTACCATGCCCCTTACTTGGCAGGTCATCGGCTTAGGCTTGGTCATGGTGCCGGTGGTTCTGTTTTCTCGCTTTATCAGCGTCGGGAGTCCGTACATAATTTTCAAACAGTTTCGTCGATACGACAAACACTCAGTAAAAATTCTCACCTGGGGAGGTTTGCGTGGTGGTCTTGCCTTGGCCATGGCAGCAGCCATCCCTCCGGGTCAGTTTGCGGTAGAAGGATTAGATCTTCACGACATCATGGTTATTATTACTTACGTTGTGGTGATTTTTTCCATTATAGTACAGGGCTTGACCATCTCACCGCTTATCGAGAAGAGCATCCAAGCGGCAAAAGACAGCGACGCTTGATCGTTAAAGTGCTTCTGCAATCGCTTTCGACATGGGGGTCATCACATCGTCAAACCAAGCGGACGATAAAGTTTGCACCAAACTCGTATAACCATCAGAGGCTAAACGGCGTTGTGTGGTAAAAGTATGCGATGCCGCTATTTCTCCCGTGGCCGAAATAAGCTGCCAACGCCCTGACAAGTGCACCTTGCCCTCTAAATCGGCGTAAAATTTATCAACGTCAATGTTAAGTTGTGCAATGGCGTAAGCCGGTAAACGTTGGCCACCAAACCACGTCAGACTGGGCAGTGTTTTTTCCAAACGCTGCTGTGTCAAACGAGTGAGCTGTGCTGACAAAGGCTCTGCCCAAAGATTATTTTGCGAACGATGCACAACCCCTTGCTGACTGATCAACACAATTTCATTGCCTGCCAAATAATTTGCCACCACCACTGGCATCAGTTGAATGGGCTGCGACTCGGTGGATACCGTCTGCGCATTCACCAGAGAAGTGTCTAACAACAAGTATTCTTTACTGGTCGGCATCTCTGAAGATGCACAGCCTATTAACCACGTACTCAATAGCCCAATGAAGGCGATTTTTTTATACCCTTTCATAGTCATCCTTATGATTATTTTGCGGCTTTAGGGACCATATCTGTTTTCGGCTGACGGTCAAAAATCAGTGTATTGGGGTTTTCTCTCAGTTGACGCAGTAAGGGTTGCAACTCATTTAAGGCACGTCCCAGTGAGATCATATTCTCCCGCAAAGGACGACCAATTTGCCCATTGGCTTGATAGCTTTCTAATGTCAGGTTAAGTTCATTGATGGTGCCAACTAGGTCCGCAGGCAGTTGTTGCGTTTCTGGCTTATTTAACAGCTGAGTGACGCTGGCACTCAGCGACTGCAATTCACGCAAGGTCTCATTCGCTTCTTCCATCGTGTTACCAAGTTGGTTAAAGGTTTGCGCTAACGGCACCTCGGCTAAATTATCCAAGATACGGCTCACCTTGGTTTCGATGTTGGCGAAGGTATCGGGGGCCGTTGGAAAGATAAAATGACCATCATAACGTCGCCACTTAGCAGGCTCAGGGTCTTCTACATAATCCAGACTGATCACTTTCGCTGCATTTAAATAATTGCTGATCATCAGGTTTGCCCGCAAACCATGCGCAATACGGTCTTCAATGAACGCTTCCCACTTATCCATGGTCACCACCCCATCGGGGTCAAGAAAGTTTAAACGCTGAGGCTCAATACGCGCTCTAACGGGCAACACCGGCGTTTCCAAAGACGCCAATTCAGACAAAGACACACCTTTGTAAGGCACATCCAGCACCGTACCAATTCTGATGCCACGGTATTCCACCGCCGCCCCTGGCATCAAGCCACTGATGTTGTTGTCAAACAGAAAAACGTAGTTTAAAACGTCCTCGTAACGGTTATTTATTGCTTCTTCTCGTGATTCGTACAAACGGAAAGTCGCCATGTCTTTTACTGGCGCGTCCTCTTGCTTACCTTTCGGCAAACCAAATGAGATGCCACCTGAAAATAACGTTTCTAACGAATCCAGACGCATCTCAAAGCCACTGGCCGAACTGTTCAAGCGAAAGCCTGGAGTCATCCAAAACTGCACATTGCTGCTCACTAAAGCATCGTAAGGGGAACGAATCACCACGCGATATGTAATCGCTTCTTGCTCGGAATCAAACCCTACTTTCTCAATGTAACCCACTTCATAACCCCGAAAGTGCACTAGGGAGCCGACATCAAGCTTTGCGCCCTCTAGACTCGACAACATAATTCGTACCCCTTCGTTTTCCGTAGACAAAGGCGGCTGATTAAGCAGACGAAATTTGGATTGCTGCTCACCATCCAGCCCAGGGGTCATATCAATATAAGGACCAGACAGCAGAGTACCCAAGCCGCTGACACCCTCTTTTCCCACACGAGGTTTCACCACCCAAAATTGCGCATCGTCTTTTAGCATTTGTTGGGTACCCTCATTCATGCGCACCTGAATGATGGCGTTTTGATAGTCGTCACTTAAACGAATATCGACCACACGCCCGACATCAACATTACGTGACTTTAGTTTGGTTTTACCCATTTCTAAGCCATCGGCATTTGCTGCAATTAAGGTGATCATGGGGCCTTGGCTAGACCAATTTTGGTACAGCATCCAAGCGGCAACCGACAGCGCAATCAATGGCACCAACCAAATGGAGTTAAAGCGCACCTTACGAACACTTTCGATGGCTTTATGTGTCTCGCTCACAGGCTTCTCCTTCTTGAGCTTGGGTACGTGATGCATCTTTATCCCACAACAATCTAGGATCAAATGCCATCGCCGCCAACATCGTCAATACGATCACAGCGGTAAACGACAGCACAGCAGGCCCAGGTAAAATTGACATAAACTGACCCATTTGTACGATACTGGTTAAGATCGCGACCACAAAAACATCGATCATCGACCAGCGTCCGACCAATTCTGTCCAGCGGTACAGCGTGATTTTTTGTGAGGTTAAACGTCGGCTTGGGTAACAGCTTTGCCAGCATAACCAACTGAGAGAAACGACCTTCGCCAGTGGAATAACCACACTGGCAAACAATATGATAAGCGCCACTGGGTAGGACCCCATTGACCAGAGCACGAACACCCCACCTAAAATGGTTGAGGGCTCCGTCCCGCCTAAAAAGGTTGTTTCCATGATGGGAAAAACATTGGCGGGTATGTACATAATTAAAGCGGCAATCAATAACGCCACCGTGAAAACAACACTTCGAGGTCGACGACTGTAGACACTGTGCCCACAGCGATCACAGTGATGCGCATTGCCTGCTAGTGTCGCGCCACAGAAGCGGCAACCAATCAAGCCCTGTTGCTTTGCCGTACCACTCACAATGGGATGATCTGACGATGGACCGGCCACCCGATTCCAAAACCAACGTTTATCCACTAACACAACGGTTTTTAACAACAAGAGAACATAGCCACAAAAAGCCCAAAACGACAGTTTAAAAGAAATATCCGCCAAACTGCTTAGCTTTACCAAGGCCACTAATATACCTACCAGAAAAACATCGACCATAAGCCAAGGCTGTACCACGACCAGCCAACGCAGACAAAAACGCCGAATGTTCCGAAGCCGATCTGGGTATCGAAAAGACGCGACCAATAAGAGCACCGAGGAAAGGTAAACAACGGGGAATACAAATAAAGCGAGGGTAATAATGGCGCCTAACATCAAGTAACCTTGACTTAACAGCACACTCAAGGTGTTAAAAAGGCTAACGGTCCTTTCAAGGCCATTCACTGAAAAGCCGAGAAAGGAAAAGCTCAACGCCAATATCAACATTAATAATGCCGATAATCCCGTCCCTAAAATACGTGCAAAAGCATGCTTATGAAGAGTAATAAGAACATGACCACAATGCTCACACCGAAGGCGCTCACCTTGTTGCAAACGTGGCACGCGATGAACAAAGTCACACTCTTCACAAGTGGTTACTGTTTCATAAAACATAGGACGGTCACTGTTTACCTGCATAGGTTAAAAGCCTTTATCTTTATGCGCCGCCCTTATTTTTTACCGGACGTTTGCCGTTACCGTTACGCTTAGAATCAGAAGAGGGTTTACCCGTTGGACGCTTTCCTTTTCCAACTGGGTTTTTGCCCTCCCCAAATGGCCGCTTGTCTTTGCCCTTGGCGCCACCTGATTTTCGACCATCATGACGGGAATCTTTTGGTGGATGCTTGGTGTTGCCTTTTGCCGTTAGCGATGGCTTCGTCGCTACTTTTGGCTTATTGGTTTTCTTCGCACCATGACGAGATTTTTTTGCCGGCGCTGCGGCTTCAGAAGAAGAGTCTTCAATGGCTTTTAGCAACACCGACAACTCTTTTTGCGTGAGATCACGCCATTCACCCACTGGCAAGCCTTTCAGATTGACATTCATAATCCGCGTGCGCTCAAGCTTCATCACCTCGTAACCGAAATGTTCACACATACGACGAATCTGACGGTTTAAACCTTGCACCAGGGTAATATTAAACACATTGGGCGACACTTTTTTAACAGGGCATTTTTTCGTCATGGTGCCAAGAATAGGCACACCACCTGCTAATCCTGCAATAAAATCGTCTGTGATGGGTTTGTTCACAGTAACCAGATACTCTTTTTCGTGATTGTTCCCAGCGCGCAACACCTTATTGACAAGGTCGCCGTTGTTAGTCAGGAAAATCAACCCTTGCGAGTCTTTATCCAATCGCCCAATAGGGAAAATTCGAACACCGTGACTGACAAAATCGACGATGTTGTTTCTTTCGGAACTTTCCGTGGTGCTGACAATACCGACCGGCTTATTCAGCACAATAAAAACAAAATCCTCTGCGTCTTGTGGTTCAATAATTTGACCGTTCACGCGCACTGTATCGCCCGCTGTGACCTGATCACCGACTTTGGCACGCTTACCATTGATAAAAACATTGCCTTGCTCGATAAAGCGATCGGCATCTCGACGGGAGCAGATACCGCTTTCACTGATGTATTTATTTAGTCGTGTTGAGGAAGCATTAAACATAAAGCGCCGTTTTATTGAAATGAATGAATAACAATCTGTAAGAAATCATCAGGGCATTAATACCGCCCTGTTTAAAGTATTTTTTTAAGGCAACGGCCACGGGGCTCATCGCTTTCGTAAAGAACAATATCAGAATGAAGAAATTCCGCCGCTGCAGCAGAGTCTTTTACTTTTACCGAGCTACGAGCCGTCATTTCCTCTTCAAAAGGCACTAAAACATGGTCTCTAATGCCTTGTTCACGCCAATTAGATAAAGACCAGCAACCTTTGGTAATTTCACGGGCCAACGACAGGGCATCCAATATGGCTTGGTTCGCTCCTTGTCCTTTAAAAGGACTCATAGGATGAGCCGCATCCCCAATCAAGGTCGCCTGTGTCGCATAATGTAACCACTCAGGTTGTAACAGGGCTCGGTCGTAAACCGGATAGCCTGACACCAGATTACTTTGAGTCGCCGCCAAAATTTGCGGGATAGGATCATGCCACTGGGTACGTCGGCACGCTTCTTTCTTCAACGCCTCCGCGCCCTGTGCACTCAATGCTTTGGCCTCACTCTCTGCCATTGGAAAACTCAACTGCCACATCACGGATTCCGCATCATAAGGCATAATATAGATGCGTTCATTGCCGTTTGCCGTCTGGAAAACGGTCGCTGAATCCAATAACGCGTCGTCGGTGTCGGGCAAATCACGCAATGGACAAATACCTAGGATCACCACACACCCTAAATACCTTAATGGCGCAATCTCCTCGTTAATCAAGTGTTGACGTACCATACTGCGAATACCATCCGCGCCCACCACAAGGTCAGCCGTCGCTGTTCGCTGTTCGCCATTCACATCAAAAACAAGACTGGCTGGCGCATTATTGTGTTGCTCAAACCGCACCAGTTGATGGCCCCACTGTACTTGCTCTTTTCCTTCCAGTTGCTCTTGCCCTTCCAATTGCTCTAGCAAAGCCAAACGCAATGACTGCCGGGCAATGTGCACATTAGAGCGTTTTACACTGGCTTGCTCTGACGACGCCATCCACTTGCGCATGCCCCACTCGCCCACCTGCTTACCTTCCGGGGTGTAAACCACATGTCGTGTCGACACAACGCCTTGGTCTAACGTAAAAATGCCTAGCCCTTCAATGGCTCGGCTCGCCTGTTGCAAAGTAAGCCCATAACCTTGAGAGCGCACATCAAAACATTCGTCACGTTCGTAAAGCGTAAAAGGAATACCACGGTGCAAACAGGCTACGGCAAGAGCAACACCGCCAATACCGCCGCCTATAATCGCCACATGAGGGTAATCTTGCGTGTTGGCATCAGGAAAAACAGGGGAGGCTAATAGCCCCGAACCTGAGCACGTCTGACAAGACTCAAGATGACCTCTGGGCTTCTCAGGTGCCGCTCCCCTCCCATTGGACTGAGTAAACTTTTCTACGGCCTGTAGGTAATTGAGTCGTACCTTTTTTCTCAGCCGACGACTTTTTTTACCTCGGCCTTGGCAGTCTGGGCAAGCGGCCCAACAACCGTTACTCACCGATATGCCAGCCATTGGTAATCGGATAACGACGATCACGGCCAAAGCCACGGGCAGTGATACGTACACCTGTTGGCGCTTGACGACGTTTGTATTCGTTAACATCGACCAAACGCAGCACGCGATACACAGTATCGCGGTCAAACTGTCCCGTCGCTAAAATAGCGCCAGCACTTTGATCCTCTTCTATGTATAGGCGCAAAATTTCATCCAAAATATCGTAGCTTGGTAACGAATCTTCGTCTTTTTGATCCGGTGCTAATTCCGCCGAGGGCGGGCGCGTAATGACACGTTCTGGGATGACATAACCAAGCGTGTTACGGTAGCGGCATAGCTTAAAGACGAGCGTTTTAAACACGTCTTTTAACACCGAATAGCCACCCACCATGTCGCCATATAAAGTGGCGTAGCCTACGGCCATTTCGCTCTTGTTGCCGGTGGTCAGAACCATTAAGCCTTTTTTATTGGAGATGGCCATCAGGGCCACACCACGGGTGCGCGCTTGTAAATTCTCTTCGGTGGTGTCCTTGCCATAGCCGTCAAACTCTGGTGCTAACACCTCAGTAAAGGCCGATACCATGGGTTCAATGGGCAACACGCTGTATTTCACGCCAAGCAAATTCGCTTCCTCTTCAGCATCGTGCAAACTGATCGACGACGTGTAGGTGTAGGGCATCATCACCGCTTGCACTCGATCGGCACCAATGGCATCAACGGCCACCGCAAGGGATAAGGCAGAGTCAATACCACCGCTCAGACCCAATACAATGCCTTTGAAGCGATTTTTAGTGATGTAGTCTCGCAGACCCAGCACCATCGCCTGATACACACTGGCCTCTAAGCCTAACGCGGGGGAAATCGCCCCTGCAACCGGTTCTACTTTGTTTGGTTGGCTTTGATCAACAATGATGTCGACACAGTATAAACCCGCTTCAAACCAAGGCGCTTGTCTGACTTTTAAGCCTTTTGCATTCACCGCAAAAGAGCCACCTTCGTACACCAATTCATCTTGCGCCCCCATATAATTGACATACACAATAGGCAAACTGACTTCGGTAGCGCGCTGATGCAGCAAAGCCTCGCGCTCACCCATTTTCTCAGTGTGATACGGTGAAGCGTTGAGATTGAGTATCAGCTCAGCACCGGCCGCTTTTGCCTGTGCAATTGGCTGTGGATGCCAAATATCTTCACAAATACTCAGGCCAACACGCACACCACGAATGTCGACAATACCCGCTTCCTCGCCTTCACGGAAATAACGCTTATCATCGAATACCAAAAAGTTCGGCAGTTTTTGCTTGGCGTACTCTAATAAAAGCTCACCTTGATAAATCACCCCAGCGCAGTTAAATAACTCACCATCAATACGACGTGGGTAGCCCACAATCACATAAATGTCATGAACCTCTGCCAAGATCTTTGCCAAAGCAGATTCAATGCGCAAATCCAAACTAGAACGCAACAATAAATCTTCTGGCGGATAACCAGTGAGTGTTAATTCAGGAAACACCACCACGTCAGCCTGTTCTTCATCGCGGGCGTTATGCGCCGCATCGATGACGGATTGGGTGTTCTTCGTGATGTCGCCGACCAGCATATCCAGCTGGGCCATTGCTATTCGTAATGTCATACAGTTGCTATCTCGTGAACTCTGTTAGAATATGCCTGTTATTGTCTGGAATTCCCTAAGCTAGGTAAAGTATATGATTGTACGTTTGATCGTTTTTGTTGCTATTTTCTCAATTGGTTGGTGGTTATATCGTCAGTTTGTTGCTTTTAAGCACAGCCAAGCGCCAGCTAAAAAATCACAGAGCCAAACGGGCAACGCTAAAACCAAACCAGACCAGCAAGAACCCATGGTTCGATGTGAACATTGTGGCACCTTTGTACCGCGGTCTCACGCCGTTCACGATCAAGAAGCGCGCGCCTTTTGCAGCAATGAGCACCTTAAAGCCTTTCACTCCCAGCAGTAACCCACCCTGTTGCGACGACTTGCTCATCACGCCACCACCAGCAACGATATTGCCGCTGATTTTGTGACGCACACAGCCGATGGGACACCCTCTGCTCTGTTTCTGTAAACGTGTGCCATTGGTAAAAAATCAATGGCTGATCACTGGCTCCCTGCCATATTTGCTCTTGCAGACCGTATTGAGCAGAACTCAAATCACAAAACCCGGCACATTGACTGGAAAACGCCTGAGAAAAATTGGCAGACAACACAAACGTCTGCTCAAACCCTGTCCAGAAACGCTGTTCCTCTTGTGCGGCTTTTAACTTACCCCGCCACTGATACGACGCCATGAGCGTCTCTTGATAATGACTTGATATACTTGCCACGGCCAATAAAAGACCAATAATCGGCAAAGAAACCCAGCCAGACTGCGCTGTCTTGATGTTGTTATAGTGCATTTGCTACATCCTTGTTCGCTGTCGTAATAAATCGACCTGTTCACTCACATCAGATCACGGCTGTAAGTTGATAATTTGATTGCCAACATGTTGACAAGGAGACCGATAGATCCATTGATCCCCACGCATCGACACGTATTCCTGCGCTGCTTGATCACTCAAGCTCTCACGACAATCGCTCAGACGATATTGATACTCAACCCACAAGGCGCGCACCTGCTCTAACGAAAATTCGCCGTATTCTGTTGCTAACGCGTCAACAGCGCCATCGCCGTCTAAGTCCAGCAGTGGAAATATCGCTAAGCGCTCAATATTTTTAAATAACTCTCTGGAATTGCCCTTAATGGCAGGGGTTCGCCAAAATGCACGGCTGCCATCTTTACCCGGCGATAAATACCAATAAAAACCATCTTGGCTGGCCAAGATACCGGACTGCCCAATGACATCATCACTCTCAAACATTATGTCACTTACATTGCCACGGCTGTTAATATCGATAATTTGTCCAAGGTAATGGTCACGACACGTTATAAAGCGCGCTGTCTCACCTTCCTTCCAATGACACGCCAATGCTATCTCTTGTTGGGGATTTTCCGTCACTGTGAATGATCCTTGGCACAACCCATAACTTTCTCCATACAACCAATCTGATTCGGAAAACACCCGACGAGAAGCCAATCTATCAGGCGGTATCGAACCCGACTGAATGGTAATCGATGCACGCTCATCTAGAGAACAACCCGCAGGAAGAAGGCGTGTCCATTGAGCTTGAAAGTGGGTCTCTATGGCGGACTGAAGAGCAAATTGATTTTGGTATTGCTGTGCTAAAAGATGACGGTTTTGCACATTCGCCAAAGCGGAAACCAAAAAAGGCAAAAACAACGCAATCAATAAACACACCACCAACACTTCCAGCAACAGACTTCCTTTCAAAGACGCACTCAGCCTCATGGTGTTTCCTCCTGATCCATCGTCGATACAACAGGAAATACACTGTCAGAGGCATCATCTACCCCATCATACACCCCATAGAGAGACGCAGAAAACCATTGCTTTAAGGAATCTCCTCGACACACGACACAATTAGGGTAAGCCTTTTTTTCTATAGCATATGTGCCATTGACTGATCGCCAAAAGGACGAGTGCGTAAGATTTGCCATGGCGCTTTGCTTGTCTTTGTTTATAGCGATTCTTTGCTGATGATGTGACAATTGAATCGTTTGCCAATGACTTTTGGACTGTTGTTGGGCAAGGTGCAACACCACGGAAAACAAGACCAGACACAGCATCATCTCGATCATGACCCAGCCACCTTGATGTGAATAAAAAGTAGCAGGAAGGCGCGCTTTCATTGACAAGCCTCCTGCTCTTTTTGCTTCAGCGGTGTGGTGTAAAATCGACCGTTTTGATTTAACACAAGATCCGCTTGAAGGTCGCCTAGGCAAAACTCAAAGGTACCATTCTGATAACCCGACAAACCGTGATGCTCAAACACAATAAACGTTTTTTGCACTGGAAAGCCTGACCACACCATGTTTATCGAAGAAGCAAAGCGATGTTGTAGAAACGGGTTGACGATGTCGCCCGACGCCATTGTTTGATGAGCACTGATACCCGATGACCAATCACCATCACAGCCGGTACCACCGCACACATAACTGGCTTGACCACTCACTACGGCCAGTTGACGCGCCTGAGTAAGGGCATCGGCCAACTGCTGCCGAGCCATATTGAGCGTACTTTTATCTTGATTGTGCTGACCTAATGCCAATATTGGCGTAGCACCGATGTATGCCAATAGGCTGATAACCGCCAAAACGCACATCAGTTCTAAGAGGGAGAACCCCGCTTGATGAGTCATAAACAAACCTCCTTGTTTGTTTTTTTAGTGACCTAGTAAAACTACACGACTGAAAACCATTTGTTAATATGGTGAGCAATTTGTCTTGGCTTTTGAAAAGGCAAAGAGTGATCGCACGCGCTTAAAGAGGCGTGCTGCCAGTTTGCCTGTTGCTCACTCAATAGATCGTAATGTTGTTTTAATGCCTCATGACTTAACGCACCAGAAAACAAAAAAACCTCTTCAGAAGCCTCGATCATGGCTTGGCGCAGTACAGGCTGTTTCGCCATTTCTTCCACGTAGTCGGTCACGGCGTCCAGCGCATACGCAAAACCAAAGGGACGATGGGCCAAACGAGATTGTGTGGTGGCTTCTGCCACAGGGTGCTTACGTCGATTGGGCGATACACCGTCCATAAAATTAGCGACCCCCAACTCCACATCCCCAGTATCTCGAATCAGTTGCGAAGCTTGTCGGTATTTTTGGCGTACCGTCATTAAATCACTGACGTCTTCCCGATCTAAAGACGCCGGCTCCAACAGTGCTAACTTCACCGCAGGCTTACCCTGTAAACGACGCTGTCGATTTAAGTTGAGCGCAACAAGCCCGCCTAATGAGTAAGCCACTACATCAAAATCTTCCCACTGAAGATGGGCTAACAACGCGGCGACTTCATCGGTCAACTCGTCAATACTCACCGCGGCTTCGTGTCCCGGCCGATGAAAAGATTCTCCCATGCCTTTTAAATCGGGCACCAACATCCATCGCCATTGGGTAAAATAAGGCAGCATCGGCGAATAAGTGATTTCCCCTGCCACACCGGCACCATGCAACAATAAACACACTCGATCGGTGACTGCGTGGGTGTTTTCGTAAAGGCGGTACGCAATGTCCGCATTGGGTAAAGTAAGAAAAAATACGTCAGACACTTGTAATTAACCTGTGAGGAGCCTTATTAAAAGAATACAATGTTTGCTATTAGCTAAATGGCTTTATTTTTTATGTTTGCAAGGTAGGCAAAGCGTCCTTGTCATGTGAAATTCTATGTTACTAGGTATTTATTTAAAATGTCAGAAGTCGAACAAGTAAAATTGCCTTACCAATCGTCGTTGTTGTCCTTTTTCTCGGCAGTACGAGACCTGCCTTACCCTGCTTTACTCGACAGCAATCACGCGCACTTTCAAGACACTTGTTATGACATTCTGGTCGCTGACCCTTTGGCTAGAATTCATCCAAATAAGGGTGACCAACCCATTACCTGGTTAACCAAGCCTCTATACACCTTATCTTATACTGACAACCCAATGACGCTTCTTAGTGAGCTTATGAGCTTAATTTGCCAAGAGCCTTGGGCAAAAAACGCCCCTAAAAATCTGCCTTTTATTGGTGGCTTGCTCGGCTATTACACTTATGAAGGGGGTCATTATATTGAACAACTGCCTGATACGGTGAAACACGATATTGCGCTGGATACCCTAAGCTTAGGTCTGTATTCATGGGCGGTGGTCACCTCTCATCAGGATAAGACGACCAAACTGATTCTCTCTCCTTGGTGTGATGGTGATGTTGCGGCTGACCTAATTAATCGTTTTACCAGTGCGTGCGACGATGTTTTAGTCAAACATCATTTACACCATCACCAAGCCTTTCGCTTAACAAGCCCTTTTGTATCAAACACCACTGAACATGCATACGCGGAAAAATTCGCCGCAGTGCAAGATTACATTCAATCGGGCGACTGTTATCAAGTCAACTTGGCGCAACGCTTTTCCAGTACCTATGAAGGGGACACATTCACTGCTTACCAGCGTTTGCGTGAGGCCTGCCCTACGCCTTTTGCGGCGTATTTGCAGCTATCACCGGAACAAAGCCTGCTAAGCCATTCGCCGGAACGTTTTTTATTGTGCGACCAGGGACGAATGGAATCCAAACCCATCAAAGGCACCATTGCGCGTGGCAAGACGCCAGAGGAAGATCAAGCGAACGCCAATCAACTCCTGAATTCCACCAAGGATCGTGCAGAAAACCTTATGATTGTGGATTTACTCAGAAATGACCTAGGGCGCACCTGCCTAACAGGCAGTATCAAGGTACCGAAGCTGTTCGCACTAGAAAGCTATGCCAATGTTCATCATCTTGTGTCGACAGTGGAAGGTCGCATTGATCAAGCAGATCAGGCAATTAAGGTGTTTCACCAAAGTTTCCCTGGCGGCTCTATTACAGGAGCACCCAAGATTCGCGCCATGGAAATCATTGATGAACTGGAGCCACATCAGCGTTCAGTTTATTGCGGATCCATCGCTTACTTCAGCGCCAACGGGCAAATGGACTCCAGTATCACCATCCGAACACTCGTGGCCGACCAAGGCAATCTGCATTGTTGGGCAGGAGGCGGGCTGGTTGCAGACTCAAAATGCCAAGAAGAATACCAAGAAACCTTTACCAAGGTGGGTAAATTGACACATACTCTAGAACAAGACTTTTTGAAATAGGCCGAACCATGTCTGACATTGAGCAGTTTCTAAATGCTCCACCTATTTATTTGGATTTGGATGACATTCGCACCGCGTTAGATCGAACGCCCTATGTGCAACAAATCCACAACCCGGACGAAAACCGACTTTCGGACGACAACGATACCCAATACCAATCAGCAGCGGTGTTGATTCCTATTTGGCGTGAGCCTAAAAGCCAAGAGTTGTTTGTCTTGTTTACTCAACGCGCTCTACACATGCGCAACCATCCAGGTCAAATGGCGTTTCCTGGCGGCAAGCACGACCCTGAAGACGCCAGTATGGAATACACCGCATTACGTGAAACATTGGAAGAAGTTGGGTTGTCGCCTGACTGCTTTGACCTACTTGGTGAACTTGGTGAGTACTGCACTATCTCGGGTTATTGCGTGAAACCCATTGTCGCGGAAATGACGACAAGAAGAGAACTTTGTCTGTGTGAAGATGAAGTGCATTCCGTTCACTGGATCCCATTGCGTTATTTACTGACGCCCAGCAATTACTGCTTCACAGAAAAAAAAGTGGGGGCCATCACACGCAGCTTCCTTGAGATCGAATACCATGGCATTCGCATCTGGGGTGTGACTGCCGGTATTTTATACGGCTTTTATCAAACACTTGCAGAGCACATCAACAAACCTTTGCAAGATCCATTATAAGGTTAGCGCGCTTTCGTCTTTTCCATTTCAACAACAAGTTGCTATGGTAAAGACAACGTAATTCAGACCTTGGTATTTCCTGTTATGTCCACTTTTGATGTTGATTCCTTTATTCGTCTCCAGCAAGAAAACAACCCTCAACGTATTATACACAATGCCATGAGCGCCTTTGATAACATCGCCTTATCATTTAGCGGTGCTGAAGATGTGGTGCTGATCGACATGGCGGTCAAAGCCAATAAAAACGTCCAAGTTTTCTCGCTTGATACAGGGCGACTACACCCAGAAACCTACCAATTTATTGAAAAGATTCGCAAACACTACCAACTCAATATGGATATTTTATCGCCGGATCGCGACGCTTTAGAGGGCTTTACTCGCCAAAAAGGGTTGTTTAGCTTTCTTGATGACGGTCATCAAGAATGCTGCGGCATCCGTAAAGTACAACCCCTAAAACGCAAGCTGGCCACGCTTGATGCTTGGGTAACCGGTCAACGTAAAGACCAAAGCCCTGGTACAAGAAACGTACTGGCCGTTGCCGAACAAGACTCGACCTTCGGCACAGAAACGCACCCTCTTATTAAATTTAACCCGTTGGCCAACTGGACATCGGAGGATGTCTGGAATTACATAAAAATGTTTGATGTGCCTTATAACGAGTTGCACGCAAAGGGCTTTGTTAGTATTGGCTGTGAACCTTGCACAAGACCAACGCTGCCAAATCAACATGAACGTGAAGGTCGCTGGTGGTGGGAAGAATCTGCCCACAAAGAATGTGGTTTACACGTAGGAAATTTGATCTCAACCAGTCAAGAATAAGCACTGAATCTAAAGTGGCAGACTGACGCCACTTTTTTCGTATGTTAACTTTTTATTAGCCTATCTAAGCCACCGTTATTTAAGCGTCTAACGTCGTTTTCTCACTTTGTAGAAAATCCTGCCATGCTTCTTTAAAACCGCAGTAACACCCCTCTAACTCTTCTATGTGGCGTAAAAGTAATTTACCCGCCGACGTAATGACAGTTGTCCGGCCGTGTCTGACAAGCAAGGGTTCGTTCAAGCCTCTTTCTAGCTTCTGGATATGCTGGCTCACAGCAGGCTGTGTTAAACCCAGTCGCTGGGCTGTTTTAGTAAAACTGCCTGTTTCTACTAATACTTTAAAGGTCGTAAGATGTTGTGTATTGAGCATAAAGGTTCCTTATAGTAGATCGCATTATGCACAAGGGTTTTTGGTCTATCATTGACCTATATCGTGTTTTCATGAAAGACTGAGAATTATTCATTTTACGGACGTTAGACATGACCACCACACCTTATTCCATGTCCACTTGGCACGAAAGACAATCCGGCCCCAAAGCATCCAGACAAAACGATTACCGAACTCCCTATCAACGAGATCGCGCACGCATTATTCACAGCGCCGCCTTTCGCCGCTTACAATCTAAAACGCAGATCCTTGCCATTCGCCAAAATGACTACAGCCGCACTCGTCTCACTCACTCTTTAGAAGTGGCACAAATTGGCAGCGGCATCGCCCATCAGCTAAAACACAGCAATCCAGTCGACGCGGCGTTCCAAGATTGGCTTGCCGATGACGCTCTCATTGAAACCGTTTGCTTAAGCCATGATATTGGTCATCCTCCCTTTGGGCACGGTGGGGAGGTGGCGCTCAATTATATGATGCGTTCTCACGGTGGGTTTGAAGGCAATGCTCAGTCACTGCGCATTCTTGGTAAACGAGGCTCTTACTCTCCGACCTTTGGTATGGACGTCACGCGGCGTACCCTGTTAGGCATACTGAAATACCCCGTCACAAACAACCAGGTTGTGGGTCACTACCCGGCCGATTTAACCAGTTTTCGACAGTTAAAAGCGTCTGACTGGGCACCGCCGAAATGCGTTTACCAGGAAGAACAAGCCTTGCTGGACTGGGTACTGACTCCCTTCTCTGCTTCGGATAAGCAAGCACTACAAGAAACCATTAAGACTCATCATAGTAGGCATGCGAAAGCACAACACGCCAGTTTTGATACCAGCATTATGGATCTTGCTGATGACATTGCCTATGGCGTTCATGATTTAGAAGACGCCGTCGTGCTTGGCATGGTCACAAAAGAGACTTGGCTCACTCATCTTGAACCTGAGCTTGCCGCCATTGATACACCTTTTCTGAACGAAAATTTAAACACCCTACGCACACAACTGTTTAGTCGCCAAAGTCATTTGCGCAAAGAAGCCATTGGCAGCCTGGTGAGTTGGTTCATCACTTCTTGCCAAGTGACGAAGAAAGCGCAATTTGAGCACCCATTGTTGGATTATCAGGTGACGTTGCCCATTGCTCAACAACAAGCGTTATCACTGCTGAAACAATTTGAGATGGAACATATTATTCAGCGACCAGAGGTGCAAATGCTAGTTTATAAGGGCCAACAAATGCTGTTAGAAATGTTTGAAGCCTACTCTGCTGACCCTGAGCGTCTGTTACCTCAGGACATTGCCGCTGAATGGCGAAGAAATCAGGAACAAGGCCATAGTGGCTTACGCATCATTTGTGATTACATGGCGTCCATGACGGATGACTATGCCAGTCGCATGTACAATAAACTCTTCGTACCCAGCTCTGGTTCTGTATTTGACCCTATGTAGCAGGCTAATTGGAAAGCGGCGAAAAGCTTAAAATATTCGCCCCAACAGTAATACATCCTCTTGCACACCTTGATGACGAGCAATGCGTGGCAGTCGCCCCCATTGCTCAAACCCCTGACGAGAAAAGAAAGTTCGACTATTCACATTGCTCGCGTAGACATAAGCGACCAAATGAGTGAACACAATCTCATCACGATGGGCCACAATATAGCGAAAAACAGCTTGCCCAACCCCACACCCCTGCCAAGCTGGCATGACGTAAAGACTGATCTCTAGAGCAAGATCGAAGGCGGGTAAACCGTAAAAAGGCTCCAGTGCACACCAAGCAATGACTTCACCCTGACGCTCAACCACCAGCAGAGGGTGTCGTGCTGAGCTACTCTCTTGCCAGTCCAACACATCAAGAAGACAAATACCTTTGTCATGATCAGCACTGTTTGTGGCTGGAGCTGCCTCTGCTTCACACTGCTGGAAGATATCCAACAGTGCGGGCACATCGTCTATTTCTGACAGGCGAACAACTACTGGGCCTAGCGGGTTTGTCACAGGATCGTTTAACCTTGTTCTAGCAAACGACGTAGATCAATGATGGCCGTGTTCGCACGTGCGACATAAGAAGCCATTACCAATGAATGATTGGCTAACAGACCAAAACCGCTACCATTTAAGATAAACGGAGACCAAACACTGGTCTGCGTGGCTTCTAGTTCACGAATAATTTGACGCAAACTAACCAAAGCATTTTTGTCTTGTAGGATATTATAAAAGTCTACCTCCACAGCACGTAAGATATGCACAAGCGCCCAACTGGTTCCTCTTGCTTCATAAAACACATCGTCTATTTTTGACCAAGGCGTACGAACATAGCGATTGTTCTCATCCGTATCAATTTGTGCACTTTCGTCAATCACACTGGCAGACAAGCGCTGCGACAAGCTTCCTAAACGGGTGCTTACATCTGACAACCAGTCCGACAGGTTATCCGCTCGTGCATAAAATTGCGCTTTACTGTCTGATGCGCCTGCCAAGCGATCAAGGTAAGCCATCAACTCTTTGTTACCACGGCGGTATTCGCTTTCACTTGATGGTAACGCCCAGCTTTTGGTGTCAAAATTGAACTGTGGCTCAGCAATTTTTAAGTTCACATCTTCTGTGGACTGCGACTGAGAACGGCTGAATTCTTTACGAAAAGCACGCGCTAAATCACGAGACTGCACTAACACACCAAACTCCCAGGCGGGCATATTATCCATTATCAAACCTGGGGGCATGATGTCATTGGTAATAAAGCCACCCGGTTTTTCCAGTAAGGTTTCCACCATAGTGTGCAGAGTACTGGCGGTGGTGTAACCTGCCGCTAGCTTTTTACTGTTGTTAAGATACCCTTGAGAAGCCGCCTTCTCTTTCGCAGACGCCACCACATCAAAAGCATCCGGCTCGTTACTCCAATACATTCCGAGCACACTCAATATGACCAGTAAAGCCAAAATAACGATGGCGACGCCTTTTCCCATACCAGAAAGGTTCACCTTTGGTATCACACCTTGTAACTTATTTGTTAACCGCGACATTTTTACCTACCTTAATCCCGTTATATTTTATTCATTAACCATTTTGACTGCGTAGTCGGCACGATGAAAAATCATGGCGCGGACTCGAAACTCGGTCACTCGACTATTAATAATCTGATAAATCAAACGTGCCTCTTTATCATTCGGCCAATAAATGGCAATTGTCTGTTTGGTGCTAGATACTTTATCGATAATAGGCTGAATGTCAGCAATTATCTCTTCTTCGGACTGACGAAACAGACTTTTAGGCAAAAAGAATGAGTCCGCTTCAACGGCGTTCGTTGACGCATTATTGCCAGACGTTATTTTTGCTGCGGTTACCGACTCAGCTCTTCGTTGCATTAAATCTTTTATACGCCCCGACATTTCCGTCACCGCAGGGTCTTCTGGGTTCACTGAGCGAGCAGAGTCTAAATATCGCTCTGCTGCTTGATAATTCCGGCCTTGAGCTGCTTGCCATGCCCACTGGGTATATCGGTCAACAATCGCGGTAATTCCCTGTATGGCTCTAAAATTACCAGGATCACGACCCAACGCGGCTTGAAAATACAGGTTTGCATTATCCTCTGCAGGCGTCAGTAAACGTTGTGCCAACAAGGCGCTTTCGCCTTGACCAAGTAAGCGCAAGGTGATTTTTTCAGATTCGGTCAGTTTATTGACTCTGTTTTTGCGAGTATTCGTATTTTTAGCAGAAGCCGTGTCGTCAGAGCGTTCTGTACTTGTTTGTTGATCCGCCGTCGTGGCAGATGACTCCGTGCGCGTTTCAACAGACTGGGAAGACCTTACATTTTCCTGACAACCCGCCAAACAAAGTGCAAAAAATAGAAAAGTAAACCGATAGATAACCAATTTGCCCCCTTGTGATTGGCAATATTACAGTGGGTTGGTAGTCTACACGTTCCTTTCGACACAGTGAAACCAACACCTCTTGCTTCGCTGCGAATTTTACTGACTTGAAGATGATTTATGCGCCTATTTTTGTTCTTGTTCCTTTTAATGTTTCAAGCAACCTCTTTTGCATTCACATTTGGGGCGACCTCCGCTTTTTCACAACCTGACTTTTTGCCTGCAGAGCAAGTCTTTAAACCGACCCTTTCCGACCCCAAAGAAGGTCAAGTGACCGTCTCTTGGATCATAGAACCTGGCTACTACTTATACCAATCACAACTTTCTTTATCAGGCCCAGATGCGCAACACCTCAATCTTACGTCTTTCCCTAATGGCGAATTAAAACAAGACCCTTATTACGGCGAAGTGGTTGTGTACAGAGAGCAGCTTTCTGTTCCTATTCAATACACAGATAAGCTACCGCCGGGCACGCAGATCAGTGCACAATTATCCTATCAAGGTTGTGCGGATCAAGGATTATGTTACCCGCCTCAAACACTGCCGGTTCAATTCACCGTGCCACTTTCTTTATCCAATACACCTTCATTGAATACACTTTCATCAAATACAACATCCATCGAGGCAATAGAAGCGGCAAAGCCTGTAACAACCCAAAATACAAAGAACGCAACAACGCCAGACGTGGCACCATCCGAAGCGGAGTCCGTTAGCCTTTTACTTGGATCAGATGACCTTTGGTCCACCCTCATGATTGTATTTGGTCTGGGGTTATTGCTGTCTTTAACGCCCTGTGTTCTTCCTATGGTACCGATTGTCAGTGCTATTGTTGTTGGCACGAGAGATTCACGTTTAGGGGCTTTTTATTACAGCGTTCTGTATGTTTTAGGTATGGCACTCACCTATGCCGCCATCGGCGGCTTAGTGGGCGTTTTTGGTACGCAATTAAATCTACAAGCCCAACTGCAAAATCCTATTTTGTTGGCCTTCAGCGCCGTTTTGTTTGTCTTGCTGGCGCTTGCGATGTTCGGCCTTTACGAATTAAGGCTACCCTCCTCTTGGCAACAACGTCTACAGATGTCTAACGAATCGAGCGATTCCACGTGGCAATCCAGTGTCAGCGTGTTCATTACTGGAGTGTTGTCTACCTTAGTGGTCTCACCCTGCGTCTCCGCGCCTCTCGCTGGCGCATTACTGTATATCGGTGGGCAAGGCGACGCTTGGTACGGTGCCATGATGTTGTTTGTTATGGCGCTCGGTATGGGTATCCCGCTATTATTAGTTGGATTGTTTGGCCCCAAAGTTCTGCCCAAAAATGGTGAATGGTTACACGACATTAAAGTCCTGATGGGGTTTGGCCTTTTGGCCATGGCCGTGTGGCTGTTAACCCGCTGGCTGCCCAGCGAAACACACTTATTCTTATGGGCAATATTGGCCTTGTCAGTGAGCAGTTTCTTTTTTCATCGCGCAACTAAGGACACATCGCACCCCGTAAGGTGGTTTTTTGCCTTGATTCTTTTTATTACTGCCACATTGCAATTTGTAGGAGCCGTTACGGGCAGCAGCAAACCGTTGCAACCACTGGACAAACTCTCTTCACCTTCGGCCAGTAACGGACCCTCTGAAGCCGCGTTATTTGAAACCACTATCACGTCACTGGTGCAACTCGATCGCTTTGTTGCGGCCTCTGATGAGCGTCCTATCGTACTGGACTTTTACGCGGACTGGTGCGTGAGCTGTAAGGTATTAGAAGAGATGTTTCTTGAACCAGAGATCTTTGAGACACTTGAGAAAATCCAACTGGTTCGTGTTGACGTTACAAAAAATACCGCGGATAACAAAGCATTAATGCAAGCGTTTGATGTGTTTGGTCCACCGGCTCTTATTTTTCTTGATAACAGCGGCAAAGAGCGCAAGAAACTCACCCTTATGGGGGAGCCGAGTCGATCCACTCTTACGGCTCGACTGCAGGCTCACATTGCTCAATAGCGTACAGAATGAAACGCAATCAACAAGCAGTTTACAAGAGATCAAAAAACACACTGCACAAACATTTTTTGGTTTTTTTATAGCATAACTGGACAATATCCTGCTTTTTACCGATAATTTCCAGTCAACTGCTTTTCACAGCCCATACTGTAAAAGCTGCGTTTACCGAATACGGTAAGTCGTACCCAATTTATAATAATCAGTGAATGTCGCAATCACTGAACCAATTAACACAGACAGAAGAGAGTAACTATGGACATTCGTAAAATTAAAAAACTAATCGAACTTCTTGAAGAATCTAACGTTTATGAGATTGAAATCAAAGAAGGCGAAGAAGCAGTCCGTATCAGCCGTGGCGGTGCCCCTGTTCAAGCACCCGTCATGTCAGCACCTGTTATGGCTGCCCCTACCGCTGCACCAAGCGCACCTACTGCGGCGCCAGAAGCACCCGCAGCTGTTGCAGGTCATTCTGTTAAATCACCTATGGTCGGAACCTACTACAAGTCTTCTGCGCCAGGCGCGAAACCTTTTGTTGAAGTTGGCCAAAAAGTGAACGTGGGCGACACTATCTGTATCGTTGAAGCGATGAAGATGATGAACCAGATCGAAGCAGACAAAGCAGGCACAATTGGTGCTATCTTGGTAGAAGACGGCGAACCTGTTGAATTCGACCAACCTCTTATTACCATCCTTTAATCTAACGCAAAGGTTTCATCATGCTCGATAAGGTATTGATTGCTAACCGAGGCGAAATTGCACTGCGCATATTACGCGCATGTAAAGAACTCGGTATCAAAACCGTTGCGGTACATTCTAAAATTGACCGTGACCTTCTCCATGTGCGTCTAGCAGACGAGTCCATCTGCATAGGCCCTAACCCATCTGCGCAAAGCTACTTGAACATCCCTGCAATTATCAGCGCTGCCGAGTTGACCGATACATCAGCCATCCATCCAGGCTACGGTTTTCTTGCAGAAAATGCAGACTTTGCAGAACAAGTAGAACGTTCTGGCTTCACTTTCATTGGCCCAAAAGCCGAAACCATTCGTCTAATGGGCGATAAAGTGTCTGCCATCAAAGCCATGAAAGAAGCAGGCGTTCCAACCGTACCAGGCTCAAATGGTCCTGTGCCGAGCGATCCAGAAGAATGTATCCGCATCGCACACGAAATTGGTTTTCCCGTTATCGTAAAAGCTGCAGCGGGCGGTGGTGGTCGTGGTATGCGCGTTGTTCACAACGAAGGCAGCCTATTGAAATCGATCAGCGTTACTCAATCTGAAGCAGGCTCCTACTTCGGTGACAGCACGGTTTATATGGAAAAATTCCTGACAAACCCGCGTCACGTAGAAGTACAGGTTCTAGCGGATGGTCAAGGCAATGCCGTTCACCTTTACGATCGCGACTGTTCCTTGCAACGTCGTCACCAAAAAGTGTTAGAAGAAGCACCTGCTCCTATGCTGGACGAAGCATCTCGTCAAGCGTGTCTAAAAGCCTGTGTGGATGCCTGCATTAAGATCAATTACCGCGGCGCCGGTACGTTTGAATTCTTGTACGAAGATGGTCATTTCTACTTTATCGAAATGAACACACGTGTTCAGGTTGAACACCCGGTAACGGAAATGGTAACCGGTGTTGATATCGTTAAAGAGCAACTTCGCATTGCCAGCGGCCAGCCTTTGTCTTTGAAACAAGAAGACATCAAACTTAACGGACATGCTGTTGAGTCTCGCATCAACGCAGAAGACGCTAAGACCTTTATGCCATGTCCTGGTAAAGTGGATTACTTCCACGCACCTGGTGGTATGGGTGTTCGTGTTGACTCTCACCTTTACAGTGGTTACAGCGTTCCTCCGACCTATGACTCCATGATTGCAAAAATCATCTGTCATGCTCCAGATCGTACTGCTGCATTGAAGCGCCTATCAGGTGCGCTAGATGAAACCTTCATAGATGGTATAAAAACCAACATTGAGCTACAAAAAGAGCTCGTAAATGACGCCAACTTCATTGTTGGTGGGGTTAATATCCACTATCTAGAGAAAAAACTCGGCCTATAAACGCCGAGCCATTGCCCCTAACGATGATTCAAATCGATAGGGGTAATCATTTTCCTCTCGCCTCAAGCGCCAAGCTTCGCTATTCTATCTTCGTTTTTTCTCTTGTTTGTTTATTGTTGGACTTCATTTTATGCCTTGGCTTCAAATTCGTATTCATACCACACCCGACCACGCTCCTGCCTTCGAGGACACCTTGCTCGAATGTGGCGCTTTGGTTGTCACCTTTGAAGACGTACATGACGACCCTGTTTATGAACCCGAACTGAACACCACCCCACTTTGGAAAAACACCAAGATTACTGGCCTGTTTGAAGCAGACGCAGACGTTGAGCAAATTCGTCCTGTTGTAGAACATAAAGCGACGTCACTGGGTGAGGTGGACATCGATATGAAAATCGAAATCCTCGAAGACAAAGACTGGGAAAGAGAATGGATGGACAGTTACCACCCTATTCAATTTGGTGAGCGTCTCTGGGTATGCCCAAGCTGGCGTGAAGTTCCAGAGCCAAATGCTATTACCCTAATGCTTGACCCTGGCCTTGCGTTTGGTACGGGCACGCATCCAACAACCGCACTGTGCTTACAATGGCTAGACAGCATAGAGTGCAAAGACAAAACCATCATTGATTATGGCTGTGGTTCTGGCATTTTAGGTATCGCAGGGTTATTACTCGGTGCGAATAACATGGTAGGCATTGATATCGACCCTCAAGCGGTACAGGCGACTCAGGCTAATGCCGGGCGCAATAATATCGATCCAAGCCGATTAGAGGTAAAACTCCCCCCTTACGAATCCGATTTACAAGCTGACATTGTGGTAGCGAACATTCTTGCTGGGCCATTAGCACACCTAGCGCCGACTATTTCCGCACTCGTAAAACCACAAGGACAACTGGCTTTGTCGGGCATTTTGGCAAATCAGGCCCAAGAAGTCATTGAAGCGTATGAAGAATGGTTTACGATTGAGTCCGTTGTCGAGAAAGAGGAATGGGTACGCATTGTCGGTACCAAACAGGCTTAACATGCTTGTTGTCATATAAGGTGCCATGTCACCCAACAGACTTGGCACCAAGAACACATTTAATACACTGCCCCAAGCTAAGAAGGAAGATCATTTCATATGGCCAATAGCATAATCACTCGCTGCCCAAAATGTTCAACTGCATTTCGTGTGAGTGATGAGGTGTTGAACATGGCCAAAGGAAAGGTTCGCTGTGGGCAGTGCTTTCATATTTTTGATGCGGGGAAGCCTTCTCGCCCTAACACACCCTCTACGACCAAAAAGACAAAAACCACCCCTGCACCCAACGCCTTAGAAAAACCGGTAAACGACCCCATCAAACCAAATACACCACCGGTCGACGAGCCTCCTCTTTCACCCGCCAGTGAAGTCGTCAACCCTGATTGGCTCGATACCTTGTTTGATGATGACGATCTTCAGCCGCAGCCGAAAACACAGAACACACCCAGCCTCGACCCAGCTGACCGAAAAAAGCCCGCTGACAATACTGGCATAAAGCCGAACGCTGATACCGGTAAAAAAACCAGTGAACTTGCGCCTTGGGAGCTTGAGTTGGCGGAAGTTGAGGCCGCCTTGAGCGAAGCGACAGCATCCCCTCTTAAAGCAACCACAACCGTCAATACAAGCTCAGTGCCAGCAACACCGACCTCCCAGAAAGCAAAGACAAAGGCACAAATCACACAGTCCACCAATAAAGCGCTCAACAATTCCTCCTTTGACAAAGAGCAACCTGAAACCTCTCCTGAGTTAGCATCAGCACTGGCCTCAGCATCGAAACCCGTAAAGGCAACGCCTGTACAAGAACCAGATTACATGACGGCACTGCATTCATTAGCCCAAAGTGCCGCCGAAAACACGCAACCATCAGATCTAACGCATCAGCATACGGCCCTTGAGCAGTTGTCTGCCCAGCAAAGTCTAGCGCCGCTTTTAGAGGACGAAACAGACGCGTCAGCCCATTCATCCCGAACTTGGCCTTGGCTAATTGCCACGTTTCTGGGGCTCATGGTGTTTGCCGTGCAAGTGGGTGCCCATTACTTTGACGAAGGCAGCCGCTCTGCAACATTTCGACCCATTTATCAGTCGTTTTGTTCTTATACCGGCTGCACTCTACCAAGATTTGAAGACATGAGCGCGATGTCTATTCAGCATGTCCGAATACAGAGCCACCCCTCTATCCCTAATGCCCTACTTGTTAACGCGATTATTACAAATACCAGCAATTTCTCTCAGGCTATGCCTAAAATTGCGCTGGAGTTTTTTGACCTCAATGGTTTGCCCGTAGCGGCCAGGCTATTTTCACCCAACAATTATTTGCATAAAGATTTCTTAGACATCACCTATATGCCACCAAACACCCCTATCCATCTTGTCATTCCCATTCAGGACCCAGCCGCTCGTGCCGTCACCCATCAACTCATTGCCTTTCCTGCGGACACCCGCTCTTATTAGTTTTCTGTGCTTTTTTTACTATCTATGAAAAAAGCACAAAAAACAGCCAGTTTTTCCTCTGTCAAGACTTCAAAAACACGCCTTGCCTAGGTATTATTCACGCCCGCTCGACACTGTCGACGATCTTTAACATTCAATCCAGTATTCAGGAAAATCATGGCATTTGCTATTGGCCCATATCGCGTTGACAAACCCGTTATTCTTGCTCCTATGGCAGGTGTAACAGATTTGCCTTTTCGCCGTCTTTGCCATGATCAAGGTGCAGGATTAGTTGTATCTGAGATGGTGACATCGGATGTCCGTCTTTGGAATTCAACAAAAAGTCGACATCGTTTAATTCACGATGCAGAAGTGTCACCAAGGTCCGTACAAATTGCTGGCGGTGACCCTCAGATGATGGCGGAAGCGGCACAGCAAAACGTCGAACTTGGTGCACAAATCATTGATATCAACATGGGGTGTCCCGCCAAGAAGGTTTGCAATAAAGCGGCAGGATCGGCATTACTCAAAGACGAAGCATTGGTTCGTGAAATACTGGAGTCTGTTGTAAATAGTGTCTCGGTACCTGTTACTTTGAAAATTCGTACGGGGTGGAGTCTTGACCAGAAAAACGGCCTCTCCATCGCAAAGATGGCACAAGACATTGGCATTCAAGCTCTCGCCATTCACGGCAGAACAAGAGAGTGTAAATTCCAAGGTGCCGTTGAATACGATACCATCGCTGAAATTAAGCAGCATTTGACGATCCCTATCTTTGCAAATGGGGACATCAAAGACGCCAAGTCAGCAAAATTTGTCAAAGATTACACTCAAGCCGATGGCATTATGATTGGTCGCGCAGCACAAGGAAGGCCATGGATTTTTCGTGAAATCAATCACTATTTACAAACAAATGAATTGTTAGCCCCACCCTCATTATTGGAGGTAAGGCAACTTGTACTGACCCATGTGCACGCTCTACACCAGTTTTATGGTGATTATTTGGGGGTGCGCATTGCTCGTAAACACGTGGGTTGGTACTTACAAACGTTAGCGGATAAAAGTCAATTTCGCAGCCTGTTTAATCGTATTGATAATACGCAAGAGCAGCTTGATGAATTGGACGCATTTTTTGTTTGTCAGTAGACAAATAAACCTTATACCTAGTGTTATCAATATCCATTAGAGGAGTGATGTAACTCGTTTAATCGATATTGTATGCATTAACAAATGGTTAGCTTTAAAAATAGAAGGTCATTCTGTGGTAGAACAAACTCATACACATACGTTTCAAGCCGCTTCTTCAGAGCAGTCACAACCCTTACGTGATAATGTTGAAAAAGCCCTACAAAACTACTTCGCTCATTTAGATGGGCAACCAATTACAGACTTATACCAGCTGGTATTGGCCGAGGTTGAGGCGCCTTTGCTCGAGTCTGTCATGAGCTACACAAAGGATAACCAAACCAAAGCATCCACCATCCTTGGCTTAAACCGAGGGACACTTCGCAAGAAGTTGAAACAATACGGTATGCTATAAGTACAAAGAAAAAGGGCGATTTCGCCCTTTTTTTGTCTTTCCTTCCCCTTGTTTATTAAATGTTACATTCACTGCGAGAACCATAATGGCAAACCCAAATACCATAACCCCAATCAAACGCGCTTTGATCAGCGTGTCAGACAAAACAGACATTGTCGACTTTGCACGCGAGTTAACCGTTCAAGGTGTTGAGATTCTTTCAACTGGCGGTACTTACCGTTTGTTGCTAGACAACAATGTGAAAGCAACCGAAGTCTCTGACTACACAGGCTTTCCTGAAATGATGGACGGTCGAGTGAAGACACTTCACCCTAAAGTTCACGGCGGTATTTTGGGTCGTCGTGATATCGACGGTGCCATCATGAAAGAACATGGCATTGATGAAATCGACATGGTTATTGTCAACCTTTATCCTTTTGAAGCCACCATTGAACGTCCTGACTGTGACCTGCCAATGGCGATCGAAAATATTGATATCGGCGGTCCAACCATGGTTCGCTCAGCAGCGAAAAATCATAAAGACGTTGCTATTGTCGTTTCACCAAACAGCTACGATGCTCTTCTCACGTCATTGAAAGCCGAAGGCGGTTTAACATACGACCAGCGCTTCGATCTTGCTGTACAGGCATTTGAGCATACAGCCCATTACGACGGTATGATTGCTAACTTCTTAGGCAAAAAAGTAGACGGCGGCAGTGAAAGCTTTGCGCGTACGTTTAACTTGCAATTCAACAAGCAAGAAGAAATGCGCTACGGTGAGAACCCACACCAAAGAGCGGCTTTTTACACGGAAGCTAACCCGAAAGAAGCCTCTATTAGTACCGCCAAGCAACGTCAAGGCAAGGCTCTTTCTTACAACAACATTGCGGACACAGACGCAGCACTAGAGTGCGTCAAAAGTTTCGATAAGCCCGCTTGTGTGATTGTTAAACACGCCAATCCTTGTGGTGTCGCAACCGCTGGATCACAACTCGAAGCCTACGATCTTGCATTTAAAACCGACCCAACATCGGCGTTTGGTGGCATTATCGCATTCAACCAAGAACTGGATGCAAAAACCGCACAAGCCATTGTTGATCGCCAATTCGTCGAAGTCATTATTGCCCCTAGCGTAAGCGATGACGCTGCAGACATCGTCGCCACCAAACAAAATGTTCGCCTTTTAGAGTGCGGCCAATGGTCAGCAGACAAGCCTGCCGCATTAGATTACAAGCGCGTCAATGGTGGATTACTTGTCCAAGACCGAGACGATGGCAACATCACACTTGACGACTTAAAAGTGGTCTCTAAACGCCAACCAAGCGAAGCGGAATTAAACGACCTATTGTTCGCTTGGAAAGTCGCAAAATTTGTTAAGTCTAACGCCATCGTGTATGCCAAAGCAGAGCAAACCATCGGCGTGGGCGCTGGCCAAATGAGTCGTGTCTATAGTGCAAAAATTGCCGGTATTAAGGCCGCTGATGAGAGCCTAGAAGTTCCAGGTTCTGTGATGGCGTCAGATGCTTTTTTCCCTTTCCGAGATGGTATCGACGCAGCCGCTGCGGCTGGTATTACGGCTGTAATCCAACCCGGTGGCTCAATGCGTGATGAAGAAGTCATTGCTGCAGCCGATGAAGCGGGCATGGCCATGGTATTCACCGGTATGCGTCATTTCCGCCACTAAACAGCGATGCGACAAAAGGAAGAACAAACAATGAAAGTGCTTATTATTGGTAACGGCGGGCGTGAACACGCTTTAGCATGGAAAACCGCTGAATCTGCTGACGTTGCACAGGTTTTTGTTGCACCAGGCAATGCAGGTACAGCAACTGAAAATAAAGTATCCAACGTCAATATCGGCGTAACAGACATAGAGGCCTTGGTTGCTTTTGCAAAAACAGAAGCCATCGACCTTACCATTGTTGGCCCTGAAGCCCCTCTTGTCATCGGCGTGGTGGATGCCTTTGAAAAAGAAGGCTTAGCGATTTTTGGACCGAGCGCCGCGGCGGCTCAGCTCGAAGGCTCGAAAGCGTTCACCAAAGATTTTTTGGCTCGCCATCACATCCCAACAGCGGCCTATGGCAACTTCACTGAAATCGCGCCAGCTGTTGCTTACATTAAGCAACAAGGCGCACCAATTGTAGTAAAAGCCGACGGCCTTGCTGCAGGTAAAGGCGTGATTTTGGCGCAAACGGAAGCAGAAGCCATCGAAGCCGTTGAAGACATGCTACAAGGCAATGCCTTTGGGGAAGCCGGTAGCCGCGTTGTCATCGAAGAGTTTTTGACTGGGGAAGAAGCCAGCTTTATCTGCATGGTCGATGGTGAAACCGTATTACCCATGGCCACCAGCCAAGACCATAAAGCACGCGATAACGGTGACTTAGGCCCAAATACCGGTGGCATGGGGGCCTACTCTCCAGCGCCTGTTGTCACCCCAGAGATTCACGACCGCATCATGAATGAAGTCATTATGCCTACTGTAAAAGGCATGAACGCGGAAGGAAATCGTTACCGCGGTTTCTTATACGCGGGTGTGATGGTAGCAGCCGATGGCACGCCTAAAACATTGGAATACAACTGCCGCTTTGGCGATCCAGAAACCCAACCGATTATGATGCGTCTACGCTCTGACTTGGCCAAAATGTGTCTGGCTGCCATTAACGGCACACTCGATACCGTGGAAGCCGATTGGGATCCACGTGCAAGTTTGGGTGTGGTTCTGGCTGCAGGTGGCTACCCTGCGACCTATCCAAAAGGCGATGTTATCTCCGGTTTAAACACCAAACTGCCTGCTCACCAAAAAGTATTTCAAGCAGGCACCGCGCTAAAAGACGGTCAAGTGGTTACCAATGGCGGTCGCGTGCTTTGCGCTGTTTCTTTAGGTGACACGGTTGCTGAAGCACAAGCCGGCGCCTACGATGTCATCAAAACTTTATCGTGGGATAAAGTATATTTCCGTACCGACATTGGCCATAGAGCCATTGCTCGCGAACAGAAATAACCCATAAAAAAGCCACTTCAAATTGAAGTGGCTTTTATCTTTGCATTAATGGCCCTATCTGAACCTATTATTTTTTCAACTCAGCTTCTTTTTTGTTCAGCCATGTTTTGAGCACACGACCCAACTCAAGAACCAAAAGGCCGAAAATAATGCCCGCTACCCAGTCAAACGCCAGCACAAAACCCAACACAGCAATCATACCGTAACCGTATAATAAATTGGTTCGCGTCGCGGGCTTCGATTGACGAGTAAACCAAGTCACTCCGAGCAACAATAAGCTAAACCAAACATAATGTTCCACCAACATTGGATATAGCATTCAATCCCCTATCTAGTTAATAATGACTGTCTTTGCAGTACTTTTTGGGCCAGCGTTTTGATTCTTCGTTTAATGTTACTCTTTTTGCTCACCGCCTCCAATATTGCTTGGGGCTCAAACACGATATCTGTCATGGATGATACGCACGATGCTATTAATATTGGTCAAAATGGTGACTATTTTATTGATGAGACAGGCACACTTACTTTAAAAGACGTGATGTCTGATGCCTACAGCAAGCAATTCCGGCCACTGAATAAAGAATACTTACAGTTTGGCTTTGTTAAAGGCAATATTTGGATGCGCAATGACATTGCAATCCGCACGACGAGCAATACACCGAGTTTACTGGAAATCAACTCACACAGACTGCAGTACTTAGACATTTATTTACCAAGCTTGTACGACAACCAAGTGCAGGCCGAGTTAGGCAGCGCACGCCCTTACTCTAATCGTCTTGTCAAAGCCTCTAACTACATTTTTCCTATCCCAGCCAATACGCCGCCGGTGTTTACACTCTACGTTAAACTTTCCTCGAGTTTACCTATCAACACACAAATTGAACTCAAAACACTGTCTACTTGGAGCCAGGACACACAAAGCAACCTAACGCTCACCGGTATACTGATCGGCGTGTTACTGACTCTGTTTATTTTCAACGTCTTTTTCTTTATCAGAACCGCCCACCCTATGTACCTTATGTACGGTACGTTACTGGTCGGTATTGTGATCTTGCACCTGTCCATACACGATCAAGTAGCACAGTTCTTCCCCAGCTACCGTCATGTTCAAGAGCGTATCTATAATTTGGCTGCTCTTTTGTGTTTGTGTGCCATTGTCTTCTTTTCAAGACTTTATCTGGATAACCGCACTTACTTACCGAAGCTTGACAAAGTGCTGTTGGCCATTAGCTCAATCAACGCTTTGTTCGCTGTTGTCTTCATGATTGCACCGGAAAAAATACACATCATGACACTTTCCCTGATGATGATCGCCACGCTGATTATCTTAATGATTCACGCTATCGTGGCGTTTAATTACAAGGTGCCTTTTTCTGGATACTATTTAACAGCACGACTTACCTTGTGTATTGGCTACTTCGCTTGGATCTTATCCGTTTACGGCATCGCCCCGAGCCTGCTGCTTTTACAGTGGGGTCTAACCGTAACCATCATTATCGAAGCGATGATTCACTTCACAGGTATGATTGCTCAAACGTCTTCCTTGTTACAGCGATCTACTCGCGATATGGCCTACCCAGATACGGTGGAAACTGAATTATTATCGGATGTTTCAGCACGATTACGTCGACAAAATAATATCATCCATGGTGCGCTCTCACATTTTGAAAAAATGACCGTCACCCAAGAAGGCAAAAACATTCTTGAAGACAGTCTCGTCGCCAATAACAACATACAAGATCTTGTTAAACGCATTGATTTGATTAACACCATTAAAGAAGATATCGGCCCCAAACAAACCCATCCTGAATTGCTGGATCACATTATTGATAAAGCCTATAACAACGCACAACGATTGGACCAAAACAGTGCCGTGATCGAATTGCATACCCAACAAACAGATCATATTGAAATTTTACAACATACGAGGGTATTGCAATCCTTAATTGAAGGCTTAATACAGGAATGCAAACACTTCACCGACCAAACACTGACACTGAATATCACGCGCCGTGAAGTCAATCGAGAAGGCATTACACAGCTTGAACTCAGCGTTTTCCCGCTGCCTTCTCATGTAGGATTAGCAAACTCCAGTGTGGATATGGGGGTATATTACCTTACCCAGCTTATTCATCACATGAAGGGAGAAATTCAGATATATAACCAGAACAAAGCACGCAACATAAACGTTACACTCCCAATCCGTGCCCGTATACGCCCCTCTGAAAAAGACATCACAACCCACACGCTGTTTGATCTTGTGTTATTCGGGCAAGAAGATCATGACTTGCAAAAGGCACTCGGCCTACTGCAAAGCCGTACCAACAAAATAGAACACTTCACCACCCTAGAAGGTCTACTGGATCACTTTGAAGTGCCAACAAAAAGAACCACGGGTACGATTACTTTGATCTTTGATAATGGTGGTCACATCCCACACATCACACAACAAAAGCTTCTGCCACTGATGCGACACGAAGACCAATGCTTACTGATCACAGACAATGTTAAGATGTCGTTAGACTATGCGAAAAAGTTGGGGTTTGATGAGTTACTGTATTGTGCTGATTTGGATAATCAACTGAACCAACAGCTCAATCGACTCATACAAAAAGCAGAGCGCCTCGTACAGAAAGACAAGCAACTAAAAAAGACAAACTTGTCATCAATCAACCCGACAACAAATACGCCTTGATGAACCACAATCAAGCTTGAATAATACTTATTAGAGGAGAGAATATGGACTGCTTATTTTGTAATCTTGTAAAGGGCGACATTCCCGCCACTATTTTATACGAAGACGAGGATGTGATTGCGTTTGAAGACATTATGCCACAAGCACCGACGCATTTTTTAGTCATTCCAAAACGCCACATTAGTACATTAAACGACCTAACAGACGATGACGCCGCCGTTGTTGGTAAGCTGCAAATCACTGCCGCTAAGGTAGCCAAACAAAAAGGCATCGCTGATGCAGGCTACCGTGTTGCCATGAATTGCAACGAAATGGGCGGACAAACTGTCTACCACATTCACATGCACGTGTTAGGTGGCCGCGCTATGACATGGCCACCAGGTTAGTAACATAAGGAGAAACACATGATCTCTTTCCTAGACAAAACCGTATTACAGTTCGATCGCGCACTACAGACACTGGTTCCTAAAGCCGCTACAGCATCTCGGCCCTCACCAGCTGAAACCGTAGCGGAAGGCGAATTATCAGTGGAAGAACGCAAGCACGCTTCTGGCTTAATGCGCATTAACCATACGGGTGAAGTGTGTGCTCAAGCACTTTACGCGGGCCAAGCGACCACAGCGAAACTTGCGACAGTGCGAGAAGATATGAAGCATGCCGCCGATGAAGAAATAGATCACTTGGTTTGGTGTGAGCAACGCTTGTACGACCTACATAGCAAGCCCAGTCTGTTAAATCCTTTCTTTTATGGCGCTTCTTTTGTGATTGGTGCTGGAGCGGGCTTAATCAGCGATAAATTAAGTTTAGGATTTGTGGCTGCCACAGAAGATCAAGTTTGCACGCATCTTGAAAAGCACATGGCGACATTACCGGCTAACGACGAAAAAAGTAGAGCGGTGTTAACACAAATGCACCAAGACGAAGCTCAACACAAAGCGATGGCGTTAGCGGCAGGAGGGTATGAATTTCCTAAACCCGTTATGAGCATTATGACGCAACTGTCCAAAGTCATGACGACAACAACCTATCGGATTTAATCATGAACAGAGACCTACATTCGATTCGTCGAGACTATAATTTTGACGATCTTTTAGAAGAAAAAGCAGGCAATGATCCCTTCAGTTTATTTGATACTTGGCTTGAAAAGGCCATCGAAGCCTGCCCTGATGATCCCACCGCGATGGTGCTCAGCACCGTTGACCAAGAAGGCGTTCCACACGCTCGAGTCGTCTTGCTCAAGAAGCGTGATCACAATGGATTCACTTTTTTCACGAACTATGACAGCGAAAAAGGCCAACAGATCGCACAGAACAATCAGGCCAGCATGACATTTTTCTGGCCCGCTTTGTCTCGACAGATTCGTGTTGAAGGAACCATTGAGAAAATTGACCGCGCTGCAACACAAGCGTATTTTGCCAGTCGTCCAAGAGGCAGTCAGCTGGCGGCAAGGACATCACAACAGAGTGCTGTCATTGCTAGCCGTGACGCTCTACAGGAAGCCTTTAGCAAAGAAGAAAGTGCGTTCGCAGACCAAGACGTGGCTTGCCCTGAGAATTGGGGGGGTTATGTTTTACGTCCAAACTTTATTGAGTTTTGGCAAGGTCGACCTAGCCGTTTGCATGATCGTATTTGTTTTACAGAGCATCAAGGTGAATGGAACATGACGCGTAAAGCACCTTAACCGTGACACATTAAAGCAGGTAGCGGAAGGTTAAGCTTATCCGCTCTTGCTTTACCTTTTTTCTGACGGGCAAAGTATGTTGCCACAATACCTGAGTTGATGCAGACATGATTAACCAGCTGCCATCCTCTAACTCTAGGCTGTGTTTTATGTTGTGGTGAGACTTAAGGCGAAAAACAAAGCTTCGCGGTGCTCCAAGGCTTAACATGGCAATAATAGGCGCAGGCCCTAATATTTTTTCATCATCTGCATGCCACCCCATGTACTCCTCACCGTCTTGATACCAATTTAGCAGCACAGAATTAAAAGGCTGTCGCGCCAATTGCTCCGCTTCTTTTTTTACGGCGAGTAAATCTTCAGGCCAGCCCACTCCCCGATGATCTTTGCCAGAATATCGATAGCACACGCCTTGATCAGCAACAAATGCCACTCGACGAGGTACGGGGATCTCTTTTCCAAACAAGGTCAGTCGCTCTCTTTCCCAAGGCAATATCGACTTTAATCGTGTCATCAAGGGGGGCGTGCTTGAGCTAAAAAATGAGTATCGGTATGATGGCAAAATTCTCGTCATAATTTTTCCTTGGATGTTCATGCAAGCCTCTCATGTTTTGTCACCTCGTCAACGCAGTGCTTTTTTAGACGTCTATCGAGGCGTTGCCGTCTTATTGATGATGATATTTCATTTCTGTTGGGATTTACGCGAGTTTGGCTTCTTAAGCTTTGCTGTTCATGACCCTTTTTGGGTGTATTTTCGGCGAGCTATTTTACTTCTTTTTTTAAGTGCCATTGGCTGGTCTGCCTACCTATCCATACTAAAAACGACAACAAGGAAAACACCGCCTCTCCACTGGCAACGCGATGGCAAATTGTTTGCATCGGCCGCCATTATTTCCGTCGTCACCTATTTTGCTATGCCAAATCAATGGATTTACTTTGGCATACTGCACTTCATTTTTATTGCTTCTATTTTGACAAGACCTCTGGTCCGCTGGCCATTATTGTCGGCTCTGTGTGGTGCTGGGATTATCAGCATTTATCAAAATACCGGTTGGTTGCATTTCCCTCAGGCTTTTTCACTAATCACTCAGTACATTCCTTTACCCAATAGAACACTCGATATCGTATTCCCATTCCCATGGATTGGCGTGGTACTGATCGGGCCCTTGCTGGGCTATTTAGGTTGGCAATATGTTACTTTACCTCAATCTATACTGACTCGTCTCCTAGCCTTTATGGGGCGTCATGCTCTGCCCTTTTACCTCCTCCACCAGTTGATCTTATTTTCACTTGTCGCCGTGTTTAAATGGCTTTACATCAATCTTATCTAATATTTAAAATGACACAGTTTGATGAAAAAATTTCTCGAAAAAAAAAGATAAAAATTACCCTATGATATTGCCAACGGCTAACTTTACGTTCTCTAAGGCAGGCACGGTAAGTAAGCACTTCACGGGGCATCGTTTCCTAATTTGCACCATTTTTCAAGCCTTGATTTTAGACACAATCATCACTATTGTTCGCGTCAACTCTTTCTCGAAACACTACATCTAGTGTGTTGTTGCAAAAACACACACTATATACAGTAGATACTCTCTTTTTTACTACGCACGACTGGGAACTTAATTCATGAGCACTCTCACAGTTACTAAACGTAACGGGACGACCGAAAAAATCAACCTAGAAAAAATTCACAAAGTCATTACTTGGGCTTCAGAGGGGTTAGATAACGTTTCCGTTTCACAAGTGGAATTAAAAGCACGCATTCAATTTTTCGAAGGCATACGTACCACCGACATCCATGAGACACTCATTAAATCTGCAGCGGATTTAATCTCTGAACAAACACCGGATTATCAATATCTTGCCGCACGTTTGGCTATTTTCCACTTACGTAAAAGAGCCTTTGGTGATTTTGAACCGCCTCACTTGTTTGAACACGTTAGTAAACTCGTACAACAGAAGCGCTATGATGCTCAGTTATTGGAAAATTACACTGAGGAAGAATTCAATACATTAAATGATTACATCGATCACTCTCGTGATATGAATTTTTCATACGCTGCCGTCAAACAATTAGAAGGCAAGTATCTGGTTCAAAATCGCGTCACCGGAGAGATTTACGAAAGCCCTCAGTTTATCTATATCTTGGTGGCTGCATGTCTATTTGCTAACTATGACAAGGTAGAGCGTTTAGATCTAATTCGTCGTTTTTACGATGCCGTCTCACTGTTTAAAATCTCTCTACCCACTCCGATCATGTCCGGTATTCGTACCCCAACACGTCAGTTCAGTAGCTGTGTGTTGATCGAGTGTGGTGATTCTCTTGACTCTATCAATGCAACCTCTAGCGCTATTGTGAAATACGTAAGCCAACGTGCTGGTATTGGCGTGAATGCAGGGGCTATTCGTGCGCTAGGCAGTCCGATCCGCGGTGGCGAAGCGTTCCACACAGGGTGTATTCCTTTCTATAAACACTTCCAAACGGCCGTTAAAAGCTGTTCCCAAGGGGGAGTACGCGGTGGTGCAGCCACTGTGTTTTACCCTATTTGGCATCTTGAAGTAGAAAGTTTACTGGTTCTAAAGAACAACCGTGGGGTCGAAGAAAACCGCGTACGACATTTAGATTACGGTGTGCAGTTCAACCGTTTGATGTATCAACGCCTTATCAAAGGTGGCAACATTACACTGTTCAGCCCCTCTGATGTTCCAGGCTTGTACGACGCATTCTTTGCAGATCAAGAAGAGTTTGATCGTCTGTACCATTTGTATGAGCAAGATGAAACGATTCGCAAGCAAACGATTAAAGCATCGGAACTGTTTACATTATTTGCGTCTGAGCGCGCCAGTACGGGCCGCATTTACTTACAGAACGTAGATCACTGTAATACGCACAGTCCATTTGATCCCAAGGTAGCGCCTGTTAAACAAAGCAACCTGTGCTTGGAAATTGCGCTGCCGACTAAGCCTTTAAATCAAATTGATGACCCAGAGGGCGAAATCGCGTTATGCACATTATCGGCCTTTAACTTGGGTGCCTTAGACAATCTGGATGAACTGGAAGAATTGTCTGAACTCGTTGTTCGAGCGCTAGACAGCCTATTGGACTATCAGAATTATCCTATCGCTGCGGCACAACGTGCCACTGAACTGCGCCGTACTCTGGGCGTGGGTGTTATCAACTACGCCTATTATTTAGCAAAAAATGGCGTTAAATATTCTGATGGCAGTGCTAACGCGTTAACACACAAAACGTTTGAAGCCATCCAATATTACCTTTTGAAAGCATCAAACAAGTTAGCAAAAGAATTTGGTCCATGTCTTGGTTTTGATGAAACAACCTATTCAAAAGGCATCTTGCCAATAGACAGCTACAAAAAAGAAATAGACAACATTGTTTCTAATGAATTGTTTTACGATTGGGAAGCGTTGCGTGCCGATATTGTTCAACATGGCTTACGTAACTCTACCTTAACCGCACTAATGCCTTCTGAGACGTCTTCTCAAATCAGTAATGCAACAAATGGCATTGAGCCGCCTCGTGGTTTTGTGTCTGTGAAAGCCAGTAAAGACGGTATTTTAAAGCAGGTTGTACCCGAATTTGAGCGCCTAAGAGCCAATTATGAATTGCTTTGGACCATTCCATCAAACGATGGGTACTTGCAACTTGTAGGCATCATGCAGAAGTTTGTTGACCAGGCAATTTCAGCGAATACAAATTATGACCCTCAAAAGTTTGAAGCACAAAAAGTGCCCATGAAGGTCATCCTAAAAGACCTACTAACGGCTTACAAACTAGGGATCAAAACACTGTATTACCACAACACTCGTGACGGAGCGGATGACAAACAAGAAGACATGGACGATTGCGCTGGCGGTGCCTGTAAAATTTGACCCAGAAACAACGTTGTTGCGTAGAACATTGAGTGGCACTGTGATCTTTTCTATGTTCTCGCTGATCACACATTGGGGTCAGTTCCATATTGACCCTATTTTACGCAATAGCGTCTCCAATATTATTTACAACCGGGCATTATTTAACCAATGCCCATCGTTTTTGAGGAACACCTTAAAACATGAGTTACTCGACTTTCAATCGTAAACACTTCGATAGCACCAAAGAACCCATGTTTTTTGGTGAAAATGTGAACGTTGCTCGTTATGACCAACAGAAGCACCCCATTTTTGAAAAACTGATTGAGAAACAGCTGTCCTTCTTTTGGCGACCTGAAGAGGTGGATCTATCGACGGACCGCAAAGACTTTCAAAGGTTAGAAGCACATGAACAACACATTTTTCTTAGTAACTTAAAATATCAGACGTTACTTGATAGTGTGCAGGGACGCTCTCCCAATGTTGCTTTTTTACCGATTGTTTCCCTACCTGAATTAGAGACTTGGATTGAAACTTGGTCTTTCAGTGAAACCATCCACAGCCGATCGTATACACACATTATTCGAAATATCGTCAATGACCCAAGTAAGATTTTTGATGATATTGTTAATAATGAAGAAATTACTAAGCGTGCTGACAGCGTGTCTATTTATTATGACCGCTTGATCGAAATGGTAAATATTTATAACACCATGGGAACAGGCACCTTCACCATCCCTGGTAAAGGCGAAATAACCGTCTCTATGGCGGCTCTGAAAAAAGCGCTGTATCTGACTATTGCTTCGGTTAACGTGTTAGAAGCCATTCGTTTTTATGTGAGTTTTGCGTGCAGTTTCGGATTTGCTGAACGCACCTTGATGGAAGGTAACGCAAAAATAATTAAATTAATCGCCCGGGATGAAGCCTTGCACCTTACCGGAACACAGCACATGTTGAACCTGATGGCATCTGGCAAAGACGATCCTGAAATGGCATTGATCGCAGCAGAATGTCAGGACGAAGTGCGTAACATCTTTATCGAAGCCGCTGAGCAAGAAAAAGAATGGGCAGCATATTTATTCAAAGACGGTTCGATGATCGGCCTAAATGCTCAGATACTTGGTCAATACGTCGAATACATTACAAATGTTCGAATGCAAGCAGTGGGATTAGAGGCCCATTTTGCTACTAAAAATAACCCTATTCCTTGGATCAATGCTTGGCTTGTCAGTGATAACGTACAGGTTGCACCACAAGAGGCAGAAATTAGCTCTTACCTGGTTGGCCAAACGGATAACAGTTTAGATGATTCCGATTTCGATGACTTCGACCTCTAACTCTGCAGACAAAGACACTAACCCAGTGTTACACAAGGTAACCTTGGGTGAGCGGTTTCTTATGGTATCGGAAGATGAACCTCTACTCGTGCAACTTGAAAGAGCCGGTATCACAGTAGAGTACCAGTGCCGTGAAGGTTATTGCTCATCTTGCTCTATCAAATTACTAAAAGGGACCGTGGTTTATCTGTCTGAGCCACTGGCTTGGATTCACGACGGCCATCTGCTTGCCTGTTGTGCTATTGTAAAAAGCGATATCGATATCGCTCTTTATTAGTTTCAGTGCTGGTGAGTGTGTTTAGACAAGGTTCGGTACCCTGCATACAATCTCATGATGGTAGTGACCCAACAGAGAGCGCCGAAACCAAAGGCTAACAGGGAAAAGTAACTTGGTATTAAGCAAATCAACACCAAAAAGAGAATGGTTTCAGTGCCCTCTGCCAGCCCGCCAATAAAATAAAGCGATTTCCTACCATAATCCAAACGCTTGATATTGCGTTTTTCCGCCATAATTGCAAATGCTAAGAAACTACTCCCTGTTCCCATAAAAGAAAATATTAGAAAACTCGCTGCCAACGCATTGTCTGCTGGATTCATTAAAGCAAAACCAAAAATCACCGCCGAGTAAAAAATAAAATCTAATGTGATATCAAGGTAACCACCTAAATCAGTCGGTCCCTGTACACGAGCAACAGCCCCGTCTAAACCATCCATTATGCGATTGAACACGATACACATTAACGCTAAAGAGGTATTCCCAAGATATAAAGCTGGCACCGACATCATACCTACGATGAAACCAAGCACAGTAATACCGTTTGCTTGTATGCCATACTTATCAAGCGTAATAGCCACAAGGGACAAGGGATGTTTAAGGTTTTTTATAAAAAATGTGTCTAACATAGTCTATCTGGCCTTGATGCAAAGCATACTGTTTAAAGGTTTTGTATAATACAGGCCGACTAATTTACCATGGAACACATGGTTTTCCATTTCAATTTACCCGTTCACAGAGTAAAACCTTATGATACACGCTAAACAATATGGCTCTTCCGGCCCACACCTAGTGGTTATTCATGGTTTGTTTGGTAATGCAGATAATTGGCACTCCATTGCCCAAACGCTTGCCGAGCACTTTATCGTTCATTGTATTGATTTACCGAATCATGGTCGCTCCAGCAGTATGCCAGACGCTACCTACCCAAAAATGGCAACAGCGGTAATAGACTGGATTAAAGAGCAGGATATTCAGCACTTTCACCTACTAGGTCACTCTATGGGAGGGAAAGTCGCGATGCAGGTGGCGGCTCTTGTCGATACCGACAATCAAATATCCATAGACAAACTCATCGTAGTAGACATTGCCCCCGTCGACTACCAAGCAAGTCACACCAAAATATTAGCCGGGTTAAGCGCTATAAATGATGAAACGATCGCATCACGCAAAGAAGCGGATGTCCTCCTAAGTCGTTACGAAACAAACCATGCAGTTAGACAATTTTTACTCAAAAACCTTGTAAAAGTCAGCGATCATTATAAACTCAGCTTGGCCATCGATAACATTGCTGCCAGCTATGCAACGATTTTACGTAAGCCAATGATTGATACGCCCATCTCAATACCCACCTTGTTTATCAAGGGAGAGAAATCAAACTATATTATTCAAGAATACCAAGAAGCCATCACAGCACTTTTTCCACAAGGCAGCTTTAAGATGATTGCAGGGGCGGGACACTGGCTGCATGCGGAAAAACCGCTGCCTTTTACCAGTCTTATTAAACGATTTTTGCTGTAACTACCGACAGTCTATGTCAGAACACAGGCCGTACTGCTCTTTTAAGTAAGACGCAGAAGGCAACACGACACTGTGAGACTTAATTAAATAGGGGTTAAAACTGACTCTCAGTTTGTCGGGGTATCTTGCTTCATGAAAAACACCTTGCTTCTGCCATAGCGTCAGGTGATTAACCAAAGTAGCCAATTTCGCCTCAGTATCTGAATATATAGCAAACAAAGAACCTGCTCGAACGAACGGCAAAGAAGGGCCGATGATGACTTGGCGCTTATGGAACAACAGCCTTAGTATATCTTGGGCTATGCCCTGTTGATAAAGCTGAGTGTCCACCAGTGCCATGATCATACTGGCATCTTCTAACACAAAGTTGACCGATTTTAAGACAGACAAACGGTCTACCGGCGTGGGAAAAAACAAAAGCTTGAAACCGTATTCTGCGGCCTTGCTTGTCATACCTTGCTCATCCAACAACAAGGTATCACTGTGAAGCACCGCCAACGGCTTTCTATCGAGCCAAACCGCTTGCAATAAAACCAAACGCTTCTCTAAGGGAGCACCTGAAAACACAGCGCTGGTTGATACAGAACATCGAGCCTGAATATTTTCATACTCTTCCTTCCCTACAAACAGGGCCATGACAACACCTTGCGATGTAACCATGCAAACATCACGAAAACTGTCCACACCGATGGGGACAATAATGTCGTCCTTTTCTATTTGAGCAATATTTTGAATATAAGCCGTTCGACGGACCGGCGTCACCTTTGTATCAACAGGCAATTGCCGAGAAAGTTGAAATGATAGCGCACGCGCAGCACTCTCTTCGGTATCGTGTACCAAATAGATCACCGCCCATCCTTTTGTTGAAAACAACAAAAGCAATAGCGCAAAAACCCTAAGTATGATGCTCACTTACTAAATTCCATTTATTAAGCTAGAAAGTAAAACGAGTAAAGATATAAGCGAATGCATCGTCTTCATAATTATTGTGTTTTGAAACCAATGCTCCACTATTTAACGTTGTTTCCATACCGACTCCCATCCTTGCTTTTGAATAACCTCCTAAAGAAAATTGATACGATAACCAAGTGTTCAGTAACGCATAATCCCCTTCACCAAACGCTTTTCCATACCAGTAATAGCCTTGAGCAGACCACTTATCTGATAATGGGACACTACCGAAAAGAGACATCACAACCGGTGTGGTGGCTTCTATCAGTGTCTGATTTTCAGTATCCGTGTCTTGGTACGCATAGGTAAAACGTGCCATAGCACCTGATTGAAAGCGCCAATCCAGTTCTAACTCAACGCCATTAATTGTCACATCTTCTGTCACACCCTCTTCTATCGGTGCGTCAACTTTATCAAAAGAGGAGAAATATTTTTTACTCAACACCATGTCTTGCACTTGGTCATGATAAAGCTTCAGATCAACAGACACTGCTTTTTTAGGCCAGTAGCGGTAATAACCCACTTCATAAGAGGTAATTTTTTCTTCGGCCTCTCCCTTGTCTGCATAGGTGACGGTCGAAACGTCTCCGTTCGATAAAGCATATTGCCATTGGAAATATTGATCTGATAAATCGGGGGTTCGAACTGCTTTTGACACATTAAAGCGCAACGATTCTTGTTCGGAGAGTTTATAGGTCACACCAAACTTAGGCGATAAAAACGACCCTCCCATATCACTGTGTTCAAACATCGCCCCTGTGTTTAATACCCAATCTGGGTTCACACGATATTCCATATTAGAAGAAAGGCGGAATACCTCATCACTCACACGACCGGAAAAGTAATGCTCTGACTCAGCTTCATCAAGGCGATAACCAATGGCAGAAATCAAACGCACAGACTCGGACACTTCCCATGTATCTTGTAATTCAATATCTTGCCGTGTTTCAACAAGATCCACATCGTAAGTCGATCTAACAGACCCACTGCTTACGCCATTAAACACTTGGGCGTAAAAAAGCGGTGTTAATTCAACATCGTGGTATTCATTTAAATCCGATTCATCGTAATAGTATTGTACTTTCAAGTGATGCGCAGAAGAAACTTGCGTACCATAGCCTAACTTAATGTGCTCTCGGTCAACAAGTCGCTCCGGTTCATTGACGTCTGCGGCCTGACCACCATAGGAAGAAGGTTGTATATTGTCACGCAACGAACTGGCGCCAATGTCTATATCAAAAGAACTGGTCGGCGTTTCTTTTTGAATCAACACGTTCCCCATCACCGCGCCATGACCATCGTGGCGTTTGTCACCATCTGCATCTATGTCGAAACCGCTCACGTTTGTCGTGGACGCTGATGCACGATAGCTCCACTCACCTTGTAATCCGCTGTGCTGTCCATACAAACGGTAATCGCCACGTGTTCCTGAATAAGCCGTTACACTTTCACCTAGCGTCTCTAGTGGCGATTGAGTGATGATATTCACCACGGCAAAAAAGGAATTAATACCGTAGCTGGCAGCATTCGGGCCACGATTCACTTCGACTCGTGCAACGTCTTCGATACTAAGCGGCAACGTTGCCCACTCCACACGAGCCAAGCCGGCGCTGTACACCGAGCGGCCATTGACCAACACTTGAATACGACGATACTGGTCCAATTGCGTACCGTGATAAGAAGCCACTTTTTGGCTGGAACTGTAATAAGGCGCTACAGCAAACCCTGGCACAAAACGCAGCAAATCTTCAACATATTGCATGTTAACACGACGAATGAAATCGCCATCTAAGACCGATAAGGTGGAAGAAACGTCCACTCTTGGCTGAGGCATTTTTGAGGGCGTGACGACCGTGGGAATATCATTAGCAATGCTCTGAAAAGCGCACAAGCCTTCAGACGCTTCCCCCATTGAGAAACCAAGCTCAAGAGACTCACTCGATTTTGACCAACCTTGGGACATCACAAAACAACACGTGAGTAAAATAAATGGGCGATAGATCATGCTCATTTCAACCTATAATTGTCAGCTAAATACGTACCTAATATGCGAACCTCTTCTGAAAAAAAGCGTAACTCTTCTAATGCCGCTTGCATGGCCGACGATTGAAAATGCGCCTCAACATCTACATAAAACTGTGTTGCAGTAAAATGCCCATTCACCATGTAACTTTCTAACTTGAGCATATTAATACCCTGTGTCGCAAAGCCCCCCATCCCTTTGTACAAAGCGGCGGGGATATTTCTGACACGAAACATAAACGAAGTGATGTACATGCGATCTTTTTCATAAACAGGCATCTTTTGTTGACGGGAAAACACTAAGAAGCGTGTTGTATTGCCTTCGGCATCGTTGAAAAACGTTTTTAATATATTAAGACCATACAAGTCTGCCGCTAAGGATGAAGAAATCACCGCCAGTCCAGGGTCATTCACTTCAGCAATATGCTTAGCGGCGCCTGCCGTGTCATACATGGCTTGCGGCTTTGCTCCCAGTGCTTTTATGTTGGCATCGCACTGTGCAAGGGCTTGAGGGTGGCTGCCAATACGAGAGATATCGTCTAAGGCCATAGAATGAGGCGCAATCAAGCAATGATTAACGGGTTCAAAATGCTCTTTAACCACAAAAAGCTGCGTATGTTTTAACTCACGATAAATTTCTTCCACTCGTCCTGCCGTTGAGTTCTCGACAGGAATCATCGCGTACAAAGCCTCCCCTCGCTCGACCATATTGAGCGCATCAAGAAAGGTAGCGCAGTGGACACTGTTAAAATCGGGGAAAGTATGATTACAGGCAAGATGGGAGTAAGCGCCAGGCTCACCCTGATAAGCCACAACCTGCATGGCGTCTAAAGTAATAGGTTGGTCTGGCATAAGTTGTATCTAATCTATGGTATATTTTGTTTACATTATCAAATTGTGTAGAGCAATTACACATAAATGACATGGTTTTTACTTTATTAGCCGCTTAAACCCTGAGATGCATTGTGAAGAAATTTATTATTTTATTAGTGAAGGGCTACCAACTTTTTATTAGCCCTTTTCTTGGAAACAACTGCCGCTTTTACCCAAGCTGCTCACGCTACATGATCGAGTCAATAGAACGTTTCGGTGTGTTTAAAGGTGTGTACCTTGGATTGCGACGCTTATCAAAATGTCACCCTTGGCATGAAGGAGGAATGGACCCTGTTCCCCCTTGTGGCTGTCACTCCGATAAAGAAAACCAAGACTCTCAGAGCAAACACGTACAAGCCAAAGAACCACAAGCCAAAGACAATCGCACCTTAGCTAAAGATGACACTAAGAAAACACCCTCTTAACCGGTACTCACCATTTGCAGCTTCAAATTACTGGCCACTAAGACCGCCTGGGTACGGTTGTTAATTTCGAGCTTACGGAAAATCGCAGTAATATGCGCCTTCACCGTGGCTTCTGAAATAGACAACTCATAAGCAATTTGCTTATTGAGCAGTCCTTCATGAAGGTAGCACAACACCTTGTATTGCTGTGGTGTCAGTTCTGCAACCTTATTTTGCATCGATAAGTCTGGTTTTGGTTGATTTGCCACTTCCACACGCAGCCCATCTGGCAACCAAATATCACCGGCCAAAATAGCATGAATTGCTTTTACATAAGTGGCTGGCTCACTGGTTTTAGGGATAAAACCCAACGCACCAGCATCAATTACCATGGCGACCATGGCACTGTCTTCACTGCCGGAAATCACTGCCACAGGGACATCAGGAAAGTTTTTTCGAATTTGAATCAAGCCAAACAAGTCGCCACTGCCCGGCATATTGAGATCCAAAAGCAATAGGTCAAGGTCTATTTGTTGTTTAAGACATTGGAGAGTCGAGTCCAAATCATGGGACTCAACTATGTTAATCCCTTCAATTTCTGATCGTAACGCACTACTGAGTGCGCTACGAAACAAGGGATGATCATCCGCGATAACAAGTGAAATCACTGTGTATCCTTTTAAATACGTTAGTTGTCACATATTTAAACGGTTTTCGATCAAATCATCAACCACACTTGGGTCCGCCAATGTACTGGTATCCCCTAATTGATCATGTTCATTTGAAGCAATTTTTCTCAAAATACGGCGCATAATCTTGCCCGAACGGGTTTTCGGGAGCCCTTTACTCGACCATTGAATCAAGTCAGGCGTCGCAATAGGCCCAATTTCTTGGCGCACAAACTGCTTCAATGACTGCGTCAGTTCCTCGTCTGGCGTAACGCCTGCAACGGCACTCACATAGACATAAATCCCCTGTCCCTTGATATCATGGGGATAACCAACGATTGCAGCCTCAGCAACAGATGGGTGGGCCACCAGCGCACTCTCAATTTCAGCGGTACCCAAACGGTGACCAGAAACGTTTAACACGTCATCCATACGACCTGTAATCCAATAATGACCGTCTTCATCACGAGAAGCGCCATCTCCAGTGAAATACATACCTTCAAAGGTACTGAAATATGTCTGTTCGAAACGCTCATGATCACCATAAACCGTTCTCGATTGACCAGGCCAAGAATCCGTGATAACTAAGCCGCCCTCTTGCATCTCGCCTTGCTTGGTTTGTAACTCACCCTGGGCATCCACTAACGCGGGCTGAACACCAAACAAAGGTCCCGTACAAGAACCGGGCTTAATATCACCTTGCACAATACGCGGCGACATCATCAAACCACCGGTTTCCGTTTGCCACCAAGTATCAACAATAGGACAAGCAGAATTCCCTAACTCCGTGTAGTACCACGACCAAGCTTCGGGGTTGATTGGCTCACCCACGCTGCCCAGTATTCTTAAAGTATCCCGTTTACTGGAGCGTGTTGGCTCATCGCCTTTTGACATCAGAGCACGAATGGCCGTCGGAGCCGTATACAATATGGTCACGCCAAATTTATCAACGATACGACCAATACGACCGGAATCGGGGTAAGTGGGAACCCCTTCAAACAAGACACTCGTGGTGCCATTTACTAGCGGCCCATAAACCATATAGCTGTGACCAGTAATCCAACCGACATCAGCAGCACACCAATAAACATCGTCAGATTTTAAATCAAACACCAACTCATGGGTGAGCGACGCGTAAACAAGATATCCCCCTGTTGTATGCACAACGCCCTTTGGCTTCCCCGTCGAGCCAGAAGTATAAAGAATGAACAAGGGGTCTTCTGCATTCATCGGCTCAACAGGACACTCAGTGCTTTCATTGTGCACCTCTGTTTCCCAGTCCAAATCACGATCCTCAAACCAAGGAATATCCTTTTTTGTATAGCGATAGGTAAGAACGTGTTTAACAGAAGGGCAGGCATTATTCGCAAGCGCCATATCAACGTTGTGCTTGAGCGGGATAGTGTTACCAGCACGACGACCTTCGTCGGCGGTAATCACCAACTTAACTTCGCAGTCATTAAGGCGATCAGCAATGGCATGAGCAGAAAAGCCACCGAAGATAACGGAATGGACAGCACCAATACGAGCGCAGGCTAACATGGCGTAAACAGCTTGAGGAATCATTGGCATATAAATAGCGACTCGATCGCCTTTTACCACCCCTTTGCGCTTGAGTACATTGGCTAAACGGCCAACTTCGTCATGCAAATTCTGGTAAGTGATGGCAATTTTCTCATCGCTTTCAGCGTCGCCTTCGCAGTAGTAAGCCACTTTGTCTGCAGAGTGGGTAAGATGACGGTCAATACAGTTATGAGCCGCATTCAAACTACCATCTTCAAACCATTTGATACTGACATTACCACGGGCAAAAGAGGTATTTTTCACTTTCGTATAAGGCGTAATCCAATCGAGGCGCTTACCTTCAACACCCCAAAATCCATCAGGATTATCAATCGATTCTTGATAGCGTTTTTCAAACTCCGCTTGACTAACGTTGGCTGTTTTTGCCGCCTCATTTGAGGTTGCGCTGTATGATGATTCCATAACCTGCTCCATTGTTAAATTTGTTATTCGGATGCCGAGTTACTATAACTCGACTCATAACGGGTACTATTCCACTTTAGTCTTACTGGTTTTTGGACAACAAAGATAAGCCAACGCTGGTGCTAATCGAATCGACCGGCTTTAAGAAAAAAGGGAAGTTGTATGTCCTGTTTTTTGTTTGGTGTTGACCACGCCTCACGTATCAATGGCGATGCGTTGAGTAGAAACTCATCACCGCTTTCTTGAATTCTTAACTGGGAAGCAGACCATGTTCGGATAAAATCTATCGTCTGTGTAACGGACCAGTGACATTTAAGTTCAAAATCCGGTACTTGCATCAGGGGAAAAGGAAACTCAATGTCATTATATTGCTCCCATAGGAGACGACTTTGCGCCGGCCAATAATCGGTCAATTCAGACAACACGGTTTCCGAAATCACCTTATCTTCTGCTTCGCCCACTTGCAGCCAGTTGTATCCCCAACAAGCAAATAACCCTCCAGGTTTGAGTACTCTGTGCAACTCTCTCCAGAATGTTTCCAAGTCAAACCAATGAAGAGCATGGGCAACGACTACCACATCGAAGTAATTATCAGGGTAATCGGTTTTCTCTGCAGGACAAATTCGGTAATTTACCCTTCTGTGATGAGCCGCAGAATGCACTTGCGACTCACTAATATCCGACGCTTCAACTTGATTAAAGTAGGCAGCCAAATCTACTGACGCCTGGCCAGTTCCGCAGGCACAATCCCAAACCACACCTGGGTTCGCCACTTGCTTTGAAAGCCAGTAATACAACTCAGCAGGATACATTGGCCGAGTACGAGAATATCGGATCGAGGAATGCCCATCAAATGTACGCATGCAAACTACGACTCCCCAACACATTCATCATTAAATACATCACCTTACAGGACTTACTGTTCATTGCCGATTCGTTCCAACAACATGAGATACCTCTAAAAATACAACACCAATGAATAAACTCAACATTTGATTAAGCTATCATGATGAATAGATCATTTGTTCATAGAACATTGTCCTGCACACACTATTCCGCTAAAGGCTTAAGCAGAACATCATGTTGATCCAGTACGAATCTGGCCTCTTCCACCCCTTTCACTCGAAAAGCCTGCATACCGAACGCCTTTGCAGCGTCAATGTTAATCTGATTATCGTCAATAAACAGTATTTCTTCTGGCAATACCTGCAATTGATCCAGAACGTATTGATAAATCGCGCCATCTGGTTTTACGGCGCCGATAAGATGAGAAGCATAGTAACTGTGAAAAACGCCGGCCAAGCCCATCTTATTCATTAACCTTGGCCAATGAGCCGCGTTTGTGTTCGACAATATGGCTCGATGGTATTCTGGCTTCACGGATTCAACCAACGCTAAAGCGCCGTCAAACAACCCTCTTGGCCATTTTTTAAAATGCGCCTTAAACACGTCTATGGGTGTTTGACTGCCCACTTCTTGCAGTAATGCCTTTGCAAACTGCTCAAAAGTGATTTTACCAGAATCAAATGCAGCCACAGCGGGAGACGATAGCCACTGCAACCAAACGTCCGACTCCTCACCTTCCGTATTTAACATACCACTTATTTCGGCGACCTCTCCCAAATTAACCAAAACGTTGCCTAAGTCGAACAACACAACTCGAACCTTAAGTTTTTCTTGCATAATCTTCTTTTAACTCTTTCCTCATGAACAATAGTTTGCTTATATTGAGCGCAAGCTGTATCTGTCGAGATACCAAGTGGCTATCTCGTTATTTATTGAGTTTAGAAGTAACTCCAAATATAAAAACTCAATATGCATCAATGGAAGTACAATTCATCAGATATGAAATCACTATATTACCTCAGCGCCCCTTATTAACAGGAGAAAAATAAAATGAAATTGGGACTTATGACTAAAACAATTTTATCAACTGCAACAGCGGCGGCTATTGCACTTTCTGCAACCGGTGCATCCGCTGCAGACGATCGTAATTATATCTTGGCAACTGCATCCACCGGTGGTACTTATTACCCTGTTGGCGTTGCTATCGCTACCTTGAGTAAAGTCAAGCTTGAGCCAAAAATTGGCATGTCTGTTTCAGCAATCAGCTCTGCTGGCTCGGGTGAAAACATTAAATTGTTGCGTGAAGACCAAGCACAGTTTGCCATTTTACAGGGCCTATACGGTGCTTGGGCTTGGGATGGCGATGGCCCATTCAAAAGTTCAGGTAAACAAGAGCAGCTTCGTTCTGTTTCCATGCTTTGGCAAAACGTTGAACACTTTGTTTTAAAATCAGACCTGACAAAAACCGGCACCATGGCCGACCTTAAAGCGCTAGAGGGCACCAATAATAAATTTTCTATTGGTAAAAAGAATTCTGGTACTGAAGGTTCAGGCCGTCAGCAACTTTCTGGCTTAGGCATTGAACCCGATAACTTCGCATTGGCTTACATGGGCTACGGCGCCAGCGCAGACGCGATACAAAACGGCAACATTGAAGGCATGAACACACCTGCTGGTGTGCCTGTCAGTGCAGTGACTCGATTGTTTGCCTCAATGGGCGACAAGGTACAAGTTCTAGACTTTACCGACGAGCAAGTTAAAGAGGCCAACGGCAATTATGACCTATGGACTCGATACGTCATTCCTGCAAATACTTACCCAGGTCAAACCAAGGAAATCAACACGGTTGCACAACCGAACTTCCTATCAACACGTGCGGATATCTCTGATGATGACGTCTATGAGTTGACGAAAGCATTGTACGAGAACCTTTCTTACTTAAGCGCAATTCACAAAGCAACGTCAGTGATGTCTATCGAAAAAGCCATCTCTGGATTGCCAGTGCCATTGCACCCTGGTGCATTACGCTATTACCGTGAACGTGGTATCGATGTTCCTAACCGCTTGATTGCTGAATAATACTTTTCACATATCAATCTTAAACGCTGCATCCTAAGTGCGGCGTTTTTATATTCTTTCGTCCACAAGCAATGTTTGCCCTCCCTAACTCATACAAAACCATCTAAAGTATATGTTGGTAAGCCATAATAGAAATGGAGCAAGCGCTTAATCCATAGCCTAAGTAGTATTAGCTAAAACCACCTACCCAAGAGCAGCTCTCTATTCAACATCAGATAGCAAAACCTGGTGTTTAAACGTCATCTAGCCATAAGCTATTGCAATCGGCAATATTTCGCTCATGTAAAAACACCTGCCATAAGAGCTAAATGCTCAAACCCTATTCCTACTCAGTTTCGCGTAAGCAATTTTTTGCTTACGCCATTCAGTAAGCTATAAGCAAAAATTTGCTCAGTTTTGTGTAAATAATTAAAAAATTAAATAAAAATTAAAAAAGACCTTATTTATCATGAAGATACATAATTGGCATGAAATTAGCCTGTATAGATATTCAACTAAGCCCATACTAGGAGAAAAATAAAATGAAATTGGGATTTATCACTAAAACTGTCTTATCAACAGCAACAATCGCTGCAATTACAATATCGACTTCGGGGGTATACGCCGCAGAAGACAAAAACTATATACTAGCAACGGCTTCAACAGGAGGAACCTACTACCCTGTAGGCGTTGCTATTGCCACACTCAGTAAAGTCAAACTTGAACCAAAATTTGGTGTATCTTTATCAGCCGTCAGTTCTGCAGGCTCAGGCGAAAACATCAAGCTTTTGGGAGAAAATCAGGCACAATTTGGTATACTTCAAGGTATAAATGGTGCTTGGGCTTGGAATGGAACAGGGCCAATGGAAAGGGCCGGTAAACAAACCGAGCTAAGGTCTATCAGCACACTCTGGCAGCAAGTAGAGCACTTTACCATTAGAAGTGAGTTGGCTAAAACAGGGACAATTGCTGATTTAAAAGAGCTGGAAGGTAGCAATAATAAGTTTTCCATTGGCAAAAAAAACTCAGGAGCTGAAGGGTCAGGCCGTCATATTTTGAAAAGTTTAGACATCGATGCAAACGAATTCAGTTTGGCTTACATGGGTTATGGAGCCAGCGCGGATGCTATCCAGAATGGTAATATTGATGGCATGAATACCCCGGCTGGGGTTCCAGCAGGAGCGATAACACGCCTGTATGCCTCGCTTGGTGATAAGGTTACTGTTCTTGACTTTACTGATGAGCAAATGGCTAAAACAAACCATGAATATGATTTGTGGACTAAATACACCATTCCAGCCAACACATATCCAGGACAAACAAAACCAATAAACACGATTGCAGAATCAAACTTTCTAGCAACACGTGCAGACGTATCTGAGGAAGATGTTTATCAGTTAACCAAAACCATTTATGAAAATTTAAACTATCTAAGCGCGATCCATAAAGCGACTAGCAGCATGTCTGTTGAAACTGCTCTAAAAGGACTTTACGTGCCACTGCATCCAGGAGCATTGCGCTATTACCGTGAACAAGGTGTTACTATACCTAATCACTTAATCGCAGAATAAAGTTCCTTGCTCAAAATAAGAGCACTGAGATGTTACTCAGTGCTCTTATTTGACTTTTGCTATAATACGTTTTTTGTCTATATAAGGGTTGTCTGTCTATGACTGCTGCATCGCAAAAACCAGCTGAATCTCAAGAAATTAATCTTGAAGATTTCGAGACCAAACATCGCTCTGGACTTTGGTTAAACCGCCTAGTCTTTAGCCTCTCTATTTTTTTAGCAGTGGCGCATATCTATATTAATACCATTGCCACCTTGCCAGAACTTTGGGTATCCGCTTTTCACTTTGCTGGTTTTGGTACATTGTGCGCCCTACTTATCCCTGCCAACCAAAAATGGCGAGACAGTAAAGTCGCCATGTTTTTTGACACCGTCATTGTTCTCGCTTTGATTGGGATGGTGGTGTATATCGTCTTATTTGAAGACGCTCTTTATGCCCGAGGCGTGACCTTCAACACGTCGGATTGGATTGTCTCCAGTATCGCAGTGTTGTTGTCACTAGAACTGATTCGACGTACCAGTGGTTGGTTTATTCCCTTTCTCATCGTTATCGCTTTGACCTATGTTGTCGTTTGGGGAAGCTGGCTTGGCGGTATGTTTAACTTTCCTGGCTTAAGCGTTGAAACCTTACTTTATCGTAGCTTTTTTAGCACTGACGGCATGTTTGGCTCGATTTCACGCATTTCATGGAGCTTTGTCTTCATGTTTATTCTGTTTGGTGCTTTCTTAGTAAAATCTGGTGCGGGCGATTTCATCATTGACCTCTCTCGCTCACTGGCCAGTAAAATGATCGGTGGTCCAGGTTTTGTCGCCGTACTCGGATCTGGATTAATGGGATCGGTGTCAGGGTCGTCAGTAGCCAACACCGTTTCTACTGGGGTAATCACCATTCCTTTGATGCGTCGCGCTGGCTTCCCAGCACGTTTTGCTGCTGGCGTTGAAGCCGCCGCCTCGACTGGTGGCCAGTTAATGCCTCCTGTTATGGGAGCGGGGGCGTTTATTATGGCGTCTTACACGCAAGTTTCTTACGTCACCATTATCAGTGTCGCGGCCATTCCTGCTCTTTTGTATTTTCTGTCGGTGGGTTTTTTCGTTCGTGTCGAAGCAAAGCGTAGCCGTGTTATCGCGACAGAAAGCGATGATGCAGTAAAAGTCTCTACTGTTCTTAAAGAAGGCTGGCACCATATTGTGCCGCTTGGTGTGTTGGTCGCTTTGTTAATTCAAGGGTTTACCCCAACATACGCCGCTGGCATCAGTATCCTTGCGGTTATTTTGGCGTCATTTCTATCCAGCAAACACCGTATGGGACCGGCTGCCATTCTTGATGCAATGGCGCAAGGGGCGAAAAATATGTCCACCACCGCCGTATTATTGGTAGGTATCGGCCTCGTTGTTAATGTTATCAGTACCACAGGTGTAGGAAACACCTTCTCGCTGCTGATTACGAATTGGGCAGGCGGCAGCTTGTTCTTTACCATTATCTTGGTGGCCATCGCTTCTTTGATTTTGGGCATGGGTTTGCCCGTGACCGCTTCTTATATCGTATTGGGCACTCTGTCAGCGCCAGCATTGTTTAACTTGATCGCTGAAAGTCAATTACTGGAAATGATGGCGTCTGGCACTTTACCCGAAGCCGCCAGCGCTGTCTTCATGTTGGTAGACCCTGCTGCATTAGCGACCTTGGCACAAGGCATGCCAATGGAACAAGCGGAAGCTCTACTGGCTCAGGTTCCTAATGATTTTAAAGGGATGTTGATGGATCAGGCACTTGGTGCGAACAGTGTAGCGATGATTCTGGTCACCGCACATATGATCATCTTTTGGTTGTCGCAAGACAGTAACGTTACCCCACCGGTTTGTCTGACGGCCTTTGCTGCAGCGGCGATCGCCAAAACCCCCCCTATGCGAACCGGCGTAACAGCCTGGAAATTGGCGAAAGGACTATACATAGTCCCTCTGTTGATGGCCTATACCCCATTGATTGGTGGCGACCCAGAAACCTTACTGCGTCTCACCTTCTTCATCACCATTGGTATGTATGCTCTTGTTGGTGCGATGGAGGGTTACCTAGAAGATAAACTGTCTATCGTTCCACGCGCAGCGTTGCTGGTTGCGTCTATTATGATGCTATGGCCCAATTTAGACATATGGATTCAAGCGGTTGGTTTGGTTCTCTTCCTTATTATCTTTATGACGGGTAATAAATCGTACAAGAAAACGCTAAGCCCAACGACTTAGCAAAAACGCAAACACCCTCAATAGAAAATCCGATAAGCACTCTGTTTATCGGATTTTTTTGTGTATTTTCTTTCTTAAAAAGTAGACTATGATGTAATAAAATTACACTTTTACGCATAGACGCTATCACTGTTAAGGAACCCTATGATCACCCAACGCCACGATGAAGACATTAATACGCCAACTGGCCTGATGCGCTGTACCGTTTACCGCCCTCAAGCAGAGGGTCGTTTTCCCTGCATTTTCTTCTATTCTGAAATTTTCCAACAAACAGCGCCTATTTCACGCTCTGCCAACATCATGGCAGGACACGGCTTTGTCGTAGTGGTACCCGAGGTATTTCACGAACTCAATCCAATAGGCACTGTGCTGGGTTACGACGATAAAGGCAAAGATAAGGGCAATAATGACAAGTTCACTAAGCCACTCGAATCCCACGACAGTGACACGTTAGCCATGTTGACCTTCTTTTCAGAGCAAGACTACTGCACCGGCAAGTTTGGCAGTATGGGAGTTTGTTTGGGAGGCCACCTTGCTTATCGCGCGGCTTTACTACCCAGCATTCATGCCGCTTTTTGCCTGTATGCAACGGACATCCATTCAAACACGCTCCCTTGCCAAGCAGGCAATGACACCTTTACCAGAACCCAAGAAATTCAGGGAGAAATAGCGTTAGTATGGGGCAAGCAAGATCCTCATGTCCCAACACAAGGACGTCAGAAAATCTATCAACAATTAATGGATACCGAACGACGGTTTACTTGGTATGAGTTTAATGGACAACATGCTTTCATGCGTGATGAAGGAGACCGTTACGACCCCGCGTTGGCGTTAGAATGTTACAACAAAGCCATCGCACTCTTTCAGCGTACGCTAAAAGAATAAAGTGTAAGGATAAGAAGAGAAAAGGCCAATAAATTGAAGAACACGTTCTGATTGGCCTTAATTTTTTTGCTTACTGATGTCGCCATTTAGGTGCCATCATACACTCGCCCAATTCGCCAGAAAGCCACATTTCACCATCTTGAATCGTGACATTTAGTTGCATAGAACGCGTACAAATAGCCGCTAAAGCTTGTACTTGTGACTCTGGAAATTGCAGCACTCTTAGGTTGTCAAAGCGACTGTTTTTGCCCTTGGTTTGCTCCCACCAAATATCCGATTTGTCATTATAATTCACCACGACAACTTGCTGAGCGCGACCGCACGCTTTTCGAAGACGCTTTTCATCTGGCTGACCAAGCTCAACCCAAAGCAAAATCTCATCTGAATAATTTTTTTGCCATAAATCCGGCTCGTCCTCGGTACTGATGCCTTTCGTGAAGCTTAGCTGCTCGCCACTTTCTTTTTCATCAGCCAATAAGGCAAACACAGCTAAACGCACCATCATGCGCTCTTCGGTTTCTGAAGGGTGTAACGCTAAAGTAAGTTCATAACTTTGATAGTGATGGCGGTCCATATCTGACACTTGAACCGATGCTTTATAAACCGTTGCTTTTATTGCCATGGGATCACTTATAAAATAGGTTAACGACAAGAAATCGTGGCGCATTGTACAGTAAAAAAGCGCACGAAAGTCGCTATCTTTTTGGCCTGTTTTAAAAACACCCAGTAAAAATTACCGATAAATGAATTTATGGCCGCTCATGGTCCATCAGTAGCTCACTTTCACTGACCTGCCCTTCTGTGGACGCAGCGATGCGTCGAATGTATTTAGCCGGTGCACGTTTGTGTATATTTAACCAATTCCAAACATGGGCTTGCTTAACGCCTAGAATATTCGCCAGCGCAGTTTGACTTCCAATAATCTTAACGGCCTTTGCTATAGCTGACATAGTGCCTCCTTAACAACTTTAACTGTATTTGATGACAGTTTTTATTGTTTGTCAAATACAGTTAAAGTTGTAATTATCACCACCATGAGCATGGCTGAACGTTGTAAACAAAGAAGAACCCACTTAAAACTGACTCAAGCAGAGTTAGCAAGTCGTGTTGGCATAACACAACAGTCCCTACAAAAAATCGAGGAAGGCGCTACCAAAAACCCTCGTAAGTTACTGGATCTAGCCAAACACCTCGAATGCAGCCCTGAATGGCTTGCTCACGGTACAACACAAGGCACTCGAGAGCGTTTTCTGCATTATGTTGAAGCAATACCGACCAAAGAAGACGTTAAACTCTATCAATGCCCAATCCTTAATTATGACATCATTGCACCTTGGCCAAAGACACTCACCCTATACCCTCATAAAACACAGTGGATAGCTACTGCAGAACCTGTTTCTGAAGACGCTTTTTGGCTACCCGTTGAAAATGACAGTATGCGCGCTCAATCCGGTATCAGCATTTCGGAAGGCGATTTTATATTGGTAGAACCCCACCAGCGCGCAAAAAATGGTGACTTGGTTGTCGCAAAGCTTCCTGACCATCAACACGCTGTATTTAAAAAACTGATTTTCGATGTGGATAATGTCTATCTACACTCACTCAATAGCGAGTATACTCAGATAAAAGTGAGTGACACTTACCAGATCATTGGTGTGGTAAAGTTGGCACAAAGAAAATTATCTTGACACTTTTTTTAGTAATACATTGAAGACGTCACTGAAGTAGTCAGCGTTTCGTATTTGTCGACAACAAAACCAAAGGATAGGAATTATGTTAATCATCACACGACGCTCAGGTGAAACCATCAACATCGGAGACGATACTGAAATAACCGTATTGGGCATTCAAGGCTCACAGGTACGCTTAGGCATCAAGGCACCGAAAGAGGTCAGCGTTCATCGAGAAGAAATCTACAATCGCATTAAGGCAGCAGAAGCAGAGCAAGAGAATAAAGATGCCTCTTCTTGAAACAGTCTTTGCTTCTTTCTGCTATGTTGCAAAAACAGCTTGATGCCCAAACTGTTGTGATCAACCTTTAAAAAACGTGTTCTAATCAAAGCAGCGACACTGATGTTGCTTTGATTTATTTACCCTCCAACATAGCGTTCATTTTCTGCCACATCGCGTCTTACCACCGCATTCGCACCAATAATTGCGTTATCGCCGACACTTACCCCTGGCAGCACTTTTGCACCGCCACCAATCCAAACACCAGATCCGATAACGATTGGGCGAGCGACACAGACTCCTGACGCTCTCTGACTCGCCTCTCTCGGGTGATCGACCGTGTATAAGTGAACACCCGGTCCAATCAGAACATCATTGCCGATCGTAATAGCCGCACTGTCTAGAAACACACATTGAAAGTTAATGTATACCCGTTCGCCTAAATAAATCTGTGTACCGTAATCGCACTGAAAGCCAGGTTCAATCACGGTATTCGTAGAAGAGGCAAACAACCGAGTAATATGGCGAAGATTGCCCTTACTTGGGTGCGCATTGTATTTCGCGCATGCCAAGCGTGCGGCCTCACGCCGTAAACGCAAATCTAGATCAATGCTGTTGAACCGCTCACCTCGGCGCATCTTATCAAACTCAGTCATGTTGTTTTCCTTAGCAAACAAAAAACGCGGCAATTGGCCGCGTTTTATCAAATCAAGCCTTGTGAGGTTAAAGGCTATAACATAGACGCCAACGTCACTTCTAACTTACCCTGGTCCACAGCAAAGTTACGAATACCCTCAGACAACTTTTCTGTTGCCATAGCATCTTCGTTCATGGCCCAACGGAATGCTGCTTCGGTAATCGCACTAGGTGCGGTTTTAATATCAGACGCAGGCAACAATTTACGCTCTAATATACCTTCGTCTTTTTTCAACTCGTCCAACAACGCAGGACTAATGGTTAAACGGTCACAGCCTGCAAGCTGCTCGATTTCTCCGATATTACGGAAACTGGCGCCCATCACGACCGTTTTGTAGCCGTGTGTTTTGTAATAATTATAAATTTCTGTCACAGAGACAACACCAGGATCGGTTTCTGCACTGTATTCCTGACCAGTAGACTTTTTATACCAATCGAGGATACGGCCCACAAAAGGCGAAATCAAAAACACACCGGCCTCAGCACAAGCCTGAGCCTGAGCAAAAGAAAATAACAAGGTGAGGTTGCAATTAATGCCTTCTTTTTCCAACGTCTCAGCGGCTTTGATGCCTTCCCATGTTGACGCCGCTTTGATTAATACACGGTCTCGAGACACACCAGCGTCTTCATACAGTGCAATAAGCTTACGCGCTTTTGCCAAAGTGGCCTCTTTGTCAAAAGATAAACGGGCATCGACTTCTGTTGAAATGCGACCCGGAATGTACTTCAAAATCTCAGTGCCGACGATCACAGCTAATTTATCACTCGCATCTTCAATTTGCTGCGCTTTATCATCACTTTGTGTTTTCGCCCAAGCGACCGCTTGATCAAGAAAAGGAGCGTACTCAGGAATTTGGGCTGCTTTCAACATCAAAGAAGGGTTAGTGGTTGTATCTTCAGGTAAAAAATCTTTAATCGCGGTGATGTCACCGGTATCTGCCACAATGGTCGTGAACGCTTTTAATTGAGATAACTTATTGCTCATTGCTCTTTTCCTTTGTGTTGATGATGTTTGACCAAGTCGATGGCCTCTAATAGTACGTTAATCTTTGCGTCGGCTTTATGGCCATTTTCAGACAAATACCGACGGAATTGCTTACCGCCAGGCTCACCTTGAAAGATACCCAAAATATGGCGCGTTAGATGAAGCAATCGCTCGCCCTCTTCCAACTTTTTTTCCACATAGGGCACAAAAGCCTCTAATGCCTGATAACGGTCAGACACCAAAGCATGATCACCAAACAACGCCGTATCAACTTGGCTCAGCAACCATGGATTATGATAAGCCTCTCGTCCCACCATGACGCCGTCTACCTGCTCAAGTTGCGCTTTGCACTCTTCAATTGTCTTAATGCCACCGTTTACAATGATTTCAAGGTGAGGAAAGTCTTTCTTTAATTGCTGCACATAATGGTATTTAAGAGGTGGCACTTCACGATTCTCTTTTGGGCTAAGCCCTTCCAAAATAGCATTACGAGCGTGAACGATAAACGTTGAGACGCCTGTGGTAGCTATGTCACCCACAAAATCTCGCAGTACGGCGTATTCCTGTTGATCGTCTAAACCAATGCGATGCTTGATGGTGACAGGGATCGAACAATTATCCTGCATGGCACGCATGGCCTCTTTGACTTTCTCTGGATGCGCCATTAAGCACGCACCTATCAAGCTATTTTGCACTCGATCACTGGGACACCCAACATTCAGATTTACTTCGTCGAAGCCGACTTGCTCTGCCATTTTAGCGCACTGCCCTAACGCCGCAGCATCCGACCCTCCCAATTGCAGTGCAATGGGGTGCTCACACTCATCATATCGTAAAAATCTTTCAGGGTGATTGCCTTGCAATAAGGCCCCCGTCGTCACCATCTCAGTGTAGAGCAGTGTACGTTTGGTCAGCGTTCGTGCAAAAACCCGATAATCTGATGTCGTCCAATCCATCATAGGGGCAATACTAAAACGTCTGTCTAATGTATCGTTTGATTTCATTGAGTTTTCTTCTGTTTTACCGAGCGGTTTTTGTAACATGGATGTATCTATATTGCATCAGTTTGCGCCGTCAACAAGATGAATAGCACAGCAAAAAAAGCCACTTTCTTGAAGACTTGAAGCCTTTGCATACGAACCAAAGGCTTTTGAAAAAGCAGCGAACGCCATTACTTTTTAATAATAAGATCTTCGAGTTTGAGACCCGTTGCTTGTTTGATACTGCGCAGTAGGTAGAAGAAGATGGCCATCATCATAATCATAGAGGGGATCGCAATCATGGGGTAACTGTAGAGCGTCATTTGACCTAACTCTTCGTTGAATGCCTCCGTACCAGCAGGGCTTGTCACCAACCATTTCGCCAAGATGTAGTTCATTGTGGCCGAAAACGCAAACGACCCAGTAATAAAATAGGTCGCTGTCATCAGCCTTTTTTCAAACACTTGTGTGGTGTGGTTTTCTTCGAGTTTCTGCTTGATCATCTCAACATCCATGATGGATGCATTGAAAAATAAAGCGCGCACCAAGGGGTAAGGCGTAAACGTCGATATAAACACGGCAATGCCAATAATGGCCGGAATAGAGGCCTCTTTGATTGCCAACCATTTATTGTCTAGTTCAAACAAGCCAATACTGCCTGTTAAAAACACACTGATCACACCAAGCAAGGCGATAAAATTAAATTTCTTATATTTTATCAGCTCAAATACGCCCCAACCAAAGGGAAAAGCCAGTGCTAATAATAGGCCACCACTGACGCCTAATGACTCTTCGCCACTGAGCTTCATTAAAATAAAAGAAGGCAAAATCACACTGACAATGAGGTCAACCATTGGTCTTGGCTTGTGAGTAGGAGTGCTGTTCATAATCAAGTTATTCCAATTTAAGTTCAAAAACATCAGCCTGCTATCATAGAGCAAAGGCCGAACAAAGTGCACTTCTACTTTTAACACATTGAGACAGAAGGAGTATTAATGCGCAACCCGCGCTTGAAAAAAGCCAGCATCCTTAATATATTAGGCCAACCTTAATTAATAAGTGGTTTACTACAATGCAATATACAAAGAAATTCCAAGCCATGGCGGATGCCGCTCAAGCAAAAGCAGAAGGCATTGCGCCCGATACCGTCAACGAACGCATTGCTAATGGTGCTATTGCCTTAGACATTCGTGATCCAGACGAACACGCAAAACACCATATCGACGGTTCAATGAACATCAGTCGCGGTAAGTTGGAGATGATTGTTGAGGACAAAATCCCTGATTTGGATACGGAAATTTTATGTTACTGCAACGCCAACAACCGTGGTGCCTTGTCGGCAGCCTCACTGATTGACATGGGTTACAAAAACGCAAAATACGTTGCGGGCGGCCTAAACGCTTACAAAGCACTTTAACCCGTAATATAAAGCAAAAAAAACCAGATACCGAATACGATATCTGGTTTTATTTTATCTAGACTGCCACTTACGCTGGTAATTTAACCATACGTAGGTAAGGCAATACGGTGTTCACTTCACCGAATTTTTCTTTCGCTTGCTCATCATTCAAAGACAACGCCGCGATAACATCTTGACCTGCTTGCCAGTTTGCTGGCATGGCAACAGGCACACCGTAGCTTGCTTGTAGCGCATCAAGAGCACGCAATACTTCAGCAAAGTTACGACCTACTGACATTGGGTACGTCATAGACAATTGCAGTTTCTTGTCTGGGCTGATGATGAAAACAACACGTACACTGGCTGAATCTGCTGCTGTGCTGCCATCAGGTAGGTAAGCGTCTGCTGGCAACATGTCTAGCGCTTTAGAGACTTCTAGAGAATCATCAGCGATGATTGGGAAACCGGCTTTTGCGCCAGAGTAAGATTCGATGTCTGATTTCCACTCTTTGTGTTCTTCAACGCCATCAACAGATAGGCCAATTACTTTTGTGCCGCGTTTTTCCCACTCTGCAGACAACTGTGCAACAGCACCAAATTCTGTTGTACATACGGGTGTAAAATCTTTTGGGTGACTGAACAAAATCGCCCAGCTGTCGCCGATCCAGTCGTGTAGTTTAAAAGTGCCTAGGTCTGTTTCAAGTTCTAGGTTTGGAACGACATCATTAATACGTAAAGACATTACTGTACTCCTTGATAATAAAAAAAAGACATCAAGCAACGCTTGCTCAATGCAGACATATTAGGTTCGACTAATATCTTGTTCAACCCATTCATGCCTATCGAACTTATTAAGAAATCTTATTAAGATTCGAGTTTTCGATACAATGAACGAAGACTGATCCCAGCAACACTCGCTACCTTCTCCTTATCGCCTTCATAAAAGGCCATTAGATCTGCCAGGTAGCGACTTTCGGCTGTTTTCAAGTCAACCCATTCTGTTCCATTAGATCGCCCTGATGCAAGCCCTGAATCGTCTATTTGCAAACTATTATCATTATATTGACCTAACTCACGATCGATATCCAAGCATTCTTGGATGGTACTCGGCTCAATCAGGTTGGTATCGGATAAAATAACCGCACGATTCAAAATATTGCTTAACTCACGAATATTGCCGGGAAAGTCATAACGCCTTAACAGTTGAAGGGCCGAATCAGTCAAGTAATATTCCTTGCCCTCGCTGATTCGCTTTAACAACGCAATAATTAAAAGCGGCAAATCCTCTTGTCGCTCTCGAAGGGAAGGCACATAAATAGGAAATACATTGATTCGATAATAGAGATCTTGACGAAACTCTCCCGACTTCACCATCTGAAATAAATTTTTGTGGGTGGCACAGATCAGTCTAAAATTACTGTGCTTAATAATAGAAGACCCCACAGGGCGAAACGACCCTGTCTCAATCAGCCTCAACAACTTTACCTGCATAGAAAGGGGCACATCGCCGATTTCATCAAGAAACAAGGTGCCGCCATTCGCTAACTCCACCAGGCCCGTGCGATTGTTATTCGCCCCAGTAAAGGAGCCTTTGACGTGACCAAATAACTCACTTTCAAATAAAGAATCCGTCAAACCTGCGCACTCCAAGGTCACCAAAGACCCTTTACTGCGCTGGCTGCCTTGATGTACCGCCGTTGCCACCAACTCTTTTCCACTGCCTGATTCACCCAGCAGCAAAACAGACACATCGTTTTGACTGACCCGGGTAACCTTTTCAAGCATTTGATTAAAACGTCGACTTGCGCCCACCAGCTTGTTATTAATATTTTCAGGACTGGCCATCGAGATGGTTCGTAACAGCTCGACAAAAAACAGCAACTCTCCCTCGTCATCAAAGATAGGCAACATTTCGACATCAACGTGTTCCTTCCCCCTTGGCGTTTGATGAATGTGCAGCACTCGCTCTTTGTGACCACTTTGGAGGACAGCGGATAACGGACAATCTTCCCCTGCCTCATCACAAGGCACGGTGTAATCGTGCGAGACCTCATAACAACGCGACGTTTGTTCTAGAGGTGTATTGCCAAACTCATTTCGATAATGTTGGTTAATAGCCAGTATTTGATAGTCGACAGACACCAAAATCGCAGGGCAATCATAGCCCTCCAACATGTTGGCGAGCCCTTTAGAAGAAGGTGCATCAGTTGCAATAATATTCATAGTGAAATGCCAATATTGTCAGTGTATTTTGGTCAAATATGTCAATTTAGACTACATTAGTCAAAGTTAATCTAAAGAATTTATTTTTTATCATTAAATATCAATGACTTAGTGGTTTATGTTAAAGTGGCATAATTCATGCTAACTGTAAACTTGTTCATAAAAGCATACTATAAACTTATAACAAACACAGAATAGATTGAACTGACATGCGTATTTCAAATATTTGTTTACCCATTAGCCTGACTACTTTCTACCTAATTTTATGATGCAAAATCCTAATAGTTCACTTTACGCCCTTCGTAAGTCGATCATCAGTAATCTGATTGACACCAGCACAATGACGAACAGTGGCAAAATTACCAAACTCAAAAAGGGCGACCTTGTCTTTAAAGAGTGCGATGAGTTTCATTACATTTACATTCTTCTCTCCGGTTCGATTAAGACCTTTACCACAATTAACTCTGGCACAGAAAAAATCACCTGCTTCTACTATCAAGACGATATTGTTGGCTTCAGCGGTATTGATACCGGTCGCTACCCGGTCTCAGCCAAAGCATTAGAAGCTTCTAGTGTGTTTCGAATTCGCTTCAATGACATTGAAAAGCTCACCGATAAGCACCCAAACTTACAAAACAACATGCTTAGACTAATGAGTCGACAGATTCACGAAAACCAAAATCTACTGTCTTTACTGGGTAAAACTCAATCAGAAAAGAAAGTCGCCTCGTTTTTATTCAATATCTACATTCAATCCTGCCACTCCTCCACCTTTACTACCCTCAAGTTGCCTATGTCTCGAAGGGACATTGGTAATTATCTTGGCATAACAGAAGAAACCGTCAGTCGCTCCATCACCAAGCTCAGCCAAAATAACCTTATTGCCATTAGTGGCAAAAAGTTCAATATTGTCGACAAAATGAAGCTGGTGGAATTAATTGACGGGCACCCAGTGTAAACGAGAGCAAGTCGCTCAATACATAAGAGGTCACAACGAACTCTGAACACTCTGTCCAACTAGGCAAGTAATCCGCAATTGTGAAGGAAATACCCGAACAAGCCCACTTACTCTCATCCTGTTGTATATACTGAGTCCAAATTTGAGATCAAAGCAAAAGGTGCATTATGAAAATTTGGATTGTATTTTTAGTGAGCCTCATGGCGCTAAAGGTCAGCGCCTCAACACCGCTCCCCTCAACCACCCAAGACCCAACACACACAACAGAAACAGCGTCTTTACTAAGTGTGACTCAACTCACCCAGTTTAACGGCATACCGTGGGGCATCACCTTACTTAATGACCAAGAAGCCATAGTGACAGTAAAAAGCGGCCTCGCATATCGAGTCAACCTGTTAGACGGCACACAACAGGCTTTGTCTGGCTTGCCTAGTGTCGATGATCGTGGTCAAGGTGGCTTACTCGATGTTGCACTGTCTCCCCGTTTTGATACGCAAGCGTGGCTGTACTTCACTTATACCAAACCCACTCAGCTCGGCGCAAAAACAACCCTTGCTAGAGCCAAACTGGTCAAAAACACCTTAACTCAATGGGAAGACTTGCTGATCACAGACTCTGCAAGCAACACCACTCGACACTTTGGCGGACGCATTACGTTCGATAACCAAAACCATGTTTTCTTTTCAATTGGCGATCGAGGCATTCGCGACAACGCACAAAACCTCACCAATCATGCTGGCAGCATCGTGCGCTTAAATCTCGATGGCAGCGTACCCAATAATAATCCGTTTATTACACACGCCAATATTCTCAATGAAATATGGAGCTATGGACACCGTAACCCACAAGGTTTGTACTACGACGACGACACACACACCTTATGGTCAAATGAACACGGCCCTCGTGGTGGCGATGAAATTAACCTGATTCGACCAGGGGCAAATTATGGCTGGCCTATCGTATCGTACGGCAAAGAATACAGCGGCAACACAAACATTGGTGAAGGAGAAGAAAAAGACGGCATTGATAACCCTGTGAAGGTGTTTATCCCATCCATTGCGCCCAGTAGCTTGATTCGTTACAAAGGCATGTTATTTTCGAATTGGAACGGGGATTTTCTGTCCACCGCACTGGCCTTAAGACACCTCAATAAAATCAAGACAAAAGCCAATGGTGACACGTCAGAAGCGCGTTATTTGGCGCATCTTAATGAACGCTTGCGTTCCATTGCTCAAGATTCAAGTGGCATACTGTACTTGGGGACAGACTCTGGAAAGTTGCTCCGTATTAGCCTTGCTGCAGACCCTAACCACAAAACGGCCTCACTTCACCCAATGAAGTGAGGCATCAAAATAGATTAAGCCGATACTACTCCGCCCAGCTGGAGTCCTCTTCTTCCCAGCTATCGTCATACTCTCCCCAGCTGTCGTCACCAAAACTGTCGGTTTGTGTTGACGGTTCTTTTGGCACATTACCATCGTAGACCTCAAAGGCACGAGTCTGCAGGTAGACATCACGCACAAAACTGTAGCGGTCACCCACAATCATGTTCTCGGCGTTTAAATAACGAGCACGGGTCTCAACCAAATCCAGTCCAAGTAGGGCCAACTCTTCTTTGTTATCCAAATCCAGAATCTCTGTTTCATCAATGGAAATGTATTCGGCCACCAAACCAGAGCCATCACGCACCGTAGAAGGCCCAAAAAACGGCAGCACCAAATACGGCCCAGAGGAGATACCCCAATGTCCTAGGGTTTGACCAAAGTCTTCGTCGTACTCTTTAAGACCAAGTTCAGAAGCCACATCAAAAAGACCAAACCAACCCGCCGTACTGTTAATCAAAAAGCGGAACGTCGATGAGGCTGTCTGATCCCACTTACCCTGCAACAAGTTATTCGTGATGTTGCCGACTTCGCCTAAATTCGAAAAGAAATTACTGACACCTTTTTGCACGGGCGTGGGGGTGACGGCTTTATAACCTTTTGCAATGGGCTTTAAAATGGCCCCGTCAATGGTATCGTTAAAGGTAAACATAGAGCGATTAAAGCCCTCCCAAGGATCCTCTTCTGTGGCAGCGATAGAGGCGGTTGAAAACAACATCACCAGACTCACAAACCAAACGCTCAATGCCTTACTCATTTTATTTCACCTTTTTTATCATGACTTCATCAAACCAGTTTTTTCACTTCATTCCATTGTTTCGCAAGGCGCTTATCAGAAATGGGCTCTAATGTGCCAACAGATTGAGCAAACAAGGAAATACGGTACTCTTCTAACATCCAACGATATTTTGTTAACTCAGGATCATACAGCGCCTTCTCATCATGGGCCTTTTGCTGACGCGCATAGGTTTGCCATAAACCTTCTAATTGAGCAACGTAGGCGTTTTCTTTGTTTAAATGGTTTTGAAAACGCTCTAGACGCACCTCAACGCCTTTAAAGTAACGAGGCAACTGCCCCAACCAAAACAAAGGCGTTTTACCAATAAAGCCGGGGTAGATTAACTGCTCCAGCTGAAATTTAATGTCACCGTACACCCGCGTCCAAGGCAAAGGGATATTGCCCTTCATCTTTTTCGCCACCCCTTGATAGGAAGACAAAACACGATATAACTGGGTCGCCATCTCATTCGCGACACCGACTAACTCAGTCTTATGACTCACAACGCACCGCTCAAATTCTGATTTGGTCCGTGGTAACGGCCGCCCATCCAGAAACACCTTATCTAGAATCGCATTCAACAGATCTTCCAACAACACATCCTTATGACCCAAAGGGGAAAAGATCAACATGGACTCCCGTAAACGCGGTAGATTTTTCTTAAGGTAACGCACCTCTTTGCTTAAGGTTAACTTAAGCAACGTAATCACCCCTTTGCGATGGGTTTCAATGGCAGTATTTTGATCATCGAACATTTTTAGGGAAACAGATTCCCCTTCCGATTGCAGGGCGGGAAACGCCGTGACCTTAATGCCGGCTTGTTTGATCTCTTGACGTTCCGGCACACTTTGCTCAGGCCAAACCGTTAAGCCTTCTTGCTCATGTTGCTTGGTACCGAATTTGGCGAAACTCTCTTCGACTAGATCACTGAACTGAGTTTGTAACTGAGCAAGGCTTTTGCCAACACCCAATACTTTCCCTCGTTCATCAACCACTTCCAGATTCAGGGTTAAATGCGAATCCAGTTTCTCCGCATTCCACTCGTTAAGCGGAATATCAATGAGGGTTTCACGCTTGATCTGCAAGCTTAGCTGTTCCAGTAAGTCGCCTTTGTCTTTAGATAGATTTGGATAAATACGCTCAACAAAGGGAGGGATCGGCACAAAACGACGTCGTAATGCTTTTGGCAGAGCCCGCAGTAAGGCCTCACAACGCTCTTTGATAAAGCCAGGCACCGCCCAGCCAAGGTCTTCCAAACTTAACTGGCGCAACAAGCCCACCGGGACTTTTAATGTGGCCCCATCCGACTCTTTGCCTGGATCAAATTTGTAATCAATGGGCAAGGCCACACCATTCAGCCCAAAAGAATCAGGAAACGCCTGATCATCCACACTTACGTCTTGGTTAATCAGATCCTCTCGGGTCATTAACAAGGTATCAGGGGATTTTTTAACAAAGTAGTCCAAGCTTTTTTGATTTCGAACCGTGTCAGGCAAACGCGAATGATAAAAGGCAAAAACAGCCTCATCATCCACTAAGATATCACGGGTTCTCAGCTTGGCTTCTTGTGTTTCCAGCGATTCAATCAGGGCTTTATTTTTACGATAAAACGCTTGTTTGGTGCGCAACGCTCCTTCTACCAAACCAGAACGAATAAAGATCTCGCGGGCTTCTTCGGGATTCACCTGACCGTAATCAACACGCCGCTTCGCCACTATCACCAGCCCATACAAAGACACCTGTTCGCTGGCCATAATGCGCCCTTGATTACGCTCAAAGTGCGGATCAAAGTACTGGCGTTTCACGAAAGGCGCGGCGTATTCTTCGATCCATGCAGGATCAATACGCGCGGTTACTCTCGCGTATAATTTACTCGTTTCTACTAACTCCGCTGCCATTATCCACTGAGGTGGCTTTTTAAACAGCATGGAACTCGGGAAAATAGACAACTTGCGAGAGCGACAACCTAGCATCTCTTTGCTGTCTTCGATTTTATTCGCCACTTGCGTAAACAACCCCGCCAATAACGCACGATGTATGGCTTCGTAGTGGCGCTCTTCATGTTGCACCTCTTTGAAACCCAGCTGTTTACAGGCAATCATAATTTGGCGATGGATATCTCGCCATTCACGCATGCGCATGAAATTCAAAAATTGCTTGCGGCAATATTGGCGTAAATGATTTTGTGACAACGCCTGACGTTGCGCTTCGTAGCGCTCCCATAAATTTAAGAACACCGCAAAATCAGAGTCTTCATCTTTATCGACAGCATGGGCTTGATCCGACTGTGCTTTTTTATCTTGAGGACGTTCACGAGGATCAGGAATAGAAAGCGCACTGACAATAATGGCCACTTCTTTCAGCACGCTGTGTTGCTCGGCCGCAATCAGGATACGCCCTAACTTAGGATCTATCGGCAACTTAGCCAACTGGCGACCAATCGGCGTCAAACGGTCTTTTCGTAGTGCCCCTAGTTCCGTCAAAGCACGGTAACCGTCGTTGATCATGCGCTTTTCTGGCATTTCCACAAAAGGAAACTTTTCCACTGCGCCTAGTTTCAGATTAGCCATTTGAAGAATAACCGACGCCAAATTCGTACGAAAAATTTCTGGGTCGGTAAACTCAGCACGTTGTGCAAAATCTTCTTCGGCGTAAAGGCGAATACAGATACCGTCCGCCACACGACCACATCGCCCGGCGCGCTGATTCGCACTGGCTTGACTGATTTTTTCAATCGGTAACTGCTGAACTTTTGAGCGCACACTGTAACGACTGATACGCGCCAAGCCAGGGTCAATCACATAACGAATGCCCGGTACAGTTAACGAGGTTTCTGCCACGTTGGTCGACAACACAATACGACGTCCACCGTGAGACTTGAAAATACGCTGCTGTTCACTGGCACTTAACCGAGCATACAAGGGTAACACCTCTGTGGCTCTAAGCTCAGCACGACGTAATAACTCGGCAGTTTCACGAATCTCCCGCTCACCGGGCAAAAACACCAGAATATCACCGGCACCGCGGTAGCCCGACTGACGCTCTTCAGCGATAAGCAGCTCAACGGCATCGAGAATGCCTTGCTCCATACTTTGATCTTCATCGAGTTCTTCCGATTCAGATTTGCTGAGTAGAGGTTGATAACGCACTTCCACAGGATACGTTCGACCTGACACTTCGATGATGGGTGCATCGTTAAAATGTTTGGAAAAACGTTCCACATCAATGGTGGCGGAGGTCACAATGACTTTTAGATCTGGTCGTGCCGCAAGCACCTGTTTCAAATAGCCTAGCAAAAAGTCGATGTTTAAACTGCGCTCATGGGCTTCATCTATAATGATAGTATCGTATTTGTAAAGGCGTTTATCTTGTTGAATTTCAGCCAATAAAATACCGTCTGTCATCAGCTTAATCAGCGTTTCTTCGGTACTTTCATCACTGAAACGCACCTGAAACCCTACCTGTTCGCCTAACTTTACCTGCAACTCATCACTGATACGTTCTGCCACACTGCGTGCCGCGAGACGCCTTGGTTGAGTGTGGCCGATAACACCAGCGATTCCGCGACCGGCTTGCAGACACATTTTTGGTAATTGGGTGGTTTTACCCGAGCCTGTCTCACCGGCAATGATCACCACCTGGTTGTCTTGAATTGCCTGAATAATCTCATCTGCTCGTGCCGCCACAGGTAAACTTTCGTCATAAGTTACCTTAGGCAGACGTGATAAACGCGTTTGGTAGAGCGTCTCAGACTTTTTAATCAAACTGTTTAGCTCAGCTTGCGTTCGGTCAAAGGGCAAACCGTCTTTTTGACGTTTGGAGAGCTGAGCTTGCTTTTGTGCAATAAGGTGATTATCGCGGGTCATCAGTGACGGTTTTTGCATGATTTCTAAAAAAATACCTTAGGAAATAGACACTTGCTAATAAAAAGACACAAGCGGCAGAATGATCAATGTGAAAATACCCATGAAAAATTTAAGGAGTTGTCGTCTCTATTAATGTGGCTTTTTCGTGCCATAACGAACCATGTCTTTGCCGTTTTCATACACGTCTTGACTCACCCAACGACCTAAAACCAACTGTTGACTGTCGTCTAACACCGCAACAAAAGGACGACCATTAGCATTATTAGTTGCCAAGGCAACGCCAGCGACGTTATCAAGACCCAAGGCACCTGTTTCAATCAAGCGTAAAAAGGTCTCTAATTCCTCTAATGTTTCAATGATGTCTTTGTCATTTATCATGGTTTTGTCTCGTTAAATGTAAAAGCGCCAAGGATAGCAGGAATTGCCAAAAGAGGAAAAAATGAATCCCTTTCGGTCAAACAAAACAGCCAGATAAGACAACAAACCAGAGCCAATAAAGTTAACTAAAAAGCAACCTATAATTAAATAGCCCAGTATTTATTAAACCTTCTCTCCTCGGCATTCTGTTTCTATTGCGTTTGTTGCTGACCTAAACCTAACTGCCCACTATTTATTACGTGCCCTGAGAGAGGATGCCATGAGTCATATTGCTAAATCCCGCTTAACCCAAGCCCAACTTGATGCCCACTGGATGGCCTACTCAGGTAATCGCCAGTTTAAAAAAGACCCGCGGATCATCACTGCCGCCTCTGGCAAATATTACACCGACCTAGACGGTCGAAAAATTTTCGACGGCTTATCGGGCTTATGGACATGTGGTTTAGGACACAGTGTTCCTGCGATTAATGAAGCCGTCGCAGAGCAAGTTAAAACCCTCGACTATTCCCCTGCTTTTCAATATGGCCATGAAAAATCGTTTCTGCTGGCAGAACAAATTACAGAATTCATGCCAGAGGGCTTAAATCGCATTTTTTTTACGGGTTCAGGCTCTGAATCTGTCGACACCGCCCTAAAAATCGCTCGCGCTTACTGGCGTAAAAAAGGCATGGGCACCAAAACCAAATTCATCGGTCGTGCTAAAGGCTACCACGGCTCCAGTATTTCGGGCTTCAGTGTTGGCGGCATTCCTGCTAACCGAACTCTATACGGTCAAGGGCTAGAATCGTATCACTTACCTCACACTCAAGCGCCTGGCACCGAATTTACCAAAGGCATGGCAGAGCAAGGAAAAGAACGCGCCGATGACTTGTTAAACTTAATTATGATGCATGACGCTTCAAACATTGCCGCTGTTATTGTTGAACCTATGTCGGGCTCTGCGGGTGTTATCGTGCCTCCACAGGGCTATTTGCAGCGTCTCAGGGAGATTTGTGACCAACACAATATTCTGCTCATTTTTGATGAGGTTATTACGGCGTTTGGTCGCATGGGCGCCAAAACAGGCGCGGAAGCCTTCGGTGTCACGCCCGACATTATGACCACAGCGAAACAAGTCACCAATGGCGTTATTCCTATGGGGGCTGTGGCGTTTAAACAAGAGATTTACGACACCTTTATGGAACACGGTGGACCGGATTACCTTTTAGAAGCCCCTCATGGCTACACCTATTCCGCACATCCAATTGCCTGTGCTGCAGGTTTGGCGTCTTTGGGGGAAATAAAACGACAAGGACTTATTGAACGAGTCAACAACATGAGTGCGGCGTGGGGAGACAGCGTCCACCAGCTAAAAGAAGCAGACAGTATGGTCACGGACATTCGTAACTTTGGTTTTGCCGCAGGGATCAGCATTGCACCGATTGATGGCGAACCCGCAAAACGGCCATTTCAGATCGCCATGGCCATGTGGGACAAAGGTTACTATGTGCGTTATGGAGCCGATACTATTCAACTGGCACCGCCCTTTACCACTGAGCCAGCTGAAATTGACAGCTTGATTAACGCGTTGGGCGAGGCCATCAAGCAAACAGAATAAGCGCTCAAACACATAAACTACGCCCTTGTTTCCGACTTAATGTCTCACAGGGTGTTGGCTTTATGAGCCACACCTTGTGAGACATTAAGTACAGCGCTAAACTTGCATTCAACCGCGTATCCTTGCAAAATCTGGCCTCTACTTAGATTTTCACTTCTAAAGGATCGTATTCGTGCTGAATTCACATGTTCCCTACGTTCGCTGTTTTTGGACAGGTTCCCTGTATCTTACCAATGGTGTGGTGATGCCGATCCATTGCACACACATTTCAACCAAGATGCTCGAAGTAGAAGCGGCCGCAGGGTTGCAAGGATCTAAGATGGTCAAAATTGAACTGAACGCCATCCATGAAGGCAAAACAGCGCTCATTAAAGCCTTATGTGATCCAACGTTAGACGTTTTTAATGAGCACAACAAACATTACATCAAACTCAATTACCATACGATTTCAGACAAGGATGTGGCGTTTATCAACACCTTTGTTGAGGCACATAAGTAGCGTACTTAAGATTAGGCTTCTGGGCTTGCCGTGTCTTCCGCTTTTTTCACACGCACTTTGGCGCCGTCGATTTCCTGACCATTCAATGCTTTGATTGCCGCCTTGGCGTCACCCACTTTTGGCATTTCAACAAAGGCAAAACCTTTTGATTCGCCAGTTTCCTTGTCCATCACCAAATTACAAGACTGTAGAGTACCGTGGGCAGCAAACAATGCCTTCAATTCTTCTTCGGTGGTGTTGCGGGCTAAATTTCTCACTAATAATTTCATACTGATCTCTTTATCAATAAAAAAGGCATGGAAAATCATGCCTTTGTCTCGGTGGAGGCATTCTAACGACTTAGGACAGGGTTGTCTCAAACAAGCTCAATAATTTTTCGCTGTTCACTTCCATACACACCTGCGTCATGGGCACATCGTTCCAATGAGGCTCTGGAAATGTCATCCCCTGAGGCGCAAAGATCGTCTGACCAATGCCAATGCCTTCGCACGCGACACGCACCGCACCCAGTTCAACACCAAAAATACTAGGGTCCATAACATAAGCAATCGTTGACGCATCGTGGAAATAACAGCCATTCATATCAAATCGACTGCTGTAGAAGTCAATGTAATACTGTGCGCAATCAAACAAGAAACCACCCTCTTCAGGGTTAGCTTGTCTAATGCGTCCGAGAATATCATTGTCCAACAGCACTTGATGAGTCACATCAAGTCCGATCATGGTCACCTGCCAAGGCGCGGTAAACACCTTATCCGCTGCATGAGGGTCGTTCATAATGTTGGCTTCAGCAACGGGTGAGACGTTACCGTATTCAATTGCGGTTCCCCCCATGAGCACCACTTCGTCGACGAGATTCGCGACCTCAGGATCAAGCTCCAATGCTTTTGCCAGATTGCCTAGAGGCCCAAGCGCAATAAGAGTGACTTCACCGGGAAATTCACGCACCGTATCAACGATAAACTGAGCGGCGCTTTTCTCTATGGCCTTACCTTGAGGGGCTGGCAAATCGATATTGCCAAAACCATCTTTACCGTGCACAAAGTCAGGGTGCGGACGCGGTGCAATCTGGCTGGGTATCGCCACCCCTTTGGCAACAGGAACAGTGACCTTAGCAATCTCTGTTAATTTAATGGCATTTTGTGTCGCTAACTCAACGGACACATTACCAAAGGTGGTCGTTAACCCAAGCACCTCCAGTTGTGGTGCTTGAAAGGCGAATAAAATCGCCATCGCATCGTCAATGCCGGGATCGGTATCAATAATAATCTTACGAGCCATAGAATATTCCTTTTAAAACTGCCTGTTTTACTGAGTATTGTTCGCTAAAAATTCGGTCACTTCGTGTTGCGTAGGGATAGCTGAGGCAGCACCCAGGCGAGTAACACAAATGGCCGATGCCGCACAGGCACGCGTCATGGCTTGCGTCATGTCTTCCCCCTTCATCAATGCAGACAGGCAAAAGCCAATAAAAGTATCTCCGGCACCGGTTGTGTCCACCGCGTCGACCGAAAAAGCCTTCACAGACACCACCTCCTCCCCATAAAAGTAGTACACGCCTGCTTTGCCCAGCGTCATAATCACCGCTAAATCAGGGTACTTTTTTGGAAATTCGGCAAGGGTCGTTTCAATGTCCGTGGTGCCAATCAGGTCCATGGCTTCCACTTCATTCACGATTAACAAGTCAACCAAGCCCAGTACCTTTTGAGTCAAAGTTGCATCCATAGGGGCCGGATTAAACGCCACTTTCACCCCTAAAGACTGCGCCTTTCTCATGGTGTACTCAATTAAATTGGTCTCGTTTTGCAGCAACACCCAGTCGCCTGATTGTGCTTGAGACAACACCTCATCAACTTGTAATTCCGTTAATTGATGATTGGCACCTTGATACAAAATAATCGAGTTTTCTGCCTGTTTCGTCAGCTGAATGATCGCATGACCTGTCGCCACGTCCGAAAAAGCCACTAATGACGTGTCAACGCCCAACGCTTGCAGTTGATCCAACACCGCTTGATTGCTCGGGTGAATCGCGCCCACATGCTTGACCTCGGCCCCCGCTTTCGCTAATGCAACCGATTGATTCGCCCCCTTGCCACCGAGCAAACATTGATAACTGTCTGACGCCATGGTCTCACCAGGACGAACAAAGTGGTCAAGCTGGTACACATGATCGAGGTTTATCGAGCCAACATTATAAATTGTCATCAGTCTTTTCCTTCACAATCAGCGTATTCGCTAAAAACACAAAATAGCTGACCAAATGTACAAAAATAAAAAACGCCTCCATTCTGCAAGAATGAGGCGCTTTTTGAAAGGCTATTATTAAACGTTAAAACGACTTATTTGTCGTTATCAAGAAAACCACGGCCTTTTTGTGCAGCGATGCGCATGCGTAGAGCATTTAGCTTAATGAAGCCCGCCGCATCTTTCTGATCGTATGCACCAGCATCGTCTTCAAACGTTGCAATAGAGCTGTCAAACAGGCTATTTTCAGACTGACGACCCACCACTTCTACATTGCCTTTATACAGTTTAAGACGAACCGTACCGTTCACATAGGTCTGCGATGTGTCGATCAAGGCTTGCATCATACGACGCTCTTCTGACCACCAGAAGCCGTTGTAAATGATTTTTGCGTAACGTGGCATCATTTCGTCTTTCAAATGCGCTGCTTCGCGGTCAAGTGTGATTGACTCGATAGCACGGTGCGCTTTCATCATGATGGTGCCACCCGGTGTTTCATAACAACCACGCGCCTTCATACCAACGAAACGGTTTTCAACGATGTCCACACGACCAATGCCGTTGGCACCACCGATTTTGTTTAAGGTTTCTAGCATGGTGGCTGGAGACAGTGCTTCGCCATTCAAAGAAACTGGGTCGCCTTTTTCGTAACCGATTTCGATATACGTTGGCTCATTTGGTGCTTCTTCAGGTGATACGGACCAACGCCACATATCCGCTTCTGCTTCCGTCCAAGGATCTTCAAGCTGATCCCCTTCATAAGAAATGTGCAGTAGGTTGGCGTCCATAGAGTACGGTGATTTTTTCTTCTTCGTTGAGAAATCAACCGGAATCTTATGCTCTTCACAGTATGCCATTAGGGTTTCACGAGACGTCAAGTCCCACTCACGCCATGGAGCAATCACTTTAACGCCTGGCTTAAGTGCGTATGCACCCAACTCAAAACGTACTTGGTCGTTACCTTTACCGGTCGCACCGTGAGAAATGGCATCAGCGCCGGTCTCATTAGCGATTTCAATCAAGCGTTTTGCGATCAAAGGACGCGCGATAGATGTACCTAAAAGGTACTCACCTTCGTAAATGGTGTTAGCACGGAACATTGGGAAAACGAAATCGCGGACAAACTCTTCGCGCAGATCTTCGATAAAGATTTCCTTAATACCCAACGCTTGAGCTTTGGCGCGAGCTGGTTCAACCTCTTCACCCTGACCCAAATCAGCGGTAAACGTCACCACCTCACAGTTATACTCTTCTTGAAGCCACTTCACGATTACTGAAGTATCCAGGCCGCCAGAATAGGCAAGCACTACCTTCTTCACGTCAGACATTATTTCTATTCTCCTCAACGGGTAAGCGCTCCCATAATCCGTAAAACGGCGGCGCCAATAATTAAAAACAGGGGATTAAGTGTAAGATCTCGATTCTTGCTTAGCAAGCGAAAAGCCCTCTTTCAGCGAGATAAATCCGCGAAACAAGGCAAATACAAACGCTGCGAACACCTTAGAGTGACACACTATCAGTTAAGAGTTTTTTTCCAGTCGAATAGTCACCCGTCGATTTCGTTCTCGACCGTCTGCAGTGTTATTGGTCGTGGATGGATAACGCTCACCATGATAACGAGAAATGATTTTTTCCGCTGGAACGCCCTTGTCTAATAAGTAGCTGGTGACTTTTTCTGCCCGTATTTTTGACAGCTCTCGATTATCTCGACGGGAGCCAATCACATCCGTATGACCGTCAATATAAATGTACCCTACACTCGGATCTGACGACACGTACAGGGCCACCAAATCTAAGCGCGCTCGAATACGATCGGTCAACTCGACGCCATTGGTAGTAAACAGCGCCGCCGTACGGGCAATTTGATCGTAATTCACGGGCAATAACGTCGATAAACAACGGCGAAACTCATTGTAAGCGGGGGCAAAATTGATGTTGGATAAACTGACTTCCACTGTTTCACGACTGTTTTCCCATGCCGTGCCCGCCACTACCGGATGACGGCCTCGATCTAAGCTAGTCAACATACGCTCGGCGACTTTACCACCCACCTCAACCGTTAAGCCATAACCTGGGTAAGGAAGAATTTCCAACGTCTCGGGGCGCAGACCTGGCGACCAGTCGGGTGCTTGGGAGATGATATAAACTTGACCCGGCCCAAGCTTTTCATTCTGTGGTTGCAGAACAAACTTCATCGGCTCACCAGCTTCTTTAATAAAATGTCCTTCACCATAATGGGGCACCGGATGAGTCAAGCTGCATGAAAAAATATCGCCGGATAACAACCATTCAGAATCAGCAATACCAGACTGATAATGCGTCATACCATGAGCCTGAACAAAGGGCACACAAGACGACAATAAAAAGACCGTACGAATTAAAAGTTGTTGGGTAATTCCCATTTAGACATCTCGTTCAAGCATTATCAAATGTGTTATGATTTCGCCTTATTATACACCGTCACTGTTGTTTTAACGGCAGAATTAAGGACCTTCTTTTGTCAAACCATGAAATCAAAGACCGATTCCGCGGCTTTCTTCCTATTGTTATCGACGTCGAAACCGCAGGCTTTAATCAAAAAACCGACGCCTTACTGGAAATGGCCGCCAGCATTCTTCGCGTAGATGAAAACGGCGACTTCTACATCTATGAAACATTAGAGTTTTTAATCAAGCCATTTGAAGGTGCAAACCTTGAAAAATCGGCTTTGGACTTTACCGGTATCGACCCATTTGACCCAAACAGACAAGACATTCCTGAAAGCGACGCGCTTACCCAGCTCTTTACCAAGGTGCGCAAAGAATTAAAATCTGTCGGTTGCAAACGCGCCATTTTAGTGGGTCACAATGCCGCTTTTGACCATGGTTTCTTAAACGCTGCCATTGAACGTGCCGACATTAAACGCAACCCTTTCCACCCCTTTTCAAGCTTTGATACCGCCAGCTTAGCGGGTTTGGTATTTGGCCAGACTGTACTGGCCAAAGCCTGCGAAGCGGCATCTATTCCGTTTAGTAACGCCGAAGCCCATTCTGCGAAATACGACACCGAAAAAACTGCTGAGCTGTTTTGTGAAATGGTCAATCGCTGGAAACGCTTAGGCGGCTGGCCATTGATTGCCGATGAGACCGAAGACAGTATGGATGCAATTTTTCATTCAGGACAGTAACACCTTAACCACATTCGCGTGCTATTCTCATGCCATCACGCGAATGTTTTATATGACACGGGCAACTTATGAACGGAAAGCGAATATTTTATTTACTCTTAGGATGGCTTTCCTTAATTACGGGCGTCATTGGCATTTTTCTGCCTTTGTTACCCACCACGCCCTTGGTCTTGCTAGCAGCTTGGTGCTTTTCAAAATCATCAGAACGTTTTCACGCATGGCTGTTGGCCCATAAGTTTTTTGGCCCCATTGTCATGGACTGGCAGTCCTCCGATGGCATCCCTCGTAAATCCCGCAATCGCGCCATTATTTTCATGTGGGCAGGCATGGCCATCTCCATCTTTTTAGTTCATCGTTTTTGGGCAACTGTTGGCTTAGTCATCATTGGCTTATGCGTCAGCACCTATTTAATGCGGATGCCATTACGTTCAGAAAACCTTGCTTCCGACACACGATTAGCCAATGATTCATCATCAAAAGAGTAAAGACACTCATTTGTATTTGCACGTCCATCACTTAAAAGGCTTTTTATGATAACGCGCCGTCACTTTCGTCATTTTGTTTTTTACCCTTTATCTGCCGTCACCGGACTCGTCACCCTCACTTGGTTTGTCACGCCCTTTGTTGCCAAACACGTTTTAACCTCGTATTTTGAAGAACAAAACCAAACCCTTACCATCGACACCTTATCCGTCGACTTCTTTCCGCCCAGAGTCGATGTCCGCGACGTTATCGTGACCAAGGCAGGCAACGAGACCTTTACGCTGGAACAGGCTTTATTTAAAGTAGAACTCTGGCCACTTTTTACCAAAACAGTGCGTATTTCTGAAGCCAATATCAAAGGACTCACGCTGGACGTTACTCAACAGGAAAACGACTGGATAGTAGCAGGCATCAACACCGCTCAGTACAATACAGATGCAACGGCAGAAGTCGAAGAAGAGACAGGAAATGACGCCTCAGACAGCGCACCATGGACAGTCCAACTACCAGCATTTTCCTTTACTAATAGCCAAGTCAACTTATCACGGCAGCCTGACTTAACCGCAGCTGCGCAACAGGATACCCTCATTCTGTCTGAGTTACGCCTAACGGATATCAAGGGGCAAGCGCTTGACTGGCAAGGTGATGTAGCCCTCTCCTTGATGGTCAATAACACCACGTTCGCCCTAAACAGTACTTTTGGTTATTCCCCTGAGCAAAGCCAAGCCAACATCAGAGTAAAAGACACTCGTCTTTTACTCAGTGATTTTGCGCACTTTATTCCCGCGCCTTTTAACCAAAGCCAAGGGGAAGTGGATCTCGCTGTTGATGTCGATGTTTTACTGGATCAATCTGGCGATGTCCCCACCTTTGAGGCCAAAAACCTCACTGTTGACACACACATCCGCAACCTGGATCTAACAATCGCCTCAAATGAGCAAGTCACCACCAAAGCCACTCACTTATCATTGGCTGTGCCGTCGGTTATTTTTGCGTCTGAACATGACCTCACCACCCACGGCACACTGGCCATTCAGTCCGACCTCACCGCCCTATCGCTTGGTGAGCAAAAAGCACACTTTGAAACCTTGTCTTTTGATGCACCGTTTCGCCTTAAACGCTCAGCAGGCGAAACATCCGCAGAAGCCACGCTGGATTTAAGCTCAACACAATTTGCCTTTACACAAGCTGACCAGAACCTTGAGTACGGCTCTTTGAGCCTAAAAGCCCCTGTCACCGTTGAGCAAAACGATACCGTACTCAGCGCCATCGGGGATCTGGCATTACAGATACAACAGGTTGCAGTTCGTCAGGCCGATCAACAGGCAACATTTGACGACATCAGTATAGGCGCACCGTTTGATGTGCAACAAAACCAATCGGAAGAAACACTCGCGGCTTCAGGACAACTCGATTTTTCATTGAAAAAGACCCGACTACAACAAGCCGACCAGGACGTTTCTTTTGGTTCAATGACGCTCAACAGTCCATTTAATGCCACACAGGACGATTCACGATGGACGGCTCAAATTGATAACACGCATTTTGATATCCACGACCTTGCCCTTTCGATGGAAGGGTTATCCGTTAAAAACGCCTTCACCGAAATCGATTTAAGTGCGCTAGACATGACCATGGCGGAATCACAAGATCTGACATTGGCGGTGACAACCCAGTTAAACAGTCAAAACCTTGAAGTGACACAAGCCAATAATACCGCTCGATACACTACCTTTTCGCTTGCTAACACGCTGTCTGCGCAAAAAGCAGGCGAGACAATGTTTCTCGACAACACGGCTTTCGAGATTCAAATAGAGAACCTGTACGCTGACCAAAACCAGCAAGAGCGTGCTTCTCTAGCGTTTGTAGAACTGACCGGAGATCGTCTAACCGTTGATATTCAAGGCGAACAAGCGCCGGCCATTCAAGGCAAAAAACTGAACTTCGCCAGCCAAGGGCTGGATACCTTTTTGACCGCAGAAAAGCGCGTTGCGTCTTGGGCGTCTGCCGGCGTATCTGATGTGACCTTTGCTCAGCAAGACAGCCACTTTGATGTCACCCTAGGCGCATTAGCGATCCGTGATCTTGTGGTTTCTGAGTCACTGGTTGCTTCTGAGTCAAAAGAAAGCCTGCCGCCATTAGCCACCGTTGGTAATATTTCGGTGTCAGGCGTCACAGCCGATCAAGAAGGTGCTGAGATCAAACAGGTGACCATCGATTCTTTTGATATTCAGGCGCTAATCAACGAACAAAAACAACTGGAAAATTTGGTTTTCGTCTCTTCCGAAGCACCGGTTTCAGAAGACATCTCTTCAGAGCAAACAACCTCAGAAGAGCACGTTGCAAAGGAACAAGACACAGAAGAAACCGCCACAACAGAGCAAGACTCTGCAATTTCAACGCCTTACTACATAATACTGGATGCCTATGACACCACTGGGGCATCTAAGGTGGCTCTACAAGATCGTAGCATCCGGCCGATCCTGCAACGTTCGGTGGAAATTGATACCTTGTCAGTACGTAATCTCAACACCAAAGATAAAGAGCAGGCGACCGTTGTCGCGTTTCAGGCGCGCAATGACAAATACGCCACGCTCAATGGCGATTTGACCCTTTGGCCATTGGCCGACAGATTGACACTCGACAGCGAATTTGCGATTCGTGAAGCCGAGCTGCCACCCTTCTCTTCTTATATTTCCAGTGTGCTGGGCTATCAAATCGACTCGGGACAACTTGATCTTGATTTGAAGCTTAAGGCAGAAGATGGTGTGTTAAACGGTAACTCAAACATTGTGTTGAGAGAGTTCGAATTGGGGGGGCGTAAAGAGAGCAGTTCTGTTATCAAAGCTGGCGCGGTTCCTCTGAATATTGCGGTGGGCATTTTAAAAGACAGCAACAATGTGATTGATTTAGACATCCCCTTTTCTGGTGACATCGATAACCCAGAGTTTGGTTGGCGAGACTTTTTGCTTTTGCCTGTACGTAAAGCCCTTTATTCCGCCTCAAGCAGCTACTTGATGCAAACCTTTATCCCTTACGCCAATGTAATTACCATTGCGCAGTTTGCTGGCGATCAGTTGTTAAAGATTCGCGTTGAACCGCTGATTTTTGATCCTGAAAGCGTAACACTAGGCGAAGCACAATCGCCTTTTATTGAGCAACTCAGTGCTTTGATGAAGGACAAAAAGGACAGCCAGTTAAAAGCCTGTGGCATTACCAGTTATCGAGATTTAGGCTTTGAAACACCGCCTAAAGAAGTGGACGCGGACACCTTAGAACGCGGTAAAGCCATGGCTTTATTGCGCGCCAATGCGCTGAAAGAATACTTGGTAAACCATGATATTCCTTCATCACGCGTGTTTGTTTGCTCGCCAGAAGTAGATTTGAGTAAAAATAGCCAGCCACGTATTGAGTTAAATTTTTAATACAGGCAAGCAGAAGTGCTGTTATTTGAGATATACGGTCAATTACGCCGCCCCTAAAGGAGCGGGCTTGTAAAAGCCAAGTTGACCAGATCACTCACTGAGGATCTTATGTGAGTAGACGATAGTTTGGAGATAGACACCCTCGGATGCCACCTCAGTCCGTTGCTCTGTCGAGGCACTGTAAACAGGCTTAAAGCGTTATAGCCAGTCAACCTCACCTAAAGCCTTACTATCTGATCGAGAGGAAGTCGGATTCTGCCTGTGCCTCAAGCAGACAGATACGCATAACTCGAAGGAGAAACACGTTATGTTCGTGTTTGTACTAAATAAGAGTGGTAAACCACTCATGCCATGCAAGCCGCAAAAAGCAAGGTCTTTGCTGAAACGTGGCAATGCAAAGGTGGTTAAACGGACGCCCTTTACCATTAAGTTTCTGGGTGGAAGCTCCGGCTATAAGCAAAAGCTGACTGCTGGTATGGACACAGGCAGTAAAATGATCGGTTGTGCG
>NZ_JAJATW010000005.1 GCF_020532605.1 Marinomonas algarum | reverse complement strand
TGAGAAAAACGCTGTGGAGTCCATCTTACCTATCCATCGATGGAAAGTGGAGACGGCAAGCTTTGATATTCACAAGATTACAAATCCAGAAGTGACGGGGACTGGCTACCAATCTGGCGCGCAAAAAGACTTTTACAATGTGAAATCCTATGTACTTCATCGTGATAACTACAAGTGTCAGTCTGGAAGAAAAGGCAAACACAGTCAAAAGCTGCATGTTCACCACATTCAGTTTCGCTCGAATGGCGGTACAGATACGCCATCAAATTTAATTACCTTGTGTGAGGCTTGCCATGCTGATTTACACGCCGGTAAGTTCGACATCAAAGCAAAACGATCTCGAACCAAACACGCTACTGAGATGGGCATCATTAAATCGAGACTTAAAATATCATGGTTATTTATCGAAACATTTGGCTACGAAACAAAGTACAAAAGAGAGCAGATTTTGGAACTTCCAAAAGAACATTATTACGATGCGGTGGCGATCTGCTTAGAAGATGGCGAGCTTGTAGAGATAAATTCTAGCGTATATTTCAAGCGCCACGTATCGAAAGGGGATTATCAACTCACCAAAGGGGCAAGGTCTGAGAAGAAAATCCCAGTGGGTAAGGTTTTTGGCCTAAGAAAGCATGACTTTATCTCCACGCCCCAAGGTGATGGGTTCGTTAAAGGCAAGCGAAGCTCTGGCTATTTTGCATTAGAAACAATCACTGGCGAAACCGTTCACGCCAGCGCGAACGTCAAGAAAAGCGCAGTTCGAATTAAAGCACGGACCACCACATTAACTCAAAAATGGAGGGTGCAAGCAATTCCTCCTCCCGCTAAAGCAGGAGGTATCCTTGCCTAAAAAATGATGAAATAGAAGGGAAAACCTGACAGATATCAAGTTACGGAAGAGGTAACTAGGATAATCTAGTTGAAAACAACATGATGAATGGAGGCAAGTATGCCAATTGAAAACCACGATTTAGTACATGAATTTCCTGAGTTAAAAGACGAGATTCACCAGTTAAAAATGGACGATGCACACTTCAAAAAACTGTTTGAAGAATACAACCACTTAACCAAAGAAGTGGAAAAAATGGAGCAAGAAATTATTCCTGGTACTACGGCAGAAGAAGAGCAGTTGAAAAAACAACGTTTGCAACTGAAAGACACTTTGCTTGGCTACATCAAAGCCAATAAAAAAGCGGCTTCACAAGCGTAAGTTCGGAGTGTAACCCGAATCACGTTTGACGCAACACACCCCCGTTTCTTGTCTCTTTAGAGAGGATGCGGGGGTTTTTACGCTTAGCAGCAATGAATCAAAACCGCTTACTTTACCGACCACACCAATAAAAAGTTATTAGCTGGCATAGAAACCTGTTCTATTAACGTCATACCCTCTGCCCAATCCACTAACTCAGCCACATCGCAGATACCACCATAACCTCTTTCTCGTAAGCTCTGATCAAATGCCTGATTGCTTTCACTGGTGTGGCGACCATTAACATTCATCGGCCCATACTGACAAAATACTCCCCCTGGTTTTAGCTTAGAGGCAATCGTTTTCATCATCAGCTCTGCTTCATCCCGTTGCATGATGTGTGTTGTGTTCGCAGTGAAGACCCCATCAACATCCAAATTTGGCCAGTCATTTTTACCAAAATGGAACTCAACGGGTAAAATCACGTTACCCAGATCAGCTTCTGCTATCCAAGCTTGAATACTTTCATGGTTATCGATCATATCGCTGGTGTGCCAAGTCAAATGCGGTAAGCGGCTTGCGAAGTACACAGCATGCTGCCCTGTACCTGAGCCTATCTCTAATACACAACGGCAATCTTTGAAATACATCGATAATTCTTCAAAAATCGGCTGTTGGTTTCTGTCACACGAAAGGGAAAAGTTTTTTGTCATGGGGCGTTATTACCAAATATAAAAATCTAAAAATGCCCAATCAAGAGCATGGGTGGCTTACTTAATTGGCTATTGGGATGTTATGTCGTTTTTATCAATATAAGCGCACCACTCATTGGAATCAATTGGTGGGTCTTGACGATTTCTCGAATACTAGCGTTAAACGCTATGACAAAGGGGTAAGGATACTTGAGATTAATACAGCACTTTGATTGAATTAATAGCTTACAGACTATATAGTTTAAAAGCTATAATTTTATATAAAAGGGACTTTATGTAGAATATAGAAACCACTGATGTTTTCGATGAATGGTTTGAGGCATTGGATGATACCGATAAAGAAAATGTCTTAGCTTCGTTACTGTTGTTACAACACAAGGGCCCTCAGTTGCCGAGGCCTTATGCAGATACAGTCAAGGCATCAAAGTTCGTTAACATGAAAGAACTTAGAACACAGAATAAAGGCAACCCTATCCGTTCGTTTTATGCTTTTGACCCTGAAAGAACAGGGATTGTACTGTGCGCTGGTGAGAAAACAGGTAAAGAAAAACGCTTCTATGTGAGAATGATTTCCGTGGCAGATAACGAATTAGAAAAGCACTTAACCAAGCTGAGCAATCGAGGTGAATAATGGCCAGAACACTTGATCAATTACTTTCCGAGCAGCAACCTGAGATAGTCTCTAATGCTCGTAAAAAAGCAAATGATATGGCGCTCGACATTCATCTTGCTGAACTTCGTGAACGTATGCAAATTACTCAAGAGGATATGGCCAAAGCGCTAGGCGTAAAACAACCAACGATCGCTGGAATGGAGCGTAAAGGGCGTGATGTTAAGTTGTCGACCTTAAAACGTTATGTAGAAGGCGCTGGCGGGAAAGTAACAATTGATGTTGAATTACCAGATGGAAGCCATTACGGGTTCAACTTATAGCTAGTTGGTGTGGTTTTTATCAGAATTACGCGTCAATTGGGTGATTCTAAGAACAAGTGATAGCGTCATTGTCTATCACGGAGCCAATTACTGGTTACCAGGTGGTCACATTGATGGTTTAAGGGAAGACTACTTGGCTTCGATGGCAAGCTCTATTCCGCTTAAATGCTTAGGTGCAGTTGAAGACATTGCCAATACGGCGCTTTTCTTTTTGTCTGCTTGGAAGAACCGATATGAAAAATCCCCTCTTCCAGTGACCTCTTATTGCACTTCATTGATTCAAGTACCTACCGTCAATCACGATCACTCCCAAAAATCAGTCTGTTAACCGACTCTTGATGTTGCCACCCACCGTTAAAAAGCGCATTTACTTAGTCCAAAACAATCTTATCAGTTCATTTTATATGCTTTATTTGCATATATACTGCCTTTTCAAATTTCTTACTTTCTGGAGTGCTCTAGATGCGCCACTTTATAATACTGATGACTTTATTCTTGGGTAGCTTGAGCAGTTTCGTAACGGCTGCGGACAAAGCGCTGGAAATTGGCTATATGCCGATCATTCCAGTCTCTCAAGTGTTTATTACCTTGGAAAATAACACCTTGAGTAACGCCGGTGTGAACGACCCTGAATTGTTCCAGTTTCAAAATGGCCCAGCCATTGTTCAAGCACTTCTCGCCGATCAGTTAGACGTGGCGTACCTCGGTATTGGGCCTGCCATGGTCGCTCGTGCCAAAGGCGCAGACATTAAAGTGGTTGCCTCTAATATTGTTGAACAAATCAGCATGGTGACGTTAGGTAATTTATCCCCTTATTTTGAAAATGGTGAGGCAAAAACAGCGTTTGCACGTTTTAAAGCCGATACGGGTCGCAAGGCCGTTATCTCTACTTTCCCACGCGGCTCAGTACCAGAAACCGTTTTACAATATTGGTTACAAAAACAACTTGGTCTAACCCGTGAAGAGATCACACAAAACATCGACATCATCTACCAAGGTGCAGCGCAAGTTCAGCAAGCCTTGATGACAGAAGCCGTTGATGGCGCTGCAATTTTAGAGCCTGTCGTGAGCATTATTAGCGATAAAAAGTCTGACGCCAAAGTCGTCGCCTCGGGTTCTGACATGTTTCCCCATCAACCGGGCGCTGTGATGGTAGTACGTGAATCACTAATTAGCGAGCAACCAGAACTGGTTAAAGCCTTAGTGAAAGCCCACATTGACGCCACCAACTTGCTGCGTAACACGCCTGAAAAAACAGTGAAGTCCGTTGGTAAATATGTGGGTGGCGGTCGTCTACCGAGCAAGATAACCCTAACCGCATTAAAAAATTCACGCGACCAGTTCGAAGCAGATCCGAACGCCATAATAGATGGCACCCGTACTATGCACGATTTTCAAGCGAGCCAAGGCACACTGAAAGTCAGTGTCGATCTTGATCGCTTGTTTGATGTTCGTTTTTATAACGAACTCATTAAGGAGTAATTTCTCGCCATGGCATTAGAGTCTCATCCTTTCACACGCACTCGATTTGGTCGGGCCATATTGGGAATAATCGGTGTCGCCGCGTTTGTTATGCTCTGGAAATACGCCCAATCGGCTGGTTGGGCGGCCGCTGGCACAATTCCTGATCCATTTAGATTGCCACAAGCTTTAGCAGACGAATGGACATCCGAACGCTTAATGCCAGCGGTGCTTTCAAGCTTGGTGCATTATGCGTGGGGCTTAGCCATTGGCACCTTTCTAGGTTTTTTAGTGGGAACATTAGCCGCTTCATCATCACTACTCGATGCCTTACACGCTTGGTTAGCGCGTATTCTTCGCCCTATTCCACCTTTGGCTTGGGTTGTCTTTGCCATCGCCTGGTTCAAAGTCAGTCATGCTGGCGCCGCCTTCGTGATTGCTATCGGCGTCTTCTGGGTAAACTACTTCGCGACCTATTCTGCGGTACGCAATGTGGATGCTCGCTTTTATGAACTGGCTCGTGCTTTTGGTCAAAATGGCCACTTACGCCAAGCCTTCCAAGTCACCCTGCCCGGCGCTGCAACGGGGATTTTCTCAGGGATTCGTACTGGCATAGGCCAAGCTTGGATGACATTGATCGCGGCGGAATTATTAGGCGTTCCGGGGATGGGACAAGAAATGAACTCCGCAGCCGGCGTTGGCGCTTACGAAGTTGTTGTGGTGTACATGCTGATTATTTCTTTCGTTTACACCCTAAGCGATACCCTATTTGGTTTTATTGAAAAGCGAGTGCTGACATGGCGTCCATCTTAAAAATTGAAGACCTAAGTTATCACTACGGTAACAATCCTAAGCCTGTTTTTGCCAACTTAAACCTTCAAATAGAAGATGGCGAATTCATCGCGGTTGTTGGCGGTTCTGGCGTGGGGAAATCGACATTGTTACGTTGTGTGGCGGGGTTGGCTTCGTCAAGCAGTGGCAATATAACTCTTGATGTCGAAGAAAACGACACTCGACGTTCTCGTAGCGTGGTCTTTCAAGATGGTCGTTTAATGCCTTGGCGAACGTTGCGTAGCAACATCGCCTATGGTCTAACCGGCTTGAATCTCACCGCAGAGCAAAAACGCAAACGAGTAGATGACGTCTTAACATTGACTCGACTGGATGAACTGGCGGATCGCTGGCCGTATCAACTGTCTGGTGGACAAGTTCAGCGTGGCGGCATTGCCAGAGCATTAGCCGTACAGCCTCACTTATTATTAATGGACGAGCCTTTTAGCGCCGTTGATGCCATCACTCGTCATCACCTACAAGATCAGCTATTAGCAATCTGGGAAAAAACGCGTAAAGCCGTGATGTTTATCACCCATGATATTGAAGAAGCGGTATATTTGGCTGATCGCGTGATTGTACTATCTGGCTCGCCGGGTAACATAGCGCTAGACAAACGCATTGACCTGCCTCGCCCACGTCAACGCAATACAGACGCATTGCAGAGCATTGCTCAAGACATCGCCAACGCACTTTAATTGACACAGGATTTTTTCAATGGCTATTACACAATTAACGATACACGCGCCAACCCTTGATTCACTCAAACGTGCTCAAAACAACGCCCGTAACTTATTAAAACTAGAGCCTGACGCTCAAATAGAAATCGTCGTCAACGGCCCAGCGACCGCACTGGCCGTAACACTGACAGATGAAGATATTTTGAGTAGATTAGTGATTTGTCGCAACAGCCTACAAGCACAAACACTCACCGCACAGCCAAACGTAACACTCGTAGACGCCGCCGTTCAGCACCTTGCTCATCGACAAGCAGAAGGTTGGTCATATATACGCGCCTAAACTCGACTGCTTGTCAGGAGCGAATAGTAAAAAGAAATAGATGAAAGGAATTAAATATAAGCAGGGAACGCTTTGACTGTTTGAGTTCAAGTATATGAATTTAAGTGCCTGAACTTAAGAGTCTAAACTGTGTGAATTCATTTTTACTATCTTCTCTCGAATGGCATCACAGACAAACGTATCACAAAAGATTACGTAGTGATGTTCTTAAGTCTTTAAAAACGTCAAGGCTGCTGTGTTTTTGGTGTTGTAGAACGTCGACATTCGCCACCCACCCCATTTCTTCAAACTCAATAGGAAGCTTGATCAACCCTCCTTTATTTACTTCGTCAATAGCAACATGATTGGGTAGTAAGCACCATCCATACCCCTGTAAAGTCAGTTCCAATAACACAAAATAATTATCTGAATACCAAATGTCAGGGCTGAGTTTAAATTGAAAACTGCTCGTTTGAGTGGTTCGAGAACGCAGCAGAAGTTGACGATACAAACGCAGGTTATCAATATTTTTACAGACCTGATTGGCCAGCGGGTGGGATTTGGCAATGTACAAATCAAATTTTATTGCCCCAAGACACTCATAATCGAGGTAACTAGTTGTCCCTGAATAACTCTCAACCTATTGAATTTATTGTGTTTTTATTAGATAGTTTATGTCTAAATCTTGCCTTAAATACAGTGTAAGGCCCAAAAAGTTGCAGAATTGGTGAGTTTTATGAAGCCTCGTCAGACAGAGAGCATTCCACAAAAAGATTTATTTCAACCTCAGCTCGTAGACATCATTAACTCGAATCATCCTTTAGTAAGGTTATCCAAGACTATTGATTGGACC
>NZ_JAJATW010000059.1 GCF_020532605.1 Marinomonas algarum | reverse complement strand
ACTGGTTGTTTGCTAATACAGGTAATGGAGCCAAGTCGAGTGCGATACTTTACAGCATCATCGAAACCGCTAAAGCCAATGGGCTAATCCCGTATGATTACTTAGTGACACTCTTCGAAGAATTACCAAAACGACAGACCAACGAAAGTCTTGATGACCTACTGCCATGGAACGTCCGATCTAGGTGGTGATGCTCTGACGCTTACGACCCAAGTTTATTAAGCTGGGGGAGTATGCTTTTAGAAGCCCAAGAGCAGATTCATCACGATGCTTTTGTTTGGCTGTTAACAGGTCCTTTATTCGCTATCAGTGCTTTTGTATTGTTACTCAATAGTGCTGGACGTTACAAAAAGAGAATTGATGCGTGATTGAAAGAAAGCAAACAGAGTCTGTTATTGATCTTAATAATTTATCCTTGTCTATAAAGAACAAATTATTATTAAACGAGATTAACCTTTCTATCACAGAGCATCAATGTGTGGTTTGTGTCGGCAAAAGTGGTGCTGGGAAATCGTCTTTATTGCAATTGCTTGCGGGAATATTTCCCGCTGAATACACAGGGAAAGCAATGCGTTTTGGCGAGCCTATTAAAGAAGGGTATGACCCAAGAGTAGGCTGGTTGCCGCAAGGGCTTGGTGATAACTTAAACCCCCACATGACCATAGAGCAGCATTTGACTGAAGGCTGGAAGCTAGCACAGCAGGTGCAAGGCTCCTTGTTTGATGATAATCAGTGCTCATCAAATATTGAGTCCATTATTGCGCAAGTGTCTCTAAGCAAAAAAGTTCTGAGCCAACATCCGAAGTACCTTAGTGGTGGTGAGATTCAACGAGTGCTACTCGCATTAGCTTTGATCTCTAAACCTAGTTTGCTTTTGTTAGATGAACCAACAGCGTCACTCGACCAACAAGCAAAAAGTCTCATTATGCATACCTTGAAAAGGCTGAAAACGACCACGACGATTTTTATCGTAACCCATGACCATACTTTAGTGAATGCATTGGCCGATGATGTGTTGGTTATGGAATCCGCTGAAATTATCAACAACCAAAAATACGTAGATGTTCAAAAAAGATACACAGAATCGGTTAGTGATTATCAAGATGAAGATCATTGTGATATCTGCTCTTCAACGAGCCGTTGCTTTGAAACACCGGTTGTGAATATTGAAAACCTGTTTCTTAAATACCAAGACAGAGTGATTTTTAGAGATTTTAGTGTGTCGATCTGTAAAAACACTACCACTATTATTTACGGGGAAAGCGGTCAGGGTAAAACTACCTTAGCCAAAATCATTGCGGGTTGGGATAAGCAAGCAGATCAATTCCTTAGCCGATTTGGTTCCTCAGTGTATTTATCTCAACACCCGCGCTTAGCATGTTCGCCACACTTTTCGTTGAAACGTATTCTGACTGAGCCGCTATTATTAAAAAAAATGTCTATAGACATGACTAAGGTGCGAGAGTGGTTAAAGCGAGTTTCTCTACCAACAACAAATGATTTTTTGTCCAGGAAGTCATCATCATTGAGTGGCGGTGAACTCCAGAGGTTACTAATCGTAAGAGCTATGCTTTCTGAACCTGACCTATTAATTGCTGATGAACCTACTTCAGCATTAGACCCTAGCGCTAAAGAAGAAATCATACATTGCTTTAAATTGATTAAATTGAAAACGAGTTGTTCAATTCTAATCTTTACTCACGATTTAGAGCTTCAGTCGATGATGGGAGAAAGAGGTTTTATGTTGACGAGTAATGGCTTAGTTCTGAATCAGTGACTTTGTCAGCGGGTACCGCGCAGCTGCGCAAAAGCGGCATCGCTCTTTAAGAATACGACCTCATCCCGAGTTTTATCGCCTTGTATAGCTCTGTTGATCTGATTTCCGACTATG
>NZ_JAJATW010000058.1 GCF_020532605.1 Marinomonas algarum | reverse complement strand
AGCAAAAAAGGAAAGAGCGCCCTGAGCGTTGGTCAAAAGCAGAAAGAAACTGGCAGCCAATAGGTGATGTGGAATTAAATCCAGAGCAACATAAAGACGCTGCTTAATTATTTTAGGCGACAACTACGGAAACTGCGATTAAGAATTCGCATTGTGCCCAGAATGCCTAATTTGGTTAAAAACCACAAAAAGTCACTCACTTCGGTACTTTTAGCCCCTAAACAAGCTCATTCTGCCTTGTTTAAGGGCTTTTGAACGGATTAACCCCTTGCGGCTCGTATCATCTGGTCAATTCTGAACACATTGGCTAAGGCAAACAGCATCGACAGTTTGTTATCATTTTTCTCTAAGCCACGATAGACGACTTTCCTAAACCCAAACTGGCGCTTTATGATCCGAAACGGGTGCTCTACTTTTGCCCTGATACTGGCTTTAATGTATTCCGTTCGGATAGGTTGCTTGTTTATTCTCGGGTGCTTCTTGAGAAGGCGCACCTTGCTTGGCATTTCAGCAATCAACCAATCGGCTTTGATGTCTTTGAGCTCTTCTCGTTTTTGTGCGCCTCGATAACCCGAGTCCGCTGAGATAAAACGCTCCTCACCATGAAGCAGATTTTCTGTTTCCGTGATGTCATGTACGTTGGCCGCCGTTGTGCTTAGACTGTGGGTTAGTCCTGTTCTAGCATCAACACCGATATGAGATTTTAGCCCGAAGAACCATTGCTTACCTTTTTGAGTTTGGTGCATCTCTGGATCGCGTGATTTTGCTTTATTCTTGGTTGAACTGGCCGCTTCAATAATAGTGGCATCGATAATCGTGCCTTCTTTTAGATAAATTCCAGCGCTAGACAACCACTTATTAACCTCTTTGAACAGCTGACGGGAGAGCTTATGCTTTTCTAGTAAGTGCCTAAAATTCATAATGGTTGTGTGATCAGGGATCGCACTGTCCAACGACAAGCCAGCGAAGAAACGCATAGATGTGACTTCATAAAGCGCATCTTCCATAGCGGGATCGCTCATGTTGTACCAATGCTGCATACAATGGATACGGAACATTGTTGATAGAGGATACGGTCTTCTTCCCTTCCCAGGCTTTGGGTAAAAAGGCTCAATCACTGCTTCAAGCTGATCCCACGGCATCAATTCATCCATCCGAGAAAGGAAAATTTCTTTGCGTGTTTTACGACGCTTGTTGTTGAATTCACTGTCGGCAAAAGTGAGTTGATGTGACATGGTCAGGCTCGAAGGTTAAAAATGAATTGTCTCATGCGCGGGACTTATTCGCATCTTCCCTAACTTTCAAGTTACCTCGGGCAAACGCAAAATCTGTTGCTGACGAGCTCTGTGTATTGATTTTGTGGGTGATTGCGTAGCAGCGTTCATTGTTTTTATTTTTTCAAAATAAGCCTCACTGATCTGTTAAGTTCTCTTAAGGGTTTGCCCCCACTAGTATTAAAAGGTTAAACGGACGTAATAGGCAGATAAATGCTCAGAACATGCAATTTTTTGAGAGTACAGGTAGCTAACTGTTCCAGTTTGTAGATAGTGCCCCAAGTAATAAATGTCATGTGGGCATGGTTGGCGTGTGGCTAAGTGGCGTTAACTAAGGCTTTGCCCAATCAGCCCTGATGCCCAAGGGGTAAGTAAAGTGTTATAACAAATCAAATATGAGGCGAAGATTTAAATTGAAACTATAAATTCTCTATATGTATAAAAATGAAAATATAGTTTCACTTTAACCGGCTTGCCATATCAAATAGTCACTTTACTCAAAGGTAAAAGTGAAGCTATATTTTTACTATCTGAATATTGTAAGCGCCTAACCAACCACGTCCTTACAATGCCAAGGCAAAAGTGCTTCGATGTCTGCCAGGCTTTGTGCATTAGGAAGCACTTTAAAGATCTGCTTTAACCAATCGTATTCATTAAGACCGTTGG
>NZ_JAJATW010000057.1 GCF_020532605.1 Marinomonas algarum | reverse complement strand
AATAACGGTTGTAAGGTGCTTGAAGTACCTTACAAGTGGGTTAAGTGGTGATTAAATGTCGCTTCTGAGGAAATACTGTCACAAGCTGAAAGTCAGCTAAAAATTGTCTTACTTGTTCGTATGTTCCTTAGTGTTCCTAGGGTATAGCTGATAATGATGATAAAAGAGCAGCATACCCACCATTCTCCGCCCTTTAAACTCATATTTTACATACCTTTTCTGTTCAATAGTTTGGTTAAAGTTAATCGCGTTAATATAGCACTAATTAATTTAATAGGCTTAATGCTTGAAATGCATTCGTTGTAATACTGCTATTTCCCTGCACTGGCAAAATCCAGTGTCGGGATTGCAACCCCGTTTGAACCGTAGCGGCCTAAAACACGCACCGCGTGTTTTTTGTGGCTGGAGTCCGCATGTTATGGTGGGTCATTGTTTGGGCTAACTTCGGTTAGGCCGTTCCTACGGGCGGTTGTTGCAACCTGAATTTAGATCCACCACCTTATTGAGATTGCAACCTCACGAGGTGGTCTAACTTAGACCGTAGGAGGCCATAGATAGCTCATTTAATTATTTCTTCAAAAGACATCCGTACACTCGACGGACTGTATTGCCTTAATGACCTTCATGAAGTCTCTGGCGCAAGCAAGAAGCATCAGCCAGCTAACTTTTTACGATTAGAAACCACGCAAGAATTAATTACTGAAGTTGAAAACTCCTCAGATCTGAGGAATATAGCAGTAAATAAAAATCAGAGTAGAAGTGGTGGCACTTGGGTCTGCAAAGAATTGGTTTACGCTTACGCCATGTGGATCAGCCCGAAATTCAACCTAGAAGTCATCCGCTCCTTCGACCACTCCGTAAGCGCCTAACCAACCACATCCTTACAATAGGCAGTATGTTGTGGTGCTACCGTCGGCATGTCCATACGATCACGGCCGACAACGGTACAGAGTTTTGTGCTCACGAAAGCGTTGCTCACAAACTAAAAGCCGACGTTTATTTTGCTAACCCTTATGCTTCTTGGGAGCGGGGTTTAAACGAAAACTTTAATGGTCTGCTGAGGCAATACATACCGAAAGGCACAGACCTTAGAACGGTTTCAGATGAAGAAATAGCACGAGTAGAAAGATCGCTCAATCTGAGGCCAAGAAAGTGCTTAGGCTATAGGCAGCCAGCGGTCGTATTTGATGAGCTACGACTCTCTGCTTAATTTAGAGAGTGGTGCATTTCAGAGTTGAATTCGCGGTTGTTCGAGAGCAAAATACTCCATATATCGGTGATGATTTCGTTGCTGCTATTTTGAAGCACTTTGAGATGCTTCAAATCCACTCTGATGCTGACCGAGTTCTTCCTGAATTCAACACAAATCATATTCATGAATTAATTATGCGTCGTTTCGGGCAGACTAAAGAGGTTGTGCTCATACGAGTATGGTGGAGTGAATGTTCGCTCGAATTAACAGTAAACAAAACATAACTAAGCTATGCACTGGATGCTAAGACCTCTGTTTCGCCCCGTTTTTTTCACTGGTATCATCAGTACTAAGTATTGAATAAAATTGAGGTGATTCTATCCGGTGGATTTAAGTTCAGAGTGTGGACGGTTTTACAGTGAGTGCTAATTTATAATTTCCAGTAATAACATTACTGGAAATTATAAATTAGCGTGACATATGACCCACATCATAAGTATGCTTTCTTGAATGCAGTTGTCGCTTTATTTTCTTAATTTTGAGTTGGTATTCCGCGCAAACGAAGTTAAAAGTAATGTCATATGTCCAACTCAAATGTTGATGTCGTTTTATCCAGTGTGTGCATAAAACTACTAATTAATTTATGAACTTTCATACTTTCGGCGTCTTTCAAGGTAGTTGTCGCCTAAAATAATTAAGCAGCGTCTTTGTGTTGCTCTGGATTTAATTCCACATCACCTATTGGCTGCCAGTT
>NZ_JAJATW010000056.1 GCF_020532605.1 Marinomonas algarum | reverse complement strand
GGCTTTATTGTGCCCAATATTTTGGGTCTTTTTTACAGCGCATATGGCTAAAAATAACGTTTTTAATGGAAAAGCCTAAAAATACCATGGCGTTTCTTGTCTGAAACGCCATTATTCAGGGACGACTAAAGAGAGTAAAGATGATGACGATGTTTAACGATACAAAGAAATTAACGGCTCGTACTCTGGCTATTGGTGTTGTGGGTGCTGCGTTTTCCTTAAGCTCTATGAGCGCTATGGCGTTTAAAGAGCCTGGTAAGATTATCGCAGGTTCAGACATTACGTTTTTTCCATACGAATACATGGAAAATAATAAACCAGCAGGCTTTGATATTGAATTTTTAGCGGGTCTGGGTAAGGTCATGGGCAGAGAAGCGGTGAACATTGACACTCGTTGGGCGAACTTGATTCCAGGCCTACGTGGCGGACGTTTTGATATCACTAATTCGTCCATGTACATCACAGCCGATCGCCTAAAAGTCATCGACATGATTCCTTACTTAAAAAGTGGTGAATCGATTCTTGCCGTCAAAGGCAGTGATTTTCAACCAAAGTTGCCTGAAGATTTTTGTGGTCACAATGTTGGGTCTATGGCGGGTACGTCTTGGTTGAAACAGATACAAAAAGTGTCCGTAGAATATTGTGAAGCCAATGGCATGGAGCCTATTACTGTTCGTGAATACCCAACAGACCCACAAACAACACAAGCTATGTTGTCGGGTGCCGTTGAAGCGCAAATCACCGATGCCGCTGTGGCGCGAGGTGTGGTTGATAAGCTGGGTAATCGTGTGGTGATTTCCTCTGACACCTTGATTTATCCTGTGTTAAATGGGTTTGGTGTTAAGAAAGGCAACGATGAAGTGAAAACGGCTCTGATTGAAGCAATTGACACCTACAGTAAAACCCCTGAATACAGAGCATTGTTGGAAAAATACAAATTCCAAGCCCCAACGGCAGAAGACATCAAAGCATTGATGCCTCAGTCGTAAGTCAACCTTGATACCACTTTTTACGCACACGGTGCTGCATCGTGTGCGTTATTTTATTGGAGTAAAATATGGCTCTTTCTTTAGAAGAACAAAACCGCATCGATCTGGCTGCCTCTCTGAGAATTGTTGCGCATTTAGGTATGCATGAAGCGGTAGCAAATCACTTTAGTGCGGCCATTTCTGACGACGGAAAACAGTTTTTAATTAACCCGAAGTGGAAACACTTTTCTAGAGTGTGTGCCAGCGACCTTTTACTGCTAGATGCAGATGATGCTTCAACTGCAGAGCGCCCAGAAGTAGACGCAACCGCATGGTCTATTCATGGACAGTTGCATCAGCGTTTGCCCCATGTTCGTGTTGCGATGCATTTGCACCCTGTTTACGCCACGGCTGTATCAACAATGAAGTCACCGCAGATTCTTCCTATTGAACAGAATACAGCGCGTTACTTTAATCGTGTTTCTGTGGATACCATGTTTGGTGGCATGGCGGACACAGTAGCAGAAGGGGCTCGTTTGGCAGGGCTGCTGGAAAACAACAGTCGTCTAATGATGGGTAACCATGGCGTCATGGTGACAGGAAGCGACATTGGCGTTGCATTTGATGATATCTGGACCCTTGAACGTGCTTGCCAGATTATGATTACGGCGTTATCAACAGGCCAACCATTGAATGTCTTGTCAGATGAAGTCGCAGAGAAAACGGCTCGAGACTGGGAAGGCATTACAGATTTTTCAAGACGACATTTTGAAGAAATGAAAGAGCTTATGATTCAGCTCGACCCTTCCTTTCTCGATTAAAGCGAAATCGCATTTGTCATTGTGTCTGTCTAACACTGGCTATTTTCTAATAGCCAGTCTCTCACTCATACCTGATTCCGTGACTTAAAACCCCTCTCACACCCCTGCAGAGCTGTAATCATACGGCCTGAAGCAGTAAAATGACCACTGCTTTTCGTTCACCCAGACAGTGACTTTTTTCCATGCGCACCTTCA
>NZ_JAJATW010000055.1 GCF_020532605.1 Marinomonas algarum | reverse complement strand
GTAAGCGCCTAACCAACCACGTCCTTACAATGCCAAGGCAAAAGTGCTTCGATGTCTGCCAGGCTTTGTGCATTAGGAAGCACTTTAAAGATCTGCTTTAACCAATCGTATTCATTAAGACCGTTGGCTCTGGCTGTTTCTATTAGACTATACAAGTTAGCGCTGGCGGTTGCCCCTGCTTGGCTTTTACTAAAAAGCCAGTTTTTACGTCCAATAGCGTAAGGGCGTATAGCGCGTTCTGCCGCATTATTGTCTATCGGGTAATGGCCTTCTTCCACGTAGCCAATAAGCCGATCCCACTGATTATTTAGATACACTAAAGCCTTACCGATCGACGTTTTCGGGGCCACTGTGATTAAGCTTTTTTTCATCCAGACGTTAAGCGCCTCTAAAATCGGTACGGCCTTTTCTTGGCGTACTGCTCGACGTTTATCCGGGGGCATGTCTTTGGTTTGTTGTTCAATACCGTACAACTTTTGGATGTAATTAAGCCCTTGATCAGCCTTTCCTATTTTGCCTTTAGGCTGTACGTCTTTGGCTTCTTTAAACTTGCGTCGGGCATGAGCCCAGCAACCTAAACGCGTTATCTGGTATTCATCGCAGGCTTTTTGATACCACTCGTAGCCATCGACCATGATGGCTGGTGTGTCTGAAGATAAGAGGCGTAATGGAACCGATTGGGCACGGCTGTCACTGTAGTGGAACACGCACGCAGATTGAGTGCCTGTGCTGCGCATGACCCACATGTAGCTTTTGCTTTGCGCCGTTTTTCCTGGCTCGTCCAAGACCTGCAACGTGGTTTCATCCATATGCAAACACGGCTGCTGTTGTAAGGTATCGTTCAGAAGATTGATCAGTGGCTGCACTAATTCACCACACTTTATCATCCAGTTCGCCAGGTTAGTTCGATCCATGTCGATACCAATACGTTTGAAGATCTCGCTTTGACGATAAAGTGGTAGAGCATCCGCGTATTTACTGGTGGCCACGAAGGCCAACAGACCTGGGCTGGCAATGCTTTTCTCAATAGGTTGTTTGGGTTTGCGAGCGGTCACCACGTGGCTACTGCAACACGGACAGGCATACGTTAAACGCTTGTGACGAAGGACCTTAATGTGTGCTGGTATGATATCCAGTTGCTCATGATCTTCACTGCCAATGACGGTCAGTTTGGTCCCGTCATGAGGGCAAACTTTATCGGCATCCGATAAATCATACACAATCTCTTCACGAGGGAGTGAATCGGGAATACTGATTCGAGGTTTACGTCGGCGTGTATGGCCTTGAACGTCTGTGACCTCTTCCTCATCGTCAGATGGATCTGCGATGATGTCTTCCGCTTCGTTAAACAAGCCCAACTGATCGGGAGAGAGTTTTTCACTGGAAGGACTAAATCGGCCCTTTAATAGCAGTGTAATTCGCTCATGCAACGTACTAATCTGTCTATCACGCTCAGCAAGCTGAGCACGCAATTGATCATTTTCTTGTTGTAACGCGGCGGTATCATTCATAGGTGGATTATACCGCAGAATAGAGAAGCCGTACTAAGGTCGCTTAAGAAACCTCAGTGTAATAAAGTGGTTCGTGGGGCGTGATCCGACTCATATCAACACCACGCAATAGCCAATTCCATTGCTCATGACTGATCGTCATAGTGCTACACTCCTGCTTACGTGGCCATTTGAAACGTTCTTTTTCCAAGCGCTTTTGCCATAACGCGAACCCTGTATGATCCCAGTACAGCACTTTCAGTTGCGTTCGTGGCTTGTTGCAGAACACAAATAACGCCGGTTCGCATGGCGCTAACGCCATAACGTCGCTCACAATGACGGCCAGACCATTAATGGCTTTACGAAAATCAACAGGATCTCGATGTAAATAGATGGGAACATGACTTGGCCATTGAATCATGCCAATAACCTCACTAAGGCAGCCATAGTCGACGGGGCCATGGAATCTGGGCAGTGAATTTTACACTGACCATGCTCAATCACCACCTGATTGGTAACATGACTTGAGTGCTCTGACGATACGACTTGCAAGCGAGTGAAGGCAGAAGAAGGGTTATCAAT
>NZ_JAJATW010000054.1 GCF_020532605.1 Marinomonas algarum | reverse complement strand
TACGGCATCGAACTGAGTCGGCAAACGATGTCGGACTGGATGCAAAAATGCTCAATCGCACTGCAACCCCTTTATGATCGACTTCATCATATTTTACTTGAACAACCCGTGGTTCAAGCGGATGAAACAACGCTTAATGGTAAGCGTCAGCTAAACCACACGTTTTAATCCTTGTCAAAAAACATAAAGTCTTTTTTTTCTTTCATGGGAATAAAAGACTGATGTTTACCGCTTCTGCTCAACTCAATGTGACCCTCATTTGTGGGCCAACTGATATGCGTAAAGCCATTGACGGTTTATGCAATATTGTCGCCTACGATCTGGAAAAAGAGCCTTGTAGTGATCATATTTTTGTCTTTTGCGGTCGAGCGCGCGATAAAGTCAAAATATTGCAATGGGCGTCAAATGGTTTCTGGCTACATTATAAGCGGCTCGAAAAAGGGCATTTTCAGTGGCCTGGTATTGATGACGAACAATTGTCTATTCAAATCTCACCTCGTCAGCTTAATTGGTTACTAGATGGTCTTGCGCTCAACTTACAAGACGCTCACCCACATTTAACCTATCGATATCATGACGATTAGGGCATTCGCTTGGTATAATCCAAGCCATGACAATACTTCCTGATGACTTACCCAATGACATTGAATCGCTTAAGGCGCTTTTGCTTGAGCAGTCGTTGTTGTTAGGTGAAAAAGAGTCATCATTAATAGAACAAGAAAAAGCATTAACAGAAAAAGATACCAAAATCGCTGAATGGGAATCTAAGTATCAGCTCATTCTTGAACAATGGCGTTTGGCTCAACAAAAACAGTTTGGTAAAGGCTCTGAAGTGTCCCCAGGTCAAGGCGAACTGTTTGATGAATCAGACAGTGACTCGCAAGATGGCGATTCCGTTGTTGAGCCAGACACGCAAACCGTATCGTATACTCGCACAAAACCTAAGCGTAAACCTCTGCCAAAAGACTTACCTCGTGAAACGGTTGTCGTGGACGTATCTGAATCGGAAAAAACTTGTTCTTGCTGTCAGACACCACTTCATCGTATTGGCGAAGACACGTCTGAGAAATTGGAATTCCTTCCCGCTCAGCTAAAAGTGATCGAAACCGTTCGTCCTAAATACGCGTGTCGCCAGTGTGAGAAGGCTGAGGTCAAAACAACGATCAAGCAATCCTCAATGCCGCCAAGCATTATTCCTAAAGGTATCGCAACACCCAGCCTGTTAAGCCAGGTGATTACCGGTAAATTCCAATACAGCCTACCTTTATACCGACAAGAGAGCATGTTTAAGCAATACGGCATCGAACTGAGTCGGCAAACGATGTCGGACTGGATGAAAAAATGCTCAACCGCGCTACAGGCCCTTTATGATCGGCTTCATTGTATTTTACTTGAACAACCCGTGGTTCAAGCGGATGAAACCACGCTTAATGTCATCAAAGAAGCGCGTTCAAACTGTTACATGTGGCTCTACTGCACTGGGAAAGACGGACCGGATAAACAAAGCCTGATCCCCAATATTGTGTTGTACGACTTCCAGCCCACACGAAGTGCGCAATGTGCGATCGACTTTTTACAAGGGTTCGATGGTTATCTGAATGTGGATGGTTACTCAGCGTACGAATCGACCAAGGCAACGCTTGCCGGCTGCTGGGCACACGCACGTCGAAAATTCGTCGAGGCTGAAAAAGCTATGCCGAAAGGAAAGTCAGGTAAAGCGACCATGGCCATCAGTCATATTAAAAAGCTGTACGCCGTTGAAGCGTTAGCCAAACAAGAAGAGACAGAAGAAAAAGCCTTCCAGATCCGGCAAGAAAAAGCACCTGCTATATTAGCGACGTACAAAGCCTGGTTAGAGAAGTCGGCACTTCAAGTTCCTCCTAAATCCTTGCTTGGAAAAGCGATTCAATACAATCTGAATCAATGGGAGAAACTCACGGTTTATCTTCAAGATGGGCGAATTAACATCGACAACAACCGAGCTGAAAGAGCCATCAAACCCTTCGTAGTCGGGCGTAAAAACTGGTTGTTTGCTAACACAGGTAATGGTGCACGATCCAGTGCGATACTGTACAGCATAATCGAAACCGCTAAAGCCAATGGGCTAATCCCGTATGATTACTTAGTAACACTCTTCGAAGAGCTGCCAAAACGACAGGCCAACGAAAGTCTTGATGACCTGCTGCCATGGAACGTCCGATCTATCTAGGTGGTGATGCTCTGACGCTTACGCTTAATGTCATCAAAGAAGCGCGTTCAAACTGTTACATGTGGCTCTACTGCACTGGGAAAGACGGACCGGATAAACAAAGTCCGATCCCCAATATTGTGTTATACGACTTCCAACCCACACGAA
>NZ_JAJATW010000053.1 GCF_020532605.1 Marinomonas algarum | reverse complement strand
GATAAATTACCCACCAAAAGTTCAGCTTACGAAGTTAGTGAACAGCTTAAAAGGTGTAAGCAGCAGAAAAATGAAGCAGTATCACCCAGAGCTTGAGCCACCCGCTTATTTGAAAAATGCACTCTGGGCGAGAAGTTACTTTGCTGGCAGTTGCGGAGGGGCAAGTATCGATGTTTTAAAAGGTTACATCGCAAACCAAAACAGACCTGATTAGAAGCCTATCGGCTTCGCCCTTATATCCCCTGCCTAGAAGTCAGGGGGCTTACAGGCATAATGCTAAGCTAATGGGTGCCTGGACCTCCCATACTTCGCTATACAGCATTAAACTCGAAGATCTTCATGAAGTCTCTGCCAATGCGCTCTTAGATGCTGTTTGTGTTCTTCATTCATAGGCAGTTTTTTTAAAGCCTCAGGCCAAAGAATTCTAGCTTTTTCCATTGCATCGTCCAAATGCGGCTTGATCGCCCGCCATGGAATATCTGATTTTATTGCCCAATATTCAAAGTGTTTATAGGAGACATCGTACCAAGCCTTCGTCTTTGCAAGGTTAAGAGCGAAGTGTTTTTCGTTTTCAATATAAACACTAGTGGTGACTATGTCGTAAGCAGGCGAAAGTCTGGGCGTGACTTGATCTGCATATAGTAAGCTCCAGTTTTTTAAGTGTGCGTCGCCGTTTGCTAATAGGATGTTAGCGAGTAAACGGCGGGCGAGTTGCTGGGCATCGTTTAGGCCATCACCAGAAAATTGATATAGGATTTTTGCTATTTGCTCGTAATTACCTGAATGATATTTTTCATGTGGGTACTTCACTAGCACTTGAGCAAAGTCTTCCATATGAATACGTAGGTCATTATGTCGGTCAAATCGCTTTATAGCGAAGGCCAATTTTTCATCAGGAAGATTGATTTGTGGAAGGTTGTCTAATTGGTCTATCTCAACCAATTTTATTTCAGGAATATCTACTCCAATGAGAGAGGCAAGGGTCATGGCTGTGAACTCATTGGCGGGCACGTCTTTATGTTTAGTCGAAGGTGTTTTCACAATCCAATCGCCAAGCACATTGTCTTTTGAAAGATTATATCGACCGTCTTTTTCTTTCATGGAAAACTTCATCTGAACGCCCGCCAAGGAGAACTTGTTCTCTTGGCTGAGTTTGTCGAATTTAACCGCTTTTACTTGACCATGAGATGAGAATAAATGGACAGGAACGTCTTCAGGCTCCATTGGCTCAGCGACTAATGCACCTGGTAAATCTATACCCAGATAAGAAAAAATATGGAACTCATTATCAACATGGGTTTTGAGCCCTTGAGCGATCAGTTCTCGTAATGAACCTTCAGGCAATAGATTAGACAAAATAGGATGTAGACGTTGGCTTGTCGCCCATGTCTCAGATAGCATTTTATTGGCATGTGGAAAATTTGGATGGGTGGTTAAGCTGAAAGTAGGGCGTGCTGTTCTAGATTGATAGCTTTCAGCAAAATGGAGAACATTACGCCCATTCTTTGCCCCTGCCAAATACCCTACTAGATGGCCATGCAACATTAACTTAAGAACATTAATTTCCGTTGTCATCTTCGTCTCCATCTTCTAGTAATCCTTTCCATGGGTCATCCGATAGCTTTTTTTGTTCAGCAGAATGATCAGGCTGTTTGTGCGGTAAAGATGTGTTACTACCATCGCTTTCAAGAGCCGCTAAAACAGCACTCAGCTTTTCTTTGGGAATCAGCATGACGTCACTATTTAGGCCCTTAGCGATCAACTCAAGAGTATCAAGCCTTGGGTTACCTTTTGCTTCAAGTCGTTGGTACTGCTGTCTAGAAATGCCAATGCGCATTGGCATGTCATTTTGCTTGAGTTTCAGTGCTAAACGGCGGTTTTTAATTTGCTGTAGTAGATTTATCATAAGGAAACTAATAAGTTGCTTTTTAAGTAATAGAAACATATTAGTTGCTCTTTTTATATTAAGCAACTTAAGAATTTCTTTTCTGGTGTTATCCCGTCCACATGTTCATTTCATTTTTCTTGAAGGTTAAATAGCCCATTTTTATGGGGTCACTTCACTTCACAATCGCCGACGCCACTTTTTTGAAACGGCCAGCTCAACCAAGAATAAAGCGAAAGCACGCGATCCCGAAATGCACCAAACTCAAAAAGGTAAGCAATGGTTTTTCGGTTTAAAAGCTCATATTGGTGTAGACGCGAGAACAGGCCTGACGCACAGTTTAAGTACAACAGCCGCCAACGTACATGACATCACAGAGACAGAAAACCTGCTTCATGGTGAGGAACGCTTTATCTCGGCGGATTCAGGTTATCGAGGTGCTCAAAAACGAGAAGCGCTAAAAAGCATCAAAGCCGATTGGCTGATTGCTGAGGTGCCAAGCAAGGTGCGTCTTCTCAAGAAACACCCGAGAATCGTAAGCGTCAGAGCATCACCACCTAGATGCGTTTGATATTCCATGGCAGCAGATCATCAAGACTTTCGTTGGTCTGTCGTTTTGGCAGCTCTTCGAAGAGTGTTACTAAGTAATCATACGGGATTAG
>NZ_JAJATW010000052.1 GCF_020532605.1 Marinomonas algarum | reverse complement strand
GGTAGGTCATTTTGAAGTGTTTTCATGGGATGGATTATACCAATCAAACACCTTACTCGTCATGATATCGATAGGTTAAATGTGGGTGTGCTTCTTGTAAATTGAGAGCCAGGCCATCTAGCAACCAATTAAGCTGACGAGGTGAGATTTGAATAGACAATTGTTCGTCATCAATACCAGGCCACTGAAAATGCCCTTTTTCGAGCCGCTTATAATGCAGCCAGAAACCATTTGACGCCCATTGCAATATTTTGACTTTATCGCGCGCTCGACCGCAAAAGACAAAAATATGATCACTACAAGGCTCTTTTTTCAGATCATAGGCGACAATATTGCATAAACCGTCAATGGCTTTACGCATATCAGTTGGCCCACAAATGAGAGTCACATTGAGTTGAGCAGAAGCGGTAAACATAAGTCTTTTATTCCCATGAAAGAAAAAAAAAGACTTTATGTTTTTTGACAAGGATTAAAACGTGTGGTTTAGCTGACGCTTACGGTTGAACTGAAAGAGTTTAACGGCGAGTCAGATCACGTTCATATTTTGATAAATTACCCACCAAAAGTTCAGCTTACGAAGTTAGTGAACAGCTTAAAAGGTGTAAGCAGCAGAAAAATGAAGCAGTATCACCCAGAGCTTGAGCCACCCGCTTATTTGAAAAATGCACTCTGGGCGAGAAGTTACTTTGCTGGCAGTTGCGGAGGGGCAAGTATCGATGTTTTAAAAGGTTACATCGCAAACCAAAACAGACCTGATTAGAAGCCCATCGGCTTCGCCCTTATATCCCCTGCCTAGAAGTCAGGGGGCTTACGGGCATAATGCTAAAAAAGCAGGCTAGATAGCCTGCTTTCAATCTGCATTATAAGTATTGTTATATCCGCTTAGTTCGTTCAGCCAGCGCAATAACTTCTTTTTGCTCTTTGATCGTTTCTCTTACTACTTTATCAAAGAACTTGCGCTTTTCACGAGATGAACCATGACGGATAAAATCAGAAAAGGCGGTTGATTTTACCGTTATTCTTTCAGAAGTAGACATATTTACCTCTCATTTATCCTTCAGGATAAGATCTTCTAACATTTTTTCATTGTACTTTTTGCGAAACAGGGCGTCAATGTTCGTTACATTGAAGTGAGGCCGATCATTCTTTCCATCTATATTTTTTTCTATAAAGGTTAAATTTACTTGATCACCAAAATAGCTTTTCAGTTCACTGACTACGGTTTGTGAGCCTAAAAATTGCTTAACAAAAACCTCTTCTGGGACTCGACGCCCCTCAGTCCCCTCTCTTGCCTTAACAAATTTCCACGCCTGTTCTGGTGACTGATAAACAAAGATGATGAGCACATATCTGTTTCGTTTCAAAGAGCGTTCAATGTTGGACTTCGCTTTATCAAGGCTCGACAAAGTAGAGTCAAGTATAAAGCTCACTCCTTGCTTTAACGCTCGATCATGAATAGCCTCAACAAGAAGAGTTGCAGGTCTTTGGAATAATGGGGAGTTTTGACCATTATAATCCTCAAACACTTTACGAAGTTCATCATTTTCAATGTGAACTAGTTTCTGACCAGATTCCGAGCTAAAGTCCCTTATCATCCTTCTCGCTGTTTCAGTTTTTCCTGCCCCAGGCGAACCCGCCATGAAAACGGATACTGCTTCTTCCTCTCTAGGTAAATGATCAATTTGACTTGAAGCAATTTCTTTCTTACGAGCTTTTGCTTCTAAAATTGCTTTAGCTATTATTGCTTCATCATTCAAATCACTCACCTTTTTTTAACGTTCAACGGGGATTCATACAATAAGTGCGACACTCATGGATAAGTTGAGGTGGGTAGCCAACCATTGATAGTGGTAAGCTTCTCACCACCAAAATCAAAGCTAATTTACCATGATCTACCAACAGTTGATCGAAGGACAACTATACCAGATATCGGTTCTTCATGCAGAGAGCTATTCCCCCAAACGCATTTGATTTCCCAGAGTTTGCTAGACAGTGGAATTTTCTAAAAAGTACTGTTCTTCAAACTTTGCAGGTGACATCCCGCCTGTATGTGAATGTCGTTTTATCGGGTTGTAGAACATCTCTAAAATTAAATATCTCACCTTTCGCTTCTTCTCGTATCGAGTATATCTTTCGTTTTGTCACTCTCTTCTTAAAGGTCGAAAAAAAGCTTTCTGCCACCGCATTATCATGATAATTGCCTCGACGACTCATTGATAGCGCTAAGTTATGAGCCTTCATAAAAGCGAGATAATCAGAGCTTGCATATTGGCTGCCCTGACCGCTGTGCACTAACACTTCATTTTTAGGCTTACGTTCATTGGAGGCAAATAGGTCGCTGTGGCATGATTAGTCGTCCCTGAATAACTCTCAACCTATTGAATTTATTGTGTTTTTATTAGATAGTTTATGTCTAAATCTTGCCTTAAATACAGTGTAAGGCCCAAAAAGTTGCAGAATTGGTGAGTTTTATGAAGCCTCGTCAGACAGAGAGCATTCCACAAAAAGATTTATTTCAACCTCAGCTCGTAGACATCATTAACTCGAATCATCCTTTAGTAAGGTTATCCAAGACTATTGATTGGACC
>NZ_JAJATW010000051.1 GCF_020532605.1 Marinomonas algarum | reverse complement strand
AAAACCACTTTGGTGTTATATGGTCAAGCCTCACGAGCAATTAGTATTGGTTAGCTCAATGCCTCACAGCACTTACACACCCAACCTATCAACGTCCTAGTCTCGAACGGCTCTTTAGGGGACTTATGTCCCAGTGAGATCTTATCTTAAGGGAGGCTTCCCGCTTAGATGCTTTCAGCGGTTATCCCGTCCGAACATAGCTACCCGGCAATGCCACTGGCGTGACAACCGGAACACCAGAGGTTCGTCCACTCCGGTCCTCTCGTACTAGGAGCAGCTCCTCTCAAATCTCAAACGTCCACGGCAGATAGGGACCGAACTGTCTCACGACGTTCTAAACCCAGCTCGCGTACCACTTTAAATGGCGAACAGCCATACCCTTGGGACCGGCTTCAGCCCCAGGATGTGATGAGCCGACATCGAGGTGCCAAACACCGCCGTCGATGTGAACTCTTGGGCGGTATCAGCCTGTTATCCCCGGAGTACCTTTTATCCGTTGAGCGATGGCCCTTCCATACAGAACCACCGGATCACTAAGACCTACTTTCGTACCTGCTCGACGTGTCTGTCTCGCAGTTAAGCGTGCTTTTGCCTTTACACTCTATGCATGATTTCCGACCATGCTGAGCACACCTTCGTGCTCCTCCGTTACTCTTTGGGAGGAGACCGCCCCAGTCAAACTACCCACCACACAGTGTCCTCGATCCCGATAAGGGACCTGAGTTAGAACCTCAAACATACCAGGGTGGTATTTCAAGAGTGGCTCCACCAAAACTGGCGTCTTGGTTTCAAAGCCTCCCACCTATCCTACACAAGTAGGTTCAAAGTTCACTGTGAAGCTATAGTAAAGGTTCACGGGGTCTTTCCGTCTAGCCGCGGATACACAGCATCTTCACTGCGATTTCAATTTCACTGAGTCTCGGGTGGAGACAGTGTGGCCATCGTTACGCCATTCGTGCAGGTCGGAACTTACCCGACAAGGAATTTCGCTACCTTAGGACCGTTATAGTTACGGCCGCCGTTTACTTGGGCTTCGATCAAGAGCTTCGCTTGCGCTAACCCCATCAATTAACCTTCAAGCACCGGGCAGGCGTCACACCCTATACGTCCACTTTCGTGTTTGCAGAGTGCTGTGTTTTTAATAAACAGTCGCAGCCACCTGGTATCTTCGACCGACTAGTGCTTACGGAGCAAGTCCTTCACACCGGCCGGCGTACCTTCTCCCGAAGTTACGGTACCATTTTGCCTAGTTCCTTCACCCGAGTTCTCTCAAGCGCCTTGGTATTCTCTACCTGACCACCTGTGTCGGTTTGGGGTACGGTTCGATCATATCTGAAGCTTAGAAGTTTTTCCTGGAAGCATGGCATCAACCACTTCGCCCAAAAGAGGGCTCGTCGTCAGTTCTCGGTTTTCCCACTAAAGGGGAGGACCCGGATTTGCCTAAGCCCTCAACCTACCGCCTTAAACACAGACAACCATCGCTGTGCTGGCCTAGCCTTCTCCGTCTCTCCATCGCAATATGTACGAGTACAGGAATATTAACCTGTTTCCCATCGACTACGCATTTCTGCCTCGCCTTAGGGGCCGACTCACCCTGCCCTGATTAACATGGGACAGGAAACCTTGGTCTTCCGGCGGGGGAGTTTTTCACTCCCCTTATCGTTACTCATGTCAACATTCGCACTTCTGATACCTCCAGCCTGCCTTACAGCTTGACCTTCAACGGCTTACAGAACGCTCCTCTACCATGCTTAATAAATTAAGCATCCGTAGCTTCGGTGTACAGTTTTAGCCCCGTTATATCTTCCGCGCAGGCCGACTCGACTAGTGAGCTATTACGCTTTCTTTAAAGGATGGCTGCTTCTAAGCCAACCTCCTAGCTGTCTGAGCCTTCCCACATCGTTTCCCACTTAACTGTAACTTTGGGACCTTAGCTGACGGTCTGGGTTGTTTCCCTTTCCACGACGGACGTTAGCACCCGCCGTGTGTCTCCCGTAATTGCACTCATTGGTATTCGGAGTTTGCATGGGGTTGGTAAGTCGGGATGACCCCCTAGCCCAAACAGTGCTCTACCCCCAATGGTGAGATACGAGGCGCTACCTAAATAGCTTTCGAGGAGAACCAGCTATCTCCGAGCTTGATTAGCCTTTCACTCCTATCCACAAGTCATCCCCGGACTTTTCAACGTACGTGGGTTCGGTCCTCCAGTTAGTGTTACCCAACCTTCAACCTGCTCATGGATAGATCGCTCGGTTTCGGGTCTATTCCCAGCAACTAAACGCCCTATTAAGACTCGGTTTCCCTACGGCTCCGCTATGCGCTTAACCTTGCTACTGAAAATAAGTCGTTGACCCATTATACAAAAGGTACGCAGTCACCGAATAAATCGGCTCCCACTGCTTGTACGTACACGGTTTCAGGATCTATTTCACTCCCCTCACAGGGGTTCTTTTCGCCTTTCCCTCACGGTACTGGTTCACTATCGGTCAGTCAGGAGTATTTAGCCTTGGAGGATGGTCCCCCCATATTCAGACAGGATAACACGTGTCCCGTCCTACTCGTTTTCATGATTAAGGTGTTTTCGTATACGGGGCTATCACCCTCTACGGCAACTCTTTCCAGAGTCTTCTACTAACACCAAAACCACTTAAGGGCTAATCCCCTTTCGCTCGCCGCTACTTAGGGAATCTCGGTTGATTTCTTTTCCTCCGGGTACTTAGATGTTTCAGTTCCCCGGGTTCGCCTCCACACAGCTATGTATTCACTGTGGGATACTCTACAAGTAGAGTGGGTTTCCCCATTCGGACATGTTCGGATCAAAGTCTGTTTATCGACTCCCCGAACCTTTTCGCAGATTACCACGTCCTTCATCGCCTCTGACTGCCAAGGCATCCACCGTGCACGCTTGGTCACTTGACCATATAACCCAAAATAGTTT
>NZ_JAJATW010000004.1 GCF_020532605.1 Marinomonas algarum | reverse complement strand
CACGGGTTGTTCAAGTAAAATACGATGAAGTCGACCATAAAGGGGTTGCAGTGCGATTGAGCATTTTTGCACCCAGTCCGACATAGTTTGCCGACTCAGTTCGATGCCGTATTGCTTAAACATGCTTTCTTGTCGGTATAAAGGTAGGCTGTATTGGAACTTACCGGTAATCACTTGGCTTAAAAGGCTAGGTGTTGCGACACCTTTAGGAATAATGCTTGGCGGCATTGGGGATTGCTTGATCGTTGTTTTGACCTCAGCTTTCTCACACTGGCGACACGCGTATTTAGGACGAACGGTTTCGATCACTTTTAGCTGAGCGGGAAGGAATTCCAATTTCTCAGACGTGTCTTCGCCAATACGATGAAGTGGTGTCTGACAGCAAGAACAAGTTTTGTCCGATTCTGATATGTCCACGACAACCGTTTCACGAGGTAAGTCTTTTGGCAGAGATTTACGCTTAGGTTTTGTTCGAGTATACGATACGGTTTGCGTGTCTGGCTCAACAACGGAATCGCCATCTTGCGAGTCACTGTCTGATTCATCAAACAGTTCGCCTTGACCTGGGGACACTTCTGAGCTTTTACCAAATTGCTTTTGTTGAGCCAAACGCCATTGTTCAAGAATGAGCTGATACTTAGATTCCCATTCAGCGATTTTAGTATCTTTTTCTGTTAATACTCTTTCTTGTTCTATTAATGCTTTTTCTTGTTCTATTAATGATGACTCTTTTTCACCTAACAACAACGACTGCTCAAGCAAAAGCGCCTTAAGCGATTCAATGTCATTGGGTAAGTCATCAGGAAGTATTTTCATGGCTTGGATTATACCAAGCGAATGCCCTAATCGTCATGATATCGATAGGTTAAATGTGGGTGTGCTTCTTGTAAATTGAGAGCCAGACCATCTAGCAACCAATTAAGCTGACGAGGTGATATTTGAATAGACAATTGTTCGTCATCAATACCAGGCCATTGAAAATACCCTTTTTCGAGCCGCTTATAATGTAGCCAGAAACCATTTGACGCCCATTGTAATATTTTGACTTTATCGCGCGCTCGACCGCAAAAGACAAAAATATGATCACTACAAGGCTCTTTTTCCAGATCATAGGCGACAATATTGCACAAACCATCAATGGCTTTACGCATATCAGTTGGCCCACAAATGAGGGTCACATTGAGTTGAGCAGAAGTGGTAAACATAAGTCTTTTATTCCTATGAAAGAAAACGAAAGACTTTATGGTTTTTGAAGAAGATTAAAACGTGTGGTTTAACCGACGCTTACTATGTGCTTATGTTCTGAAGTTGCCAGTAGCCACCTTTCAACGCCATGAGTTGTTCATGGGTTCCAGTTTCGAGCACGTTGCCGTTTTCCATATAGACAATCATGTCAGCATCACGGATGGTCGACAGGCGATGGGCAATGACAAAGCTGGTGCGGCCCTGACGCAGGTCAGCCATAGCGGTCTGGATCTGCAATTCGGTGCGTGTGTCGACTGAACTTGTCGCCTCGTCGAGGATGAGGATTGGCGCTTACGGAGCAATTAGAAGTAGTGAGTTTTGAACTGTATAGCAACGATAGCTAACCTCTGCCTGAGAATTTCAAACTTATGCGTAATAAAAAGCCCTACATGAGGGCTTAATATCGTTAATCCTAGAATTTTTAGGGCTTTATAATGTCAATTCACTCCTCAGAAATTAGGTCAAACAGTCTGTAGGTGCGCTTTTTCAGCAGTGTCTTTTCTATATTTGTGTCAACAACTTTATATTTAGCAGCAAAACCATACTCGATTTTTTTACTGTTTGCTAAATCTTTATCTACATTAGAGAATGAAATATTATCCCAATCAATAGGCATAGAATCAATATCAATAACATAGTTTTTAGAACCCGGAGGCAGTTCTAAGTTCATTTCATGCTTATTTACAATTTTTCCGTTATAGTAAAAAGAAAGGCTATTAAGACCTATATAGTTGTCTGTATTATTTATAGCGTTTATCTTTTTAGACCTCATAGATAATATCACTTCCTCCTCGCCTAGATCAAAGTCATTTGGCATTACTTTTTTATAATCAATAGAGTGGACAATAGCACTAACTGCAAATTTGTCCTTAGAAGATAAAATTGACTGAGGGCAATCTAGAGTATAATTAATTCTATACAAAGAGTCGCTCTTACAGTTAACTAGGAAAGTTCTCGTGGTTTCTAATAGTTCATTTATTGCTTTTTGATTTCTTTGCTCTGCCAAAGAAAGTAAACCATTTAAAGAGTTTCCACTTACTTTAGCAAATGAGTCTAAAGTTAAAATATCATTCCTTTTTACAGATATTAGTTTATTGAAAGTGTCATTAGTGCCTTTAAATAGCCCTGATTCATCACTCATAGAAACTATCGGTATTGGTGTTTTTGCTTCATAGTTGGAAGATATACTCTTATAAGACTTTTCAAAGTTTCTTACAGCATTGTCATATTTGGTCAAGAGCTTTTCATGGTCCATGCCTCTGCTTTTATGAGCCTCATATAGCTTTCTATTGGCTTCTCCAACTGCTTGGATGTATTTGTCACGATCAAATTCAACGGCGGCTGGCGGCATCGTAGCCCAAACCCCCAATGACAGAACTGAAAGCGCCGCATAAGACGTGCTTTTTCCAAGCGTAAAGTCTGTTCCCTTTTCGCGAAATAATTTTGTATTATCACTATCACACGTTATTTGCTTATTGGTGTACTCCACTATCCCAGTGACACACTCTTCTTTTTTAGTATCCCACATTGGGGCAAGATCAGTTAACCTCACCCAAGGCTCTGTAGCATTGTAGACCTCACTAAACTCAGTAAAGGCATAACTATCATTGTCTGCCTCAAGTTTTGCGTATAAGTGATGTTCTAGCTCTTGTGGGTTTTCCTTTATTTGAGTTTTTAACGGAGCCTTTGTTGAACATCCCGCCAAACCGATGGTAAGCACCATCAAAAATATCATACTTTTTATCATTATGAGTTCCTTATTTAATGATCTAATAATCTTAGAAATTCCTATAAACTATGATTAACATTAGTATAATAAGTAAATCATGATCGTTAATCCTAGTAAAGTGTGATTAAACTACACACCTAAACAGAAGCATGAATACACCGAACGTAGACGTCATTATATCCGCCCTTACAACAACACAGCTTGCTCTGTTCATTTGAATCGCTTTCGGCCTACTCTATGGTAAGAGGACTTCATGTCTTTCCAGGGTATCGGCGTCAGCAATGTAATCAAGCAGAGGAGATAACTTGCTGGTTCTAGGCAGTTGACTTTGGCGATTTTAATGACAGCAAACAACCGGTTGTGTTGTCTAACCGCAAAAGGGCGGGTGACATTTAGTTTATGAATGCTCAAGAAATACCCTATTCTGGACTTTTTAAAAACTTAACCCCCACATAATCAATACCAAATCTGTATAGATTTTATAGAAATATAACATTTCTATTATGAATCTAATCTGCTTAAGATCGCGCTCTATCGTTCACCCAAATTACATCGAGCCACTTATGTCAGCCAACACCTATCACGAGCCTGTGAGCATCAGCAAGAAACTGATCTTTTTGATTGCTACGGCCGTCTCAGCCACTGCGGCGAACCTTTATTATAACCAACCTATTTTGCCGCTGATTGGTCAGGATTTGGCGCTAAGTGACTTATTGCTAGGCGCCATACCCGCCGCTACCCAACTTGGCTATGCGGCGGCTTTATTATTGATATCTCCCTTAGGTGATCGTTTTCCTAGGCGCGATGTCATTTCCATTTTATCGGTATTATTGACCCTCACTGCGTTCACTGCAGCGCTTTCACAAACAGGCTATGTTTTGATCGTCGCTTGTTTCGTTTTAGGCCTCAGTGCCAACATTACTCAGCAACTCATTCCCTTTGCCGCGTCATTAAGCTCGGCTAAAGACAAAGCGCAAGTGATGGGGACTGTCATGACGGGACTCACCATGGGAATTCTAATTTCACGAGTGATCAGCGGTAGTATAGGAGAACATTTCGGCTGGCGCGCGGTGTTCGTTATGTCGGGGGTGATTTCAGCCTGCTTCGGCTTATTGTTGTATCGCTACTTACCCCAAAACAAACCGGCTAATACCCTACCCTATTTAAAACTCATCACCAGCATGTGGGGGCTAATAAAACAACATAAAATCTTACGCCAAAGCGCATTGATTGGGGCGCTATGGTTTGCCGCCTTTAATGCCATGTGGGCAACCTTAGCCTTACATGTGAGCAAGCCACCTTTTAGTTACGATGCACAACAAATCGGCTTATTCGGCATCATTGCAATGTCCGGCATCATAGGTGCTAAGCTTTCAGGAAAATGGGTACCCAAATTTGGCAGCTACCGCGTATTAATCGCATCCATGACGCTCATTATTTCAGGGTTTATTATTGCGGCTCTATTTGCAGATCGTCTTTGGGGACTCGCCCTTGGCATTATTCTGATCGATCTTGGTGTATTCAGCGGACAAGTGGCGAACCAAGTGCGTATTTTCTCTATCGACCCCGCCGCTCAAAGTCGGATCAACGCCGTTTACATGCTGTTCTACTATTCAGGTGCCACCCTCGGTTCAGCCCTTGGCGTTAAGATTATCAGTCATTTTAACTGGTTCTCTGTGTGTGTATTTTGCGCTTTGATTACTGGTATTGGACTGCTCTACCATGCACTTAAAGGACGTTAGTCCACTGTCGACAAGTAACTCCTTTGTGTGTTCATAACGCCAGTTTTCTCGCTGTTAGAGCCACACAACGATCCAGTAATTTACTGGGTCGTTGTGCTTATGCGCTTATGCTCTGAAGTTGCCAGTAGCCACCTTTCAACGCCATGAGTTGTTCATGGGTTCCAGTTTCGAGCACGTTGCCGTTTTCCATATAGACAATCATGTCGGCATCACGGATGGTCGACAGGCGATGGGCAATGACAAAGCTGGTGCGGCCCTGACGCAGGTCAGCCATGGCAGTCTGGATTTGCAATTCGGTACGTGTATCGACTGAACTTGTCGCCTCGTCGAGGATAAGGATCGGTGCGTCGAGCAGAAAAGCACGGGCAATGGTCATAAGCTGACGCTGCCCCTGAGAGAGACTCCCGCCGCCGTTGTCCAGCACCGTATCGTAACCGTCGTGCAAGGTGCGCACGAAATCATCCACATGGCAGCGTTTCGCGGCAGCGATGACCTGTTCGCGGGTCGCGTCCGGGCGGCCATAGGCGATGTTGTCATGCACCGTTCCGGTAAAGAGCCAGGTATCCTGCAACACCATCGCCATGGCACGACGCAGGTCCTTTCGGGACAGGGTGGTGATGTCTTCACCGTCCAGTCGGATCGTTCCGCTGTCGATCTCGTAAAACCGAATCAGCAGGTTAATCAATGTTGTCTTACCTGCGCCAGTGGGACCGACGATGGCCAGCATTTGCCCTGGCTTTGCTTCGAGACTGACATCTTCAAACAGCGGCTGGTCAGGAATATAACGAAAACCAACCTGCTCGAAGCAGACATTACCTTTTACTGGCAAGCTAAGGTGAGTCGGCACGGCCGTGTCCGTGGACAATTCAGGCGCATCCAGCAGTTCAAACACCCGTTCCGCTGATGCCAAGGCAGATTGCACCTGAGCGGCCATACTACCAAGCTGCGAGATCGGCTGGCCTATCTGACGGATATACTGAATGAAGGCTTGTACGCCACCAAGGCTTAGCGCGCCCGAAAGCACCTGGAGCGCCCCAAAAACAACCACCGCGATATAAGCGATGTTATTCACGAACATTGTCGTTGGCTGAATCAAGCTAGCGAAGATCTGCGCCCGCATGCTCGCGGCGGTCAGAGTATTGTTTTTTTCAGAGAATTGCTGATCCACACGGTCGCGTGCGCCAAACACTCGGATCAGTGCCTGACCGGTGACGGTTTCTTCCACCAGCGCATTCAGATGGCCGGTTTCACGCCATTGCTCGGCATATTTGGGTTGCGCCAAACGACTGAGAATACGCGTTGCCCCAAGCGATACACCAATCGCTACGATCGCCGCAGCAGCGAGAGGAACGGACAGCCAGAACATCATGGCAAGCACGCCGATGATAGTCATTAGCATCAACATCGCCTGACTGGCGACTTGTTGCAGGTTTTGGATCATGTTATCGATATCGTTGGTGAAGCGCGAAAGCACTTCACCACGAGGTTGCGCGTCAAACCACTTAAGTGGCACCTGCGACAGCTTCGCCTGTGCCCTTTCCCGCAGGTTACGCCCCATGTTCTGTACCAAACCGTTGATCAGCCACGCCTGAATGAAGTTGAGGCCAGAGGCGACCAGATAGATCCCTGCGACAAACAACAGCTGACGCATAAGGGCTGACCACGTGTAGTCATCGCTGACCAAAAGGTCGGTCGCAAAGCCAAGCTGCCACGGGCCTAGGGTACTGCAGACCACACTGCCGACGCTGAGCAAAAGTGTGACAATCAGGATTTTACAATTACTGCCAAAGGCCGTCCAAATTCGCCGCGCGGCCGCTCCTGCGGCTTTGGGTTTTTCGCCTGCTACCGACCCGCCGGGACCTCTAGGGCCAGGGGCGCTGTTTTGTGTTCTTGAAACGGTTTTAAGTTTCTTATCTGTTGCGGTACTCATGCTGTGCCCTCCTCGGGCATGGCCTGCGAGTCAACGGTCTCGGCGTAAACGGGGCAGGTCTGCATCAGAGTATCGTGCGAGCCAAGACCGACCATACGCCCCTTCTCGATGACGACAATCCGGTCGGCATCCTTGATCGAGGCCACACGCTGACTGACAATCACCGTGGCCGCGTGGTTCACTGCTTTCCGTAGCGCTGCTCGCAGCTTGCGATCCGTCGTTTGATCGAGAGCAGAAAAACTGTCATCAAAAAGATAGAGATCAGCATCACAAACAAGCGCCCGTGCGATGGCAAGCCGTTGCCGCTGTCCTCCAGAGAAATTAGCGCCGCCTTGTGCCACGGGTGCCATAAGCCCTTCGGGCATGGCGCGGACGAAATCGGCAGCCTGTGCAATCTCCAGTGCCGCCCAGAGTGTGGACTCGTTTGCTTCGGAATTGCCAAGCCGTAGGGTATCCGCGATAGTTCCAGAGAACAGATAAGCTTTCTGTGGAACGTAGCCGATATGGGAAGATAACTCTTTGGGTGCGACCTCTCGCAGATCCACCCCTCCCAGTGTGATCCGCCCAGCGCTTGGGTCATTAAGCCGCGCGATCAAGTTAAGAATGGTGGATTTTCCAGAACCCGTTGCGCCAATGATGCCCAACACCTCTCCTGGGCCAAGGTCTAAGCTGATATTTTCGATGACCATGGCTTCTGCACCAGAATAGCCAAAACCAACACCTTCAAGTTTCAGGTGCAGTCCAGCGCCCCGTGGTGGCAAGGACTTGGGGGCTGATGGTGGGCCGACTTCGACTGGGCTTTGCAGCAGTAACGTAATGCGCTTGCCACTGACCAGCGCGCGCGGCAGCATGACAATCATCAACCCCATCATCATCACGGCAATAAGAATCAGCGCAACATACGAAAGAAAGGCGATAAGCGCACCAATCTCCAAGTCGCCTTCTCGAACTCGGCTGGCACCTGCCCAGATCAAAGCAACAGAGGTCAGCTGCATCACCGCGGTTAAGGAGGGCATAATCATTGCCATTAAGCGTCCGGACTGTATCGATGTCTCGGTTAGACCTGTATTGGCCAATCCGAAGCGCGTACCTTCGCGGGGTTGCTGTAAAAAAGCACGGATGACACGAATGCCTTCAATCTGTTCGCGCAAGATGCTGTTGACACTGTCAAGCTGTTTCTGCATTTTCTGGTAAAGCGGGATGGCCTTAAAAGCCAGAAAACCGATGATGCCCGCCAAGATCGGCACTGCAATCACTAGAAGCCATGAGAGTTGTAGATCCTGACGAACCGCCATGATTGCACTTCCTACGCCCATGATAGGGGCGACCACAATCATAGTGAACGCCATGATCAACATCGACTGAACCTGCAGTACATCATTGGTACAACGGGTAATAAGCGAACCAACGGTAAAGTCCTGCACTTGTGACAAGGCAAGGTTGTGCACCTTGCTGAACACATCAGCGCGCAGACTTTGGCCTATCCGGTAAGCGACCGACGCTCCGAGAAAAACCGCCACGGCACTCAGCACAAGCTGAACGCCGGCGGCGACTCCCATTAGACCGCCATAATAGCGGATGATTGAGCTGTCCGCGGAAGCGATTCCCACATCGATCACATCCGCACTGAAACTCGGCAACAAAAGAGAGGCCGTAATCTGCCCTACTTGGCACAGTAATAGCGCCAAAAGCGCCCACTTGTATCGCAAGAACCGTTCACGCCAGGTCGCCGTACCTGAGTGTCCATCAGTAATCAAGACTGCCACCCCCATCTAATTCTTCCTTAACAGCAGTTTGAAAAATGTCGGTCGTCATTCGCTTAATCCCTTTTTACGAGTCTAATGGACTTTTATTTGCCTGCTCCTGATCCTGATCCTGATCCTGATCAACGTCTGCAAACCCTGCCCCTGCCCCAATGGCTATTTGCAAAGCGGTCCACTCTTGCAAAGCCGTATTACGTGCTGAAGCGGCGCTGATTTGTGTGCTCGCTTCTGAACGGACGGTGTCTAACAGATCAAGCAAGGTCATGGCGCCATTCTTAAAGTTGTTATGCCCAAGCTCTAGGGCGGTACTGTAGGACTCTGCCGCTTGCTTTAATAGGTCAGATTGTTGCATATACAAGGTAAAGTTAGACTGGGCAACCTGCACATCCTCTACAGCGTCAAGCACGCTTGAACGCCAATCGATCTCTGCCTGATTGGCAGCAGAAATCTGTGCATCACGCTGGGCTTTGAGTAAGCCTCGATTAAACAGACCTAATGAAATTGACGGCCCAAAGCTCCAACCATCAGCAGAATTGGCGTGAGACACCGAGCCGGTTAAGCGGATAGAAGGATAAAGGTCTGACTCTTCCACGCCCGTTTTCGCCACTTGTTGATGCAGCACGGCTTCGTAATAACGAATGTCTGGACGATTACGCAACAAGTCCGCCGGAATACCTGTGGCAATCGTTGTGGGCAGCGTTAACTGATCCGTACTGGACGACATCATTGCCAAGATCTGTTTAGCCGGTTCATCCATCAGCGTGGCCAAAGCAAAAATAGCCGCTTGATATTGCGCCTGATAACCCGGTAAATCCGCTTGAGCCGTTTGTAATGAGGCTTTTATTTCCGCCAACTCATACTGGGTAGACAAACCGTTATCCAATTGCTTTTGGGTAATCGCTAGGGTGTCTTGGCGCGTGTTAATGGTTGCCGCCGTAAGCTGAGCGGCTTTTTGGTAATAGCGCGCATCCGCATACTTCTCAATCAATTCAGCTAACCAAGCCAAACGCTCCGTGCCTATATCAGCCTGAGTGGCCGCTAAGTAGGATTGTGCGGCTTCTTGCTCTCGACGAATCCCACCAAACAAGTCGATGACGAATTCAGCATCCAAACTCGCGCTTGAACTGGTGGAAGTAGACACATTTTCACCGCCAGCGCGCAATCTATTGTAAGACAGAGAGCCATCTAATGCTGAGTTAATGCCTGTTTCGCGCAATAGGGCATTGGCTTCACGGATACGCTCCTTTGCTTGCAAAATACTAAGGTTTTGCTCAAACCCTTTCTCCACCAGCGCGGTCAGGGTTGGATCCGTAAACTCTCGCCACCAAGCTTGGTAGGCCACATCGTTAATGCTGCTACCTTCGCCACTCACAAAGGTGTTTTCTAGCTCTGCTGTTGGCGCTTCCCAGTCAGGGCCGACCGCGGCACAACCCGTTAACAGAATGAAGGGGGCCATTTTTAATAACTTCATCATTTTACTGTTTCCTTTTTGCCGATACTTTTCACCCTATCAACAATCTTCATAATGGCGAGGTATAGGACGGGCACCATCAGGATGCCAAAAATTGCCGAGAACACGATACCACCCAGCATACCGGTACCAATGGAGTTTTGTGCGTTAGCCCCTGTGCCATCGGCGGTTGCTAAAGGTAAAACACCAAAAGCAAAGGCAAAGGTGGTCATCAAGATAGGACGAAGACGCATTTTGGCCGCTGTAATAATGGCTTCTACAATGTCTATGCCCTGTTGCCGCATACTTTCAGCAAACTCGATAATCAAAATGGCGTTTCGAGCAGCGAGGCCTATGGTGGTCAACATACCCACTTTGAAATAAACATCATTTGACTGACCGAATATCCAAGTCGCTAATAGTGCCCCAAGAACACTGATCGGTACCGCTAGAATAACAGCTAAAGGCACTGACCAGCTTTCATAAAGCGCCGCAAGAGCAAGGAATACCACCACAGCAGAAAGCAGGTACAAGATCATTTCTTGGTCGCCGGCAATTTGCTCTTGGTAAGACAACCCTGCCCAGGCGTAATCGTAATCAGAACCAAGGTTGTCGACTAAGCGAGCCATTTCATCCATGGCCTCCCCTGACGTCGCACCCGGTGCAGCGGAACCTTCTAAAGAAATAGCGGTTTCCCCGTTATGGTGGTAGAGCGTGGTGATGGTTTCACCCCAAACTTGTTGGCTAAAGGCGGCCATTGGCACCATCTCATTGTTGCTGTTGCGCATATACCAGTCGTTAATATCAACCGGTTGCATACGATGCTCTTGATCCCCTTTCACACGAACATTGCGCAGCTTGCCATCTAAAATAAAATCATTGACGTATTCGCCACCAAAGATGATAGACAAGTTGTTATTAATATCCGACAAGCTTAAGCCAAAGGCTTGGGCTTGCTGAGCGTTGATGTCCATGGTCAGTTGAGTCGCTGTGTTCGTATCAAAGCCCCGTACTGCCGTCACCAAACCAGATTGCTGGGCGTCAGCCGCTAATTTCTGAGCTTGTTGCTGTAACGCTTCAATACCGTTGTTACCACGGTCAATCAGGTACATTTGGAAACCATTGGAGGTGCCCAGACCTTGAATAGCAGGAGGAAGCAAAAACAACACTTGCCCATATCGACCGCTGCCAAATTGACCGTTGGCCTCAGCGGCAATTTGTGCTGCCGACTTATTAGGGCGTTCAGAAATATCTTTTAATTTAACAAACGCCATCGCTTTGTTTTGGCCTTTACCATCAAAGCTGTAACCGATAGGAGAAAAGACCCCTTCAACATAATCACCCTGTTCGTTTAATAGGTAATCCTTAATGGCGGTTGCGGTCTTGGTGGTTTGTGCACGAGTGGCATTTTCTGGCAAAGACACGGTGACCATCAGAATACTTTGGTCTTCTGTTGGTACAAAGCTAGAAGGCAACTGTTGATAAAGGTAATTACACGCAACGCTAATTAATGCAACGGATAACAGCATTCTGAACGGTCTTTTCAGAAAACGTGTCACGCTGCCCGTGTAGCTTAGGTTTAAACGGTCAAATACCTTATTGAAGCCGCGAGCTGCAACGTTTTTACGCTTACCATGGGACGGCTTGAGTAGGGTCGCACACATGGCTGGCGTTAGGATAAGCGCCACAAACAGAGACAACACCATCGCAGAAATAATGGTCACCGAGAACTGACGATAAATGGTTCCCGTTGAGCCGCTCATAAAGGACATAGGTAAGAAAACTGATGACAGTACAATCACGATACCAACCAGAGCAGAGGAAATTTCTTTCATGCTTTTTTCTGTGGCTGCCAAGGCGCTGAGTTTTTCTTCTTCCATAATGCGTTCCACGTTTTCCACCACGACGATGGCATCATCGACCAACAAGCCGATGGCCAATACGAGCGCAAACATGGTAAGCGTATTCAGGGTTAGCCCTGCCGCCTCCAGAATGGCAAACGTCCCCAACAAGACAATGGGCACCACGATGGTTGGAATCAAAGTCGCTCGCCAGCTCTGCAAAAACACCAAGATAACGATAAATACTAAGGCGATGGCTTCGATCAAGGTGTGAAAGATTTGCGTAATGGATTTCTCAATGAAGGGCGTTGTGTCGTAGGAATATACGGTCTCCACACCTTGAGGAAGCCCTGCAGACAATTGCGAAATAGTGCTGTGTACACGTTCCGACGTTTCCACCGCGTTAGCGCCGGTAGATAAGTTTACGCCAAAGCCTACTGCGTTATAGTTGTTGTAAATAGAGGTAATATCGTAACTGTCATTATCAAGCTCGATTCTGGCCACATCACTTAAGAAGACAGAGGAGCCATCGTCATTCGTGGTTAATACGATGCTTTCAAAATCACTCACGGAAGTCAGTTGAGAGCGTGTCTTCAGCAAAATTTTCGTTTGCTGACCTTCGGCGCTGGGCGTCGCCCCCAAAGAGCCAACGGTGACGTTGGTGTTTTGGCTGCTAATGGCACTGGTCACATCACTCGGTGTTAAGGAATATTGATACAGCTTGCTGGCGTCTAACCAAACCCGCATGGCATATTCACTACCGAATAAGTTGACATCGCCAACCCCTTCAAGTCGCTCTAACTGCTTTTGCATCTTGTCAGAAAATAAATTACCTAAGGCCACATCCGAATATTTGCCATCGGTTGAGACTAACCCTCCAACCAGCAAGATACTGCTACTAGAGCGAGTCACCGAAATCCCTGTGCTGATGACGGCGGCCGGCAAAGAGCCTTCAACCAGTTGCAACTTATTTTGCACCTGTACTTGGGCTATGTCTGGGTCGACCGCACTGTCAAAGGTTAAGGAAATACTGGAGCTACCTTCACTAGACGTCGACGTCATGTACAACAAACCATCAAGGTCGGTCATGCCGTCCTCAATAACAGAGGTCACTGAGTTAGCGACAATTTCACCAGAAGCGCCAGCATAAGTGGCGCTAATGTTCACGGATGTTGGCGCGACTTCTGGGTATTGTGAGATGGCCAAACTTTGTAAGCCAAAGGCACCCACTATCATCACTGTGATGGCCAATACCCAGGCAAAAACCGGTCGATGGATAAAAAACTGTGTCATGGTTTATTGCTCCAGCTGAGTCATTGGCGCACTGTGTGCTGGAGCGGAAGATTGGGCCGAATCAACATCCACTGTGGTGCCATCTTGCTGAATGGTCACCAATACAGGGTCAACGTCGCTGCCTTCTACTAGGTTTTTCTGACCATCAACAATCAGTTGTTGTTGCGCTGTTAAGCCGGATGTGACAATCCAATTATTGTTGTAACTGCCAAATGTCTCGAGATTAAGGGTTTCCGCTTTGCCTTCAGCATTCACGACAAAGACGGACAACTTACCATCCGCACCATGAGTGCCTGCTCTTTGAGGCACTAAATAGGCCTGCTGAGTACCGGGTTGCAGGGTGCCTTGAATAAACATGCCTGGCAGAATCACATGATCTGGATTATCGAACTGAAAGCGTGCGGTGACCACGCCTGTGGTGGTGGAGACAGTGGGCGAGGAAGAGACCAACATACCAGTGCCTTGGTAGGTTTCACCATTACTTAACTGTAATGTCGCGGAGAGCTTTTGATCTTCTTGTACCAGTCCTTTCTCAATATTGCGACGCATTTTTAACACCTCAGCAACAGGTGCTACCATATCAACATAGATAGGGTCTAGCGTTGTCACTGTGGTCAAGTGATCGCTTTGGCCTGCGGTGACTAAATCCCCTAATGACACATCAGACACATCGACAATACCATTAATTGGCGCTGTGATTGTTGTCCAGCTAAGTTGAGTACGGGCATATTTCAATGCCGCTTCAGCAGACTGTAAAGTGGCCTTTGCAGACGCTAAAGAAGACTTTGCAGAATCAACATCATCAGACGTGTAACCAGAACCTTCTAGCTTCTTCGCTCTGTCATAAGCGGCTTGTTTAACCGGTAAATCTGCTTTCGCTTCGGCAACGGACGCTGCATACGTTGCAACATTGGCTTGATAAATGGAGTCATCCAGTTGAAATAAAGGGGTGCCTTTTTCAACTAGTGTGCCTGGGTTGTAAAGCTTTTCAATGATTACGCCCTCAACACGAGGTCTGATAGTAGCCTGTTCATAGGCGACAGACCGACCAGGCAGTTCGACAAAGATGGGAACATTTTGTTGTTCTACTTCAATAATACCAACAGAACGAGATTGCGCTGTTGGCGGCCCACCCGCTGACGGCCCTTCTGCCTTCACGCCTTGCGATGCGATTAACGCGACAACTAAAAGGCTTTGTTTAAACCAGTATTTTTTAGCATTTTTCATTCATTGATATCCTTGGCTAGGCCGTAACTTGGGGCTTCTTTGATGTTTTTTGCAGGGTAGGTAATAAAAAGCGTAGTAAACAATTAAATTACATTGCACAATATGCAAAGTTTGCATTAGGTGCATCAATCTATGAAAAAATATGCAAGTGTTTAAAACGGACTTTTAAAGCAGAAAGTTGTTACAACCGGTACTGTTTCAGATAATGTGCCGCCATGCCTTTTGGCGTGAAATAAGTAATATAGAAACCATTGAGTAAGAGAAAAAATTATGTCAAACCTGCGCGAGCGAAGACGCCTGCAGACGGCTCAAGATATCCAGCGAGCCACTCTAGAATTAATTAATGAAAAAGGGGTTGATAACGTCACTACGCTGGACATCAGTCACCACCTAGGCATTAGTCAAAGAACCTTTTTTAATTATTACCCTAATAAAGAAGCCGCTCTCATGGGCCCTGAAATGCACATCCCTACTGAGATGATTGACCGGTTTATCACCTGTGATGGGGAGTACACGGATTGCTTGCGTGAATTTATGCAAGCCCATGTCCTGCTGATAGAGCCTAACCGATCTGAGCTTCTTGTTATTCTGAAAGTAGCTGAGACTCACCCAAGAATGAGTCAGATAAGATTAGAAAAAATGGTGAGAATGCGAGATGAACTCAGCTCAATTCTGTCGAAAAAGTGGCCTCTTTCTTCTGCTCTTTCTATGAATATATTGTCAGATATTTTGTTATCCAGTTGTTGGTCTGGTATTGAGCTTTGGTTGTACACAGACATTAGCTTAAAAGAGGCATTCCATAAATCTTGGTCCTCATTGAAGGTTGTATCAACCTTTTTAGCACCTAAAAACGGCTAATAAAATAACAGCCATTCAAGCTGTTTTTTGGGGTTTTATCAGTCTAATCATTATTGTTTATTTATTAAGGTATATACATGAAAAGTCGTTTAGGTTCGGGGGCGGTCGCGCTTGCTATTTTCGCTGTTTTCACCATTGGCGTGATGATGTTTGGTGCGAGATTAGGGTTATGGCAGCCTATTGTTGGTTTTGGGTTGGTGCGTAATTACATGAACCCTATTGCCTATGCGGTTTTGGGACTGGGCATTCTAGGTGTTATTTATTACCAAGTTGTAAAAAACCACCGTGGCTTAGGCAAGTCTCTTTTCACTGCTGTTGTGGGTATTGCATTATTAGCACCGACACTCTACGGGACAATAAACCCACCGGTGCGTGTACCGCCCATTCATGACATTACGACGAACACGACTAACCCTCCACTTTTCCAAGTACTTGATGAGTCTCGTGAAGGCGCAAAAAATACGTTGGTTTATGGTGGTCCAGAAGTCGCGGCTTTTCAGCAGCAAGCTTACCCTGATATTGCGCCAATCTTTTCGGATACATCACCACAAGCGGCTTTTAAAGAAGCGCTTAGAGTAGCAAAAGAGATGGGGTGGGACATAGTGGCTGAAGATCAAACTGCATTACGCTTTGAAGCCAGTGCTAAAACCTCGGTTTATCAGTTCGTCGATGATGTTGTCGTGGCTGTGTCGTCTGTAGAAGGGAAAAGCCGCGTTGATATTCGCAGTGTCTCGCGAATCGGTCGGAGTGACCGTGGCGTCAACGCGGAGAGAATTCGAACGTTTATCCGTTTATTTGAAAAATAAGGGAGTGCCCAGGGAAACTGAGATTAAGCTATTGTTACTCCCAGCAACGATTAACTTATAGGATAAGCACCAAAACAGCCGATTTAGTTCTTTTGTACCCTAAATAGGCTGTCTTGGGATTATTTAAGTTTGTATCTATCAAAGACCTTTCGTCATTGCCGTCCCCAGTCCTTTCCACCCATTTCTTTCAACCGAGATGCGGCTCGTCGAAAGGAAAAGGCGAGATCATTTGCGGCCGAGAATTGTGCTAGTGACACACCCACTCGACCCGTTGCTGACCACTCGTAATATTTCCCCTCTTTGGTGCGAATCATGGTTGTCGCAAAAGAACTCGAGTTTCCCCCCTTCTCATTAACAATTAATTCTTCATCTAATTCTTCATCGCCATCACTGCTTTCGACTTGCGCCTCAAAATCGACAAACAATTCGTCGAGCGGGACTTGTGCCGCCAGAACCAAGCGGGTGTGAGATTCATAACAGGCGTCAATGAGAGTCACGAATCGTCGCGCTTCATTGAGGCGCTTGGCGTCCAGTTGGGGAACGTGGTCTATGATGAGGACCGGAAACCGACCGCAAAGGGAAATATAATCGGCCGCTCCGAGCGATTGGTAGCACAACTCGGAAAAGTCAAACCAAGCGCATCGGTCATTCAATCGGGTAACCTGGACGGTACGACCAGATAGGACGGGAATGATCTCAGACTCAGTTTCGGATGCAGTGCCACCAAATATTTCCTCCAACTGCGCCTGCATGTTGTTAACATTATTATCGCCATGAACATCCTTATTTGACCAAAAATAGGATTGGCCACACACTCGATTTTCGAGTCGATAATCCTTGCTGGCATCCTCCATGGAAATAATGTCGGACGTGTGTTTCAACATGTCGATGAATGGCAAAAAAAGAGATCGATTAATGCCTCCCTTATACAAGGCATCGGGGGATCTATTTGAGGTGGCCACCACCACGACATTACAATCCAGTAACAGTGAAAACAGTCGCTTCAAAATCATCGCATCGGCAATGTCTGTCACTTGAAATTCATCCAAACAGAGCAGCTGAGCTTCTTGTGCCAATTGTTGCGCAATGATGGGAATCGCATCACCTCGTGGGTGCTTCTGTTTGTAGACAGAGATTCGATGATGGACGTCTAGCATGAATTCATGAAAGTGAGCGCGGCGTTTGGTAATTGTTGCGTGTTTGTGGCTGTTATTATTACAGCAAGAATCCTCAGTAACCGACGCGTAAAAGAGATCCATTAGAAAACTCTTGCCGGCCCCGACCGTTCCATGAATGTACATGCCTCGCGGTGGCGAACCATAAGACCACAAATGGAACTTCTTTCGAAGAAAGGACTGGGTGGATGCTAGAGGTCGCGCCAGTAACCGTGAAAGTGGGTTTCTGCTTGTACGGCTGTTCTCTGTAGGATCGTCGGTACGTACGGGTACGGGTGGGAGCGAGGCAAGAGACTCGTGTAGGGCATCGAATTTTGCCACCAGAGCGACTTGAGCGTCATCTCGTCGCACTTCCCCCGCGTTCACCTTGAGTTCATAAGCCGCTGCCACAGGGCCTGCCGAGAAGCATCGCTGGGATACGCGATGTTGTGCTATTTTCGTCTTCATCGTTTTCATCGCCTTCATCGCCTTCATCATGCATCTGAAGAATTTATCAACATGATGGTATGGTGCCCTAAATTTTTGTATGAATATCAAATGAGTTTGTATTAGAGACTTAAGTTTTGGCGTTCAACTTGAACGCAAAATTCAGCATAACTGAGGAAGATACGAATAAGCCCTGCATATGAGATTATTTATTTTTAACCTTCGAGTCTCACCTTGTCACATCCAGTAGACACTGGTAGCCTATGAATTCCAGTATCTTTTCTAGCCATATCAAAAAAGCCACCTTAACTATTCTTTAAATCAGATAGTTGAGATGGCTTTAGTTAACACCTTTATGGTTAATCAATAGCTCAAAAACACGATTTTGAGCTATTCCACCGTAACACTTTTTGCCAAATTTCTTGGCTGGTCGACGTCGGTGCCCTTCACTACCGCAACGTGGTACGAAAGCAATTGTAACGGGATTGTGTGTACGATGGGTTCCAATATGCGGTCGACTTTAGGCACTTCGGTAAACACAATATTGTCTTCGTTGTGCAAGTCCGTCTCTTTATCTGCAAACACATACAATTCACCGCCGCGGGCTGCCACTTCTTGCAAATTAGACTTTAGCTTATCGAGCATGTCGTTGTGTGGCACCAACGCAATAATCGGCATATCCTCGTCTACCAAAGCAAGAGGACCGTGCTTCAATTCACCGGCAGGGTAAGCTTCTGCGTGAATATAAGAAATCTCTTTTAATTTGAGAGAGCCTTCTAATGCAATAGGAAACATGGTGCCACGACCAAGAAACAAGGCGTTGTGCTTGTTCGCAAAACGGTCAGCAATGACCTTGATATGAGCATCTTGAGCCAACGCATCGTTGATATAAGCCGGTAGCGAACGCATGGCTTGCACCAGCTCTTGCTCTTTCTCTGCAGACAACCCATTCTCTACCGCAATCGCCACACTGGTAATCAACAACGCCGTTAACTGTGTGGTAAAGGCTTTGGTGGAAGCCACGCCAATCTCTGGTCCAGCATTGGTCAATAACGTCAGTGCTGACTCACGCACCAATGTACTCGATGGCACGTTACAGATTGCCAACGTAGTAAGATAACCCAACTCTTTTGCCATACGCAGCGCAGCCAATGTATCAGCGGTTTCACCAGACTGAGACAAGGTTAAAAATAAGGTTTTCTTAGGCACAGCCACTTTGCGGTAACGATATTCACTGGCGACTTCAACACTGCACGGAATGCCAGCCAAATCTTCAATCCAGTATTTCGCCACCATCCCGGCATGATAACTGGTGCCACAAGCGACAATATGCACATTCTCAATGTCTTTTAGGAACTCAGATTCTGCACCAAAACAGCTGGTTAATACTTTCGTTTCACTAATGCGTCCTTCCAGACAAGCACTGATCACACTGGACTGCTCGTAGATTTCTTTCATCATGTAATGACGAAATTCTCCCTTATCGGTGGCATCAACATTGTGATTAAAAACGCTGATTGGGCGCTCTTGTACCTCTCCCTTCTCGTCAAAAATAGTCACTTGATCACGAGTAAGCTCAACCACATCACCTTCTTCAAGAAAGATAAATTGATCTGTTACATGCAACAACGCCAACTGATCAGACGCAATGAAGTTTTCTTCGATACCAACGCCCACAACCAGCGGGCTGCCTTTACGAGCGGCAATAAAACGACCGTTTTCGTCGTTCTTCACCACACCAATGGCGAACGCACCGTGCAGTTTTGTCAGGACATTTTGCACGGCTTTCAACAAGTCAGGTTCTGTTTTCAGCGCATCATGAATAAGGTGAACAATGACTTCTGTGTCTGTTTCAGATTTGAACTCATAACCTTTGGCTTTTAATTCACGACGTAACGGCTCGTGGTTTTCAATGATGCCATTATGAACCAACGCCAAGTCTTCACCAGAAAAATGCGGGTGCGCATTGGCTTCGGTTGGTTTGCCATGGGTTGCCCAACGAGTGTGCGCGATGCCGATTTTACCATCCAGCGGCTCAGCGGTGAATTTATCACGTAATGCTTGCACCTTGCCTACCGCTCGATGGGAAGACACTCCGTCTAAGTTATTAATAGCGACACCGGACGAATCATAGCCGCGATATTCCAAACGGCTCAAACCTTCTAATAAAATTTTTGCCACGTTACGACGAGCAATAGCACCGACGATTCCACACATAACCCTGTCCTTTTTGTTTTTGTGCTAAAACATCGTTCAACACACAATATATTAAAAATACCCATAAAAAGAGGCGACAAAATGCATATGCCGCCTAATTAAAACACTTTTCGTTTTACTTCTTTGCTGGACGAGGCCAGTTGTCTTTGTTGGTTTGTCGAGCTCGCGCAAAAGCCAATTGCTCCGCTTCTACTTTTTTTGTAATAGTAGAGCCTGCAGCGATCGTGGCACCTTGTGACACATGAACAGGCGCGACTAAGGAAGAATTAGAGCCCACAAAAACACCATCATCAATTTGTGTCTTATATTTATTCACACCATCATAGTTACAAGTAATGGTGCCGGCCCCTACATTCACGTTCGCACCCATTTGAGTGTCGCCAATATAGCTTAGATGGTTCACCTTACTGCCTTCACCAATAATGGCTTTTTTAGTTTCTACAAAGTTGCCAATTTTGGCTTTATTCGCCAGTTGTGTTCCTGGTCGTAAGCGAGCAAAAGGGCCAATATCACAGTGTTCGCCCACTTGGCTTTCATCAATCATGCTGTTGCTCTTAATCACCGTATTGTCACCCACCGTGCAATTTTTCAAATGACAATTTGGGCCGATCTCAACGCCATCGCCTAAGGTGACTTTGCCTTCAAATACGCAATTCACATCGATAACAACGTCTTGCCCTGTGGTCAATTCACCACGGACATCAATGCGTGCAGGATCTAATAATGTCGCTCCGTTTTGCATCAGTTGTCGTGCCGTCTGCTGTTGCAACTCACGCTCTAACGCCGCCAACTGAACTCGATCGTTGACACCAGCGACTTCAGCTTCGTTCTCTGGGTTAACAGTAACAATCTCCACACCGTCTCTAGCCGCCATCGCTATCACGTCTGTTAGATAATATTCGCCTTGCGCATTGTTGTTGTCGAGTGACGCTAACCACCCCTGTAAATGGGCATTTGGGGCCAAAAGAATGCCAGTATTGACTTCTGTTATGGCCAGTTGCTCAGATGTCGCATCTTTTTGTTCGACAATCGCACAGACTTGCCCCTTCTCATCGCGAACAATACGGCCATACCCTGTTGGGTTGTCTAAGTTGATCGTCAGCAACACCAAGGTATTGGGTGTCGACAAGGACGTCATTTTTTCCAGCGTAGAAGAGCGAATTAAAGGCACATCACCGTACAGCGTTAACGTCGCCCCTTCGCTTTGCAAAAAAGGCGCAACGCGACGCAGTGCATCACCTGTGCCTTGAGGGTTGTCTTGCCATACAATATTGGCTGAGAAATCCTGACATTCTTTTTCCACTTGTTCGCCTTGATGACCCACCACAAGGTGCAAGGTGGACTCAGGTAACATCTTCGCCGTTGCCAACACTCTTTTCACCATGGCAATGCCGCCCACTTTATGCAATACCTTAGAAAAAGTGGATTTCATTCGGCTGCCTTTTCCGGCAGCAAGAATTACGATGTCCTGGGTCATGAAGAGTCCTTGTATGATAAGTTGAAAATGAATGAATTAAGGACGGCTATTAGACCTTGTTGTCTGGGAGGCAACAAGCATACTTGTCAAAAATAAAATGACAATTTATTCCTTTTTAGCCTCAAAAAGACGCATCCCTTCGTCTAAGAGAAAAATAAAACACCGTATTACCTAACAGAAATAAAGCGATTGCATTCCGTTTGTAACAGTTCAACCAACAAGCGTGTGGCAGGTCCAGTGCGTTCTCCTTTGCCAAAAATGGCATACATAGGAAAACTGCGCTCACTGCCAGAAATAAGCCGCAATTTTTGCAATTGCCGACTTTGTAACGCGTACTCCAGATCCGCTTTAGGCAACCAAGCAAAGCCAATACCGCTGGTCACAATCTCCAATGCAGACTGCACACTGGATACCGTCCAACGCCGGTTTGCCTCCAACCGTCCAGCATCCAGGGTACCGTCTAATGCCGAGTCGCGAATCACAATCTGTAACTCTCTACTTAAACGTTCATTGTTAATGGGGTCGACCTCGCTGTGTAACACATGATTGGTGGCCGCAACAGCAATCATCTCAACATCTGCAATAGGGTCTGCCAAGTACCCCTTCGGCACAATAGTACTTAGTACTAAATCTGGGCTACCTTTGCGCAACGCGTCTTCTCCGCCACTCGATACCGCTTCTTTTAATTGCACCTGTGTGCCTTGGCTTTGTGGCTCAAACGCCTGCAGCGCTCTTAATAACACAGGAGTAGGGAAAGCCTGATCAACCACCAGCTCAAGCTCTGGCTCCCAACCTAATCCTAACGTGTTTGCCAACTCCTCAAGATCCACCGCTTCTTTTATTAGGTGACGAGAACGGTGCAATAACACTTCGCCTCGTTCCGTCAGCTTGGCTTTTCTCCCCTCAATCACTAATAGGGGATAACCAAGCTGCTCTTGCAGCTTAGCAACGGTATAACTTACCGATGACTGACTTTTGTGCAGGGCCTCAGCGGCCTGAGCAAAGCCGCCTTTATCGACCACAGACTGCAGTACTCGCCATTGTTCTAGGGTCACTCTTGGTGCTTTCACTGTCTTTCCCTTTCAATACGCTATGTTGTAAAGTGGCGCTTTTATAGGCCATTGGCTTTTAGAGCAATACGTTTGCGCGGCACATCCACCTCTAACACCGTCACATTCACCACCTGACCGACACGAACAAAGTCTCTTGGGTCTTTTACAAAGCGGTTGGCCAATTGTGATATATGGATAAGCCCATCTTGATGGACGCCTAGATCCACAAAAGCACCGAAAGCAGCAACATTGGTCACGACACCTTCTAATGCCATGCCCTCCTGCAGATCCTCCAAGGTGTGTACATTTTGATCAAACGCAGCGTAACGAAACTCTGGCCTTGGATCTCGGCCTGGTTTGGCCAACTCCACTAAGATATCACGGTAAGTAAAGTCATCTGGAGCGGCTGAAGCCGTGAGCGACTGCAGAGCAGAAGGGTTGTTCAACAGCACCTCCACCTTTAATGAAAGCTGAGCCGCCATTTTCCTGACCAAGGGATAAGACTCAGGGTGAACGCCCGACTGGTCTAACACTTCTTTGCCTTTCTGTATGCGTAGAAAACCCGCACACTGTTCAAAACATTTGTCGCCAATGCCTTTAATTTTTAACAGCTCAGCACGGGATTCTATGCGTCCTTTTTGTTGTCGGTACAACACGATATTCTGAGCCAACCGTGTGGTCAGTCCAGAAACATAAGACAACAAAGACACAGAGGCTAAATTAATGTCCACCCCAACACGGTTAACACAATCTTCTACAACGTTTGCCAGGCTTTTTGCTAGATTCGAAGCTTTAACATCGTGTTGATATTGCCCTACACCAATCGCCTGGGGGTCTATTTTCACCAATTCAGCCAGTGGATCTTGAAAACGCCGAGCAATGGAAACCGCACCACGAATCGTCACATCTAAATCAGGAAACTCTTCAATTGCCGTTGGCGAAGCAGAATATACCGATGCACCCGCCTCATTTACAATGGCGGCTCGACATTCTAATGAATGTTCTTTAATCAATGTATTTACAAAGGTCTCCGTTTCTCTAGAAGCGGTTCCGTTACCAATCGCCAACCAAGTGACCTGATGGCTTTTAATCAAAGACAATAAACTCGTCTGTGCTTCTTGAATGCGATTTTGAGGGCTATGCGGATAAATAACACCGTGATCTAAAACATTGCCCTGCGGATCAATAACCGCCAATTTAACGCCATTACGAAAACCTGGGTCTAATCCTAATACACAATGGGCGCCAGCCGGTGCAGCCATCAATAAATCCTGCAGGTTTTCAGAGAAAACGTGAATAGCGCCCTCTTCAGCTCGGTCTTTTAATTGTGCCAGCACATCGGTTTCCAGTTTGGGAAATACCTTTTTTTGCCAAGCTAAGTTTAAATAGCGATATTGGACTCTGGTAAGCGGTGTCTTAGTCGGTTGAGAAGGATCAAATAAGGCATTTAAATGACCGGATACTAAGCTTGCTGGAAATACATCCTCGTCTTTTAAAGTAACACCCAACTTTAAAATGCTTTCTTTTTTGCCACGAAAAAGAGCCAATAGACGGTGGGAGGGTACTTTATTTAGCCTTTCTTGGTAATCAAAGTAGTCTCTAAATTTCTCACCTAACTCTTTTTTCCCTCGCATAACACGACTGGTTAATAGACCCGATGTTAATAAATCCTCCCGCCCTCTTTTTAGTAACTCGCTGTCGTTCGCGACGGCCTCACTAATAATGTCAATCACACCTTCTACTGCAACATTTGCAGCAATCGAGGCTTTTAAATGCCGTTGGCACCAAGCCTGTAAAGCGTTTGGTGTGTCTGCACATTGCCCAGACCAGACCAGTGCTGCCAAGGGCTCTAAGCCAAGTGCTCTTGCCTCGTCTGCTCTCGTCTTTCGTGTCTTTTTAAAGGGAGCATAAAGGTCTTCTAATTCATTCTTTGTTGTTGCATGACGTATCTTATTTTTAATCACATCAGAGGCAGTTGTCTCAGCCAGCAGTAATAAAATACTCTCTTTACGCTTTTCTAATTCAACCAAATATTGCCAACGATCATAAAATCGTCTTAAATCCATGTCACTCATCCCGCCCGTATTTTCTTTTCGATAACGGGCAATGAAGGGAACCGTTGCTCCCTCCTCGAATAATTGAACAATATTATTTGTATACTTTTTTGAAATAGAAAACTCTGTACTTAGATTGTCGGAGATTATCTTCATTTATTACCCTATTATTTACACTTTTCTAGCAGGTGTAACACTTAATTTTATTAGCATATTCTTTTACTTTAAATTAGAATCCGAGGACTGATTTGAAATCAAGCCCATTATCATAAAAATGTGGCGGATCATTATTTCGTATTATCTAAAAGTAACCACGTTAAAAGCGATCTAATGCGGCAAAAATGCTTCCTTGTCCGCTTTTAGTAAATAGTATAATGCGATGATAGTATCACAGGCTACTGAACCTGAAAGACGGACCTCTTCTTCAGTCCAAAATCAACTAACACTGTTTTGAACAAATAACTAGGGGACAACAATGAGTTTATTATTAGAACTAGCCGGTAATAAAGCGAAAGCACGTGCCGCCGCAAAAGAGCTAAACGTTGCACAACTTGAAAACCTTATCGCAGGTTTTACCAATGCACTTGAAAAAGTAAAAGAGGAAGAAGAAGCGCGTAACGCTGAACTGGCACTTAAATCGGCTCGTGCTGAAAAAATTGCTTCTCTTATTGCTGAAAGCGGCTTAACCATGGAAGAAGTGGCGGAACTCACCACACCAAAAGCGGGCGCAACAAAAGGCAAAATCGTAGAACCAAAATACCGCCTAACGGTTGATGGTGAAACATTTGAATGGACTGGCCGCGGTCGTACACCAAAAGTATTCCAACAATACTTTGATGCTGGCAACAGCCGTGAAAGTGTAGAAATCAAATAATTCTGCAACTTAGTTAAATGAAAAAAAAAGCGACTTTTTAAGTCGCTTTTTTTATTTCTTATATCTAGAGCATCTTTTAATATAAGGTGACGTTTTTAACCTACTGCAATCCGTAAATACTCCACTCTTTTTATAGCGAAACCTTCGCCTTATACTTTATAAATCAAATCCCATACACCGTGACCAAGACGTTCACCACGTTGTTCAAATTTGGTCAGAGGGCGCCATTCAGGTCTTGGGTGATACTCGCCCTTACCTGCGGCATTGGTGTAGTTTTCTTGCTCTTCCATCACTTCCATCATGTGTTCCGCATAGGGCTGCCAGTCGGTCGCCATGTGGAAATACCCTCCCTCCTTAAGGACGTTAGCAACTTGTTGAGCAAAAAGAGGTTGTACAATACGACGCTTATTGTGCTTCTTTTTGTGCCATGGATCGGGGAAAAACAGCTGAAAGGCGCTAGCCGTTTTCTGAGGTAAGCATTGTGCCATAACTTCGATCGCATCATCACAATACACACGAATATTGGTCACACCCTCTTCTTTTGCCAGCATCATCAGTTTCGCCACACCAGGTGGGTGAACTTCTATGCCGATAAAGTCTTTCTCTGGTGCATTTTTCGCCATTTCAACGAGAGACGCCCCCATACCAAAACCCACCTCCAATACAACATCGGACTCACGGCCAAACACCTGCGTATAATCTATCCGACCCTCTTCTAGGTTTAAGCCATAAATCGCCCAGTTAGCATCGTAATTCTTCTGTTGACCTTCTGTCATACGCCCGCCGCGTACAACAAAACTGCGAATGGTGCGCTTCTTAGTGGTATCTGGTGTTTCTGTATTCTGCTCTTGCATGGGTTCCGTATCACTTTGATGTGTTCTGTTTAAATGCATTTAATGGGTCTTATTTTAAGACACCGCACATTCACGATAAATTTGGTGGGCAATATTAACTGAAAAAGCACGAAGTGTCCTGCACTCATAAGCAGTGCACTTATTATCTGAATTTGCGCTTCTTTAAAACGAAAAGCCGATGATCACTCAGGTGTATAACGCCAGCACTTAAGCGCTAAAAGGCACCAGGCAGATAAATAGCAAACACCACCTAAGGGAGTAACGGCACCTAACAAGGTGTAACCGGTCAATGCCATTGTATAAAGACTGCCAGCAAACAGTAGATTACCGAGGCTGAAGAATACCAGAACCCATTGTAGGCGTGGTAAAAAAGCAGACAGACCCACGGCAATAAGCCCTGCAAGTGCATGATACATAAGGTATTGGCTACCAGTCTGCCACCACTCAAGAGCTTGTGTGTCTAATATTGCTTTTAAACCATGTGCACCAAACGCGCCAGCAGCAACCGAAAGCGCGGCTTGTAAGGCAAATGCAGTGCCCCATTTTGATCGAAACGATGACACTATTGTGTTTGAATCCGACATAACAATACATTCATTCCTAAAAAGTACATTGTGTTGTCCACAATAAATCTAACGCCCAAAAACATCCAAACTATTGTAGAACATTCATATAGCCATTACTGCCAATCGCGTAGTAACGGTTTCCAGGAGCAAAAGCCAATGCCAATACACTGGCACCACTAGGGCGACCCTTAGGTGTATAAAGGCGCCATGTGTTTTGTACCTCACCCGTCGCCACTTGCACCAAAGACACTTGGCTACTCACTTCACCAATCAACAAATTACGACTGTTACTGGAAAACACAGCCTGACTGATCGTCACCTGTCGATATTTTAGAGCTCCTGTATCAATACTGGTGACTTCTCGCCCAGTACTGGTTGACCAAATTTTAGCATTCCCCAGTTGCGCTGCCCCAAAGGCGTATCGCCCATCTGACGATAAGGCCACACTGGCAATTTGATTATTCAGTGACCATTGGTACTTTTTTTCACCCGTTTGCAGATCCCACAAGGTCACTGTCGAAGTATCATCACCGGTAATCCCGATCGAACCATCTGGCGTCACATCCACCGCTCGAACCGTCGCCCCTGTCCGCAAGGTTTGGAGAATACCACCCTGTTTGATATCAAAAAAACGCGCGGTCTGATCATTGAGTCCAATTAAGGCTTGATCACCATTTTGTGTCAGTTTTAACGACTGAATATCACCTGGTGTTGTCCAGAACTCCTCTGATTGACCATTGGATGTGTTCCATAAGGCTAGAGTTCGTGCCCCTCCTGTTGCGGCGTATTCACCACTAGGATCGATATCAACCCCAGCTAATGCAGTGTATTCGCCTGTGACATGATTCCAGTTATAGCGGCGTTCGTTGGTGGCATTTGCCCAAAAACTGCCCCCGTGCTGAACCGATCCTACCAGTGACTCCGAACCATCATCACTTAAGACGGCAGAAAATACGCCTTGAACAGCGTATTGAGCGGTACGAACCGGTTTCTCTGCTGAACAAGCGAATAAAGCCAGTGCACAACCACTTACTAAACTCAGCTTAAGCGCTTTCTTCGCTGTGCGCTTCATGCAATTCTTCAATTAATTGATCCTCGTACTGGAAACGTTCCATCATCACCAAAGTGAGTGCCTGTAAAGAAAAGGGCAAGGCTTCAAGTTGGCTGTTACAATGCTGCTTTGTGTCATATTTATCATGGAACTCAAGCACAATCTGCGTCGACTCATCCACCAGAGGCAGTAATGTGTTCAGCAACACAACCGCTCCATCGTCATGAAACTCTTTCGCTTCCAATGCCAATTGCTCGTAAACAGTGAAATGCCCTGCTGATACATAGTCCACCAAAAGCTCACAAAAACGTTGAATACTCGGCGTGTCTGTTGGGGTAAAGTCGCCACGTTCTCTCAGGTATGTCCACATCTCTACCAGCTGTCGACGCTGATCCAGCCAGCGGTCAATAATCACATGCACTCCGCCCCATCGCTCTTGGGCTGTTTTACAACCTTCTAACATACGTTGACCCCTTTATACTCTATTTATTTTTCGTCATTTCAACAGCATATTCCGATACGTTATCCCCTGCAAGACAGTATCGAGAAGCGATTTGTAAGCCCCTAGAAGTCACTCTGTTTTTTTGCCTATTTTTATAGCCACAACAATATTAATCACAGCCATCCCTACGAATACAACAAGTGTCCAACTGGGGATACTTAACCCCAAGAAGCGCCAGACCACTTCACCACACTCTCCTGTCCCCATGATCATCGCTTGGGCAATTTCCTGCCAAGGAAACACCTCAAACATATAACTCAAACCGGGTAAGCAAGCGGGCAGCTCATCAGCAGGTAGGTTTTGTAAATATAAATGACGTACCGCTAAGGCGGCACCAAGAACAGACAGTACTGCTATCTTCCATGCGCACCACTTACGCAGCCTATCGCTCGATAAAAGAAAAGAAATCAAAGAAACCACGCCAACGCAGAAAAACACAACACGCTGCAACATACACAAAGGGCAAGGCTCTAACCCCATTTGGTATTCCATATAAAAAGCCACAGCCAATAAAACAAACGACACTAAAGCCACAACACCATGAAAACGACGGGCAAAAAGAAGCACAGACATACAGTATTATTCCTAAACTAATGAGTAAACAGGTAAGAAACCCACATCAAAACACCCGTGTTAATAAAACGGGAAAATCAAAATTACTGCTGACAGACAGCTTTAATGGCAGTTAGTATACTGTCTATTTTAACGAATACGAGAATCCAGTATGTCTTTGACGATCCCCTTACGTCATACACTTCGTCCCCTTGCTTTATTACTGTTTTGCTGGGCTGTAAGCACTAGCGGTTACGCAGAAGACGACGCACCCATTGCAACAGCGTATGTTGAACTGACACCCGATTTTGTGGTGAACTATAAAAGCGATGACGCCCGCTTAAGATACATCAAGGCCGGCATTACTATTCGTACAGACATCAACCAAAAAGCGCTTATCGAAGCGAATATGCCCTTGGTTAGAGACGCTCTAGTGATGTTCCTCAGCGCTCGTACAAGTGAGCAGGTAACTGGCGCAATAGCACGAGAACAAACTCGAGCCGATGCGGCGACTGCGGTAAATGACGCGTTAGAAGCAGAGACAGGCCAAACACCGGTCACAGACATCTTATTTTCTAGCTTTGTCACGCAGTAGTCAGTGTTGATGTTTACCATAAAAAAGCCCTGTGACTTTTCGCAACAGAAAAATCACAGGGCTTTTTAATCACAGGGCTTTTTAATTACAGTAAATAAGTAACTTACAGCTCAGTGATATCATCGGGGCTTACATAGCCCGCTAACTTATCTGTTTCTTCGTTATTAAAGAATTTATCCATTTGCTCCAAGACATACTGACGTGATGCTGGCTGCATCAAGTTAAGCTGCTTTTCATTGATCATCATGGTCTGTAAAAGCTGCCACTCTTGCCAAGCCTGCTTCGACACACTCGTTAAAATTTCTTTGCCCTTCGCACCTGGCAAAGGCGCACGGTCTAGCGCCTCCATCTCTTTCTGGTATTTTTTACAAAAAACGGTATTCGCCATAAAGATCACTCGCTGCTAATAGAATAAAAATAAACATTAAAAATAAAACGTAAACTTACCTTAAACAATGGCGCTGATCCTGCAAAAATCAAGACGCCCTAGCAAAGCACACCTATGACAGTGCTTTATCAAAAGGCGCTGAAGCGGAATCGTCCAACAGCTGACCTTGCGTTAAAATGGCTCTAACAGGTGCGGGTAGACCTTGTGCCATGGCCTCTTCAGCTCGAAACCATTGATATTTGTTATTTTCAGCCACTGTGTTCATTGTGCTAATTTGCAATACGCTGGGCGATATATCTAAATAATAGTGACTAAAAGTATGACGAAAAGAGGGCAAGGGCGTGACAGCAGCAACTTGTGCGGCAAAACGTTGCTCTACATGCAAAATAACAGACTCATCACTGGCGACTTCCGGTAAACTCCAAAGCCCTCCCCAAATACCGGTTTGCGGACGTTTTTCTAACAAAATCTGCCCATTTGGATTCGTAATGACCAAAAGTTGCAAACTTTTTTCTGGCTTCGCAGCTTTTTTCGGTTTGCGAATAGGGAACTGTGTTGGGTCTTGCGTCCGTCGTGCTTGGCAATCCATTTGCAAGGGGCATAATAGACATTGTGGCCTTGAGCGAGTACAAAGTGTCGCACCAAGATCCATCATTGCTTGAGTATAATCCCCGCAACGTTCGCTTGGCATATAATGCTCCGCAAGTGTCCACATCGCGTTTTCAGTTTTCTTCTCGCCAGGCCACGTAGGCACAGCATGAAAACGCGCTAACACACGCTTTACATTGCCATCTAAAATGGCTGCCTGAACACCACGTGAAATAGACAAAATAGCCGCTGCAGTAGATCGCCCTATACCAGGCAACTCACACACCCCTTCCACACTTTGGGGAAATTCACTGTCCAGTTCGTCCACCAGTTTTTTGGCCGCCTTGTGCATATTGCGAGCACGAGCGTAATACCCCAACCCACTCCAGTGCGCCAACACCGACTCCTGATCCGCCTCAGCCAAGGCGGCAACGGTTGGAAACGATGCCATAAACTTATGATAATAAGGAATGACCGTTGCCACCTGAGTTTGTTGGAGCATGATTTCAGAAATCCATACTCGATAAGGGGTTTTATTTTCTTGCCACGGCAGACTTTTACGCCCGTGCTCGTCAAACCACGCCAACACACGGGGCGCAAAATTCTCAACTGGTGTCATTTTTTCTCGTATTTACCTTGCTCTGTTTACGTTTAGACGCTGTAATGAAGCCGTCCATAAAGGGAACGCCTAGAATAAGCCTTTAAGTTTTTCTTTCAGCTTCTCTTTGGCTCTTTCTTTTTCTGCCTCAAATTTTTCCTTCAATCGTGCTTCTTCAGCGACACGCTTTTCCTCTAGTTTCGCTTTGGCTCGAGCTTTTTCCGCTTCGGCTTTTACTTTTAGCTCCTCTTTCGCAAGATCAGCAAACAGCTTACCAAAGCCTTTTAAATCAGGGCCACACAAGCCAGCAGGGTCATCGCTGAATTGCCCTTTACATACGATAGGAAAAGCAAGACTGGCGTATTTTTCATTTACGCGACAAGCATTGTCCATCTCACTCCCCGAGATACCGACGTTTGCTTGGTAGTTCAGCGAAGAATCCGGCAAAGAAATTACCCCATCACCAGTGATTTGCACCCCAGCAGAGCGGATATCCAAACCGGGTGTCGATATTTTACCGTCTACAATGTAGGCAGGAAAACGCAGACTTTCAAAAGGCGTATCAGGGCCAAATGCACTCTCATCAATGCTTTCATTACGTACCGATGCAATGCCCTGACACACGGTTTTGGTCACATTAACGCCCACTAGCGCACCGTTACGAACCTCAACCAACAAATCACCTTGTAAAGAGGACATCAGATCATCAATACGGTTGCCGGTGGCATTCAGTTCGCCATTGAGATAGGTTGCCCCAGCAATTTTATCCAGCTCCATAAAATCCACTAACAAAGGTTGAATTTGCACGTTGTCGATATTGGGAACAAGAGACAACACTGGCGTTTTACCTCGAACATCGAGGCTGGCTTGAGAAGAGACGGTGCCCTTGTATAAAGAAGCCCGTAACGGCGACACTTCCACTAAACCTTGGAACTGCGTTGAATCCAGCTCAATTTTATCAATTTTCAGTTTTTTCACTGTCAGGTCTTCAAACACAACACCTACGTGGCCATTGAGATCACGAAGGGTGTCAATAGGCAAGAGATCACTCGGCGCTTGCTCTTCCACTTTTGCCTCTATTTGAGCTGAGGTTACCGCTTCTTTTGACGCGTTTTCGTTTTCTTCCACAGGCGCTGGCAAGTAACGATCTAGGTCAAGGTTTTTCCCTGCCACACTGACGTCCCAACGTAATGGCGACAAATCCAGCACCGCATTTGCTTCGATACTGGTATCGTCCATAAAGAGCGAAATTGGCTGAGCCGTGATGGTGTTTAAATCCCCCTCAAAGGTAAGGTTCGCACGTGCTTTTGTTAAGGCGCTTTCATCGGCCATATCAGGCAAGGCCATATTCAATCGAGTCAGCAGGTATCTTGGATTAAATTCACCTATCGACATAACTGCTGAAAACTGTGGCGCACTAAGTATCTGATAAGCTTGAAGCTTGGCATCTAAGTTGACTCCTAGAGAGCTCAAAGTCAGCCCATCGACCAGTAAATTTTCTTGTGGTAGGTCTACATCGACCGTCATTGCACTGAATTTGGCGTTGATCGGGCTAGCGGGCAGTGCGTCCCCCATAACCTCACCATTTAACACCAAAGAATCCAGTGATAAGGCCTCACGAGAGGGAAACACCGCAAGGTTCGCATTTAAGCTCGCTTTGGCAGTCAGTACAGACGATTTTTGTAGATCACTTTGCGTTACAACAATATCCATCACCATAGGCCATGCAGTATCCCACTGCACATCGCTTAACGTCACGTTCAGCGTGGCATTGATAAGCTGATCCGCTTGCTCATCGCGGTAACTGACCTGTGCATTTTCGATGATTAAGGTATCTAGTTGTAAGTCAGGCAAGCTGAGTGCAGAAGGTGCCTCTTCTGATGTGAGGTTTTCACGGCTGGAGGCTGAAGACGCTGTCGTGCTTGTCGCATCTTCGGTTGTCACCGATGAGCTTGATGAGGTCATTTCCCAGTTACCACGGCCTTGTGCATCTTTTTGCAGGTTCGCCTTTAAGTTAACAAGGGTGACGTTATCCACCTGTATTTTTTGCTCAAGTAACGGCAAAATCGCCAAGCCAAATTCTGCACGATCAAATTGAACAATCTCATCGTCTGCCCCCAGCGCCACGCCAATATCTTCAAGCTCTAACCCTAACCAAGGGAAAAAGGACCAACTGATATCACCGTCCAAGCGTAACGTAACATCCGCTTTTTCAGCCGCGATCGTCTTTAGTTCGTCTTTGAAATCATTAGGGTCTACAAACACCATGACGTACGCTAATGCCATCGCCAGCAAGGCAATGACGCCTGCAATAATCAGTAATAAACGCTTTATCCATACCATGCCATATACCCCAAAAATATAAGTAACTTGTCAATCTATCATAGCACTCAAGTTTGGCCTTTATCGATGCCATAGAGAGAACTCATCAAAAAACACCTTACCAAAGCATGGATGCAAAGAAGCCCTCGTTCTATAATAGAGGCCTTATTTTAAATAATACGTGGCGAACGACTCGCCCTATTCATTGTGGAGAACTCAACCAATGTCAGATCGCATTGCCAGTGTCGAGCGTAATACGCTTGAAACTCAGATCAAGGTGTCGATTAATCTAGACGGTACCGGTCAATTCAACTGCGTTACAGGTGTACCTTTTCTTGATCACATGTTGGAGCAGGTATCGCGCCATGGTTTGATTGACCTCGACATTCACGCGGTCGGCGACCTTCACATTGATGCTCACCACACGGTTGAAGACTTAGGCATTACACTTGGCCAAGCCTTTGAAATTGCAGTGGGCGACAAAAAGGGCATCAAGCGTTACGGTCATGCCTATGTCCCCTTAGATGAAGCCTTGTCTCGTGTGGTGATTGATTTCTCTGGTCGTCCAGGTTTACAAATGCACGTGCCCTTCACTCGTGGCTCTGTGGGTGGTTTTGATGTGGACTTATTCTCTGAATTTTTCCATGGCTTTATTAACCACGCAAAAGTCACGCTGCACCTAGACAATCTTCGTGGTAAAAACACGCACCACCAAGCTGAAACTGTATTTAAAGCCTTTGGTCGCGCTTTACGCATGGCATTAGAAGTGGATGAACGCATGGTAGGGCAAATGCCTTCCACGAAGGGTTGCTTGTAGGACTCGCTAATTATGACCAATCTCACAGAATCTGACACAAACCAGTCAACCGTTGCCGTTATTGACTACGGCATGGGGAATTTACATTCAGTGGCCAAAGCCCTTGAACACGTTGCTGATGAATACACCAAAGTGATCGTGACCAGTGACCCTGCTGTGATTGATGCTGCAGACCGTGTTTTATTGCCTGGTGTTGGGGCCATTCGTGATTGCATTGGCGAAATGCACAACACCGGTTTGGTGCCCAGCATTCGTAAAGCCATGAAAGAGAAACCGTTTTTAGCAATTTGCGTCGGTATTCAATCATTGATGTCACACAGCGAAGAAAATGGCGGTGTTGACTGCTTGAATCATTTCGCTGGGAACGCTCTTTTCTTTGGTGATAACCATAGAGACCATGACGGCAGTAAATTAAAAGTGCCACACATGGGCTGGAACCAAGTCAAACACACTCTTAACCATCCTTTATGGGCAGGCATTCCAGACAATGCGCGCTTCTATTTTGTCCACAGCTTTTATGTGGTGCCGGAAAACAAAGCCGAAGTCGCCGGCACCTGTGACTATGGCCTAGAATTTTGTGTGGCACTGGCCCGCGACAACGTCTTTGCGGTGCAGTTTCATCCAGAAAAAAGCCATAAAGATGGTCTGCAGTTATACAAGAATTTCATTCACTGGAATGGCAAGCCATAACCACTAGATCAGGAGCCATATAATGGGCTTAGCAAAACGTATTATTCCTTGTCTTGATGTGGACAATGGTCGAGTCGTCAAAGGCGTGCAGTTTTTAGACATTCGTGATGCCGGCGACCCCGTTGAAGTCGCAAAACGCTACGACGAACAAGGCGCCGATGAGATTACTTTTTTAGACATCACCGCCAGCTCTGATGACCGTGAAACAACGGTTCATATGGTTGAAGCCATTGCCAGTCAAGTATTCATCCCTTTAACAGTCGGTGGCGGCATTCGTACTTGTGAAGACATTCGTCGCATGCTCAATGCAGGTGCCGACAAGGTGGGCATCAACACAGCGGCGGTGTTTAATCCTGAATTTGTTCGTGAAGCGGCACAACGCTTTGGCTCACAATGCATCGTTGTTGCTATTGATGCGAAAAAAGTCAGCGCTGAAGGCGAGCCTGATAAATGGGAAATTTTCACCCATGGTGGTCGTAAGCCAACAGGGCTAGACGCTGTCGAATGGGCAAAGAAAATGGTGGCATACGGCGCCGGTGAAATCCTGCTCACCAGCATGGACCGTGATGGCACGAAAAATGGCTTTGACCTTGGCGTCACGCGCGCCATCAGTGAAGCGGTCCATGTGCCGGTCATTGCCTCGGGCGGTGTCGGTAACCTCGACCATCTTGTTGACGGCGTCATTGAAGGTAAGGCAGATGCGGTATTAGCGGCCAGCATTTTTCACTTTGGTGAACACAGTATTGCCGAAGCAAAACAGCGCATGACTGACGCGGGTATAGAAATGCGTCTGTAAAAACAGGCATACAGACAGTTATTGCTCTCTTATCGGTCTACGTGAGTACTGGCCGATAAGTCTGCATATTTTGTGCACGCGACATCGCTTGCTTGCTGTTATCAAGTTGTGCCGAGTACAATTCGCGCGATATATTTTACTTAACCCTGCCCACTTACTAGAAGGAAAACTTCTTGACCACTTTATCCGATGCTTTACAAGCACTGGCAAACCACTGCCAACAAGCCGCGTCTACCGATGCGTTAACGTTTCATCGTGGTGTGGAGCGAGAAGCACTTCGTGTTGGCCGTACTGATGGCCGCATTTCCCATCAGCCACACCCTAAGTCGCTAGGGTCTGCACTGACTCATTCGTCTATTACCACCGATTATTCAGAAGCGTTGATGGAGTTTATTACTCAGGTACACCCTAGTGTTGAGGGTGTTATTAAAGAGTTAGATGATATTCACAACTTAGTGAACCATGAGTTATTCAAGTTAGATGAATGCCTGTGGCCCGCCAGTATGCCTTGTCACCTAGAAAACAACAGCGATGTTCCTATTGCGTACTACGGTGAATCTAACACGGGTAAACTGAAGCGCGTTTACCGTGAAGGCTTATCAAATCGTTACGGTCGTATCATGCAATGTATTGCGGGTATGCATTATAACTTTTCTTTTGATGCCGACTTCTGGGCATTTTTGGAAACATATAAGGGTAAAAAAACCCTATCTGCCGCTGAAAAGCAAACATTTCAATCTGACAGCTACTTCGCCCTGATTCGTAATTTCCGTCGCAATTCTTGGGTACTGTCTTTGTTATTTGGTGCCTCACCCGCGATCGATGACAGTTTTTTACCTAAAAAACCCGCCAGCCTAGACACATTAGAAGACAATACCTGGTTTGGGCCCAAAGCCACTTCATTACGAATGAGTGATCTAGGTTACCAAAACAAAGCTCAGGCTGACCTGTATGTCTGCTATAACGAGGTCGAAACTTACATAAGCACCATCAAAAAAGCACTGCAGACGCCGTACCCGCGCTACCAAGAAATGGGCGTCAAAGTAGATGGCCAGTATCGCCAGTTAAACGGTAACTTATTACAAATTGAGAACGAATATTACAGCGATATTCGCCCAAAACGCGTTACACAATCTGGCGAGCATCCCAGTGCCGCTTTGCATGCTCGCGGCGTGGAATACATTGAAGTACGCATCATGGACCTTGATCCTGACTCTTCAATTGGTATGAAGTCATCCACACTGTACTTTATTGATGTCTTCTTACTTTACTGTATGTTGCGCGGCGACGAACAACTCGGCGCTGACGAATGCAGTCTATTGCGTAAAATGCAGCAAGAAATTGCCTCCCATGGCCGTGATTTAGACATGGACTTCGACTTTGGTCAGGGTCCAATAAAATTACGCGATAAAGCCAATACGCTCTTACAGGAGTTGGCTATTGTGGCGGCGTTTTTATCCTCAAATACACAAAATCCGGCCTATGCCGCGGCAGTTGAAGAGCAGAAGAACAAGCTTATTAATGAAGATCAGCTCCCATCGGCAAAACTACTTGCTCGCACTAAGGCGCGAAATGGCTATCAAAATGCCATGCTCGCGTTATCAAAAGAGCAACAAGCTGCTTGGATGCAATGCCCATTACCTGAGTCGTTAACACAGGCTTTTATAGAAAAAGCAGAACGCTCATTGCAAGATCAAAAGGCCGTTGAAGCGGCAGATGAAGTAGACTTCGACACCTTTTTAAAGGCGTATTTAACACCCCAATAAATGCGCCATTCATAACGTAAAAGGCCCCTGTTTCATAAAGAAGCAGAGGCCTTGTATGTTACTGGCATAGCGTTAGGCGTTAGGCGAAACCGGAATAACCTCTAGATTCTCCAGTACCAACCACTCAGAAAGCTTAGTACGTAACGCATCAACACCGTCACCGTTTAACGCCGAGAAAGTTTGTACCGTACCATCCACACCTTGCGCTTTTAGTTCACGCTGCACACTAAACATAGACGCCTGCGCTGGGCCGCGCTTTAGCTTGTCTGATTTGGTCAACAAGACGTGTACCTTCATGTGATTGGCTTTTGCCCAATCCAGCATCATTTCATCAAATTCTTTTAATGGATGGCGAATATCCATAACCAACACCACTCCCGCCAAAGAACGACGGTTCATAAGATAGTCTTGCATGTGCGCTTGCCAAACTTTCTTCATTTCAATCGGCACTTTTGCAAAGCCGTAACCAGGTAAGTCGATCAAGCGACGGTCTTCTACATTTAAACCAAAACAGTTAATTAACTGAGTTCGACCAGGTGTTTTAGAGGTACGAGCCAGTTTTTTCTGGTTCGTCAACGTGTTCAGTGCCGTTGACTTTCCTGCATTTGAGCGGCCAGCAAAAGCAACTTCGACACCTTGGTCTAATGGGCATTGAGAAAGCTTCTCAGCACTCTTGATGAAATGAGCGGATTGGAAAATAGAGTCAAAAGGTGTCATAAGTTGATATTCGTCAGTAGAGTTGAATTTAACATTTGGGGTTGTCTTTATGTGTCTATATGATGCCAGCAAATACGCCAATATGCCATGTTAAACTCTTCGTGAGGGCATGATAGGCAAATCCTGCCAAACTCAATCAGGCCTTTTTATCAACCTATTTTGTTTTACAGAAAATTTATTGCTTATTTAAGAGTCTAATAAGCTTCCAGTACGTAAGCTTATATAAAGAGTATACAAATACCCTGTAAACCAAAGGCAATCACTTTTCTCTTAATTAGCGGTTGATTAATTGCCCATCTAAACGTAAGTTTTACGTAAACTTACCGGAAAACTAGCGCCTTGCGCCGTGTTTAGAATCGTATTGTGCGGTGATTCTGTGCATTATTATGGAAGCATTTTTCGCTATCATCTTTAACGATTACTAGGATTTAGGAGTCTTTCATGACAAAGCTGTTCTCAGCATTGCTATTATCAATGATTGTGTCACTGTCAGCCAATGCAGCGCCATACAGTGATGGCAATGGCTACACCACCATCAAAACACCGGTTCGCACTAACGACCCGAGCAAAGTCGAAGTAACAGAAATCTTCTGGTATGGATGTTCTCACTGTTTTACGTTGGAACCCATTACTCAAGCTTGGAAAAAAAACCTTCCTGAAGATGTAGATTTTAATTATTTGCCTGCCGTGTTTGGGCGTAATTGGTTGGCCCATGCAAAAGCATTCCATGTTGCAGACCTTCTTGGTATCGCAGATAAAGTACACACGCCTCTTTTTAACGCTATTCATATAGAACGTCGTAATTTAAACTCTGAAGATACGTTAGCCAATTTCTTTGTTGATTACGGTGTGAGTGAAAGCGAATTTCGTAAACAGTATAATTCATTCGCCGTTAACAGCCGTTTAAGTCAAGCCGATGCAAAAATTCGTGCCTACGGTGCTCGTGGTGTTCCAGGATTAATCGTTAACGGTAAGTACCTAGTTAGCGCAGAAACAGCCAAGGGTAACAACAATATTTATAAAGTCGTTGATTTTCTTATTGAAAAAGAACGTCAGTAATTCATTAACAGGGACGTGAGGTAGTATGACGGACTCATCAAGTGACGAACTGGTTATCATGTTACGCAAAGCGGTATCGAGAACCAGTCTATTAGCGGAAGGTAACGATCCAAAACTTGATAGTATTGTCCGTCAGATTCGACAAACCATTACTAAGGGCGCCAACGCCAAAGAGATACAAGCCGTCCTTAGTAACGCCGAACCTTTGCTCATTCAAAACGACGAAGTTCAGTTAAAGAGAGCACGTCTGATCAGAGCCACGCTTGAACGATTGATTGACCTGCTAGAAAAGCAAGAAGGCAGTCGTGTGCCACAAAGGGACAAAAAACAGCTGGAATCACAGATCCGTGTACAGTGGCAAACCTCTTCTCAATGGCCAAGCTTGGTTAAGGGGTTTCTTTCCTTAGCTCAAAAAACGCTGTCTACCAGCGAACCTGAGCCGCCAGAATCCCGCTCTTCTTTCTTAACACGATTATTTAATCGACAGGAAAGCGATGGACAGCAAAATACATCCAATCCGAATCAAGGTACATTGGATTCAGCAGACATTATGAAGCAGGTCAGCCATACTCTTATTGATTTGCTGAACAATTTGGCCCTTCCCAGTCGTTACGATGAGAACATCAACGACCTAGAGCACGCTTTTACTCAAACAACCAATTTACAAGATTTGCCAGGCCTGTTGGACGAAGTCGTCCATTTGATTATGATCTCAGTCGGCAAAACACAGGAAAACCTAACCAACTATTTAAGTCAGTTAAACAAACAACTGGCGAGCATTAATGAGTCCATTTCCAGCAGTGTAAACTCTCAGGCCAACCTGTCTCAGAGCAGAGAAAATTTTAATTGCAAGCTACAAAATCAGGTAACAAACACCGCAGAAGCCGTCAAAAAGAGCAACGATTTAGACAGTTTAAAGTCTCTCATTGATGAACGCCTTACGACGATTTCTGAAACAATGGAAGAACATAAGACTCAGATGATTGAGCAAGAAAGGCATGCGAATCAATCCATCACACAATTAAAAAATAAAGTAACGAAAATGGAAAAAGACACCGTTTCGTTACGTTCGTTATTACAAGAGAAGCTTGCTCAGGCCATGACGGATTCGTTAACCGATCTGCCCAACCGAACGGCTTACCAAGATGCCATCTTGCCCCTTTGCAAATTTATGCAGAAAACGAAAAAGCCGCTGTGCTTAGCCGTGTGTGATATCGATTTTTTCAAAAAAGTCAACGACACTTGGGGGCACCAAGCAGGCGACAAGGTACTACGCCTCGTGCCTAAGCAAATTAAAAACGCCCTGGCAAAAGAAGACCTTATGTTTCGTTATGGCGGTGAAGAGTTTGTCATTGTGTTTCCGAATACCGCTTTAAAGGACGCTGAAGCACGCGCAGAAGCGGTGCGACGTACAGTGTTTGAGACGCCGTTTAATATGCAGGGTGAGCCCATAAATATTTCAGTGTCTATTGGTATTACACAGCTTATGCCACAAGAATCACCTGAGGCCTTATTCTCTAGGGCAGATAAACAACTGTATTTGGCAAAAGAGTCTGGTCGTAATAAGGTTGTCGCAGACAAATAGAACGGACAAATCAGTACCAGAGCTTTGCGCTCAAGGTTACAATAAAAGGCGATAGAGTCACTAACACAATTGATCAATGACTCGATATACAATTTCAGACAGAAAAAGTGTGTATTTACACCACTAGGATGACGCAGTTTATGCAAGATGATAAAAGCAAAACCACCGACTTTGGTTTTAAAGAAATCCCAGCAGATGAAAAAGTAAAAGCCGTTGCCAACGTATTTCATTCTGTTGCCGCAAAATACGACATTATGAATGATCTAATGTCAGGAGGCATTCACCGCCTTTGGAAACGCCATACCGTGAGTCAATCCGGTGTTCGTGCGGGTCACTGTGTATTAGACATCGCTGGCGGAACCGGTGACTTGACACTGAAATTTTCACGTTTAGTCGGCAGTGAAGGTCAGGTTATTTTGGCAGACATCAACGACTCCATGCTAAAAATCGGTCGGGACAAATTGGCCAACCTAGGGGTTGTTGGTAATGTGAAATGTGTGCAGGCCAACGCTGAAGCATTGCCTTTTCCTGATGACACTTTTGATTGCATCACCATTGCCTTTGGCTTGCGAAATGTGACTGATAAATCCAAAGCGCTCGCCTCCATGTACCGTGTGTTGAAACCTGGTGGTCGTCTGTTAGTGTTAGAGTTTTCTAAACCCGAATCAGAAATGCTCTCACAGGTGTATGATCAGTATTCTTTCCGCCTTTTACCGGCGATGGGGAAACTGATTGCCAATGATTCAGAAAGCTATCGCTATCTTGCTGAATCAATTCGTATGCACCCAGATCAAGAAACCTTAAAAGGTATGATGGACGAGGTCGGCTTTGAACGAACAAGCTACCAAAACTTAACAGGCGGCATTGTAGCGCTACACAAAGGGTTTAAATTCTAACCATGTTTACCAGTACTTTTCGCTTATTGCGCATCCTTTATACGATTATTCGTTTCCGACTTGATGTCTTCATCCCGTTTGAATTATCACCTTGGTACATTCGTTATTCATTAGGCTTGGTGTGTGCAATTGGGCGTCAAAAGGCCAGTGAAAACAAAGGCGAGCGTCTTCGTCTTGCACTTGAGTCATTGGGCCCTATTTTTGTGAAATTTGGGCAGATTTTATCGACGCGACGCGATCTTCTCGACGATGACATCGCTAACGAATTAGCCCGACTTCAAGATAAGGTGCCACCTTTCCCAGGCGAAGTCGCACAAGCCATCATCGAACGTGATTTAAAAGCGTCTGTCGATGAATTGTTTGCCGAGTTCTCTGTCACCCCATTGGCGTCCGCTTCAATTGCACAGGTACACACCGCTAAACTGCACTCGGGTGAAGACGTTGTTGTTAAAGTGATTCGTCCCGATATTGAAAAAACGATTCGCCAAGACATTGGCTTACTGTATACCTTGGCACATCTCGTGGCTGACCTAAGCGCGGATGGTCGACGTTTACGCCCTGTCGAAGTGGTCACGGATTATGAATACACCATTCTTGATGAACTGGACCTAGCCAAAGAAGCTGCCAATACTGGGTTACTGCAACGTAACTTTGTCAACTCAGAACTATTGTATGTACCACAAGTCCATTGGGACTACAGTCATCGCAACGTGATGATTGTTGAGCGTATTTCTGGCATTCCAGTTGCCGATGTTGAAGCACTTAATAAGGCCAACGTTGACATGAAGTGCTTAGCAGAGCGTGGTGTGGAAATATTTTTCACTCAAGTTTTCTCTCACAGTTTCTTCCATGCTGACATGCACCCTGGCAATATTTTTGTCGATGTGAGTAACCCGAAAAAACCCAAATACATCGCCATCGACTGTGCCATCATGGGCAGCTTAGATGACGCAGATAAAAACTACCTAGCCCGCAATTTGTTGGCCTTTTTCCAACGAGATTATCGCTTAGTGGCAGAGCTGCATGTAGAAAGTGGCTGGGTACCTAAAGGCACACCCGTCCATGCATTTGAATCGGCTATTCGCAGTGTTTGTGAGCCTATGTTTGCCAAGCCATTAAAAGACATCTCGTTTGGCCAAGTGTTGATTGGCTTGTTCCAAACCGCTCGTCGTTTCAATATGGAGGTTCAACCTCAGCTTGTTTTGCTAGAGAAAACACTGCTAAACATTGAAGGGCTAGGCCGTCAGCTTTACCCAGACTTAGATCTTTGGGTAACAGCGAAGCCATTTTTAGAAAAATGGATGAGCGAGCAAGTCGGGCCTAAGCGTGTGCTAGAAGAAGCGCGTAAGCAAGCTCCTCAGTGGGCAGGTCAGTTGCCACAGATACCCAACTTGATCTTTACAGCGCTGTCACAAATGTCCCATCAAGAAGAGCGTATGCAGGCTCAGACCAAAGCCATTGAGGATTTAAGCGGCGAACTGAAAAAAGGTCGTAAGAACGTGCCTTTCCGTCTGCTTGGCTTGGTCAGTTTAGGCGCCGCTTGGGTGATCACCGATCCGGCCTCCTTATCTCATCTAAAAGAAGCTGACTTCGCAAGTATGGGACTGTTTTTAGTGGGCTTATATTTACTTGTCTTAAAACCGTAACATCCGAGAGACTATAATGAATTCTGATGTATTAGCTGAATTAGCAGCAACACTTGAACAACGTAAAAGCGCCGCCGCCGATTCTTCTTATGTAGCGAGTCTGCATGCAAAAGGTCTAAACAAGATTTTAGAGAAAGTGGGCGAAGAAAGTGTAGAGACCATCATCGCAGCCAAAGACGCGGTGAATTCTGGAGACAAATCAGACGTGATTTATGAGACGGCTGATCTTTGGTTCCACACTCTCGTTATGCTTTCTCATTTAGACATAGGCCCAGAGGCGATATTGGATGAATTGGCGCGCAGATTTAATTTGTCTGGCTTGGAAGAAAAGGCCAATCGCAACAAATAATTATTTAGGAGTAAGTTATGTTAGGTGGAATCAGTATTTGGCAACTGCTTATCGTGTTGGCTATTTTGATCCTGATTTTTGGCACTAAGAAACTGAAAAATCTTGGTTCTGATTTAGGAGGTGCCGTTAAGGGCTTCAAAGAAGCCGTGGATAAAGACGGTGAACCGGACGATAAAGCCGCTCAGCATAAAGTGATCGATGCTGAAGCAAAAAAAGACGATAAGAGCGCTTAACCTGTGTTCGACATTGGCTTTTCAGAACTTCTCGTTGTCTTTGTGGTTGGCTTGCTTATTTTAGGCCCAGAACGCCTACCACACGCGGCTAAGACAGCGGGATTATGGGTGCGCAAAATTCGCCGCAGCATTAACTCTGTCCAACGTGAAATTAATGCTCAGCTGGATCAGGAAGAGTTGCAGCAAAAGATCACTGAAACAAATCAGCGTATCTTAAAAGAAGGCCAGTCGGTACAAGAGAAACTTAATCAAAAAACCGTCCAGCCAGACAATCAGATGACCACTCAAACAAACACAGCAGAGCCTTCAGCAACGGAACAGATGATTGCTGATGACGACCAACAAGCAAAGCCTCTCTCTCAATCCACCCCTTCTGCGGACAGATAACGCTTTATGAGTACCGACACCTCCAACCAAGCTCCATTGGTCACGCATCTTGTTGAGCTTAGAAATCGCCTATTAAAAAGTGTGTTAGCGATTCTAGTGCTCTTTATAGGCTTATATTACTTTGCTAATGATCTTTATTTGATTGTGTCTGAGCCTTTACGACTGCTGCTCCCCGAAGGCAGTTCACTGATTGCCACCGAAGTGGCTTCGCCCTTTTTAGCACCGCTCAAACTGACCTTTGCGGTGGCTGTGCTTATTTCGGTGCCTTATACCCTATTTCAAATTTGGTCGTTTATTGCACCCGCTCTGTATAAAAACGAAAAACAAATTGCCATTCCCCTGTTAATTTCTAGCATCTTTTTGTTTTATGCAGGCGTATTGTTTGCTTATTTTGTTGTTCTGCCTTTAATCTTTGGTTTCTTCACAACCGTAGGGCCTGGAGAAGTCACGGTGATGACAGACATTAATAATTATTTGAACTTTGTTTTGAAGTTGTTTTTCGCTTTTGGCGTCACCTTTGAAATCCCTGTCGCCACTTACTTGCTTATCAAAGCAGGGGTCACAACCGTCGCCACTTTATCGAAAAAGCGTCCTTATATCTTTCTAGGTTGCTTTGTCATTGGCATGCTTATCACCCCTCCTGATATTTTCTCTCAGACTCTATTGGCCATTCCTATGTGGATGTTGTTTGAGCTTGGTCTTATTGCCGGCCGTACTGTTAAAGTCGTGGTAGATGGTCGCGAGGAAGAAAATGAGGCCTGATTTAAACGCCTCTTTTCTAGATTAATCCAACATAAAAGTCACAGGGCCATCGTTGATAAATGCGACCTTCATATCCGCTCCAAATTGCCCTGTTTCGACTTTGTCATATTGAGCTCGTACCTTACTCACAAAGTCATTAAATAGCCTCTCTCCTTCCGATGGAATGGCAGCACTGGAAAAGCCAGGCCGCAACCCCTTCTTAGTCTCCGCTGCCAAAGTAAACTGAGAAACCAGAAGTATGCCGCCAGAGACTTGTTGAACATTGAGGTTCATCTTTCCATCTTCATCACCAAACATACGGTATTTTAGTAGCTTATCGGCTAGCCGTTGTGTATCCGCCTCGGTGTCGCCTTTTTCGATGCCGACTAAAACAAGTTGTCCGTGATCAATGGCACCAATCACCTCACCCTCTACGGTCACACTCGCATCGATCGCTCTTTGCACAAGCACTTTCATTTCTTCTCCTTTTTCTCTATGCCTTACTCAAGATGAACGTTCTCCAACCCCAGAAAAAACAAAAGCGCCCGAAGGCGCTTCTGTCGCTCCTGAATTCATTCACATGAACTCATTTGCTGCTGCTCTTTTACAAGCCTATAAAAACTTACTTACGACCAGCGCGTTTACGCTCGTTTTCAGTCAATAGTTTTTTACGAATACGAATGCTTTCTGGTGTTACTTCTACCAATTCGTCGTCTTCGATGAACTCAAGTGCTTGCTCAAGGGTATGCTTGATAGGCGGCGTAAGCGTCAAGGCTTCATCGGTACCAGAAGCACGCATGTTGGTTAACTGCTTACCTTTTACTGGGTTAACAGACAGGTCGTTATCACGTGAGTGAATACCAATAACCTGACCTTCATACACTTCTACCGCATGGCCTAAGAACAAACGACCACGGCTTTGCAAGTTAAACAATGCAAACGCGGCGGTTTTACCGGTCACCATACTGATTAACACGCCATTTTGACGACTGCCCACATCACCATCTTTTACTGGACCGTAGTGATCGAAAACACTGGTCATAATACCAGAGCCAGACGTTAGCGTTAGGAACAAGCCACGGAAGCCAATAAGACCACGTGAAGGTGTCATAAACTCAAGGCGAACACGACCTTTACCGTCTGGTTCCATGTTTGTTAGCTCTGCTTTACGTAAGCCAAGCTCTTCCATGATAGAACCTTGGTGCTGCTCTTCAACGTCAATAACCACTAGCTCGAATGGTTCTTGAACCTTACCATCAACCATTTTTTGTACTACTTCAGGACGAGAAACCCCCATCTCAAAGCCTTCACGACGCATAGACTCAATCAATACCGATAGGTGAAGTTCACCACGGCCAGATACGATGAATTTATCTGGTGTATCGCCTTGAGCAACACGTAGCGCTACGTTGTGAATCAACTCACGGTCAAGACGGTCAGATATATTACGTGTGGTAATGTATTTGCCTTCTTTACCAGCAAACGGCGAATCGTTAACCATGAAGGTCATGCTAACGGTTGGTTCATCTACTGACAAAGCAGGCAATGCTTCAACACACTCTGGGTTACATAGAGTGTCAGAGATACTTAAACCATCAATGCCATTAATACAAACGATATCACCAGCAGACGCTTTGGCAGTATCAACACGCGCCAAGCCATGGTAGCCCTTCACGTTTAGTACCTTACCTTTACGCTCTTTACCATCCGCTGATTTCACAATCACTTGCTGGTTAGGAGACAAGCTACCACGGGTAATACGGCCTACACCGATAACACCAACATAAGGGTCATAGTCTAATGCAGAAACCTGCATTTGGAACATGCCATCTGGATCAACGTCTGGCACAGGCACACTATCAACAATCATTTGGTAAAGCGGTGTCATGTCTTCCGCCATGTTCTCTGGATCATCACCAGAAATACCATTGATGGCAGAAGCGTAGATAACTGGGAAGTCTAGTTGCTCTTCTGTCGCACCAAGGCTATCGAACAAATCAAACACTTGATCCATAACCCAATCAGGGCGAGCACCAGGACGGTCAATTTTGTTGATAACAACGATTGGACGAAGGCCACGCTCAAACGCTTTAGAAGTTACGAAACGTGTTTGCGGCATAGGACCATCAACCGCGTCAACCAATAAACATACAGAGTCAACCATAGACAATACACGCTCTACTTCACCACCGAAGTCAGCGTGTCCAGGTGTGTCTACGATATTGATACGGTAATCGTTCCACATAATGGCAGTGTTTTTCGCCAAAATGGTGATGCCACGCTCCTTTTCTTGATCGTTTGAATCCATGATTCGTTCTGAACCTTGGTCTTTACGATCTAGCGTGCCAGACTGGCTTAATAGCTTATCAACGAGCGTTGTTTTACCATGGTCGACGTGAGCGATGATCGCGATGTTGCGTAACTTACTGATATCATTAGACATTTAGATTTTCTCTATATTTCGAGTGAGCAAAAAGACAAACGCCGCTTGACTTAGCGGATAGGCTCTTCAAGCGTCTCGAATCTTGGTGCGGGGTAAAATTCGCGCAATTGTACCCTTATCCTGATAAATATCCCATTAAAGTGGCAAAAAAAGTCCACAAAAATGCGTAACAAGCGCACTCATGCGATCCAACATTGAGACAATAGCAGGGTATTACGACAGAAATACTACCGCGCAGAAAGCCATTTTAGGGTAAGTAAACGCCGACATTTTGATGGCCTTTACCAAGGAGATAGGCGGCCTGCATGCGGCTCATCACGCCTTTCCCACAATAAAGTAAATGTGGCACAGCTTGGTCTAACGCTTCCCAGTTCGACTCCAGCGCAAAAAATGGAATCACTTTCACTGGACGACCACTGACTTTTAAAGGGCGGTTAGCCGCCTCATCTGGATGTCGAATATCAACAATCACCTCATTCCCCACTGGCATGCGAACGAAAGGTACTTCACCTTGATATTGCTTCGCCACGTCATCCATTACATTTTGAATGGAAACCACCTTGGCACTCACAACCGCTTGCTCCAACAGAGCAAAATCAAATTTTGATTCTTGATACTCGACTTTATACATTTTTGCCCGTGTCGTTGGCTTCACCGAAATCACACCACAGAACTCTGGCATGCTGGCCGCAAAAGGGGCGGTACCAATTTCGACCGCTTTATCAATAATCACCTGTTTATTGGTAGTGATTAAAGGACGCAACACCAACTCATCAGTTGCTTGATCAATAATATTCAGATTGGTCAGCGTTTGACTGGATACTTGAGCAACACTTTCTCCGGTCACTAATGCTTTTGCGCCCACTTGCTCCATGACTTGTGAGGCTGCACGCAACATCATGCGCTTAAGAATCACCCCCATTTCGGCGTTGTCGACTTTCGTTAGGATTTCCCCCACTACCGCTTCGAATGGCACAGTAACGAATTTTACATTTAATGCAGAACCGTACTTTTCCCAGAGAAAGTGAGACACCTGCTTAACCCCGATCTCATGAGCATCGCCTCCCAAGTTAAAAAAGCAAAAATGTGTTTTCAATCCTCGACTCATCGTCATAAAGGAACTGACGGTTGAATCAAAACCACCAGACATCAATGACAATACGGGATCTTGTGAGCCTAATGGATAGCCGCCCAAGCCTTCAACACGCTGCTCCACGAGCCAAACTCGATCATGACGAATATCAATAGGCACTAAGACCTCTGGATTTTTAAGACGCACGGCCAAGGCACCGCAGCGCGCCATAAGCTCTCCGCCAATATAACGTTCCGCCTCGACAGACGTAAAATTATGGTCACCAATACGTTTTACCCGTACCGCAAAAACCGCGTTTTTAATCAAATCACCGTATGCCAACACCGCCTGCTCGACGACATCATCAAGGTCAACTAACGGCAACTCTCGAACATATTGAAAGTGAGCAATGCCTGCTATGTTGGCAAGGGACGCAACAAAATCATCTCGTAACTCGTCGTGCTCCGAGTACACCTCCAAAAAATCCCAATTTCCCGACACGGTCACATTAGCGTCGTGCTTTTTAAGCACTAACCGCGTGTTGTGACGCAACTGCTTAATAAAGGCTTTTCTGACTGGACTACTTTTAACGGTGATTTCTGCAAAAAACTTAATAATGAATTTCATAAGACAAGGAGGGAGGACCGGAAGTTAAAAAAGTCGGCCAGTATAGAGAAAAGAGCACCGATACAAAATGGCAACGAAACATGAATCATCATTTAATAAAAATAAAAAAGCACCATAAATGAACAAAAGCATCTTTTTATGCACAAATAAAGTGCATAAATTGTTTTTGATGGCTTTTCCAAAGACTCAATAAGGAGCACAAAAAAACCAAAATCGCCTATCTCATTGTAAAATAAGCCTTTATTAGACCGCACAACATTCTGGCATAAGTTATGCTTTATATTCGTCAATTAGCGCTTTATATTGAAGCACTCTATAACCGAAAATATTTTTCGATTTCACTACGACTGGAGAACAACTATGTCAAACAAGACCCTTGCCTTGATTGCTGAGCATGACGCGAAGTGGGTTGACCTTCGCTTTACTGACTTTAAAGGTAAAGAACAACACGTATCTATTCCAGCAATCACGGTAGATGAAGAATTTTTTGAAACTGGCCAGATGTTCGATGGTTCATCTATTGCTGGCTGGAAAGGCATCAACGAATCCGACATGATCATGATGCCACAAGATGACACGGCTATTGTTGATCCTTTCACTGAAGAAGCAACTGTTATTGTTCGCTGTAACATCATTGAGCCTTCTACTATGCAAGGCTACGATCGCGATCCTCGCTCTGTTGCACTTCGTGCAGAAGAATTCCTTAAATCAACAGGTCTTGGCGACACAGCATTTTTTGGTCCTGAGCCAGAATTCTTTATTTTCGACGACGTTCGTTGGAAAACAGACATGTCAGGTTCCACTGTAGAGATCAATTCTGAAGAAGCCGCTTGGTCTTCTAACAAGAAATTCGAAGGTGGTAACATGGGTCACCGTCCATTCGTTAAAGGCGGTTACTTCCCTGTTCCTCCAGTTGACTCTCATCATGACCTACGTGGCGCAATGTGTGGCGCAATGGAGTCAATGGGCTTGGTTATTGAAGTTCATCACCACGAAGTGGCAACCGCTGGTCAAAACGAAATCGGTATTAAATTCAATACCTTGGTGAAAAAAGCGGATGAAGTTCAAATTCTTAAGTACTGCGTACATAACGTAGCGCACGCTTACGGTAAAACAGCGACTTTCATGCCGAAACCAATCGTTGGTGACAACGGTTCTGGTATGCACGTTCACCAATCTTTTTGGAAAGATGGCGAAAACCAGTTTGCTGGTGACCAATACGCTGGCCTTTCTGAAATGGCACTTTACTACATCGGCGGTATCATCAAGCACGCGAAAGCGTTGAACGCGTTTACTAACGCATCAACAAACTCTTACAAACGTCTTGTTCCTGGCTTCGAAGCGCCTGTTATGTTGGCTTACTCAGCACGTAACCGTTCTGCTTCTATCCGTATCCCATACGTTGCAAGTCCTAAAGGCAAGCGTATTGAAGCACGTTTCCCTGATCCAACTGCTAACCCATACCTAGCATTCGCTGCTATGTTGATGGCGGGTATCGACGGTATCAAAAACAAGATTCACCCTGGCGATGCAGCAGATAAAGACTTATATGATCTTCCAGCTGAAGAAGCCTTGGCCATTCCTCAGGTTGCTGGCAGCCTAGAAGAAGCACTTAAGTGCCTAGACGAAGGCCGTGAGTTCTTGACTCAAGGTGGCGTATTCTCTGATGAAATGATCGATGCCTACATCGACCTAAAAACAGAAGAAGCATTGCGTATCTCTACGACTACTCACCCACTTGAGTTTGAATTGTACTACAGCGTGTAATATCGCTTTAGACACAAGATACAGAAAAAGCCTCAGTTTATGACTGGGGCTTTTTTATTGCTCGCGTTTACAAAGCGCTTTTTTTGCACGAAAAACAACACATCAAATTTAATGCACTTTTTTAGTGCGATCAATTTTCTCCTGTTATATAAAGACCTTAATAAACACGCCATTTCGAGCTGCCCAATGTTGGTTCGTTTTTTGCAGTTATTTTTGAAGAAATTATAAAAGCAGGAGTCAACAGAGAGGCACTGTCTGTGTATAGCTTACTAATCGATCATTTATCTACTGCGGTTATTCAACTTAATGACCAACTTGACATCGAATACCTCAACCCTGCGGCAGAAATGCTGTTAGCGGTCAGCCGTCGTCGCATTTATGGCCATCCTATTCATGCCGCCTTTCGAGAAGACGAAAACAGTGTTCAGGCATTGCAATTGGCCATTGAATCTGGCTATCCATTCACGAAACGTGAAGCAGAAATTGTGCGAAACAACGGTAAAAAATTGTTTTGTGACTATACTGTCACACCCGTTATGGGCACATCGAATGAAACAGAGAGTCTCATCATCGAGCTTTACCCTCGGGATAGAATGAAGCGTATCTCCCAAGAAGACGAAATTATTGCCAATCACGAGAGCAGTAAAGAGTTGGTAAGGGGTCTTGCCCATGAAATTAAAAACCCTCTTGGCGGTATTCGCGGTGCGGCGCAACTGATAAGCCGCGCATTCACTGATGAAGCTCTAAACGACTACACACAAGTGATCATTGAAGAATCCGATCGCTTGCGGGACTTGGTTGATCGTTTATTGGGTCCAAGGCAGCTTCCTAAAAACACGTCGCTTAACATACACAAGGTCATCGAACGTGTGCGCCAACTGATTTCCGTTGAAACAGACAATCAAATACGCATTGTCCGAGATTATGACCCCAGCATTCCGGATTTGATCGGTGACGAATCGCAATTAATTCAGGCCCTGCTTAACATCACTCGCAACGCCATGCAGGCCTTACTTGAAGACGAAACCAATCAAGATAAAACCATTCATATGGTGACGCGAGCTTTACGCCAGTTCACCATAGGCTCAAAACGCCATCGCCTCGTATGCAAAATCAGTATTATCGACAATGGCCCAGGCATTCCAGAAGCCATTCTTAAAACACTATTTTACCCCATGGTCAGTGGTCGAGCGGATGGCACGGGCTTGGGGCTGTCTATTGCACAATCTATCATCCACCAGCACCACGGTATCGTGGAGTGCAATAGCTACCCACAAAAGACAGAATTCAACCTACTTATCCCCATTGAGACGTCTGTCCAAGATCAGGAGAAACACGTATGACACCCGAAGAAACCGTATGGATTGTTGACGACGATCGCTCTATTCGCTGGGTCTTAGAAAAAACCTTGGAACAAGAAGGCATACAGTGTCGCCTGTTTGATTCCGCTGAAAACCTTGTCAACCTCATCGACAAAGAACAACCCAGCGCCATCATCAGTGATATTCGCATGCCGGGTATGGACGGATTGGAGTTACTGGAAAAGCTGCAAAAAGATCACCCTTATTTGCCTGTTATTATTATGACAGCTCATTCGGATCTAGAAAGTGCAGTGGCGTCTTACCAAGGTGGTGCGTTTGAATACCTTCCAAAACCCTTTGATGTTGAAGAAGCCGTCAGTCTTGTAAAACGTGCCATGTTGCACCACCGTAACGCGCGTCCAAGCACCGCCAGCATGGACGTCATTTGTGAAGACGATAACCAAGTAGACAAAGAAATCATTGGCGAAGCCCCTGCGATGCAGGAAGTGTTTCGTGCCATTGGGCGTCTTGCCAATTCCAATATTACGGTTCTCATCAATGGCGAGTCAGGTACGGGTAAGGAACTGGTTGCCCAAGCCCTCCACACACATAGCCCAAGAGCCACAAACTCTTTTATTGCCTTGAATATGGCGGCGATTCCTCGCGACCTGATTGAGTCTGAATTGTTTGGTCATGAAAAAGGCGCTTTCACTGGTGCAAATACTCAACGCCGTGGTCGCTTCGAGCAAGCCAATGGTGGCACCCTGTTTCTAGATGAAATAGGCGATATGCCAGCGGAAACTCAGACACGGTTATTACGCGTTTTGGCCGATGGCGAATTTTATCGTGTGGGGGGTCATACGCCAGTAAAAGTAGATGTTCGCATTATTGCCGCAACGCACCAGAATCTAGAAACCTTGGTACAAAACGGCTCTTTCCGTGAGGATTTGTTTCACCGTCTAAACGTCATTCGTATTCACTTACCAAAATTAGCAGAGCGCCGTGAAGACATCCCTAAACTTGCCCGTCACTTTTTAAGTCGCGCTGCTGAGGAGCTTGCCGTTGAACCCAAGCAACTCACGAAAGAAACCGAACAATACTTAACCCAGCTTGATTGGCCAGGTAACGTTCGCCAACTTGAAAACACATGTCGCTGGTTGATTGTCATGGCATCCGGTCGTGAAGTCTTAGTTGAAGACTTGCCACCGGAGTTGCTCGAATCGGTACCGAATGAACAACCCTTCTCTTCCTGGGAAGAAGCCCTAAAAAACTGGGTGGACAATACGCTGGCATCGGGTCAAAAGGGCATTCTCGATCAAGCCGTGCCTAAGTTTGAACGCATCATGATTGAGACGGCTCTGGCTCATACAGGAGGACGTCGCCGCGATGCTTCCCTACTACTCGGTTGGGGGCGCAACACCTTGACGCGTAAAATCAAAGAACTCAATATCGACAATGTCGAGCAAGACGAAGACTAATCACCTATCTGACCTCGTCGCACAAGGCCTACAGCAAAGCCAGCCCCGTTCAATTGGGGCTGGCTTTGTTTCTTTTACTTTCTCATCGCCAATGCTTGATTTTGTTGACACAATCCCCTACTAATTAAACAAAGCGCTTTCATTTACCTATAAACCTTCAACGAACGGGAAAAACACCATGTATCCAACACTCGAGTCAATGGGCATCACCAGTCTTAACGATATTGAAAAGTTCACCCTGCGCTATGAAGGCGGTCACGATGTTTTGAAAATCTATTATCGTCGTGAGAAAGGCTCCCTGTTACCAAAAAGCAAAAAATTTAAATTTGGTCGTTCAAGCAAGACGGTACTCGCTGACGGGGGTCAGCAAACCTACCGCCAAGTACAAGAACCGTCATTGATTGTCTTACGTGCCATGGAAGAGCTAGAAGACATTGTGGGCAAACAACACGAAGCTCAGGTAACCAAAGACGACCTGATTAAAGAGCTGGAACACTTGGAAAAAGTCGTTAACAGTAAAATCAGTGAGATCAAACAAAAAATTGACGCCATGTCATAATACGACGAATCCGACAAGACACCTCTTTTTTATTGGCTCCTTTCTCATAGGGGTCTTTTGCGTGAGACGTTCATTTTACTATGCAATTAATAACCTCTGTGACACAACTTGCCGACATTATTCGTCAGGGTGGCGTTGTTGCCTATCCAACAGAAGCCGTATGGGGATTAGGCTGTGATCCTTTTAACCACGCCGCCGTAGAACGCATACTCAAGATCAAAGATCGACCTGAGTCGAAAGGACTCATCCTAGTCGCGGGCGCAGAACAACACCTTACGCCTTGGCTAACATCGTTAGACAAGGAAGCTGCAAAGCGTTTGGTGAGCATCAACACCATTCCCACCTCTTGGGTTGTGCCAGACACAAGCACCACCCCAGCATGGGTTAGAGGCGCACATCACAGTGTTGCGATTCGTTTATCTCAGCATCAACCTGTGCAAGCGCTTTGCCAAGCCTTTGGTGGGGTGCTGGTTTCAACCTCTGCCAATCCTGCAGGATTAGCACCCGCGTTAAGTGCACAGGCAGTAGCGGACTATTTTGGCGACAAAATAGACGCGATTTTTGATGCTCCCCTTGGTCAAGCATCGCAACCCTCACAAGTGAAAGACATTTTAACAGGACAGCTCTTTCGCGCCTGATTGACTGATATCTCGCGATAATGCGTCTTTTTCTGTGTAAAAGAACACAAGTTATCCACATGAAAACCAAAACGCCGAGGATTCTAAAAAATACCTCGGCGTTTTTATTCAAAGGGATTAAGTGACCTCAGAAAAATATCATAAGACAGTGATCAATTAATGGCCCCCTAAATAAGCATCACGTACTTCTGGGTTTACCAGTAATTCTTGACCCGTTCCCGCCATACGAATCTCACCATTCACCATCACATAACCACGATCCGCCAGTTTCAAAGCATGATTGGCATTTTGCTCCACAAGGAAAATTGTCATTCCCGTACTCGCTACATCTTTTAGAATCTGAAAGATTTGCTTCACAATGATGGGAGCCAACCCTAAACTGGGCTCATCCAGCAACAGCAGTTTTGGACGGCTCATCAAGGCTCTCGCAATGGCCAACATTTGTTGCTCTCCACCAGACATAGTCGAGGCCCGTTGATTTCGGCGCTCCAACAATCGTGGGAAAAGCTCAAACATACGTTGCATGTCTTCTTCAGCGTGATCCATACCAATTGGAATGGTCCCCATCAACAGATTTTCTTCTACCGACATACCTGGAAAAATACGTCGACCTTCTGGTGACTGAGCCAAACCATGGGAGGCCACATAGTGTGCAGACTTTTGTGATATGTCCTCACCGCGATAGATGATTTCACCAGACGAAATCCGAGGTTGGCCGAAAATCGACATCAACAAGGTCGACTTACCAGCTCCGTTCGCCCCAATTAAGGTCGCAATCTCCCCTTCATTAACAGACAAAGACACTTTTTTTAACGCCTGAATCGGCCCGTAGTAAACGTCTACGTCTTTAAATTCCATCAATGTGGTCATAGGGACACCTCCTCATCATCTTCTTCTGCACCAAGGTAAGCCGCAATGACCTTCGGGTTGTTCTTAATGTCGTCTGGTCCTCCTTTGGCAATAACCTCGCCATGATCCAGTACCACAATATAATCAGAGATATCCATTACCATGCCCATATCATGTTCAATCAATAACACGGTCGTATTATGTTCATCACGCAATACACGAATCATTTTGGTTAAGGCTTCGGTTTCTGATGGATTCAAACCGGCCGCAGGCTCATCCAGACAGACAATTTCTGGATTGGTACGCATGGCACGAGCGATTTCTAAGCGACGTTGTTGACCATAAGATAATTCGCCCGCTAGACGATTCGCAGAGTCCACCAAATCCACCACACCCAACCAGTAAAAGACACGCTCCAACGCTTCCTCTTCTGCTTTTTGATAAGATTTCGTGTTTAAAATACCCGCCATTAAACTGCGATTGACTCGCATATGCTGAGCAACAAGCAGGTTTTCCACCACAGACATTTCTTTAAACAAGCGAATATTTTGAAATGTGCGAGACAGACCTGCACGATTAACGAGGTGAGATCCTCCAAACATCTTGTATTTCAGGCGACGCACAAAAGCGACCGGTGAAAAGAAATCCGTTGCTTGGAAAGGTTCACCGAGTACCTTGATCACACTGGTGTCTTTACCACCCGCCGACAATAAAATATTCCCACCTGTCGCCTTGTAAAATCCAGTGAGACAATTAAACACTGTGGTTTTACCCGCCCCATTGGGGCCAATAAGCGCTGAGACGGAGCCTCGTTTAATAGCAAAATTCACATCATTAAGCGCTTTGATCCCACCAAAATGCATCACTAAATTTTCAACCGTTAACACGTTTTCACTGCTCATTTTACGGCCCCCTGCTTTGGTGCAAATCCCGTTCGAGTCACACGAACAATGCCTCTTGGTTTCCAAATCATCATCACAACCATCAAAATACCAAACATCAGAACACGATATTCTGCAAATTCCCTTAGCATTTCAGGCAATACGGTTAAAAAGAAAGCCGCTATCACCACACCTAATGTGGAGCCCATTCCTCCTAGTACCACAATGGCCAAGATCAAAGCAGACTCAAAGAAGGTGAAAGACGAAGGGTTAATAAAGCCTTGGTAAGTAGCAAAAAACACACCGGCCAAGCCCCCTGTTGAGGCACCTAACATAAAGGCAGATAACTTCACTAGAACATGATTTAACCCCAATGAACGACAGGCAATTTCATCCTCTCGCAAGGCTTCCCACGCACGACCAATCGGCATTTTTACCAGGCGATGTTTAATAAAAAGCACAGCCCAGACCACGGCAAATAAGACGAGGTAAATAAACATGTACTTATAAGCGGAATCATAAGGAAGGTTAAAAAACTCATGGAAGGTTTCCCCATCACGGGACCTACGCTTAAATTCAAGGCCAAACAGAGTCGGTAGTGGTGCAGAAATACCATTTGGTCCGTGGGTAAAAGACGCCCAGTTGGTTAACACCAAACGGATAATCTCACCAAAGCCCAAGGTCACAATGGCCAAATAATCGCCATGCATACGCAATACCGGAAAGCCGAGAATCGCCCCAGCAACTGCGGCTAAAATCGCTGCAATCGGCAACATAGACCAAAAGCCAAGACCAAGATTTTCATACCCCAACGCCAAACCGTAAGCACCGATAGCGTAAAACCCGACGAAGCCCAAATCGAGCAACCCAGCTAAGCCAACAACGATGTTTAAACCCAGTCCAAGCAGCACATAGATAAGCCCCAGAATGACCACGGTCAGCACATATTTTGAGGCAATAAAGGGAATCAGAAGACCGATCACAATCACCAATGGAATGATCCAGACCATTTTTGATTTGTGTCCAGGCGCCAGTACGGTGGCACCGTCGTTACTGTTTGCGTATCGGAATGACATCGCAATGCCTTTTTCAGTCTGAAAAAAGCTTGAGATTGCAAAACGCCCAATGGCGACAATCGCCACCATCCAAGCGACACGGTCAGTTTCAAAGTTAAATTGATAACCGTCTAACAACACCCCTACGATAGGACCAAATAAGATCAGCGCTAGAAAGCCGGCAATCAGCGCATCTATCGTACTTTTTTTAAAGTTAACTCCTGCTGCTTGACTCATTTATACTTTCTCCACTTCAGGTTTGCCAAGAAGACCACTAGGACGAATAATCAAAATGAGTACCAATAAAGAGAAGGAGAAGACATCTTTGTAATCGGAACTGATAAGCCCTGCAAATAAGGCCTCAGACAAGCCTAGAATCAAACCACCCAACATAGCCCCAGGCAAAGAACCTATACCACCCAATACTGCGGCCGTGAACGCTTTTATACCGATAATGAAGCCGACATAAAAATCAAACGCACCGTAGTCCAAGGTAATCAGCACACCTGCTAGTGCCGCCATCATGGCACCAATCACAAAGACCGTCGAAATCACTTTATCCGTATCGATGCCTAAAATAGACGCCATTTTTCTGTCTTGCTGTGTGGCACGACACATACGGCCTAGCTTTGTTTTCTGAATCACATAGGTCAGGATGCCCATACCCAATAAAGAAATCAGAAGAATCATTAGCTTCATATAGGTGATTTGCACAAAGCCATCACCTACGGAAAAACGAATTGCACCAGTCAGTAAAGTAGGCACGCCCTGTTGGTTCGCACCCTGACTAAGTTGCACATAGTTTTGTAAGATAAGAGACATACCAATCGCTGAGATCAATACAGACAAACGACTAGAATTCCGTAGAGGTCGGTAAGCAATACGCTCAATCACCCAACCGTAAGCGCCAGTCACTGCCACAGTGAGAAAAAGCGTGCCGATGATGATAATAGGAAAAGATTCAATACCAAAGAATGTTAATAGAGCGATGGCGATGGCGGTAATGTAAGCGGATACCATGTAAACATCGCCATGGGCAAAGTTAATCATGCCAATAATGCCGTATACCATGGTATAGCCGATCGCAATGAGTCCATAAACAGAACCCAGGGTAAGACCGTTTACCAACTGCTGGAGAACGATATCCATTGTAGACCTCGAGGGAGTTTTTTGATTTTTAAGGAAAAAACGCGCTTATCAAACCGTTTCGATAAGCGCGTGTATCAAACTAAATGGACATTAGTTTATTTGGTGATATTTGCCTTTATCGTCCCACTCATACATGACGTAGTCAGACACGGTTAAATCGCCTTTTTCATCGAAGTCTTTTTTACCCATCACGGTGTTAATAGAGTTACTTTGCAGCCACTCTGCACCCGCCATTGGGTCTAGATCATTTTTAGACAGGGCCTCCGCAACAATCTGCATGGCCGTATAAGAATAGAGCGTATAGCCTTCGGGTTCATAACCTGACGCACGGAATTCACTGATCACTTTTTTACCAGAAGGGTAAGACGATGGTGGCGCACCAAAGGTCATCATGACGCCTTCAACGTAGGCTGGCGAACCGGCTACAGAGACAAATTCATCTGATACGATACCGTCACCCGAAATAAACAGTGCTTTTGACCCTTGTTCACGAAGCTGACGAACCAATGGGCCGGCTTCTGAATGCAAGCCACCAAAGTACACAACATCCGCGTCGACAGAACGGATTTTAGTGACCACGGCATTGAAGTCTTTTTCACCACGGGTCAGACCTTCATACAAAACTTCTTTTACGCCATACGCATTCAATGTTGCTTTCATTGCGTCAGCCAACCCTTTGCCATAGGTATCTTTGTCATGAAGCACAGCAACACGCTTAGCGTTTAATTCATCAACAATGTAGCTTGCTGCAACATCACCTTGCTGGTCGTCTCGACCACAAATACGAAAAACATTCGGCAATCCTTGTTCTGTCAAAGCAGGGTTGGTTGATGCTGGGGTCACCATCAGAACGCCACCCTCTTCATAAATACGAGAAGCGGGAATAGAGGAGGAAGAGCAGAAATGTCCCACAACAGCCAATGCGCCATCGGAATCGACAAGACGGTTGGCAATGGACACAGCCTGTTTGGGTTCACAAGCATCATCGGCTTTTACTAGTTTAATCATTTCCCCATTAATACCACCAGCGGCATTCAGATCCGCAGCGGCTTTTTCAGCCCCTTTCCACATTTGCTCACCAAAAGCGGCATAAGCGCCCGTATGTGGACCTGCGACCCCAATCACGACTTCTGCCTGAGCCATTGTGACCGCTCCAGCTACCGCAAGAGAAATGAACGTTTTTCTAATAACCATGTTTGACATAAGAAAAGCCTCTACTCGTTTTGTGTTTTATCGTTATTATTCAAAAGCAAGAAGCGTTCCATAAAATAAAACCCTTTAAAAAAGTATACTTTATGAAAACTATGAGGTAATTATTCAAAAAATGTGCACCTCAATGGATTTACACACTAGTCTTTACAAAAATATTGGTCAATAGCGGTGCAAATAATGGAAATAAATGGGCAGGACAAGGAACGAACTTATTCGTCAAAAATACGCCAGACAACGCATTCAACTTAAAAAAAGCATGAATAAACCAACAGAAAAGTGCAGGAAAACGTTGATCTATGGAGAAAGTTTTTTTGTTGGTGACGATATCAATAAATCTGAAAGTGGCACTAACTGAACGCCGTCGTCCTCTAAATTCGCCAGACGTTTTTTAAGATAGGCCGTCGTTTCAGGATAAGGGTGCCCAATGGCCATTGCACTACCATGGCGCTTAGCCAAGGTAATCAGACGTGAAAACTGATGATCAATCGCCTTTTCGGTGCGTATGTTATCTAAAAAAACATCACGACTGACGGTATCCAAACCGTAGTCCTGCGCTGTCTGTTTTGCGACACTTTTGGCGTTGGTGAGGCTATCAATAAAGAAAAGTGAGCGCCCCTGTAGAGTTTGCATAACCCAAGCCATAGAATTCGCTTTGGTGGTCAACAGACTCCCCATGTGGTTATTAACCCCCTGAATGCCTGGCAGGCTGTCGAGGTCATTTTTCAGTGTTGCCTTAAGCTCTTCTTCTGTCATGTTGGCATACAAGCCACCTGGCCCTAATTTTAGTCCTCGTAGATTTTCCATAGGCGCATGTAATAGGGTTACTCGTCGCTGCTGTTGAGCAGTTTGAGCGGTTTTTTGCGCAAAAGGTGTACTGGGCAAAATAGCCAAGGCAACTTCTGTCGGTAAGTCTAATGAAGACGTCATGCCCTGTCGGTTGTAACCTAGATCATCGATCAAGATGGCGATTCGAGGCTGTTTTGGGTGCACATCAACCGCTAGAATGTCATCGGGAACGGAAGGAGCAACCGGATTTGCCTTACGGGAAACCTTATCCTCTTCCTTCGGCGGATAAGGTAACAATGGCACCACTAAATTGGGCAAAGGTAAAATAGGGGGAAGTACCGGGCCAAGCTGCTTTGGTAATAGCACGTTTTCTTCTGAAGAAGCTGTCTTACTGGATAATTGTGTCAGCTCATCAATAAAACGTGAGTGAGCCTGCTCTGCTTCTTGCCCCATCGAAGCCATTTTATGCAACACTGGCGACGCTTCAGACGGATGAGATTCCGTCCCATAGGCACCACTCACACTCATGAGAGCACCACAAATACCCCATAACACTGCTTTTAAATACAAACTGTTACCAAACATACTGAGATCAATAAAAAGGCTATTTTGGCATCAACTTAGGCAAAGTTTTCAAAATAGTCACCGCCTGAAAAAGTTGGAAATCCGTTTTTGCCAACTCACTGATGTCCGACGCCACATCCACACTGGTGCGCTCTTTACCACCAGTTCCATTACCAAGATGGCCCTTTAACTCCGCTTCTTTGACAAAAAACTGTCCCTTTTTAAAAGTCAAATTGGCTTGAGGAACCACAAGATCCGGTGTCACACCCTGCGCTTGAATAGAGCGTCCATTCGGCGTGTAGTATAAAGCGGTTGTGAGTTTCACCGCATCCCCATTCGACAAAGGAACCACAGTTTGTACAGAACCTTTACCAAACGTCTCTGTGCCCATGATGACCGCTTTTTGGTGGTCTTGCAGTGCCCCTGCGACGATTTCTGATGCCGACGCTGAGCCTTCATTGACTAACACCACCACAGGCAGACCTGACAATCGTGTGGTGGTCTTGGTGGCGTTAAATTGACTCTTCGATATTTCATGACGGCCATCGGTGTAAACAATTCGCCCTTTACTAATAAAGGCATCGACAACACCTACCGCACTTTGCAAGACACCACCTGGGTTGTTTCTTAGATCGAGCACCACGCCCTTAATCGCTTTTTCCTGTTTAAAAGCATCAATCGCGCTGTAGAATTCTTTGTCGCTGTCGCTCTGGAACTGACTGATACGAAAATAGGCGATACTGTCTTCTAACCACTTTGACGTCACACTGTCATCTTCGACTAGGCTTCGTGTCAGCTCGTAATGCTTTACCTCACCATCGCGCTCAATATCCAGCGAAATGAGGGTTCCCACCTCGCCTCGCATAAGAGTCACAATGTCTTGCATGCCTAAGTCTGTGGTCAATGTGCTGTCAATTTTAACAATCACATCGCCTGGCAATATTCCTGCTTGAGCAGCCGGTGTGCCATCAATCGGCGTCACTATGGTCAAACGCTTATCTTTTATTTCCACTTCCACGCCAATGCCTGCGTAGTTGCCTGATGTCAGCTCATTAAAGTCCACCAACTCACTCTTAGTAAAATATTCAGAATGCGGATCAAGCCCTGACACCATACCTTTTAGAGCTTTGTGCAAAATGTCTTGATCAGACATGACTTCCACGTAGCCTTCTCGAATGGTTTCAAACGTTTCCACAAAAGATTGAATTTCCGTCGTTGGCAAATGCGTTGACGGGCTTGATTCGGCCAAGGACACCGTAGGCAAACACAAGGTTGCGCACAGAAAAGTACATAGAAAGGGAATTTTTTGACGCAAAATAGGAGTCACCATAGTCTTTATCATTATTTGAGTTGCCGTTTGAATGACCCTTTGGACAGCGGGTACGTCTTACTGAGCAAAGCGTTAACCTGCATTAACCCAAGCAAGGGGCTTTAACGGCGCACCGTTGTGCCGAATCGCAAAGAAAAGCGCAGAGTCTGCCCGACCTCCTGTGCTGCCAGCCATGGCGATGGTATCACTCGCCCCAACCCACTCACCAACGTCTTTCAATAAGCTTTGATTATAGCCGTATAATGACATGTATCCGTCACCATGATCTAGAATAAGTAAGAAACCAAACCCGCGCATCCAATCAGAAAATACGACTCGACCGGAAAAAATCGCACGAACTGGCTCCCCTTCTTCCGCTTTCAACGCCACCCCACCTAAATTCACACTGCCATTAGAAGACAGCTCTGTGAGTCGATTTAGAGGACGTACTAATTTACCGCGTTGAGAAGAGAATGGCACATCTTGATCGGGCAACTGGATATCAGCGAGTGCTTCTTCCAACTGTTTGAGCATACTTTGTAGGTTAGACTGGTCTTGTCGAATTTGTTTAGCACGCTTGTCGCCTTGAGTCAGATCAGCGTCCAACTTAGCCAAGAGCGTACGACGATCCGCTTGTTGATTAACTAAACGCTTTTGCTCTGCTTTTAATTCTGCGGCTTCTTGGGCTTGTTGTGCCCGATGACTACGAATGCTTTTTTCCACTAGATTTAAATCACTGACTTCAATGATAAACCCATTAATCAAAGATTGGCGTGCATTGGAAACATAACGGTTGTATTGCACGAGGCGTTCGGCTTCCTCGGCATGATTGCCGTTTAACAGCAACTTGATGCTTTCTTCGTTGCCAGAACGATAAACCGCCCTTAATTGGGCGGCTATTTGTTCGTTTTGTTGCTGAATACTGAGTTGTAAGGAGCCTTGCTGAACTCTTAACTCCCCCAGTTGCTGCTCACCTTTTTTTAAACTGTCTTGAATAGACTGAATGCTTTTGAGCAACTCTTGAATGTCTTTTTCTTTGCTTTCAAGCTGTTTTTCCACACCGGAACGCTCCGATTTCAGCTCTTTTAACCAACTATTAAGTTTTTTTAAGTCTTGCTGTAACGCCTGAATTTGCTGTTTGGCTTCTTCTGGCGTTTGTGGTTCTCCCGCTGCCCAGCTAACGCTGGACAGGAAGGTCAGACAAAGAAAAAGACTGCGGACGAATGCCTTCATGTTCGCCTCACACTCGCGTTAGCAAGCTCGCGCCCGTCATTTCTGTGGGTTTTTCCAGCCCCATCATAGCCAATATTGTTGGTGCTAAATCACACAAGGCGCCTTCTTTTATGCCCAAACCAGCGGTTGGTGTCACCAATACCAAAGGAACAGGACCAATAGTATGAGAGGTCAAGGGTTGTGCACCATCGTCGCTCAGCATTTGCTCAACGTTGCCATGATCGGCTGTAATGAGGCATTGCCCGCCATTTTTATTCAATGCCGTAATAATACGACCTAAGCACGCATCGACCGCTTCAACGGCTTTTACAGCCGCTTCAAACACACCACTGTGCCCGACCATATCGCCATTCGCGAAGTTACAAATGATCGTATCGTATTTACCCGCTTCAATGACTTCCACCAGCTTGTCAGTCACTTCTGGCGCACTCATTTCAGGCTGTAAATCGTAAGTCGCCACATTAGGAGATGGAATCAACTCGCGCTCTTCGCCATCAAACAAGGCTTCTTCGCCGCCATTAAAAAAGAAAGTGACGTGAGCGTACTTCTCTGTTTCGGCAATACGCAGTTGCTTTTTACCTTGCTTCGCCAAAACTTCGCCTAAGGTATTGCTCAAAGCAACAGGAGGAAAAGCCACATCGGCTTTAATATCCGAAGCGAACTCAGTAAAGGTGACAAAAGCCGCCAGGGATGGCAACACAGCACGAGGAAAGCCGTCAAACTCAGGCTCTGTAAACGCACGCGTTAATTGACGAGCGCGATCAGGACGGAAGTTTGCAAACACAATTGCGTCACCATCTTCTACTGGAGCCGCCTCACCAATCACCGTGGCTTTGACAAACTCATCGTTTTCATCTCGATCATAAGCTGCTTGCAGTGCTTCTTCTGCACTGTTTGCTTGGAAAACGCCTTTGCCTTGGACAATAGCATCGTAAGCCGTTTGCACGCGCTCCCAACGGTTGTCTCTGTCCATAGCAAAATAACGGCCGGTTAACGTCGCAACTTTTCCTACACCAAGCTCAGCCAATTTGGCTTCTAGCTCAACAATCGGTGTGTGAGCAGAACGTGGCGGGGTGTCGCGTCCATCGGTAAAGCCATGCACATACACCGCATTCGCTCCGCGTTTTACGGCCAGTTCACACATGGCCATAATTTGTTCATGATGACTGTGCACTCCGCCCGCGGATAACAAGCCTAATATGTGTACCGCCTTACCCGCACTGACCGCTTTGTCCACCGCATTAACCAGTGCAGCATTATCAAAAAAGCTGCCGTCATCGATGGCTTTGCCAATACGTGTAAAGTTTTGGTACACCACGCGCCCAGCGCCTAAATTCATATGACCGACTTCGGAGTTACCCATTTGCCCTTCTGGTAAACCCACCGCTAAACCTGATGTTTTAATCAAAGTATGAGGGTGGTTTTCCCACAGTGCATCCCAATTAGGGGTATTGGCAGCTGTGATCGCATTGGATTTTGATGTTTCGCTGTATCCCCATCCATCAAGGATAAAAAGGGCGGTGGTCTTTTTATTCATCTTAACTTGTCCTGTGAATTGATCGTATTTATGGCTTGATACTATCACAGGCAAGTCGGTTTGTTACCGATAACAAAAAGGATCAGAAGCATAAATAAGATTAATAGCGGATGACGTCATCAGGTTATTCTCTGGCAACCAGCGGCTAAAGAAATAAACGAGAGCAGGTAAAAGAAGTACGTTTTAATGCGTCAGGTCGTCAACGGCCAGTTTCGCCAATAGCCAATCACGGAAGACCACCACCTGTTCGAGGTCTGCTTTATCAACAGGATAAGACAGTAAGTACTCATGGGGCGTAGGCACCGCCTCGCCAAATGGTGCTACCAGCTCACCGGTTTGCAAGCCGCGTTGCGCTAGGATGATTGGCATAATCGCGATGCCCATGCTGTTTTTTGCCGCTTCCAACACCATATGAAAATGCGCAAACGATGCCCCAGCAAAAGAGCCACTTTCTAACCCTTGCGACACCATCCAATCTGGCCAAGCATTAATACGCGATGACAAATGCAAAAAAGGAAACTGCACGACGTCCTCTGCACGACATGCTGCCACCGATGACCCAAAAATCCGCGTTAGAAGGTCCGGGGAGCATACTGCGATGACTTTTTCACGCATCATTTGATGAGAAATGGCGCGGGGCCAATGATCCCCACCGTAATGCAAAATGACATCAATGCTTTCAGGGTCGATTTTGGCGGCATCATCCAGAGAACGTACCTTAATCTGAAACTGCGGATGGGATAACTGGAAATCCGCCAGCAAAGGGATCAACCAGTGAGACGCCAGTGTCGGCAACGACGAAATAGTCAGGGTGGTTTTTTCGTCTTCCCGATGAAGCATTTTTAAGCAGGCGTTTTCCATACCATCCAGCAAGGGAACAACTTCCTTGTAATAAGCGGCTCCCGTTCCTGTCAGCACCAAGCGTTTGTTCAAGCGAATAAACAGATCACGGGATAAAAACGCTTCAAGGTTACGGATCTGACGACTCACCGCACTTTGTGTTAAATGCAGTTCTTCGGCCGCCTTGGTGAAACTCAAGTGTCGTACCGAGGCTTCAAAACACTTCAACGCGGTTGATGATGGAATGTAACGGCGCATGGCGACCTTGCTCATTGATAAAAACAGGAGGATGCTAACTGTATCTTATCTTTCTCTTAATTCCCAACCGTAAAACAAAAAAACGCACCTTAAAGATGCGTCTTTTTGAACAATCACTAATGGCAATAAAATCAATAAGATGGCGTTTTTTAATCCAGTGCGTGTGAGCGTTGTCCAAGGTGATATGTTTGTGCCCCTACTTCGTAAAATAAGCGCTTTAACTCTCGCATTGGGATATTACGCAACACCGTGGTGGGCACCGATAGCGCTTCTCGACGATCGGTAAACCACTCGGCTAATTCCTTACCCATAATCGTGCCCGGCCCAATACCCCGCCCACTGTAGCCTGCCACACTGTACAAACCACGCTGTAATTGCTGACAGTGGGGCAAATGGTCTTCGCTGTAGGCAATTTGTCCTGTCCAGCAGTAATCCCATTCGACTTTACTCAAAACCGGAAACATTTCCGCCACCCGTTGCGACGCCCAGTTAGACAACACATTCCCTTCTCCGCCCATGCCACCAAACACCAAACGCCCTTGTTTGTCCAAACGAAAAGAGCTCATCACGGTACAAGTATCCCAAACACCTTCTTTATTTGGCAGCACTACCGCTAACTGCGCATCGCTGAGCGGTTTACTCGCCAGTTGACTGTAGTGAATCGGTACGAATTTACGAGCTTGTTCTTTCACACCATGTTCGCTGTAAGCATTGGTCGCCAGAATAACTTTTTCGGCACGAATTTCACCTTCTGCCGTACTCAATAGCCAGCCATTGTCTTGTGGCACTATGCTGCTCACAGGAGAAAAATCATACAAGTGCGCGCCTTCTTTAAGCGCGGCGTGCGCCAAGCCTCGGGCATAAGCCAACGGCTGAATCGTACCCGCACGCGGGTCAAACAACGCCGAGTTAAATTTCGTCGAGCCAATACGCGATTGCGCTTCAGCAGAATTTAAAAGTTGCACCGGCGCACCACGCTGTGCCATTTGCGCATAACGCCGCTGTAACTGTGCCAGTCCTGCTTTACCGACGCCAGCGTGTAAGGAGCCGTTACGCACCGGCTCACATTGAATATCGTATTCTGCGATCAAACCATACACATAGTCCGGTGCCACGGCCAAAGCATCATAAAGCACTTTTCCCGCTTCCGTACCAATGGCTTTGTCTAGCTGATCAGGCTCCAACCACAGTCCGGCATTAGCCAAACCAACGTTCCGTCCTGACCCACCAAAGCCAATTTCTTGTGCTTCGATCACCGCCACAGACACACCAAATTTAGCCAAATGCAGCGCGGCAGAAAGTCCAGTAAAACCGCCACCGACAATGGCGACCTTAACATCGTGGGAGCCTTTAAGCGGGGACAACTCAGGACCTGGGGGCGCACTGGCACGCCACAATGAATCACATATACGTTCAGCCATATCAACGACCTCCAAAGAGCATTTACACGCTCTTCACACAAACCATTCAGGATAAGTAAGATTTTTGTTCATCACTAATGAGCAGTAAAACCAATAAAGGCGAGCTAACACTCACCTTTATTGGACCAAACTAGGGTCTTCCTCCACCGTTTAAATGTAGTATGCAATCACGGTTTATTCAAAACACAGCATTGCTCATTCAAAGACGATGCCTTGTGCAAGCGGTAAATCACCGCCGTAGTTCACCGTGTTCGTCGTACGGCGCATGTAGTTTCTCCATGCATCGGAACCCGACTCACGACCACCACCGGTTTCTTTCTCACCACCAAAGGCACCGCCAATCTCTGCACCAGACGTGCCAATGTTGACATTGGCAATACCGCAGTCAGAGCCCGCTGGCGACATGAAGACTTCGGCTTCTCGCATACTTTCGGTGAATACCGCAGAAGATAAGCCCTGTGGCACTTCGTTTTGAATCTCGATGGCTTCGTCAAACGTGCTGTAGGTCAACACATAAAGAATAGGCGCAAAAGTTTCTTCGTGCACAATAGGGGCATCGTGAGCGATGCGCACAATGGCCGGTTTCACATAAAAACCGTTTGCTGGAACACCTTCGGTGACACGGTCGCCACCACAAATGATCTCGCCACCTTGCTGTTTTGCGGTTTCCAGAGCCGCTTGCATACGATTGAAACTGCCTTCGTCTACTAAAGGCCCCACCAAGTTACCTTCTTCTAACGGATGGCCGACGCGAAGTGAGCCGTAAGATTTTGCCAGGCGTTCAACCAAACCGTCCACAATGGACTCATGGGTGATCAGACGACGCAAAGTGGTGCAGCGTTGACCTGCCGTGCCCGCTGCTGAGAACACAATGGCGCGCAGAGCCAAATCCAAATCCGCGGTATCCGAGACGATCATGGCGTTGTTGCCGCCTAGTTCTAGTAAGGAGCGCCCCAAACGGCCCGCCACGGTTTTCGCTACCGCTCGGCCCATGACCGTCGAGCCTGTGGCTGACACCAATGGGAAGGTCTCGCTTGACGCAATGGCTTCGCCCAAGTCACGATCGCCAATCATCACAGACACCGCCGCTTTTGGAATGTCTGGCATATCAGCAATGACATTTTGAGCAATTTTATACATGGCTAAAGCACACAAGGGCGCTTTTTCAGACGGTTTCAGCAACACAGGGTCGCCACACACCAAACCCAACATGGTGTTCCATGCCCATACCGCCATTGGAAAATTAAACGCGGTGATCACAGCAACGGGCCCAAGCGGCTGCCATTGCTCCATCATGCGATGCCCTGGGCGCTCAGACACAATAGACAAACCGTGCAACATACGCGATTGACCTACCGCGAAATCACACACGTCGATCCATTCTTGTACTTCTCCCAAGGCTTCAGGAACAATCTTGCCCGCTTCAAGGGAAATCACTTGAGCCAATTCGTTTTTGTACTTGCGTGCTTCTTCGCCAATACGACGAACCAATTCACCGCGACGTGGCGCTGGCAAAGTACGCAGCACTCTAAACGCGTCTTTTAGTTCTGCATTGACCTGCTCCAATTGTGACGGTGTCGCATTGTTAAACGTCGACAAGGTCGCACCGTCAATTGGACTTTGCGCCGAAAACGTACTGCCTTCGCCTAATGCAAGGGTATTACCTGTTAATACGCTGAAAAACATATCGCCCTGTTTTAACGTGTTAACGCCTAATGTGTCTAAGCAAGTAAGTGACATAGCAACCTCTAAAAGTCTGAGTGTGTGAGTAAATATCCAATGTCTTCACCTTAAACCAGACTCAGACAAAGTGAGAAATACCGTTTTTCTGCTGGTGGTCTAGCTTTTAGCTATAGCAAGCTGGCTGATCTATAGGTATATTGAAACAAAAGGAGGCAAGATGGACATTCGATCATTACGTTATTTTATTGCCGTGTATGAAGAGCGCAGTTTAAGTGCCGCCGCCAAACGCTGTTTTGTGGCACAGCCTTCTATTTCAAACACAGTGGCACAACTTGAAGATGACCTAAGCACCAAGCTGTTTGTCCGTCACTCTAAAGGCGTATCGCCCACCGACAGTGGCACCCAACTTTACCCTCATGCGTGCAAAATGGTCAGTGACTTGAGCGCCATGCGCAGCCTGTTTACCGACCACCCAGCTCCGTTGAGTTTGTCTATCTCGCTCGCGCCGTTCTTGTCCGGTGCCTTAATCAGTCAAGTGATTAAAACCATGCTCGACGAAGTGCATGGGCTGACCTTAAAGCTGGTCGACGAATCCGAAAGTGCCGACTTACGCTTTACCTGCAGCCGTTATACGTCGGAAGAAGATGTGTTTTACCCATTATGGGAAGACGATTACGTGATCGCCATGCCCCTTGATCATTGGCTGGCAGATTTCCCGTCTTTATCGATCAAGCAAATCGACAAACAGCCGTTTATTTCTCGTACGCCATGCGACATCTTGGAATCGTGGAATTATCTGATGCAAAAACAAGAGCTCACCACCGACGTCCGAGCGCAGGTAAAAACCGAGGAATACGCACTGGATTTGGTGGCGGCAGGGCTGGGGATTTCCCTGATTCCCGAACATTCGTCTCGAGGTCGCAGCGATTTGTGTTTGCGCCCTTTAAACGACGTCAAATTGAAACGCGTGGTTGGATTGGCGCACAATAAACAACAGAGCTTTCCTGCTCACCTAATCAACACCATATTAACGGCCAAACAGCAGTTGTTTGCTCAACCTTTGCCTATTACTTTGCCCCTTGAGCCAAGGCTCGCATAACTTTTACGCATCAATAGGTGCATTTTTACCTTTTGCATTGGCATGCCTTTGTCCACTAGAGTGAGTGATAAATGACATTATGATGAGTCAATGCAGCAGGAGTTCTTTATGACACCCACCACTTTTTTTGATGCACTTTGGAATCAATACACCAAAGTGACCCCTCAGGCTTACAACATCCAACAACTGTTTGAGCAACAGGGTGAAACCGTATTAAACGATCATGTGGCCTTTCGAACGTTTAATCATTCGCCCATCTCACTGGAAAAACTTGAGCCACAACTCGACGCTCTTGGCTACAAGGCCTATGGCGCTTTCTTGTTTGAAAGCAAGCATTTAAAAGCACGTTGCTACAAACACACGACTGACGTCGACGCCCCTAAGATTTTTCTATCGGAACTGCTCGTTGACGAACTGCCTCAGTCTTGCCAAGAGATCATTGGCAAACTTATTGCGCAGATTCCTGCCAACGCGGTACAAACACCCGCCATTTTCTGGGCAGAAAAGTTATGGCAAACACCCACTCAAACAGACTACGCAACCCTTGCAGAGCACAGTGAATACGCCGCTTGGCTAGCAACCATGGGGCTACAAGCCAATCATTTTACTGTCAGTATCAATCATTTGAAAAAGTTCTCTACCATTAAAGAAGTCAATGCCTTACTGGAAAGCGAAGGGTACGCTTTGAACCAAGTGGGTGGCGTCATCAAGGGCACACCCGCTTCCTGCCTAGAGCAGTCTTCCACCATGGCGGATAAAATCGACTACACCTTTGCCGATGGTTCACAGCAAAAAATACCCAGCTGCTTTTATGAGTTTGCTCGCCGCCACCCAATGAAAAATGGCGTATTATTCGACAGCTTTATTGAAGGTAACGCGGATAAGATCTTCGATTCAACCAGTAATAAATAAGCTCATAGGTAACCAGAAAAAAAGGCTTGAGAAGACATTTCTCAAGCCTTTTTTGTTTTCATGATCATGACTTAGTGGATAATCGTTGACTGTATCAGTCTTTCTTCTGCATCGACATATTTGCAATTGCCAACACTGCTGACCCCAACATTAACAGCACCGACAACGCATTCAATACAGGCGTACTGCCTTCCCGGAGTCGTTCAAACATGGCCACGGTCAAGGGCGCGTCAGAACCTACCAGCATAAACGTCGTATTAAAGTTTTCAAACGACATCAAGAAACTGACAATGGCGGCACCAATCAGCGCTGGTTTCAAATATGGCAGAGTCACGGTAAACACGGCCATTAAAGGCGATGCCCCTAGATTGAGTGCGGCTTCTTCTAGTGTCCGGTCGAATTTTTTCAATCTTGCACTGATGATTAATGTACAAATTGTGGTGATAAAAGCAAATTGCCCAATCACCACCAGAGGCAAACCTGGGCGTAAAAACTCTAAATCAATCAACCAATAATCTTCAAAGTAATTCGCAACTTGGCTGCTAAACACTAAAATCGATACTCCTAGTAACACTCCCGGTATCACCAAAGGCAACAGCATCAAAACATACAAAAAAGACTTGCCAAAAAAGTCATAACGCTCGAATAAAAACGCATTGGTACAGGCCACCAGTGTTGCAAACAGCGTTGTAACGATCGCAATACCGCAAGACAAAGCGATACTTTCTAGCAATTCAGAGTCAAACAAAATCCCTACCTTGTCACCGGCTTCGTTAAAAAACCAGTCGAAAGTAAAGCCTTCCCACGGGAAAGAGGGAAAAAGACTGTCGTTGAAAGCAAAGGCCCCCACAACAAGAAGTGGTGCTGACAGAAATACAAAAAACAGCACCAAATAACTGTGATAAACACGGTAAAAGCGACGCGATTGTTTAATGGAAGGAATCATGGCTTACCCCATCGTCTTAGTGAAAGATTGACCGGTCACTTTGAGGCCAAGCCACACAATGAGCGAAGACAAGATCAACAGCAAGATACCAAAGGCACTGCCCTGCTCCCAATTAAAGCGTGTAATAAACTGGGTGTATATTTGCTCGGTAAACCACAGGCTGTCTTTGCCCCCTAATAATACTGGGGTCAGATAGTTTCCTAGAGACAGCATAAACACAATAATACAACCAGAAACAATGCCCGGCATGGCATGTGGAATAACAATTTCCCGCAAGATGTTCCAGTTATTGCCGCCTAAATCGTAACCCGCTTCAATATAGCTATCGTCTAGGCTATCCAGCGTACTCACAAGCGGCACCACCATAAAGAGCATGGCACTGTAGACCAACCCCAACATAATGGTGGCGTCTGTGTACAGTAGCTCCACCCCTGAGTCGATGAATCCAAGCCATTGTAATGCGGTACTAATGACACCTGATTCTCGTAGCAAAATCATCCAGCCAAACGTACGCACCAGCTCACTGACCCAAAAAGGAATCAGGCACATGGCAAACAAAATGCCTTTTGAGCGCCCTTTGATCATCTTGGCAATAAAAAAAGCCACAGGAAAACCGATCAGCAAGGTTAATATGGTTGCCAAAATAGACATCACCGCCGTTCGAAGAAAAGTACGCCAATACAAGGATTCGCCAAAAAACTCGCCATAGAACTCAAAGGTAAAGCCCCCTTCATCGGGGGCACTAAGGGAATAGGTCAGCAATTCTAAATGCGGCAAGATAATCAGTAGCAATAACCATAGGCACAAAGGCGCTAACAATAGCCACATGCCTAGCTTTATCGGCGAACGAGAGCGGCTAATGGTCGACATCATCAAGCTCCTGAGAATGACTAAAACACAAGGCTTGCTCAGTACTGAAGGTAAGATAAAGCGTATCGGTAATTTTTAAATCTTTAAAGTCGGCGGTTTGCGGCATAGCGACCATAATACGCCCCCCACTTTTCTCTTCAATCGCAATGATTTGAGACTTAGCACCGTCGAATAAAATATTATTCACCGTGCATTCGAGCTGGTTATCGAGTCGTATCTGGGGGACTAAGCGGCTCACATGAATGGCTTCGGGCCGAACAAAGATATCCACCTCGGACGCGTCATCAAATGTGCCTCCTTGAGCGACCCCTTGCAACGTTAATCCGTCCTTAGTCGTCACCTGTAAGGTCTCACCCGTTTGCTGTGTAACCCGACCAGACCAACGGTTACTGTCCCCAACAAAGCTAGCAACAAAAGCCGTTTTGGGCTCATAGTAAAGCTCATGGGGCGTACCTACTTGTTCAAACTTGCCATGATTCATAACGGCAATTTGATCACTCATCACCAATGCTTCTGATTGGTCATGGGTAATGTACACAAAGGTGGTGCCAAACTCTTTTTGCAGCTGTTTGAGCTCAATTTTCATCTGCTCACGCAACTTTAAATCCAATGCCCCCAGAGGTTCGTCCAACAATAACAAGGTGGGGTTCAATACAAGACAACGTGCTAATGCAATACGCTGTCGCTGCCCACCCGATAGCTGGCTAACCTGCTTTTTACCACTGTCTGGCAAGCCTACTCGCTGTAATACTGCGGCAACTCGTTCAGCGATTTCAGCCTTTGCCACTCCCTGCCGGCGCAATCCGTAACCTACGTTCTGCGCCACATCCATGGTCGGGAACAGTGCCAAGTGTTGAAACACCATATTGACTGGGCGCTTGTTCGGCGGCACGTTTAAAACAGACGTTTGTTTGATTTTGATATCACCCGTCGACGGTGACTCAAAACCCGCCAACATACGCAACAACGTCGTTTTACCACAGCCGGAGGGTCCAAGAATGGAGAAAAAAGAGCCTTTGGGGATTGTGAAAGAAACGTCATTCACGGCCGTAAACTGGGCAAAGTGCTTGCAAATATTTTCGCACGCAAGATCAATAGGAGGCGTCTGCATAATATCATCACTTAAAAAAATTATGCCCACAGATAAGTGGGCATAATATTGACAGGAAAAAGGTAAAATTAGTAAGCGTTGACGCGGTCCAGTATTTTACCTTCGATTTTTTCTAACCCAGCAGGTACCGGTGGATACCACTTGATGTTATCAATGTCCGCGGCTGAAAAGCTCGCCTGGTATTGAGACTTTAACGTGGCATCAACATACTCATCTGAACCTTTAGACGCGGTGAAGTTACCTGCTGAATCTGTGATCATGGCCGCAATGTCTGGCTGCATCACAAAATTAATCCATTTATAGGCCGCTTCCTCATTCTTTGTTTTACGCGGAAGCACAAAGGTATCGATCCAGCCCAAGGCGCCTGACGCTGGTGCCACGAAGGTAATATCTGCATTCTCTTGGTTTAACTTCCAACCGCCCGCATCCCATGCCATAGCAGCAACGGTTTCACCCGAGCGCATAAGATTTAAAAGCGCATCGCCACCGCTCCAATAGGTTTTCACATTGTCCTTACAATCCATCAACTTTTGGCCTACTTTGTCCATAATTTGCTGATATTTATCTTCGTCAGAATACGCAGCAAACGGGTCTTCTCCCATAGCATAGGCAAAACCAATCAGTGTTGGACGCTTGAGTCGATAAGACACCTTTCCCTCATAGGCGGCGTTACAAAGGTCAGTATAATCTTTGATGTCTGCAGCATCGGCACGGTTCACAACCAAACCGCTTGATCCCCAGACATGAGGAACAGCGTACACCTCCCCTTTTAACGTCGACTGACCTTCAGTTGCACTTAGCATAGAGGGGATGAACTGAGCACGATCAATTTTGCTAAGGTCTAGCGGCTTGTATATTTTGTGGTCTTTCTGAGCACCCAATACACGGTCTTGGCTGGGTTGCGCTAAGTCAAACCCTGAGCCACGGGTCGCCCGCAGTTTTGAAATCATTTCTTCGTTATTTGAATTAGTTACCTTTACTTCGATACCGGTTTCTTTTTCAAACAGGTCAATAACATTTTGAGGTGCATAGCCTCCCCACGTTAAAAGACGTAACTCTTCAGCAGCTTGGGCAGATGCAGACATTGATAGAGCAATGGCAATAGACAATACACTTGTTTTTTTCATTACTGACCTCTCGTGATAACGATTAAATTTTAGACTACACCCAAGGCTAACAGCGAATCAAGACACTTTTGTGACAGTCCGACTAATCAGCCAGCGCCATTTCTGCCATTTTCATGGTGTTTTCAAATGAGGCACAACCTGCAATAAAGCGTCCGTTATGACAGAACATCGCGTCGTTTAGACCGGTTACCCCTTGTAAAGCCTCGTCTGACAAGCCTGCCCATGCTTCCGGTAATTTTTTGCGGTCTTCAAACGATCCCAGCTCAACGGGGACAGTTTGTATGCGCCATTGACCCGTTTGTGACGGATAGACAATAAACAACGCCTCTTGGGACAATCTCAACACGGTGGTTTTCCATGGAGTGTATTGTTCAAGCACAATGACTCTTGGATCTTGTGCGTTTTTAATCGCATCGGCAACAATGCTTTTTGCGTTGACACCACCACTGGCAGCAGCAATAAAGCGCTCTAATAACCGTGCGGCAAAAGCCACGGCTTCATCAAAGCAAGCGTCAAAATCCGCTTCTTCCTGCCAAGTAGGATTGAACATGGAAATGGTCTGGCTCAAACTAATGCCTGTCATAACGCCTTCTACATGACCACAATCGATCGCATCAATGGTAGACACCAAATTTTTATCAATAGAAGCGGCAACGTCTTGATTTCCCTCGCATATGTCTAGACCGTATTTTTTCCAAATCAGTCCAAACGAGGAAAACGGAATGCCATTTTCACGAGCCCCTGCACCGCCTTTTTGGTGGTGATCAAACCGACCTTTTTCTGCGTCGTAAACACCGCCCACATCCAGAACAATGTCGGCCTCCGCCATAATGGCGAGATCACGGGTACGAATAAGATGAATGGATGGGAAAAGGCTCTTCAACGCAGCGACACTGAACACGTCGTCGGCATGAAAATTTCCGTTATGGGTAACAACCGTTGGGATAGACTGGGACATTTTACACTCTTTGATTGGGGCTATTTTTAGGCACGTCAAACACGAAAAATGGACTACAACAGGGTTCTAAGGACAAAGAACCGCCTTAGTTTATATTCTTCGAGGATAAACAGGATATTGACGCGTAGGTTACAGCAAACAACACCACTTGTCCGGTGTCGTCAGAGGGATGACAGAGTTCGTGAATAAAAGAAAACATAAATTTCAGGCAAAAAAAAACCTGCTATAAAAGCAGGTTTTCTTTAATTATGGTGCCCAGAGACGGAATCGAACCGCCGACACGAGGATTTTCAATCCTCTGCTCTACCGACTGAGCTATCTGGGCAAGTGGTGCGTATTATAGGGAAACCTTTTTTAAGGTCAACACTTTTCTTTAAAAAAAATTAAAAACTTAGATTTTCGGTCGGCTCTGGTATTATCCCTTTATATCAAGGAGATAAAACCATGTTACATATCGTGCTTTACCAACCAGAAATTCCACCGAATACCGGCAATGTGATTCGTTTGTGTGCTAACACAGGCTTCCATTTACATCTCATCGAGCCTTTGGGCTTTGAGTTAGAAGACAAGAAGTTGCGTCGTGCAGGGTTGGACTATCATGAGTTCACCCGACTGAAACGCTATCCAGACTTCCAAGCCTTTGTTGATCAAAACGACATCGGCACGATTTACGCGCTGACCACAAAAGGTAGCCGCACACACAGTGAAGCACGTTTTGCTGAAAACGATGTTCTCGTATTTGGTCCGGAAACTCGAGGCCTACCTGCTGAATTTATTGAAGCGCTACCCAAACCACAAAGGTTACGCTTACCTATGCAAGCCAATTCTCGCAGTTTAAACCTCTCTAATACCGTGGCGGTAATGGTGTATGAATCTTGGCGACAATTGGATTACGCCATGACAGATATCGATAAACAATAACAGGCGCACAATAAGGATGTCAGCACTGGGCTCAAAAAGCATACAAAAGAGGCACAATGAACGCGATAAGCTTGCTATTAAAACGCAACAATAAACGGCGCCAATTCCGTAAAAAAGTACATTTACACGAAACCGATGATTTAAGAAAACGCCTCATGTTGTTTGCAGGCGTTATCGCGTCGCACAGTTTGGCAATGGTGTTTTTTGAAGACCTGAATTGGTGGCAAGCATTCTGGCTCACCATGACTTCAGCCAGCACCACTGGTTATGGAGATATCTCTGCTGCCTCCTTTTGGGGGCAATTTTGCACCATTGTTTTAATTTACGGAATGGGCATCACATTGCTCGCACAAATTGCCAGTGACTATGTCGAAATTAGGCTGATACGCAAAGAAATGCGCATCAAAGGCCGTATGGAGTGGGACGATATGCAAAACCATATACTGATAGTGAATACACCGAAGTACGATTCGGAACGCTACTTAAAGCTGTTGATTAATCAAATTATTAATACCCCTGAATTAGCCGAAACGCCCATCCAAATTTTAACCACCGCGTTTCCCGAAGGGCTCCCTATAGAGATCCGTTCAAAAGGCGTCGTACACCATACTGGCGACGCACTGGAAGACGGAATGCTAGAAGCCGCTAATGCGCAAAACGCAAAATACATCATTGTGCTTTGCCAAGATGTTCAAGACAGTCACTCAGACAGCTTGACCTTTGACACACTGCATCGCATTCAAGCACTTAACCCAAGCGCTTTTATTATGGCCGAAGCCATCAATGATTCAAATCGACCTCGCTTCAAAGCAGCCGGCGCAAAAGCCGTAATCAGACCCGTGCGAGCTTATCCTGAGATGTTGGTCCGATCATTAATCGCTCCGGGCACAGAGCAGGTATTAGAAGATCTATTCCGCCACCAAGGTGATCATACCATTCGATTGGATGTACACCTCAGCCACGTTACTTGGGCGAAAGTCGTGACAACATTAATCCAAAAAAACATCGGTACGGCATTAGGCTATGTATGTCAGGATGGCAGCATTATCACCCACCCAGAAACGTATTCCACGATAGATGCAGAAGGTTTGATCATCTTGATCAATGACGATCAAGTCATCCCGCCTTTGGAAGAAATCAGCGATTACTTTACGTAATCACACGGAGCGCTAACGAGACTGATCGTTAGCGAAATCTGACTGGGCTCATGGGGATTTGCTTTGTAACTTGAGCCCGATACTTTCAATTTGGTTGCCATTCATCTGTCTAACGGTTAAGCGTAAATTTCCAAATCGTACTCGGTCGCCCACCACCACACTTTTACCAAGCTTACGCTGCAACAGCTCTGCCGCGGTTTCCGCTGGGTCAAGGTCGTCTAAAGGCACACCATATACTTTTGCCAAATCAATCAATGGTGCATCGCCACGCACCGCAAATTCACCAAAGAAATTCTGCAGTAGAAACGAGCCTGAAGCTTGCTGTGAAAAGATCTGCGCCACATCGTTTACATCGCTTGGGTGCAGCAGCATCCAGATACGGTCTTCGGGTTGCAATAAAGTACTCGCATTCACCACCTTGGGCTGATGATCTCGCACTAAAGACACGAGCTGTGGTGTGGAGACGGTCTCACTGGGTACATTTTGTAGGATAGAGCCAGGGATTCGTATGCCTTCTGCTTGTACAACAAACTCATACAATTCTAGGGCAGGTCGTGTTTCATCATTAATGAGCGCATAACGCGTTGTCGGCGCCGGAGCAGGCGGCACAACAATCTTCAACCAGCGCGCCATATGCGGCACAGTCGACCCTTGTAATAACAAGGAAATCAATACGACAGTAAAGGTAATTTCAAACAAGAGTTCTGCGTTGGTCAATCCCGCGATAACAGGATAGAGAGCCAGAACAATGGGTACAGCCCCCCGTAACCCAACCCAACTAATATAAAGACGCTCCGGCCAACGAAAATCAAATGGCAGCAAACACACAAACACCGCCAAAGGGCGAGCAACAAAAATCAAAAATGCCGCAATTGCAACTGCCTGAAGACCATGCGTCAACAAGCTAGATGGCGTCACCAAAAGTCCAAGCAACAAGAACATACCCGCTTGCGCTAACCAAGCCAAACCGTCCATCACTTGAGAAATTGCATCAAGTTGCTTGATACGGCCATTACCAACGGTTAAACCAACGAGATACACCGCAAGAAAGCCACTCCCGCCAAGCATATTGACGCCAGCGAACACCGCCAAGCCAAACGAAATAATAAGTAAGGCGTACAACCCTTCAATCAAAGGAACACGTCGTAGCACCATAAGTAGCAGCCGACCGCCAAGCAAACCAAAAGCAATGCCAAGAGCAAATTGCTGAACCATTTGCCCTAAAAACGCCATCACACTCAACGGTTCCGCGCTTTGCATAAGGCCTGTCAGCATGACCACTAGCAAGATCGCCATGGGATCATTGGCCCCAGACTCAATCTCCAGCGTCCCCCCTACTCGCTCATTCAGCTTAACACCACTGTTTCGTAACAAGCTAAAAACGGCAGCGGCATCGGTTGAGCCAACAATGGCACCAAGCAGCAAGCCGTAAATGAGTTTAACGTCTAACAACCAGGCCGCAAAAGTACCGACGGACGCCGTTGTGAACACAACCCCAAGGGTGGCAAGAGACAGAGAGGGCCAAAGAGCAACACGAAAGGTACTGGTTTGAGTTTGCATGCCACCGTCTAAGAGGATAACGGCAAGCGCCAGATTGCCCACAAAGAAGGACATATCGGTATTATCAAAATTAAGACCGCCAATACCCTCTTCACCGGCCAGCATCCCCATACCTAGGAATACTAAAAGAAGAGGCAAACCGACACGTACAGTAAAAGAGCTCGCTAAAATGCTAACGAGCAATAAGATCCCTGCTAGAAAGATAAATCCATTCGTATCGATGGCGTCACAACCTGTTTTTTAGAGTTGACCTGTTAACGTTAAGTACTTTTCCATGAGTTGTTCTTCGCTTTCCTGACGATTTGGATCGAGAGGAATACAATCCACAGGACAAACCTGCTGACATTGCGGTTCATCAAAATGTCCAACGCACTCAGTACATTTTGAGGGCTCAATGACGTAGATTTCATCACCTTGAGAAATCGCTTCATTTGGACACTCAGGCTCACACACATCGCAATTGATGCATTCATCAGTAATAATAAGAGACATTCTGCTCTCCTAAAAGCCAGCCACACGCTCACCCAAAACCAGCTAATCTTTTTACTTACCGCTTGGATTCGGGTGATTTGATTTTGAGCTAGGTCGTTGTGTCTAACGCTTTGACAAAAAAGTTACGTAATTTGGAAGTGCTCTTGTAGAACACGTTTTACGGCCGGATCGACAAACTTACCAAACTCACCATTTAATGACGCAATCTCTCGAACCAACGTCGATGAAATATAAGAATGCTTCTCAGACGGTGTCAGAAAGATGCTTTCAACATCGGGCGCTATCGCACGATTCATATTGGCAAGTTGAAATTCATACTCAAAATCAGACACCGCACGCAAACCGCGGATAATAACGTGCCCATTTACTGAGCGAGTAAACTCTGTTAATAGGTTATTGAACCCCACCACCTCAACGTTAGGAAGATGTCCTAACACTGTTTCAGCCAATGAAATACGTACTTCATGGGACAAAGCAGGGCGTTTTTTTGGGCTCGCTGCCACGGCAACAATCACTTTATTAAACAGCTTTGATGCGCGCTCAACCAAATCCGTGTGGCCGTTCGTAATCGGGTCAAAGGTCCCCGGATAAACCGCAATCGTTTTCATAGCTTTCATCCAAACAATTAATAAGGGAGAACGTCGGGTAACGAACCTTTTTCTTGTTCGCGCTCATGCCCGTTTAAAGGTCGCATCATATAGGAATACGCCCCTGTTCTCAATTCACTGAAATGCGATGATAGCAATCTCAACGCAGAATCATATAGGTTTCTGGTATTAGAAACGAAACATAACAAAAAACAAAGTAGCCCTGCGCCTCTCTGCTCACTAGCAAAGAGGCGCTGACAAGACTAAAAACTATAGGGCATTAACACCTGTTTCAAAAAGGAAATCGCCAGAAAAATAAAGATCGGCGATAGGTCTAAGCCCCCTAATGTTGGAATCACACGCTGACACGTTCGATATAAAGGCGCTGTAATTTGCCCGACCAACATGGCACCTGGATGGTTTGCCCCCGGTGCCACCCAGCTTAAAATAACCGATATCAGCATCGCCCAAAAATACAGGTCTAACAGGTGGTACAGCGTGCCCGCCAAGGTGAAGATAGCGTAAGAAACCGGTGATACACTAATGCCTTTAACACTCAATACTAAAAAGACGGTTAAAAACTGCACCGCAAAAGCCAGCACCAAAGAAGCCGTATCAAGACGTCCAATGGCAGGAATAATTTTGCGCAGAGGCAAAACGAGCGGACTGGTTGCTTTGACAATACCTTGACTGATGGGATTGTAAAAGTCTGCGCGCGTCAGTTGCAGAACAAGACGCAACAACACAATAAACAAATACAGGTTAGCAATAACCTTTATAAGCATAATAAATGGATCTGAATTCATAACCAAACGCCTTCCGTTAATCTTTCTGGGCTGAAAAGTCTTTTGACATTTCTTGTGAACGTGTAACACAAGCGGTCATGGCATCCGCCACCACTTTGTCGATATCAGCGGCCTCAAAGGACATCAAGGCTTGCTGTGTTGTGCCATTGGGTGAGGTAATGTTATGACGCAACTGCTCAATAGGATCGTCTAACTCTGTCACCATACGCGCTGCTCCTAACATGGCGTGACTGGCAAGTTTACGACACGTTGCTTCTTCTAAACCCTGTGCTTGACCATTTTTTACCATAGCCTCAAGGAAACGAAAGAAGTACGCCGGGGCGCTGCCAGACAAACTCGTCACAGTATGCATGTGCGCTTCATTCTCAACCCAAACCGATTCCCCTATGCCAGCAAACAGGTCGGTGACCCAAGTCTTTTGCGCCTCTGTTGTGTGCGCATTCGCAATCAAGCCAGTAATACCCGCTCCGACTTGTGACGGCGTATTGGGCATAGAACGCACAATGGCAACCGGCTTCTTCAACCAATGGGCCAAAGACGCTAACTCCACTCCGGCTGCCACCGAAATAAACAGCTGATCGTCGCGTACTTGATCTGCAAATCCTTCCAGCACGGCTTGCATTTGTGCAGGTTTAACACACAACACCACAACGTCGGCATCGCGCACAGCAGAGGCATTATCAGCCAACATGCGCATATTGTATTGCTCATGGTAAAAGGTGCGTTTTTCTGCCGTTCTAGAGGTACCTATGATGCTGTCTGCTGGGTAGCCGTTCGCTAACATGCCGCTAAAAATGGCTCTTGCCATGTTTCCCACGCCAATAAAGGCAATACTTGGTGTCATTTTTTTTCCTATGATTGAGTTCTTTAGAAAGCGTATTGGTACATAACGAGAAGATTATACAGAATAATCTCTTGCACCAAAAATAGCGGTGCCAACTCGAACCATGGTACTGCCTGACGCAATGGCGGCGGGCAAATCGCCAGACATACCAATGGATAATGTATCCACCTCCGTCTGCTTCGCTGATAACGCGTTAAAAGCATCCGCTAAGGGGCGATACACAGCACATTGAGCATCGTGAGAGTCTTGTGGCGCAGGGATGGCCATAAGCCCTTTTAAGCATAAGTTAGGTAAGCTGTTTACCAACGCCACCATATTATCTAATTCAGACAAGGAAACGCCCGCCTTACTGGCTTCGCCACTGATGTTTACCTGAATGCAGACCTTTAAAGGAGGTAAACTCTCAGGGCGCTGTTCACTCAAGCGACGGGCAATTTTTTCTCGATCAATTGAGTGTACCCAGTCCATATTCTCAGCAATCATACGAGATTTATTGGACTGAATCGGGCCAATAAAATGCCACTCGATGTCCGCTAAGTGTGACAACGTCTGACGCTTTTCAACGGCTTCTTGTACGTAGTTTTCACCAAAGGCCCGTTGACCTGCGTGATAAGCCGCCTCTAACGCAGAAACAGGCTTGGTTTTACTGACTGCCAGCAGACGAACACTGTTTTTAGGACGCTGGTATTCCTCTGTTAATTGGCAAATCTGTTTCTCTACACTCGCGATATTACCAGCGATCTCTTCCATTTCATGTGCGGTTGTCTTTTGTTCAATGGACATATGTTCGATAGACATAAAACGTTTGTGCTCCTTTTCTAAAACACGACAATAAGCCACTTTTTTCAACGAAAGGCATCATAAAAAGCACTCGCTTTTTATGATTTATATTGAATAAAAATCCGCACTGGATTGATAATATTTTCCGTGAAATTCCAGTCGATAACCAGACATCGTGTTCAGGGTTTCTGCCGCTGAATGCGCCGCGTGATAAAGGGCGTCTAATGACGAGTGCTCAGGGTAAAAGGCTATCCCTATGGCAATACCGCCTTGAACCAAACGGTTATTCTCAAACGCTGTACTGCTTAACGACGTTAGCAGTTTTGTGGCCACCACTTCAGCATCATCAAGTTGTTGAATACGAATGCCCATCACGAGCTCTTGTTCATCAAAACAAGCAACTAAGTCATTATCGCGTACCGTTTCTTTCATGGCATCCGCTAACTCTTTCAACTCCGTCTCGTCAGTTTCACCTTTAGACAAAAGACGCAAAGAAAACAAGGCTGCACGCAAGAAGTGTCGACGAGAGTCTTTCAAAACAATATTAAAACTGTTTTCAAAGCTAAAACGACGTAACAAGCCTGTTTTAGGGTCTCGATGACTGTCCTCTAATAGAAGTTGATCGGCTTTTTCACGTTCGAAAATGGCACGCAACCAAGACACATAACAATCAAGCGCCAAGGTCATCAGTTCATTCTCTAACGATTTGCCCTTTTTCTGAAAAGCCAACACAAGGTAAATAGCGTCTTGTCCATCCGACACACTCGCCATGGACACAGTCTCAAAGCCATTTGTTTCTAAAAAGGCAGACCAATTTTTCCATTCCATTGATGTCTGAATGTGATCATCAAAACGCATAGGACGCGATGGACTGGCCGCAAATGTCAACAATGCAGGCGGCACGTGTGACAGTTGACCTTGACCATTTTGCAACGCTTGGTTGGTATCATCATGGTATTGCACTTGCCATTGCTGGCAGTCTTTTTCGCAGACCAGAAATAAACAATACGCATCGACTAATTGCGTTTGCAATTTTTGTTTAAACTCGCCTAACAAGGTACTAAACAAAGCGCCTTTTGAGATCGCATGAATCATCTTAGGCATGTCTCTGTACAAGCTTTTTATGAAGTCCCGTTCTTTTTCAAGATAAGCAATACGTGATTGCAAAACTTGCTGCTCAGTGAGTGAGGCATTTGATGCGTCAATGGACATGGGAGAATGAACACCTTGTTAATATGTGATTCAAGTTAGATTAACGACCCGATGGGAAAAGTAAAGGACTAGTAAGATCAGGTGGTTAAAAGTTCACCCGATCTTACTGGTTTCTTACACGACTTGGTACACTCTTTGTCCTGAAATGTACGTCGACATAACACGCCCTACCAATTCATCACCAAAGTAAGGAGAGTTATGTCCCTTGGTTTTGCGCCCTTCATAAGACCAGGTCCAGCGAGCCGTACTGTCGAATAAGATAAAGTCCGCAAAGCTACCGACGGCAAGAGAACCGGCCTCCAACCCAAAACAGGCCGCAGGCCCAGAGGTTAGACATTGCAACACGGTTGCGAAATCCAGATCGCCTTCATCCATAAGTTGCATTGCCAAGGGCAAGATAATTTCTACGTTTGCCATACCGGGTTCCGTTGCCGCAAAAGGCGCAATTTTCGCCATTTTTTCATGGGGCTGGTGATCCGAACAGATGGCTGAAATCACACCGGCTTTAATGCCTTCGATTAAGGTTAAACGGTCTTCGTCGCTGCGCAGGGGAGGTAAAACGTGATAGTGTCCGTCAAAATTATCCAGAACCTGATCGGTCAGTAACAAATTGTGCAAGGCAACATCCGCCGTGACATCCAGGCCAGACGCTTTAGCATCTGCAATCATTTCAATCGATTTTGCACAAGACAAGCGTGCAAAATGTGCCCGCACACCGGTTTTCTCTACCAACAATAAATCCCGCATCAAGGCGATGGTTTCCGCTTCTTCTGGAATCCCCGCCAAACCGTGCATAGTGGACATTAAACCTTCATGGGCACAGCCCCCTTCGGACAAACTGGTCTCATCAGGGTGAAACACCACCAACAAATCGTGTGTGGCAGCGTATTCCAAAGCACGGGACAACACCTTAGTACTGGCCATCGGATTTCTATGATTCGACAAAGCAATACAACCGGCTTCCGTTAAGCCCACCATGTTACTCAATTGTTCACCGGCTAACCCTTGTGTTAACGCACCCAGTGGAAAAACATTTGCCATCCCAGCCTCATCGGCTTTGTCTTGAATCAGAGCAGCAACCGAGGAGGTATCAACAATAGGGCGTGTGTTTGGAGGACACACCAAGGTCGTGACGCCCCCTGACACAGCGGCGCGACCTTCACTGGCAATGGTGCCTTTTTGGGTAAATCCAGGCTCACGCAGAGACACCGCCACATCCACTAAACCTGGCAATATCCACTGCCCTGCAGCATCGAGAATGTCGGCGTTTTCAAAGCCATCAGGCGCTTCTCCGATCGCTACCACTTTTTGGTTTTCGATGAAGAGATCAACCACCGCATTTATGTCTTGGCTTGGGTCGATCAATCGACCATTTTGAATACGTAATTTCATCTTATTTCTCATCCCCTGTTGCTGCACCGTCTTCACTTTGTAGCTGGCCACTCATGGCCATAGACAGCACCGCCATTCGTACCGCAATGCCGTTGGTCACTTGATCTAAGATGACAGACTGACGACCGTCAGCCACTTCAGACGAGATTTCCACACCACGGTTGATCGGCCCAGGGTGCATCACAATAGCGTCCGGTTTTGCCCAAGCCAGGGTGTCTTCCGTCAATCCATACAAGCGATAAAATTCACTTTCGCTTGGCAATAAAGCCCCTTTCATACGTTCTTTTTGTAAACGCAACATTACGACAACATCCACATCCTTGAGTCCCGCTTCTAAGTCATGGCAAATCGTCGCGCCCATTTCGGCAAAAAAGCTTGGCACCAGGGTTTTTGGTCCAACTAAACGCACATCACTGACGCCTAACGTCGTCAATGCTTGCAACTGAGAGCGCGCCACTCGGGAATGCAAAATATCCCCAACAATGGCTACTTTTAACCCTTCAAAACGTCCTTTATGACGACGAATCGTCAGCATATCCAGCATGGCTTGTGTCGGGTGAGCATGGCGACCGTCCCCTGCGTTGATAATAGCCACATTCGGCGTGCAATGTTCGGCGATAAAATGCGCGGCACCACTGTCAGAGTGGCGCACAATAAACATATCACTTTGCATCGCTTCAAGATTTTTCAGAGTATCGAGTAACGACTCCCCTTTTGATGTGGCTGAAGTCTCAATGTTTAAGTTAATCACATCGGCAGAAAGACGCTTAGCCGCCAACTCAAATGTGGTGCGAGTGCGGGTGGAGTTTTCAAAAAACAAATTCACCACGGTTTTACCGCGCAATAAAGGGACTTTTTTAACCGATTGCTCGCCCATCGATAGAAAAGAATCCGCTCGGTCAAGAATTTCAGTCAAGATGGCATGGCTTAATCCATCCAAGGTCAAAAAGTGCTTAAGCTGTCCGTGTTCATTTAGCTGTAATGCCCGGGGCTCGGATCGCATCATGGTTTGCTTTCCTCAAACTGCAAAGACAAGAGTGTCTTTTTTCTACATAATTAGGATGTTTAGATAGGAAAATGCCCGGTGCAGACTGGCTGCAACCGGGCACTAAAACCACTAAACCATTAATATTAAATCGCTATCTCGCCCTATTCTTTGGCGAAATAGACTGGTACTTATTACTGTGTCGTCTCTTCTACTCATACGCTAATTGTCGTCTGTGTTCGCAAAAAAATAAAGCTTTGTTGTGTATATTAGCGCGTTTCTATGACAGAAACTTGCAAAGGATTCGGCCCGGTTAATTTAACCCGTTGGTGAGTATTCAATGTCAGGCGTTCACCAATAATGTCCGCAGCAATGGGCAATTCGTGCTGACCCAAATCGTACAAAATCGCTAACGTGATACTTGCAGGTCGACCAAAATCAAACACTTCATTCATGGCTGCGCGAATGGTGCGACCTGACATCAATACATCGTCCACCAAAATAACATGACGATCTTCTATTGCCGGCAATAATGTCTGATTTACCTTGGGGTTTAAGCCTGCTTTGGTAAAGTCATCGCGGTAAAACGTGATGTCTAGGGTCGATAGAGGCTCGCTGGTTGGTACCGCTGACATCAGTTGCTCTGCCACCCAAACACCACCTGAATGAATGCCCACCACAATGGGCTCTTCAATCTGATGCGTCTCACAGTAAGTACTAAGCTGAGAGGCCATTGAGGCCAGCGCTTTGTTTAAATCTAACGTCATTGTCTTTAAGCCTTGCTCTTAATAATAGAATTCACAGGGTATGACTTAATAGCGGGTCGTGAACCAGGTTTCAATAATCATCTGCGCCGCCAAACCGTCTACCGAATTTTCTTTGAAATTACGATTGCCACCACGCGCCATGACTTGGCCTTTTGCTTCATAGGAAGATAAGCGCTCGTCCATCATAAAGTAAGGACGATTAAAACGTCCATGTAGGCGTTTGGCAAATTTTCGCGCCCGTTGACACATCTCATTTTCTGAACCGTCCATGTTCAATGGTAAACCGACCACAAACGCATCCGGTTGCCACTCCGACACAATACGAGCGATCTCGTCCCAGTTAGGAATGCCTTCTTTTGCCTTTAACGGATCAAGTGGCTGAGCCGTGCCGGTAATTGTCTGTCCAATCGCCACGCCTATGCGTGTTGTACCAAAATCAAAACCCAATACTGAACGAACAGTATTGGGTTCTTGGGTGTCTGTTGCAGACGTTTCTGTTGAGGGTAACGCTGTCATTTAACCATGTCCTATGTCCGGAGAAAGTCTGGCCATGTCAATTCCCAACACCTGAGTCGCAGCGGTAAATTGCATGTCACTGGGTGTGTGGAATAATACGTCTAAATCCGCTTCACATACCAGCCAATCATTGTTGGCAATCTCTGTTTCTAATTGACCCGCATCCCAACCAGCACAGCCTAGGGTAATACGGAAGGCGTCTGGGCCAGCGCCCTTTGCAATGTCTTCTAACGCTTCAAGCGATGCCGACAACGAGATGTCTTCTGTCACTGGTAACGTGTTGTCCCAGACTTTATCCGCGGTGTGTAGAATAAAGCCACGCTCAGACTCAACAGGGCCACCGTTGTAAATGGGCTCTGAGGCCAAGCTCGCTTGTTGAATCGGCATTTTGAGATGTGCAGCCAATTCAGAAAATTCGACGTTGGCAGGGCGGTTAATGATGATACCCATCGCCCCTTCTTTGGAGTGTTCACAAAGATAAATAACGGTGTGCTCAAAGTGTGGATCGTTTAAATGTGGCATAGAAATAAGAAAGTGATTTTTAAACGAATCGAAAAATGTATTCATAGTCATGAGCCCTCTTTAATTGATGACAGCGCCTTGATGAATCACGCCGATGTTAAGATAGAAAAAGCACTTGAACTTGAGAAAATCTCGCCCATTGTGAACGATATGTACAGGTAGAAAAGAACAGATAGAAAACGGTCGATGACGATGACCGATGTTTTTAGTATAAGGAAAAATAAAAATTTACCTAGCCCTAAAGCAGAATTTCTTCGCAAATCCCTTCAAAATCCACGTTCGAACCCGTAGACTTACCTAATCGTTCCTTGGTTTTAACAAACCGTCACACCAAGGTTTTCATTGCCCTGTTAAGGATGTGTTATGCCTTACTTACCCTTGCCACAAGCTTTGATTGAATCGGTTCAGACCGTGTTATTCGATCGTCTTGATGCTGGGCGTTTGACCCGGTGGCAACAAGCGTATCAAGCCGAAACCGTTGATTTACGCTACTTCTTCCACAGCGGTTGGTCTTCTTAGTTTTTTGTTTTGCTCCTGCTCTTCGTTGGCGCTTTTAAAGCGTCACGACTTCTCTTTTTAGCACTAGACAAAAAATACTTTCGCCCTTTTGTTGGCGATATAGGATACCAAGATGACGTTACAAGCAATCGATTACACCAGCCCAACCGCCCAAGAAGACTTCGTTGCCTCTCTACGAGAAACCGGCTTTGGGGTACTAAAAAACCACCCGATTCAAAAACAGTTGGTCTCAGCGATTTATCAAGAATGGCAAACGTTTTTTAACAGCGATACCAAATACGACTACCGCTACAATGTCGGAACACAAGACGGTTTTTTCCCGCCTGACGTGTCTGAAACAGCAAAAGGTCATACCAAAAAAGACATCAAAGAATACTTTCATTACTACCCTTGGGGGCAATGCCCTGCGGATAAAAAAGCCTTGTTGTCACAGTATTATGCAGAAGCCAATAACTTGGCTTTAGAACTGTTAACTTGGGTCGAGAAGCATTCCCCTATTGAGGTGGCGCAGCATTACTCTCAGCCGCTGTCTAGCATGGTAGACGGCAGTGACCAGACATTATTGCGCGTATTGCATTATCCGCCATTAAAAGGCGATGAAGAGTTAGGTGCGATTCGTGCGGGTGCTCACGAAGACATTAATCTATTAACGATTTTGCCGTCGGCAAATGAACCAGGTTTGCAAGTGAGAACCAAAGACGGCGCTTGGATGGATGTACCTTGTGATTTTGGCACGCTCATTGTGAATATTGGTGACATGTTACAGGAAGCTTCCGGCGGCTATTTCCCGTCGACCTCTCACCGAGTGGTTAACCCTGCAGGAGCAGATAAGACGAAATCACGTATTTCGTTACCCTTGTTCTTACATCCTAAACCGGCCGTTGTGTTGTCTGAACGTCATACCGCAAAAAGCTATTTGCACGAACGTTTAGTGGAGCTTGGGGTTATTTAACCCCCTTATTACTTATAACGCCTCTTTTTTGCTTACAACGCCTTTCGAACGGTTTAAATGCCTGACTCTTATAGTAAAAGTCAGGCATTTTTGTAGGCTAAATTCGCCCGCCAACCATCGCGGCAAATTCAGTGACGCAATACTAAGCGGCTGCTTTCTTTTTCTTCTGAGAAAACTTCACCGCAGAATAAATAGACAAGGCCGTTAATACCAAGAAAAACAAGGCAATGGGTCTGTCATATAAGAACGACCATGAGTTCTCATACATCAACAGGGATTTTCTTAGGTTGGTCTCGGCCATCGGCCCAAGAATCATCGCAATCAAAATGGGGGACAAAGGCACTCGGCATTTGAGCAAGGTAAAGCCCAACAGACCAAAGAACACAGCCACACCGATGTCAAACATCGAGTTATTGATTGAGTAAGCGCCAATAACTGACAGGAACATAATGATAGGAATCATCAGGATTCTAGGAATTTCGATGATTTTACAGAAGAAGCGAATACCGATTAAGCCTACAATTAACATGACAATATTGGCCACCAGCATCGAGCTGAAAATGTTGTAAACCACTTCTGGGTTGTGCGTGAACAGCAATGGGCCGGGAGTTAAGCCCTGAATCACCAAAGCACCCAATAGTACGGCGGTTACGGCATCGCCAGGCACGCCCAGTGTCAACAAGGGCACAAGCGCCCCACCTGTGACCCCATTGTTGCCCGCTTCGGCGGCACTCAAGCCTTTAATCGAACCATTCCCAAATTCTTCTGGGGTTTTCGAAGCACGTTTGGCTTCGTTGTAACAAACAAAAGAAGAAATATCCGCACCCGCACCCGGCACGCTGCCGATCACGGTTCCCAACACACCGCTTTTTACAGCGGTTGGGGTGATTTCTTTTAGATCTTTTCGACTGAGCATTTTGAGACTGAAGTTGCGTAGCGTTTGTTTCTTCTCGGTCACCACACTCTCTAATTGAGTCAGTGCTTCCGATAAAGCAAACAAGCCAATAAGCACGGGAATAATACTAATGCCGCTGTACAAATCCATCATGCCAAACGTAAAACGTGGCACACTGGTAATGGGGTCAAGCCCAACAGTCGATACCAGTAAGCCGATAGAACCCGCCAACAAGCCTTTTAATAAATTACTGCCTGAGATACTACAAATAATCGTCAAGCCAAACAGCGCCAACGCAAAGTATTCTGGTGCATTAAAGCGCAAGGCGAAGTTCGCTAAAATAGGGGCGAATAGGATTAACAGCACGGTACTGATAAAGCCACCGCTGAAAGAGGAAATCGCGGAAATACTCAAGGCACGTGCCGCTTGGCCTTTTTTAGTCAGAGTATAACCATCCAACACACTGGCCGCTGACGCCGGTGTTCCCGGTGTATTCAGCAAAATAGCCGCAATCGAACCACCGTATATGCCACCGATGTAAACACCAATCAGCATCACCAAGGCCGCGGTTGAATCCATCCCAAAGGTGAAAGGAAGTAAGATCGCGACCCCCATGGTGGCGGTTAAACCTGGCATCGCCCCTAGCGTAATACCGCCCACCACACCAAAAATCAAAATCGGTAAAATATCGAAACTGAGGGCCGTTAGTAGCCCGTTAAATAGATGATCAATCATAAAGCAGCTCTGTTAATAGCCCTTCTGGGAGAGCAACATAAAACACATTGGCAAAGACGTAATAAATCACCACAGTAAACACAATGGCGACCAGGTAGTAATAAAGATTCTTCGTTCTGAAGAACAGCAGATACACACCAAATGCCAACAACGTCGCCAAGAAGTACCCTAAGAAGTAAATCGTAGTGGCGTACCCTATAATGAACACAGCGCCAAAGAGGGAGTACTTATTAAGAAAAGGTGCAGAGTCAGACTCGCTCTCTGTATCTAATAATTCACCCAAAATGATGAAGAAACAGATAATGATTTGCAGCACCGCAATAGCCGTAGGGAAAAACTTTGATCCTACACTGGCGTCTTGAAAGTTCGGCACAGAAAACTGGCTAATAAAGTACAAAGCGACAACACTGATCACAATGATGACGCTTGGTAAAAGAATTTTTTTCACATTCATTTGGGTAACCTTTTAAAAAAGAGCGCCCTTTGACAGGCGCTCTTCACGACCATCAGTTAATTAACGCTCCAAGGTTTTTCACATCATTTTGAACAAATTCAGTGAACGCCTTTGCATCCAAATTGTGAATGGTCATGGCACCATTTTCCATGAACTGTTTAAACTCAGGTGACGCCATCGCTTTGTCAAACGCCGCACCCAAGGTCTCTACTACCTCATCCGGTGTGTTTTTTGGCACACCAATACCACGCCATGTCCCGGTTACTACGTCAAAACCCTGCTCTTTCAGTGTTGGGGTATCCGGTAGGTAAGCAATACGCTCTTAAGACATCACACCCAATGCTTTTAACTGACCTGATTTGATTTGCGAAATGGCTTCGCCCGGTGTCACCATGGTGACATCCGTATGGTTACCCAATACCGCAGGAATGGCTTCCGACGCACCATTGTAAGGAATCGCGTTTAGCTTGATGTTTTGGCTTTTTTCCAACGCCATCAAATAGAAGTTTGGCTTAGCCGTAGACGCAAATTTCAACGCACCGTCTTTCTTTTTTGCGGCTTTAACAAGGTCGTCAATGCTTTGATAAGGGCTATCTTGGCTAACCAATACGACCGCTGGGTCTAGGTTCACCATGCGAATCATTTTAAAGTCGTCTGCCGTGTGTTGCATCAACCCCATTTGTGGCAAAGACGCAATTTCACGGGTTACCACCGTCAACGTGTAACCATCAGGACGTTGTTGCGCACCAAAACTCATACCAACAGCACCCGCGCCACCGGTACGGTTCATTACGATGATATTTTGATCCAGTACTTCTTTCGCAGAGTTAGCGAGGGCACGACCTACTGAATCGGTACCACCACCTGGACTGAATGGAACCACCATGCGAATGTTTTTAGAGGGATAATCGGCCGCTGAAGCGCTCGCAACAAGGGTGAGTGCCGCGGCAGCCAGTGTGGTTTTTATAATTTTTTTCATACTTTATTACCTTCTTCTTTTATTGTTTTTACTTTTTAATGTGTTGCCACAATAGGCAGTAGTACAGGGCGTTTGCCCTTGATCTTTATTACAAGACTATATTTTCACTAGGGGCACATTTGCCCACCATTTACATCCAGTATTTGACCTGTAATGTAGCCACTGCAGGCGTGGGAAGCGAAAAATAAATAGCTGGGTGCCAATTCCTCAACACGACCAAAACGTTTCATGGCAATGCTGTTGGCGATGGTGTCTTTGACGTGACTGGGCTTGTCTTCATGGAAAGCGGTATCGATCGTACCGGGAGACACAATGTTGAAGCGTATGTTGTCTTGGGTGAACTCTTTCACCCAGTTACGGTGAATATCGTGCAACCACGCTTTTGATGCGGCATAAAGTCCAGCACCCACACCGCCCCCTTCACGCCCAGCGATTGATCCGGTACTGATCACACAACTGGTTTGCCCGGACTGCGCCGCAGAGGCGCGTAAATAAGGGATCGCATACTTTGTGACCATTAAAACTGACCGAGCGTTCAAATCCATGACGCGATCGTAAAACGCATCGTCAATGTTTTCCAGTCCTTCGCGACCGCCTAAACCACCCGCGTTGTTGATAAGGACATCGATCCCACCAAAATGCTGAACAAATTCATCGACCAGTTTTTGACATTGTGATGACTGACTGAGGTCGGCTGAAAAATACATCACATCCCCTTCTAGTCCATCAAACTCGGATAACACCGAGGCAACGGACTCATAAGGTTGTCGTCCATTGATGCCGACCTGCGCCCCTTGGGCGGCCAGCGCTTTTGCCGCAGCCAAACCAATGCCTGCGGTAGAACCTGTGATGAGAACTTTTTTGCCTCTTAGGTCAGTAAACATATTTTTCCTCACAACATCTTTTGTATTTTTTATTTGTTATACAATATCACAATAATACAATTAGATAATTATGCAATAGTGAACAATAGAAAAAAATGCTATAAATCTGTCTAGTGTTATCTAAAATATTAATAAGCAGCCACAGGGTATTTGTTACACTCATGAATGAAAAACTCAGTATGAACTATGGGATCAAGCGCGGTTTGCATGTGCAAATAGCCAGTGATATTGCACGTAAAATATTATCTGGCGAGCACGAAGAAGGTGAAATATTGCCAACGGAAATGGTGTTATGCGAACAGTTTGGTGTCAGTCGTACCGTACTTAGAGAAGCGGTTAAGTTATTGACGTCAAAAGGATTGGTTTGCTCTCGTCCCAAGATAGGCACACGGGTAGTAGAAAGAGACAGCTGGAATTTTTTAGACCCGCAAATGCTTGAGTGGATGTCAGAAGTCAGCGACCACACGGCTATTTCTTTGCAGTTTTTGGCTCTGCGTCGAGCCATTGAACCTGAAGCCTGTTTTATCGCAGCACAGAACGCATCGGAGCAACAAAGAGCGCATCTAACCACGACATTTCAAGCCATGTGCGACGCGGCAAACCGAGAGCCATTCGATCAGCATGAGTGGTCAAATGTCGATCAGCAGTTCCACCAAACCATTTTTGCTGCGACAGGTAATCCTTTTTATATTGCCTTTGGCAATCTATTAAACTCCATGTTTAAAAGCTTTATCATCCACTCTTCGAGTCAAGGCGATACTTGCCTGAAAGAACACAGATGCATCTATGAAGCGATCATGGAAAAAGACCCTGTTAAAGCCAAAACCTGCTCCATGGAACATTTGAAAGAACACAAGCATCGACTGCCTGAGCCACTGCCAGGCGCAACAGGTAAGCAAGATCACAGCGCGGCTTAACCAAACTAGAGGCGCTTACTGGTACGAATACAGTTGCAACAAAAGTAGATTAGCCGCGCTCTGAATAAATCCAATATGGCACAGCAAGTGATTTAAGAAATGCGTCAGCGTTGTTGCCTTGCAGTAATGACAGGGTAGCCAAGATACCCGCATTGACGCAATTCGGTGCCGCAACAGTTACACTTCTTGGGGCTTTTTCGACTGGCCAACCAGTAAGTGGATTTAAAACGTGAGAGTAGCGAACGCCTGATTTAAGAAGAAATCGGTGACGGTCTCCTGAAGTCGCTAAGGCCCCCGAAGATAAGCTAATAATCTGATCTGAGGTATGATCGGCCTTCAGCGACTCTATTCCAACTCGCCACCCCTGCCCGTCTAGTCGTGGCCCACTGCATGCAATATCACCTCCGCCATTGATGAGCACCGCCACTGGCACATCGCCGAAAATCGACAAAGACAGTTTGAGCATTTTATCCACTGCGTATTCTTTACCGATGCCACCAAAATCCAATTCCATCCCTTTAGGAAGACACAACTGATCAGGGGACTGTGGGCTCCAACCCAGTTTTTCCCAGCCGACATGCACCAGCGACGTTTGTATTTGTTCTGGACTGGGTAGGTTATCACTGCCATCAAAGCGCCAAGCTTGCCTTAAAATGCCAGACGTTATATCAAACAAACCACCAGACACTTGATGGGCATGATACGAAAACAGCATCAACTGCGCGGTTTCCTGATCCAGTGTTTGTTTAACATCTGGCCATGAGTGAATCATCGAAAAAGTATTGTCCACCTGATAGCGACTGAACTTATGCTCAATACGCCAAGCTTCTATGATGGCTTTTTTAGCCGCCTCAATAACCAGATCAACACGATCGCACTCTATTAAAATAGAATAATCACTGGCCATGCACTCAAATTGCACGCGATACGAATACCCTCCCTCTGACCACACAGTGGGCACTGGGTGTTTACTGGGATTAAGGCGTGCTTCTATCGGTAACTTTTGGATAAATTTCATGGCGTCTCTTTATCAGAAAGGCGCTTTTTCATCACAAAAAAGCGCCTTTTTACCTTTAAAATTTATAACCTATCATCAACATTGCTGCATCAAGACCAGGGTACAGTTCTTGTGATGTCAGCTTACCGTAGCCGTCATCCCCTGAACTTTCTTGGTGATACAATGAGAAGCGCGTGTAAAATTCGGTCTCGTCAGCAAATTGATAGCCGTATCGCAGCCCTATGGTATAGGTGTCTAAATCCCCTAATCGATAATCTGCGCTGGCAAAATCTACCTCAGTATAAGCGCTTGAATCTAGGTAACGATGATAGAAATCCGCTTTACTTTGGCTATACCAACGCAGCTGAGGTTCTAAATATTGATGATCAAAGCGGAACCGATACTTCGCATCAATAGTATGTGACGTGATTCCCCAATCATCGAACATATAACGATAACTTACATCGAGTATGTCATTGTTATCGAATTGATGTTTTGTTTGCCAATACAGACTTTGTTTTAAACGAGAATCAGGGCGTTTTTCATACAAGTACAGGTTGCGATTATTAACCGTGTAGTTACCACCGTAATTATTGCCAGTTGAGTCGTCGTCGATCACCGATAGGATTTTATAAGGATCGGTCAGGTAACCCGAGCTGGTGTTAATTGAATAGTTAAATTGCATGATGGTATTGCGGTTCACTACCTGTGTGAGACCAAACACCGCATCCATAATACTTTTGCTTTCAGAGTCGTCACGCTGGGCGAACTCACTGGACGATGCACTTTCAGGGACTTGAAATAAACCTGTTGGTACGCCCCCTTCAGGATTAATCGTATCATTAGCAGCCCCAAGGCCCAGCGTCAACGTGGTATTTTTTTGATTCAAATAACGGGACACACTGCTGCTAACACCAAGTGATTGGTAATCGTGTTCTTTCGAAACGTAACCTCCCACACCATAGGCCCAGTCACGGTTAATGGGTGCGTTCCAGTTACTTGAAAGAGCAACGCGAGTGTCTCTAAAAGTATCGTCTAAAGGTTGATCACCCACCGCCGCTGTGTAAGTCCCATTACCTGATGGGCTGGTAAAGGTTTGTGCTTCATCGCTTGGTGTCGCACCGTTGGCGGATGCCCCCGTGAGTGTGTCAGCGACCAGTTTGACGTTAAGGCGGGTTTCTGAATCATAATTTTTCGTGGCACTGATCACCGGCTCTGCAGCCGAAACTCGCCCATCGCTTTCAGAGTACAGCAAAAAGGCAGAATCCACGTCCCAACTTTCTTCAGCGTGAGCAGTAGACAAGCTTCCTATTAGAGCGCAGCTCGCAGCGGCCAATACTTTTGCTAATTCATGGTTTTTTTTCATCGTCTTAGTTACAGCCACAACCGCCACCTCCAAACCCTTGACCACCACTGCTTGCTTCTTTACTGAAGTAAACATGGTCATTCAAACTACTCTCAACCGGCTCGTTAATTAGACTCATTTCCTGCTGAGCCAAAACATCACGCTCCCAAGCTTTGACACCCATTTCACTGCAACCTGTGATCAAAAAAGTGATACCGATTACGCCCATTAACATAAAATGCTTACTCATTATTTACCCTCACTCTCTGCCAGCAACTGCGTAATAACACTCTCGTAATTAGCCAGTTGATCTTGATGAAAACCGGTATGAACCGCTCTGATTCTGCCTTTTCGATCAACTAGAAAACTGGTTGGCATACCAATGACACCAAAGCGATCTGGCATCGTGGCGTTGTTATCAAACAGAACCGTAAACCCTGGTGAATACTCTTTTAGGAAATCAAGTGCTTGTTGCTTGTCTTGATCTAAATTGATGGCAATGACCTTAAACCCTTGCGCTTTATACTTAGCCTGCATCTCGGTCATCCAAGGAAAGGATTCGCGACAAGGCCCACACCAAGAGGCCCAAAAATCAACAAGCAAGACATCACCACGAACATCTTGCAATGACTGTGGCTTCCCTTGATATTGAGGGAGTTGTTGGCTGGCATGAGGGGCTTTTTTAGCCTCATCAGCAGAAATTAGGGCGGAGGCAGAGGCCGTAACGCTCAACAACAAACCGCAACAAAGCGTCGCAGCGATCAGAAAATAGGGTTTTGCTACCATCGTATGTTTCCTTCTTAAGGTTATACCTTGATCATAAGGAACAATTCTTAAGAGAAAATTAAGCCTACCCATAAAGGGCATAAGATTACGTTAAGGTTCTTTCTTTATAGTAGTGAAAAGCTCGCTATACTAAGGATCATGCTGTGGTTACCTTCTCTTCTTTTCGTTCTTACCACCTGTTTATCGTGTCGATATTGGCGTTACTTTCAATTGGAACAGCGCAAGCCGATACGACTTTCTTAACCCCCTCTGAAGCCTTTGTGGTGGATGTCGATGACAGCAAAAGAAGTGTTCAGTGGCACATTGCAGAGGGCTACTATTTGTATGCATCAAAAGTAGCGGTTTCCCAATCCACTCCCTCGCTTCCCTCTGGGCAATCACCTGTATCCTTCACGTTTTTATCCACGCCCGAAGAAAAAGAAGACCCAAATTTTGGTCGAGTAAACGTCTTTCATCACACAATGGGCATTAGTATCGGCCCGATCAACCGTGACGCTGGAGACATTAAGGTCACTTATCAGGGCTGTGCCGCCGCCGGTTTATGCTACCCACCCCAGACACTAACAATATCTAATGTCGCTTCTTCTCCTGATACAAACCGCCCAACTGACACTCAAGTGTCATCGTCAGGCGAAGAAGAAAAGTTGGTCGATTTATTACTAAACGGCAATCATCTTTGGGTGTTGTTGACCTTTTTTGCGCTCGGTCTTGGATTGACGTTTACCCCTTGTGTTTTACCTATGATCCCCATCTTAGCGGGGATTATTGCTGGCCAAGCTGGCAACATCACAACAAAAAAAGGCTTTTTCCTATCGCTTTCTTATGTGCTTGGTATGTCGACGTCTTACAGCATCGCCGGCGTATTGGTGGGCTTATTTGGCGCTCAACTGAATTTACAAGCGCTCTTCCAAACACCGATTGTCATCATGGCGTTTAGCCTGCTGTTCATCTTATTGTCTTTGTCCATGTTTGGATTTTACGAGCTGCAACTGCCCGCTTTTTTAAGAGACCGGTTAGATCGTTTGAGTCAAAAGAGTGTGGGAGGCCCTTATCTGGGCGTGGCTGTGATGGGGGCTATTTCTGCGCTTATCGTGTCGCCTTGTGTGTCTGCACCCTTAGCGGGCGCTCTGATCTACATCAGCACAACAGGCGACGCCGTACTGGGTGGCAGCACCTTATTTGCGATGAGTTTAGGCATGGGAGTGCCTTTATTATTGGTCGGCCTTGGGGGAGGAAAATACTTACCGAAAGCCGGTATGTGGATGATGCAAGTCAAAGCGGCTTTTGGTGTTGTCTTGCTCGGCGTTGCCATTGCACTGGTTTCCAGAATCGTCTCTGATACCGTCAGCGTTACATTGTGGGCCATACTTTGTCTGCTCTATGCACTTTACCTTTCCCCTTTTCAATCAACAGAATCTGGCTGGAGTAAACTCCGTCAAGGCATCGCACTGATAGTACTTTTTTATGGCTTCTCTTTGCTTTCATCCAGCTTGGCAGGCCAACCGAGTATCATGACCCCCCTAGCCTACCTCAGTGACTCAGTGTCTAACGAATCAAAAGAAACACCAACCCCTTTATTTGAAAGAATAAGCGACGTTACCTTAATTGAAAACGCCATTGCTCAAGCAGAACTCGAAGGCAAAATTGTCGTGGTCGATATTTATGCCGATTGGTGCACTTCCTGCCTAGAAATGGAAAAAAACGTCTTTGCTCGCAAAGAGCTGCAATCATATCGTCACTCTACTGCGTTTCTACAACTTGATATGACCAACAACACACAGGCACAACAGGACTTTTTGAGTGACTATGGTATCTTTGGTCCGCCTACTGTGTTGTTTTTATCCAAGCACCGTGACGTTTTGACTGTACGCCAAGGAGAGTTGGGATTTGCCGAATTCCAACAGCTCATTGATTCTGCCTTAATGGCTTTATGATGAAGGAAATACAATTGAGAATATTGGTGGTAGAAGACGATGTCTCTTTGGCCGATGGCTTAGTCACTGCGTTAAAGCGCGACGGTCATACCGTTGACCTTCTACAAGACGGTATCCACGCTTTAGAAGCCCTGACCAATGAACGCTTTGACTTGGTTATTTTAGACCTTGGCTTACCTAGGTTAGACGGCTTTTCTGTTTTAAAACAGTTACGATCCAACAGCAACAGTACGCCGGTTCTGATTTTAACCGCAAGAGATGCCACGGAAGACAAGGTCGAAGGACTAGACCTAGGTGCCGATGACTACCTGGTTAAGCCCTTTGATGTCATCGAATTAAAAGCCCGCATACGTGCTTTATTAAGGCGAAGTAACGGGCGTTTTGTGAGTGAAATCCATTATCGAGGTCTCACCTTGTTCCCAGACAGCCATAAAGTTCTTTATCAGGAAAAGGAGGTTAACTTAACACGCCGGGAGTTTACGCTATTGCATGAATTGGTTAGCCAGCCTGGGCATGTGTATACCCGAGATGTACTGATGCAGCTCATTTATGGCTGGGAAGAGAGCGTAGACAGCAACGCTCTAGAAGTCCACATACACCATTTACGTAAAAAAATATTTCCCGATTTAATTCGTACCATAAGAGGCATTGGTTATGTGGCTGACCAAAAAATGGGGTGAAAAAGTCGCGTTAAATTCGATAAAGCGCCGCACACTGTTCATCGTTATGTCTGTTTTTACCTTGGTCAGCCTACTGGTGATGGTCATAGGTTTGGTGTTTGCTAACCATGAAGTAGAAGAGTTATTCGATGCCCGATTGGCACAGCAAGCCAGACTATTATTGGTATTATCCGACAACATTAGCCACGAAGATCACCACACAACTCGGACCTTATTAAAAGACATCACCAATACCGATCAAAGTGTCGGCCATAAGTACGAAAGTAAAATCTTTTATCAGCTGTGGAACGCAGATCAGTTAAGTGCCTCCTCTTCACCGCTTACTCTAACGCCACAAAAAAGCGATGAAGCCGGTTACAGTGTTGCCAATGCCGATGGATACGAGTGGCGTGTGTTCACCTTGCACCAAATCCATGGTGATAAAAAAGTCGTGGTGGCTGAACGCGCCGATATACGAGGTGAAATCGCACAACAAATCGTCATTCAGACACTTATGCCGGAACTGTTAGGTTGGCCTATCGTGGCGATTTTTGTCTCACTGGCCGTCGGTCTGGGGCTGGCCCCCTTACGGCAACTCGCCTCTAAAATCACTCAGCTCACACCTGAAAAACTCGAACCCATTTATTTGCCCATCACCACGAAAGAACTCACGCCCGTACAAAACGCTTTAAATCACCTCTTAACCGAAGTGGATGTGTTGATGGAGAGAGAAAAGCGCTTTATTGCCGATGCCACTCATGAGCTACGAACGCCTTTGAGTATTTTAAAAATACACGCGCAAAACGCTCTTACGGCTGACAATGATCTTGAGCAACGCCACTCTCTGGAGCAACTGGTAAAAGGGGTAGATCGATCAACACGCATTGTTTCACAGCTGTTAGTACTTGCTCGTTTGGAGCATCAAAAACACCCTATCAAGGCGCACTCTGCTGATTTTTTAGTACTGACTCGCGCCATTATTGCAGACATATTACCTTTGGCTTGGAAGAAAAACATAGAAATCACCCTCGATGCGGACGAAGAGAGCGCATGGAACAGTCTAATGGACAGCAGCCATATTGAAATACTATTGCAAAACCTACTCAGTAATAGCTTGAAATTTTCCCCTGATCACAGCGTGATACAAGTTCGCCTCAGCCAGCACGCCAATATCATCCAATTAAGTGTGGTTGATAACGGTCACGGTGTCACAGAAGAGCAACGCCAACGCCTCAGCGAACGCTTCTATCGCTCAAGCAAAATAGAAGGCGTAGGCCTCGGCCTATCCATCGTAAAAAACATTGTTGATAAATACCATGGCACACTTGAATACAGAGATTCCCCTCAGCAAGGCTTGACGGTTAATGTGATGTTGCCAACGCTATAAGTCGACACTTAATGATTTACTACCACAAAGAGTATGCAAAACATCAGTAAATACCGTGTTTTTAGCAACAACGACTTTCTTTTCCCAACAATGACCTCAAGAATGACATCATCATTTATTAACTGAGTCGTTCTTATGAAAACACCATTAAACATACAATTCGTCTCCGACATCATGTGCCCCTGGTGCGTGGTAGGCCTTGGCAATCTCAATCAAGCGCTGGCCGAGCTAGAGGATACGGTCGACGCGACGCTTATCTTTCAGCCGTTTGAACTGAACCCAAACATGCCCGCGGAAGGACAAAACTTCAGCGAGCACATCACTGAAAAATACGGCATCAGCCAAGAACAGTCTGAGCAGAATCGCGCCATGATCCAAGCTCGAGGAAAAGACGTTGGGTTCGACTTTAACTTTTCTGACGATAGCCGTATGCGTAATTCCTTTGATGCCCATCGTCTACTGCATTGGGCACAACAAGAAGGCAAACAAGCTGAGTTAAAAATGGCCATGTTCAAAGCGCATTTTACTCATAATCAAGATGTGAGCGACTTTACCGTCTTAGCAAACCTCGCCGCCAGCGTTAACCTTGATCTAGCCGCAGCCAAAGGCATTTTAGAGAACAATCATTTTGCCGACGAGGTACGCCAGCAAGAATCCTTCTGGCAGCAAAATGACATCACCTCAGTACCGACCGTTATCATCAACAACGCCTACGCCATTTCCGGTGGCCAGCCAGCAGAGGTATTCAAAAGCGCCATTGAAGAAGTGCTTAAGAAAACCGCTGATGAACAGCCTTAATTAAGGACACTCATAGGCGACGTTGTAATAAAAATCTAAAGTGAACGAAAAATACCGGCATGACCATTGCTTGCAAAGGATACGTTCTTAAATTTTTGTGCCATTATTTAAGATCAATCCATTTGCCACCCAGCGAGAGACGGTTATGCCCCAAAAAAGATCGCAATTTCAGTTTCGCCACACCCTTGCTGGACGCACGTTTGGTTTCGTTGACCTGGCTGATTTAATGGCCAAGGCCACGCCCGCACGTTCGGGTGATCGTCTAGCGGGGTTTGCAGCTGAGAGTGCCGAAGAGCGTGCCATTGCGCAAATGACCCTCGCTGATGTGCCTTTAAGCCTGTTTCTTCAACAGGCCCTTGTGCCCTATGAAGACGATGAAATTACTCGCTTGATTCTAGATGACCATGATCTAACCGCTTTCGCCCCTATTGCACACCTTACCGTGGGCGGCTTTCGAGATTGGCTGTTAAGCGATCTAGCCACCAGCGATGTGTTAACGAGCATTCGAGCAGGTGTCACACCAGAAATGGCTGCCGCTGTCAGCAAAATCATGCGCAATCAAGATTTGATTTTGGTCGCGAAAAAATGCCACATTAAGACCGCTTTTCGTAATACCATCGGCTTACCTGGGCACTTGTCGACACGTTTACAACCTAATCACCCTACCGATGATTTAACCGGTATCGCAGCCAGCATGTTAGACGGTTTGCTCTATGCCAATGGCGATGCGGTCATTGGCATCAACCCGGCAACAGACAACGTGCAACAAGCGACGCGCTTGATTAAAATGATGGACGAAGTGATCCAGCATTATGAGATTCCCACCCAATCCTGTGTATTAACCCATGTGACCAACACCATTGAATGCATTGAACAAGGCGCTCAGGTGGATTTAGTATTCCAATCCATTGGCGGCACGCAAGCCACCAACGACAGCTTTGGCTTTAATCTCGCCACGCTCGCTGAAGCCCAAGCAGCCGCGCTGTCACTCAATCGCGGCACGGTAGGCAATAACGTCATGTATTTCGAAACAGGGCAAGGGAGCGCCTTATCAGCCAATGCCCATCACGGCTTGGATCAACAAACCTGCGAAGCACGTGCCTACGCGGTGGCACGTAAATTTAATCCCCTGCTGGTCAACACGGTCGTCGGCTTTATCGGCCCTGAATACTTATACAACGGCAAAGAAATCACCCGTGCAGGGTTAGAAGATCATTTCTGCGGTAAGTTACTCGGGCTCCCTATGGGGTGTGATGTCTGCTACACCAATCATGCTGAGGCGGACCAAAATGACATGGACAATTTATTGACACTTTTAGGTGTCGCAGGCTGCACCTTTATTATGGGCATTCCCGGCTCTGACGACATCATGCTGAACTATCAAACCACCTCCTTTCACGATGCCCTGTATGCTCGACGAGCACTGGGGTTAAAACCAGCACCAGAGTTCGAACTGTGGCTTGAAAAAATGGCCATCGCCAGTAGTCGCAATACCTTTAGCCTAAACGACGCTTTACCAGACGCATTTCACCACTCCCTTAATCGCCTAACAGGAGGTCATTCATGAATGAGCAGAAACACACTTCTGTCGGAAATACCGACGAGCCTGTGACGGAAAACGCTTGGCATACTTTGAATGCTTTTACCGATGCCCGCGTGGGGTTAGGTCGATCCGGTGTGAGTGTCCCCACGAAACATCTGCTTCCTTTTCAACTCGCCCATGCCCAAGCCATTGATGCGGTTCATGCTCAACTCAACATAAATGAATTGGCGCACACTTTATCAGAGCAGCCATGGGCTCCTGCGGGTAAGCCATTTCAACTGCACAGCTTAGCCGTTGATCGAGCCACTTATTTACAACGTCCTGATTACGGCCGTCGGTTGAACAATGAGTCAGCCCACCAGCTCGACGCACACAGAGCAAATAGCACACAAGCATACGATCTGGCTATCGTGGTAGTGGATGGTTTGTCTTCCTTAGCCATTGAGCAGAATACCTTGCCTTTCTTAACAGAACTCTTCGCCTCGTTAGATGACTCAAAACAAGGCTGGCAATTGGCGCCTCTTTGCCTTGTCGAGCAGGGTCGCGTGGCTATTGGTGACGATGTATGCGAGCGCCTTAACGCCCAGTGCGTCTTGGTGCTTATTGGTGAACGTCCAGGACTAAGTTCCCCCGACAGCTTGGGCTTGTATCTCACATGGGGCGGTAAAGTTGGTCTGACCGATGCCTATCGCAACTGCATTTCCAACGTTCGCCCTGCCGGTATGAACTACCCAGATGCCGCGCGTAAAGCCACCTACCTACTCAACGAAGCCCGTACTCTCAAACTGTCTGGCGTCAATCTCAAAGACAGATCCAACGACGATGCCATCGACACCTCGACCAGCACCAACAACTTTTTGGTGGGGTGAGCTATTCGCCCTCAGGTAACTCGAGCTGTCTCTCACTCCTCCACACTCGGATAAGCACGACGTCGGCTTCTTGTCTTAGGTAAACAACGCGAAAAGGTGAATGAATTAACTCTCGGATATAATTCAAACCAAACTCTGGAACTACTCGGCCAGCATCAGGGTGACGCACAAGCATGTCAACATGCTCTAAAATGGCCGTTACATACTCATCACCAATAAGTGGCACACCCTCTTTTCTGTAATGTCCTTGAATGGATTGCAAATCCTCAAGAGCGGACTGTGCAATGCGAAGTTCCATTTAGTCGATACTCAGTGTTTTCTTTGCATCCGCTAGAGAAACAGTCTTGCCCTCTCGGACATCCATAAGACCTTGAGCCACCGCTTTCACAAACTGAAGTTTCTCAGCCGTTTTTTCGTACTCCTCAAGCCCCTGCACAACAGCGACACCACGGCCTCGGCTCGTAAGCAAGATCGGACGGTGTGTATCTTGCGCTCGGTTGACAACCTTTCCCGGATTAACCTTTAAATCTGAAAGAGGCACGACGTCTTCTGAAAATTTTACTTGCATGAGGTATTCTCCGAAAAATAATAACGCACTATTAATAGCACCTGTTAACAGGTGTGGTCAAGAAGATGGTGTCTTTACATGACCCATAAAAAAACCTCCCTAAAATCAAATAAGGAGGCTCTTTCTTATTGGGTATTCGTAACGATATATGTCGGTTAGGATTTCGCAAGATTCAAGTTTTGCAGTGCCACTCGCTCTGGTTCCATCATGTATCGATAAGACACAGCGGCAACAATACCACCAATAAAGATGGCGTAATTGGCTAACGCACTGAATACAAAGGTCGCTAAGATGGCAACGAAACCAGCAATTAACAAGGCATAAACACTCTTATTATTAACGCCGTTGTCGTACCAGTAACGCCCTTTTGGCGACTCGGTATATAAGGCTGCCACATCTATGTGACCCTTTTTAATAAAGAAATAATCCACAATGATAATGCCGTACAAAGGCCCAATCATGGCACCCAGCACATCGACTGTGTAATGAATCACTTCTGGATTGTTGAATAAATTCCATGGCGTAAGCAACACAGAGCCGAACGCAGCGATAAAACCACCCGCTTTAAAGCTGATTTTCTGTGGTGACACATTGGAAAAGTCAAACGCCGGCGCCACAAAGTTCGCCACTATGTTGATGCCCACCGTAGCAAAAATAAAAGTCAGAGCGCCCAATACAGTGATAAAGCCAGAGTCTAAGCGTTTAACGGTTTCCACTGGATCGGTAATCATCTCGCCAAACACCGGAATCGACGCTGATACAATCACGACACTGAATAAGGAGAACAGTACAAAGTTAAACGGCAAACCCAACAGGTTACCCAGCTTTAGTTTTTCATAGCTACCACAGTAACGTGAAAAATCGCTAAAATTGAGCGTCGGCCCAGCAAAGTAGCCAGCGACTAAGGCTATCGCAATCAGCATTTGTGTAATGGCGTCCAGCCCCATTAAGTTATTGGCGCTCAAGCTGAAACTGATGTTTTCCCAGCCAGCTAAATCCACCATGTAAACACACAAAGCGAACATGGCCACATAAATGGCAGGACCTGACCAATCAATGACCTTACGAATCATGTCCATACCAAACATGAACACAATACCCTGTAAAATCCACATAGCAGAGAACCCAACCCAACCAAGATAAGATAGCCCAATAAAAGAACCTTCTGCTAGCGACGCCATTTCAGGAAAGAAATACAAAATAAGAATGATAAAGGAGCTCGACGCTAAGAATGTCTGGATGCCGTACCAGACGACCGCAATTAGACCTCGAATAATCGCTGGGATGTTAGCGCCAAACACGCCAAATGACATTCGTGCGACAACAGGAAATGGCACACCGGCTTTTTGCCCAGGTTTGCCCATCAAATTAGCAAACACCAATACAATAGAGATTCCTGCTAACAAGCTGATAAACACCTGAATGCCGTTTAGTCCCAAGGCAAACAAGCTGGCAGCAAATACGTAGCCGCCAACACTGTGTACATCAGACATCCAAAACGCAAAGATGCTATACCATCCCCATTTTTGATCTTTTTCTGGTAACAGATCACTGTTCGCTAAGCGTGTACTTTGCTCAAAATCTTGATTCATGGCTTTATTCCTTTTTTATTGTATACAATAATGGATACAATTTATGTGCCAATTTTAAATTGGCTTATTTTTAATAAAATAAGACATAAAAACCCAATATAAGGCACTTTTTAGTGCACCAAAACATGACAGAAAGAGCAAGATCACACCAAAAACGAGCATTTTAAATAACTTCATCGTGAGAGATGTACGAATCCACTTCACGTGTTATATTATTTTTTGAAACAGTATCTACATAATATCGTATACAATTTACAGAGAAGATTGCATGGCTACCGACGAACACATACATCAACAGATTCTCAACGCGATCGTTGAGCACCAGTTACCACCCGGTGCTCGACTTCCAGAGGATCGCTTGTCCGAAGCTTTTGGTGTCAGCCGCACAGGTATTCGTAAAGTATTACAGCGCCTTTCGCTTGAGCACTTTGTCGTGATCGAAAAAAATAAAGGCGCTCACGTCAACAGACCAAGTGAAAGTGAAGCATTGGAGGTTCTCGACAGTCGAATACTGATAGAGCCGCAACTAATACCGGCTTTGATAACCCACTGGAACCCAGAACAATCCTCACGTTTTCGTTTGATGACAAAAGAAGAAAAACAAGCGGAAGCAAATGGTCAACTCGCCGAAGCGATTCAGCTAACCGCACGCTTTCATTATGAGCTGGCGCACTTATCAGGTAATAAAGTGCTGGCCAGTTTTGTTGAACAGCTGTGTTATCGCTCTTCGCTAATTTTGGCCGCCTACGGCACACGCGGTAGCGTTGGATGCGAATGCGGCGATCATGCTCAATTGCTCGACATTCTTGATTCAGGGAGTGCGGAAGACGCACAGCATTGGATGAGCCATCATTTAAAACACATAAGGTCTTCATTAATTTTAGAAAGCAAAGAAGACACAAACATAGACTTTCAACGTCTCTTTTCTCGCTAGGATGACCATGAGAATTCAACTTATTAACCCAAACTCCAGTGCCGATATGACTCAGGCAATGGCCCTCAGCGCGCAATCTGTCGCCTTGCCTGACACTGACATTTTGCCTTACACACCATCTCATGGACCGAAAAGTATCGAGTGCGCTTTTGATGAAGTGATTGCCAGCGCCGCCTTATTAGACTTAATAGAAGAAGGTAATCGCATGGGTGTGGACGCTCACATCATTGCTTGCTTTGGCGACCCCGCCTTAGATGCCGCAAGAGAGCTTGCCAACGCCCCCGTTATCGGTATTGCGGAAGCCGCTTTCCAACTGGCTGGATTAATAGCACACAAGTTTGGCGTGGTGACCACCTTAGCCAGAACCCTACCCGCCAGCGAACATTTGCTGCAAAAATACGGCTATCAACACCGCTGTAGTGGCGTTAGAGCCACAGATATTCCCGTATTGGCTTTAGAGAACATCGAAGCTGATGCCTATGAATGCCTCAAGTCTGAATGCCTCGCTGCGATTCAAAACGATGGCGCTGAAGCCATCGTTTTGGGCTGCGCTGGCATGTCGGCGCTGGTGAACAAACTCGCGTCTGAGCTGCCCGTTCCCATCATTGACGGGGTAACCGCCGCCGTCAAACTGGCCGAGGCTTTGCATCAACTGCACTTACAAACATCAAAAATAGGCCAGTACGGTCAACCTGTTAGCAAACCATTCGTTGGTCGTTATGCTCACTGGACACGATAACCAATAGCCATAATGGCGAGACGACAAATAACGATCCGATAAAACACCCAGCCTTATTTCAAAACGGAACAAGATGATGAAACATTATTTAGAGCGCAATTACGCCGGTTACGGCAGACAAGGTATGCCCAATGTGCAGTGGCCGAATCAAGCCCGAGTGGCGGTGCAGTTTGTATTGAATTTTGAAGAAGGCGGTGAGAACTGTGTGTTACATGGTGATGAGCACGCGGAGACGTTTTTGTCGGAAATTTTCGGGGCTCAGCCGTTTAAAGATCGTCACATGAGTATGGAGTCCTTGTATGAATACGGTTCGCGTACTGGGGTGTGGCGTATTTTAAATGAGTTTGAACGTCGTGGTTTGCCGCTGACGGTATTCGCCATTGCCACCGCTTTGCAGCGCAATCCAGAAGTGGCTAAGGCCCTTGTGGAAGGCAATCATGAAATCGTTTGCCATGGCTTGAAGTGGATTCATTACCAAGACATGCCGATCGAGCAAGAGCGCAAGCATATGCAACAAGCGCTGGCGCTGATCGAAGAAGTGACTGGCGTGACGCCAAGCGGTTGGTACACAGGTCGCGACTCGCCAAACACCCGTGCCCTAGTCGCGGAACAAGCCCAGCTCAAATACGATTCAGACAACTATGGTGACGATTTACCTTTTTGGGTAAAAGTTGATACACCCGAGGGTGGCAGCAAACCGCACTTGATCGTGCCTTACACGCTGGATTGCAACGACATGAAGTTTTCTTCGCCCTACGGCTTTAACCATGCGGAGGAATTTTTTCAGTATCTAAAAGACAACTTTGATTGTTTATATGAAGAAGGGGCCACCGCACCCAAAATGATGTCAATTGGAATGCATTGTCGAACGCTGGGCAAACCGAGCCGATTTATGGCGCTAAAACGCTTTCTCGATTACGTACAGTCACACGACCAAGTATGGATCGCTCGTCGTGGTGACATTGCTGACCACTGGATTAAGCATCATTTTCCAGAATAAATGAATGAAATAACGCAAGAAAAAAAATAAAGCGCACAAATTTCGTGCGCTTTGTCTTTTTTTGCACATACTGCGTGCTGAATCCTGTTTCTTACGAAAAAGCGTCTAAACACAGCGCTATTTAGTTAGTCGCATAGTCGCAGTGACTTAGTCAGTAGCAGTTAGTAGCCATCTCTTAGTCTCTCCACTAAACGCCCTGTGTTAATCAACGAGTCCATCGAAGTCAGACGCGGAATGACGTTCTGCAAGGAAAACGTCGCCCCAACTACGATTGACAATACGACCACGCTTCACCGCTGGACGCTGTTCGAGCGCTTTTGCCCAACGCACAACATTTTTGTAACTGGCCACGTCAAGAAACTCCGCCGCATCGTACAAATTGCCCAACACCAAGTTGCCATACCAAGGCCAAATAGCGATATCAGCGATGGAGTATTCGTCACCGGCAAAATAGGTATTGTCCGCCAGATGCTTATCTAGCACATCCAATTCGCGTTTCACTTCCATCGCAAAGCGGTCAATAGGGTATTGTTGCTTGGTCGGTGCATACGCATAAAAATGACCAAAACCACCCCCTAAGTAAGGCGCGGACCCCATTTGCCAGAACAACCAGTTACGACATTCTGTTTTGGCAACGCGCTCAGTTGGCACTAAGGCGTCAAATTTTTCCGCTAGATATTGCAGGATAGAGCCGGATTCAAACACACGAGTCGGAGGCGTTGTGCTGTGATCCATTAAGGCTGGAATTTTTGAGTTTGGATTGATCTCAACGAAACCCGAGCCAAACTGATCACCTTCACCAATCTTGATTAAATACGCATCATACTCTGCTTCAGAGATCCCTAAATCCAACAGCTCTTCGAGCATGATGGTGACTTTTTGCCCGTTGGGTGTGCCTAAAGAGTGAAGCTGAAGAGCATGCTCACCCACTGGCAATACTTTTTCATGGGTCGCACCCGCAATAGGACGATTTGTATTTGCAAACTCTCCCCCATTTTTTGCTTCCCACTGCCACACTTTAGGAGGCACATACACATCACTTAACGCTTTTTCTTGATTCAACTTTTCATCAGAACTCATCACATTCTCCCCAAATAGACACACACCGTGGATAAGTATAATTTTGTCGTAATAGATAGCTTTTTACTTTACACATATTAGATGCAGAGTGGGTCATCCAAATGATCAAAAAATACGTTTTTAACTAGGAAGATCCCAAACAGGCATGAAAAATTGACCTTTCGCCTTAATAATAGCGCAAGCTTGATCGTCTAATCACTTCACTTTATGGCAATCAACCCATTATTCACATCATTATAAAAAAGGATGTATGGCATGACCATTCAACACAGATTCAACCTCACTCTCGGGGCCGTGCTGCTGACCGGCACCGCTACTTTTAGCCAGGTGGCCAGTGCGGCACCACAAACCATGATGGTCGCAGGCGGCTGTTTCTGGTGCGTCGAGTCCGACTTTGAAGGCATTGAGGGTGTCACTGATGTCGTGTCTGGCTACTCCGGTGGCCACACCGATAACCCAACCTACAAACAAGTTTCGTCAGGAAAAACAGGGCACTTTGAAGTGGTAGAAATTCAATTTGATGACGAAAAGGTCTCACTACAAACACTGAGTGATTACTACTGGAAGACCATTGACCCAACCGATCCAAACGGTCAATTCTGCGACAAAGGCGCACCTTATAAGACGGCCATGTTCTACAAGGACGAGACGCAAAAAGCGGTTTTTGAAGCTTCCTTGGCAAAAGTAAATAACACCAAACCTTTTTCAGCAGACATAGTAACGGAAATCTTACCGGCGAAAACCTTCTACCCTGCCGAGGAATACCACCAAAGTTATTACACCAAAAACAGCATTCGTTATGGCTTTTATCGCCTAAGTTGTGGTCGAGACGATCGTATCGAAGCGCTTTGGGGAGAGGTGGCCAGTAAGCAATATCACTGATTCGTGTAGAGAAAAAAGACCGGTCAACGATAGATCTTTGACGCTCATGACCTAACTCTCTACTATTTAGTTATCTTAACCAACCGAAAGACATGATTATGAACCCTATTCTTCAAGCACAAAGTGCACACAAATCCATTCGTAAATACACCGATCAAGCCATTGACGACACTCTAATCACGCAACTGATTCAAGCCGCTCAAGGGGCCGCATCATCCAGTTTCATCCAAGCTTATTCCTTGGTTCAGGTGACATTACCAGAAAACCGCAGTCGTATTGCCGCCTTGGCAGGCGGTCAAAAGTGGGTGGAGTCCGCGGCGGAGTTTTTTGTTATTTGTGCCGATCTTACCCGCGTGGAATACTGCAGTGTTGAACAAGGATTAGGCGAATTAGAAGGCAATGCTGAACACTTTATCGCCGCAACAACCGACGCGACTTTTTTCGCACAAAACTTGATGCTAGGCGCCGAATCCGTCGGTCTGGGTGCTGTCTTTATTGGCGGTATCCGTAACGATCCAACACAAGTGGCAGAGCTTCTCCAATTGCCAAAACATGTTTACCCTGTCTTTGGTCTGTGCCTAGGTTACCCAGATGCTGAACCCGATCTAAAACCCCGTTTGCCTGTCGATGTGATTCTGCACAAAGACCGTTATGACGACAGCCGTTGCGCCAGTGATATAAAAGCCTACGACGAACAGATGCAGGCCTATTACCAAAGCCGCTCTGGCACGAAAAAGATCAGTAACTGGTCCGAGCAAACCGCTGGCGCCGTGCAGAAGAAAAAACGCGAACACATGTTGAGTTTTTTGCAACAACAAGGTTTTTTAAAGCGCTAAAAAGGCATACCATATTACTCTATTGATTTTACTTTCATGCCTCAATGGTAAGACTCATCACGTAAGGAAAAAACATGATCAATCAAGTCCCTAATGTTACCTTTAAAACTCGTATTCGTAATGAAGAGCTAGGCGGTCCGAACCCATTCGAATGGAAAGACGTGACCACTGCCGATTTGTTCAGTGATAAAAAAGTCGTGGTTTTTTCTTTACCAGGTGCATTTACACCAACGTGCTCTACTTCTCATCTTCCACGCTATGAAGAGCTGTACGAAGAATTCAAAGCACAAGGCGTTGATGCAGTTATCTGTCTTTCCGTCAACGATGCGTTTGTTATGTTCCAATGGGGCAAAAGCCAGAATGCGAAAAACGTCTTCTTATTGCCAGACGGCAACGCTGACTTTACTCGTCAAATGGGTATGTTGGTTAAGAAGGATAACCTAGGGTTTGGTATGCGCAGCTGGCGTTATGCTATGTACGTCGAAAACGGTGAAATCAAACAGATGTTCTCCGAAGCGGGTTACCAAGACAACGCACCAAGCGATCCGTTTGAAGTGTCTGATGCTGACACCATGTTGAACTACCTGAAAAACCGTTAATCCGTATCCTTTGCTGCCCACTTTCGCAGCAAGGCTTCTTAAGAGTAGAAAAGCAGAGGCCGATGAAAATCGACCTCTGCTTTTTATTAGGAGAACGACAATGAGTTTACAACCCTTTCACCTTGCTATTCCTGTCTATGATGTTCCGTTAGCGCGCGCCTTTTACCGTGATGTTTTTGGTTTAGAAGAAGGTCGTTCATCGGAGACGTGGGTCGATTTTAACTTTTTTGGTCATCAGCTCGTTATTCATTATCACCCTAAAACACCGACTCAAGAACAAGCGTCGACGAACCCTGTTGATGGTCACGATGTTCCCGTACCACACTTTGGTGTTGTCTTGACTTGGGAACAATGGGAAACCCTTGCTGAACGCCTAACCGCCGAAGGTACGGATTTTATCATCGAACCTTATATTCGTTTCAAAGGCCAAGTGGGCGAGCAAGCCACCATGTTTTTCCTCGACCCTTGTGGCAACGCCCTCGAATTTAAAGCCTTCAAAGACATGGGCCAACTGTTTGCAAAATAGCCCTAAGCACTAGGTATGTAAGGTATCAGCCGAGATGAAGTTCCGGTTAACCAATTGCTCCAGTAAGTCTCGTGTTCGATCACGAAACCTATCACGCAGTAAGCGCATGGTAGGCGTGATCGACTGTCGGCTTGGGCTAATTAACCATAACTCTCCCTGTGCAATACGATAATCGGCCATGAGTGGCACCACTCGGCCTGCTAAAAGGTCTTGTGCAATATCGATTGCTGACTTAATCGCAACCCCCTTCCCTGCCACGCACCAGCGTCGGACTAGATCCCCATCATTCGCTGCGCAATAGGCTTTTGGCTTAACTTTATCGTGTCGCTCCCTCTGCGTTTCTGGGTCGTTTACAGAAAAATGCCAAGTATCATTAAGGATATTTTGCAGCTGATAAAATAAGCATTGATGATGTAACAGGTCTTTTGGCTGCTGCGGTGTGCCATACTTTATAAGGTACTCCGGACTGGCCACCAATAACCTAGGGACATTACAAATTTTAAAGCCATACATATTAGAATCGGACGGCGCACCATAACGCAGTGCCATGTCTAAGGCATCTCGATAAAAATCCACGTTACTGTCGCTGATGTGTGTCCTTAAGGTGACATTAGGATACTCTGTCATAAACTCGTCCACCCAAGGGATCGCTAAATTGCGTCCCAAATCGGATGATACTGCTAAACGAATCTCACCATGGATAACATCTAAATCGCTGTGAATGGTTTGTCTAGCCTGATCCAGCATGGAAACTGCGGCGGTACATTGCGGCAAATAACGTTCCCCTGCCGTGGACAAACGGAGGTGTCGTGTCGTACGCACGAATAACTCCACGCCTAGGGAAGCTTCTACTCGCTTCACAGCAGCACTTGCTGTCGCTACCTGCATGTCTAAATGCGTTGCAGCGGCCGTAATACTGCGAAATTCAGCGACTTTTAAGACTAATCGTAAATCCTCTATTTGCACTTTTTATCCCTATTTACATGAAAGTAATGATCAGTTTATCAAAAAAAATTTGATAATAATTCAACACAAAACCCATTCATCCGTGACGAACAAGCCTTTACTATGGCGACATTCTTATTGCTAAACCGCGTTCTTTTTTAATCACGTATTTTATGGAGCAAATTATGTCACACCCCATCCTAACTGAACTCAACCACCGTTATACGGCAAAACATTACGATGCCAGCAAACGTATCCCTCAAACAGACTTAGATATCATTTACGAAGCGATTCGCTTATCACCTTCTTCCATCAACTCACAGCCTTGGAAGATTTTAGTCATCGAAAGTGATGAAGCCAAACAGCGTTTTCACGATACCTTTAAAAACAAGTTTCAGTTCAATCAGAAGCACGCAAAAACAGCGTCCCATACGATTTTATTTGCGCACAAAACACACTATAGTCGTACCGATTACGAACATGTCATCGATACGGACATTGCATTGGGTCGCACACCCGCAGAAAACAAAGAACAAGCATTTGGCGCGTTCGCCTTTGTTGACATGAACACAAACGACGCCGGCAACAACGCCGCTTGGACAAAATCACAGGTTTATATTGCGTTAGGCAATACCATGAACGCCTTGGCACGCTTGAATATTGACTCTACCCCTATGGAAGGTATAGATCATGAATTGATTAGTGACGCCTTCCCAGAGTTAGAGGGCTACCAATGTGACGTGGCTTTGGCGATGGGCTATCACGATGCGGCTGAGGATTACAACGCGGCACTGCCAAAATCTCGCCTCTCAGTAGAACGTGTATTAACCGTACTATAAAAGAATCATTGACGTATCCTATTGGTTTATCGCTCACTAATAGGATACAAATTTCCTATAAAACACGACTGACAACACGCCCGCCTCTCTTCTTTCATAATGACGCTTTACCCTGTAACCTTGTTTACTTGATATTCATCACGCAAAATCCGATTAAATCTCAGACGCTATCAATTTCAAGTACTATTTTATTTCGCTTTTACCATGTTATTGATGTTACCAGGTGATAATGTAAAAGCGCTGCTTTGATGGACATAAGCAAACAATAAACATAAACAGGGAATAAAAGAGTATCTAATGACCCCTTCAACTTTGTATTTTTCTCCTTGCTTAATCCATTGCACCGATTCTTTGCATCATTTATTGATCGATGCGGGAACAAAGGTTCAATGGCAGCCCGTGGAGACACTGCAACAGGTACCTGTGTCCGCCATTGTTTTAATGGCCGCCGAAGAACTCAAAGAAGAAGAGTGGCCACAGCTGGGCGCGAGAAAAGCTCTGGTCATTGTTGATGATTGGACTCTTGAGTCCAGCCTAAACTGGATTCAACGAGGTGCCACAAACTGCTTTTCACAACAGGACCAGCACTTGGTCACTTGGCTCGCCGCAGAATTATCTCGCTTTAATTTGGGTAAAGCGCAACAGAGCGAAGACGATGTCTTACAAGTCATTATTGATGCCATCCCTACCCCTATTTTTTTCAAAGACCACCTGCATATCTATCGAGGTTGTAATCTTGCTTTTTGTAACGCGATTGGCTTTGCAAGAGAGAAAATAATAGGGCATTCCGTTTATGACATTTCCCCTAAAGCGTTGGCAGACAAATACTACGAAGCCGACTCAAAGTTGCTTTCTCAAGGGGGGACTCAGCGTTATGAGGCCAATGTCCAATTTTCAAACGGTTCGCTCCATGAAATTGAATTTAATAAAGCCGTGTTCACAAACGCCGATGGTCAAGCAATAGGACAGGTGGGCGTCATGCTCGACATTACCGAACGCAACCAACTGATGCGCCAACTTGATACATCCACTCGTACCGACCCACTAACCCACTTAAAAAATAGACGTGCTTTTAACACCGACATTCACCATAGCTTTGAGCAACTTAAACAGAAACAACAAACGCTCAGCTTAATGACATTGGACATCGATTTCTTTAAATCCATTAATGATCGTTTTGGTCACAGTGGCGGCGATCAGGCACTGCAGCTTGTTGCTCAATGGATGACAGAGCAAATACGCGCAACAGATAATTTATATCGTGTTGGCGGAGAAGAGTTTTACATTCTTATGCACAACACCAATATCTCTATGGCTCGCACATTAGCTGAACGGATTTGCAAAGACACCTCAGTGCGCCTGTTTACCATCAAAGAGCAAGACATTCACATCACCCTATCCATTGGCGTAACAGAAATAAATCCAACTGTTGACCTCGATAGCACGCTTGAAATGGTCGATAAAGCCCTCTACGAAGCCAAAGCCGATGGCCGCAACTGTGTCCGTTGTGTGTTTGAGTAGCGCTTTCTTCATTTTTCTCGTTTTTTAACATTTTTCAAAAAAACCCAAAAAAATAAACAGTAACGGGAACGATTTTTATTAGTGTTTGTCTGCCTATGACAGCATTCGTAAAAACGAGTGACCAATATCTTTTACTCAATAAAAAATAGGTAGCTTATTATGAAACGAACTTCCGCTCTTGTTGCCCTTATCGGCTCTTCTTCTCTATTGGCACTGACCAGCGCTTCCGCCATTGCCAGTGGTGAAGTGAATGTATATTCCGCTCGTAACGAAGCCCTTATTGCACCATTGCTAGACACTTTCTCTAAAGAAAACGATGTCAAAGTAAACCTTATTACGGGTAAAGCAGATGCATTACTAAGCCGTCTACAGTCAGAAGGCGATGCCAGCCCTGCCGATGTGTTTATTACTGTTGACGCCGGTCGTCTTTACCGTGCTAAAGAAGCAGGTGTTTTACAACCTTTTGAAACAAAACAGTTAAATAAGGTCGTACCTGAGCACCTAAAAGATCGTGAAGGTTACTGGTACGGTTTGTCACAACGTTCTCGCGTCATTTTCTACAACCCAGAAAACGTTAACGCTGCACAATTGTCCACATACGAAGACCTAGCTGATCCTAAGTGGAAAGGAAAAATCTGTATCCGTTCATCGAGTAATATCTACAACCAGTCTCTTGTCGCCTCTATGATTGATGCACACGGTGAAGCCAAAACACTGGATTGGGCGAAAGGCCTTGTGGCTAACTTTGCACGTCCACCAGCAGGGGGTGATACGGATCAAATCAAAGCGGTTGCAGCAGGGGTTTGTGATGTTGCTGTTGCCAATACTTACTACTTTGGTCGTTTGGGTCTAAGCAAACAATCCTCTGACCGCGCCATCTTCGATAAATTGGCGATGCACTGGCCAAACCAAGCAAGCAACCAACGTGGTGCTCACGTAAACGTCAGTGGTATTGGTATCACAGCGTCCTCGCAAAACATCGACAACGCGAAAAAACTGATCGATTTCTTGACCAATGATCAAAGCCAAACTTGGTACGCCAACGTGAACAACGAATACGCTGTGGTTGACGGCATTGCCCCACCAAAAAGCTTAGCAAAATTTGGTGAATTTAAAGCCGACACGGTGTCTTTGAGTGTATTGGGTGAAAACAACCGTAAAGCGGTTGAGTTGATGGATAAGGCTGGCTGGAAATAAGCGACCGCTCGCTTATTAAAAGGTAAGTACCAGCAATGCGTCGTAACATGCCAACACAACATGTCTCTGTTGTCACTGGTGTGTTACGGCTCTTTGATCAGATCCCAAAATGCATTGACCAAGGGGTTTTTAAGGTTTTTCTTTAACGTAATCAGACCAATATCGTAAGGCGCTAACTCAGGCTTAACGGCCAAAATTTGCACTCGGTCTTTTAATGGACTGTTGTCCAAGACGATCTTCGGCACCACACCAATCCCAAAACCCAAACTGACCATACTCACAATGGCTTCATTGCCTGTGACTTGGGCATAAATACGCGGCGTCATGCTGTGTTGTTGGAACCACTCGTCCACACGCGTTCTCGACACGCCACTCTCAGACAAAATCATTGGAATGTTTGCCCAATCAGCCGCCATAGCAGGCACCCCATTCGGCACGTGCGGAACTTGTTGATCCAAGGGCGCAATAAATAATAAGGGGGACACTGCGATTGGCTTAAACGCCACACCGCGAGGAAACTTGGCGGGATGAGCCGCAATCGTAATGTCTTCCTTACCGTCCAATATGTGTGCAATGGCGTGTTCTGGGTCCCCTGTACGTAATTTGATTTCAATGGCTGGATAGGCAACCCGAAACCGTCGCAACAGGTCATATAAGAAACTGTAACTGGCCGTCACCGAACTGTACAAACTGATTTCACCGCTTAATTCATCGGAGTTATCCGTTAGTTCATGACGAATAGACTGCCACTGATGACAAGTATCACGAGCGTATTTAACAAACTTCTGCCCTTCTTGAGTCAGCATCACCGTACGGTTGTCGCGGCTAAACAATGCCACGCCGAGCTCTTCTTCTAAATGACGAATATTGCGCGACAAAGCGGAAATACTGATATTGCAATCGTCACTGGCACGACCAAAATGCAAGGTATCCGCTAACGCTAAAAACTGTTTTAACGATCGAGTGTTCATAAAAATGCCCCTCTACTGGCTGCTGTCCATGCTTTTCGCTTTTGATGTCTCTGACTCTTATAAAGACAATGCTCATCATAAAATAGTCTTGCATAAAATGGGACGTAATATTGCAAATATATCAATTCACGAAAGACCAAACTTTCTATACAGTGATGACACTTATGCAATGTACTCATCACTTTAGTACACTGCGTTACTCATTTTTAATGTTAACCAGCCCAGCGGGTTAATACTGTAATCATAATAATTAGGATGTGTTTATCATGGCTAACTACTTCAATACCCTGCCGCTACGCGAGCAATTGGCTCAACTAGCAAAATGTCGTTTCATGGACATCTCAGAATTTGCTGACGGCGTAGAAGCCCTTAAAGGCAAAAAAATGGTCGTGATCGGCTGTGGTGCTCAAGGTCTTAACCAAGGCTTGAACCTACGCGACAGTGGTTTGGATGTATCTTACGCTTTGCGTCCTGAAGCCATCGCACAAAAACGTCAATCTTGGAAAAACGCCACAGAAAACGGTTTCGTTGTGGGTACTTACGAAGAATTGATTCCAACCGCTGACGTGGTACTTAACCTAACACCCGATAAGCAACACACTCCTGTTGTGACTGCGGTTATGCCTCTGATGAAAGAAGGCGCTTGCCTATCTTACTCTCACGGCTTCAACATCGTAGAAGAAGGCATGCAGATCCGCGAAGACCTTACTGTCATCATGGTTGCGCCTAAGTGCCCAGGTTCTGAAGTACGTGCAGAATACGTACGTGGTTTTGGTGTGCCAACATTGATCGCGGTTCACGAAGACAACGACCCTCAAGGCGAAGGTCTTGCCCTAGCAAAAGCTTACGCGGTAGGCACAGGCGGTCACAAAGCCGGTGTTCTAATGTCTTCTTTCATCGCCGAAGTAAAATCCGACCTAATGGGTGAGCAAACGATCCTATGTGGTATGTTGCAAACCGGTTCTATCCTTTGTTTCGACAAAATGGTTGAAGAAGGTGTTGATGCTGGCTACGCCTCTCGCTTGATCCAGTTCGGTTGGGAAACTATCACGGAAGCCTTGAAATACGGCGGCGTGACCAACATGCTAGATCGTCTTTCTAACCCTGCAAAAATCAAAGCGTTTGATCTAGCAGAAGAATTGAAAGTCATTATGCGTCCTTTGTACAACAAGCACCAAGATGACATCATCGACGGCACCTTCTCTCGCGTAATGATGGAAGACTGGGCGAACGATGACAAAAACTTGCTGCAATGGCGTGCAGACACCGCAGAAACCAACTTCGAAAAAACCCCAGCGGGCGACGTTGAGATCTCTGAACAAGAGTTCTTCGATAACGGCATCTTGATGGTCGCTATGGTAAAAGCCGGTGTTGAACTTGCGTTTGAAACCATGACAGCGGCTGGCATCATCGCAGAGTCTGCTTACTACGAGTCTCTACACGAAACACCGCTAATCGCAAACACCATTGCTCGTAAGAAACTTTACGAAATGAACGCGACTATCTCTGATACAGCAGAATACGGTTGTTACCTATACAACCATGCCTGTGTTCCTCTATTGGCTGACTTCATGAAAGACATCAAAACTGACGTGATCGGTAAAGGTCTTACTGAAGACGACAATGGCGTAGACAACGCACGTTTGATCGAAGTGAACGCAGCTTTGCGCGCTCACCCAGTAGAAGCGATTGGTTCTGTACTTCGCGGTCACATGGCTGACATGAAGAAAATCGTTTAATACGATTATTGAATCTTTAAACCTTACAAAAGCCGAGCTTTCCGTTATAGAAACCTCGGCTTTTCTGTCTCTATTTACTAGGAACCTCCCATGGACGCTGCTGTTCGTTTACACAACCTAACCGTTAATTTTGATGATCGTTTCACACTTAATGATATACATTGGACGCTTGAACCCAATCAACACTGGGTCATTACGGGGACAAACGGCTCGGGGAAATCGGCTCTCGCTGCCGTCTTAGCAGGTGTCGGTAAGATTGAGGCAGGCGACGTTTTGGGGTTACCTAAAAAAGTTGGCTTGGTATCGTTTGAAGCACAAGCAGAATTGATTGCTCAAGAGTTAAAAAAAGACGACGCTGACATCATGGATGTTATCTCCGTCGGCACGCCTGTGCATGAAATGATTTTTGAATACTGCGTGGACACAGAACTGGCGCGTGACCTGGTCGAGAAATTTGGCCTAACCGGGTTATTAGATCGAGCCTTTCGCAAGCTCTCCACCGGGGAAACGCGAAAAGTCATGTTGATTCGTGCACTGGCGAACGAACCAGACTTGCTGATTTTAGACGAACCCTTTGATGGTTTAGACGCGGCCACATTGACCATGCTGCAAAACCATCTTGCTGGTTTAGTGACAACAACGCCCATGGTATTGGTATTAAACCGCTTTGATGAAATGCCCGATTTTATCACCCATGTGGCTTATATGAGTGAAGGCAGACTGGCTCATGCTATTGATAAGCAAGACCCACACGCTTACCAAGAGCTGTATCAACTCTTGCACTTGAAAACCACTCACTTAAACATTCCACCCGCCGACAACAGCAACGCTTTGCCAACGCTTGATCCTAAGCATCCTCTTGTTAAACTTCACCAAGCAACAATTAAATACGGTGATACCATCATCGTTGATAAACTCGATTGGACCATAGAGCAAGGTCAACATTGGCAACTCAGTGGTCCCAATGGCAGCGGCAAAACCGGTGTTTTATCACTGATCACCGGTGACCACCCACAATGTTATACCAATGATATTTTTGTCTTTGGTTTTCAACGTGGCAATGGAGAGAGCATCTGGCAAATCAAACAATTCATTGGTTATGTCTCCACTTCATTGCAATGGGAATATCGTGTCAGTACCAGTTGCCGCAACGTCATCCTCTCGGGTTTCTACGACAGCATTGGTATGTACAGCAAAGCCAACGACAACCAGAAGAAAATCGCTAACGAGTGGTTAGCCTTGTTAGGCATGACGCAGCGTGCCGACCAACCTTTCAATAAGTTGTCTTATGGCGACCAACGATTGCTACTGATCGCTCGCGCTATGGTAAAACATCCACCCTTATTGATTCTCGATGAGCCTTGCCTTGGTTTGGACGACATCAACCGTCAACTGGTGCTCGCTTTAATTGAAAAAATCTGTCAAGGCAAGCAGACCACGGTGCTCTATGTTAACCATCATGCGGAAGACCAAATTGCTGGCATCGAAAACTACTTGGGGCTGGTAAAAAATAGCTAGCGCCTTACTCACCTTATGAGCAGAAAACGCACCACACCCTAGCCCACAGCAATAATGTTTTTATCGACTTTGGGCTTTACCCACACCTTGAGAGCCACAATAAACGCAATCAACCAAGCGGTGGCCAAACCAAGAGTCAGACTGGCACTGACAGGGTGACTGGCAAAGGTCAGTAACTGAAAACTGAACACCGCTGCCACATAGGCAACCGATGTGCTCCATGCGACGATGACGATCGTCCACAGCAGGCCGCCTTCTTTCATCAGCGCGCCAATTGTCGCAGCACAAGGGGTATACAAGAGTACAAATACTAAATAAGAAAACGCGCCTTTCCAGCCATCAAACAACACCAACATCTGATAGCTCCCTGCCGTCAACGCCTGATTCTTGGCCTCCGTGACACTGGTCAAACCAAGAGGGTCGGTGAAAGTAGACACAGCGCCTGAAAGATTTTCACCTAACAAGGCCACCACACCCAGCAGATTACTCAAGGGCGACTCATACTCTATTAACGTATTTTCCGAGCTACTGCTGACATCTGCTCGGGCCATGTCAGTGTACAGCGTGTCCATCGTACCCACTACCGCTTCTTTGGCCAGCACTCCGGTAAACACTCCGACAGCCGCAGGCCAGTTGTCCTCACCCATGCCGATTGGTGAGAATATCGGTGTCATCATTTGCCCTATCTGAGCCAACGCAGACGGTTTCGCACCCTCTTCAGACGCTTTCCAAGAAGGGATGGCGTTCAAAATAGTTAATATGGCGGACACGAGCACAATGGTTTTCCCTGCACGTAACACAAAGCTACGCACTTTATGCCAACTCGATAACCCCACATTACTCCAGCGTGGACGGTGGTAATGAGGCATTTCCATTAACACACTGACCCGTACATCACGAAATAACTGCTTCCTAAAAATCCATGCCGTTCCAACCGCGACTAGAATGCCAAAGAGGTACAAGCCGAATACCAACAAACCACCCTTGTCCCGAAAGAACACCGACACAAACATCACGTACACCGCCAAACGTGCTCCACAGGACATAAAAGGCGCCATCGCCATAGTGAGCATACGCTGCTTTACATTGGTTAAACTGCGCGTTGCCATGATAGAAGGCACATTACAGCCAAAACCGAGCAACAAAGGAATAAATGCCTGACCTGGCAAACCGATAGACGACATAATGCGATCAACAATAAACGCCGCCCGTGCCATATAACCACTGTCTTCTAAAATACTGAGGCAAATATATAAAAAGCCGATGACCGGTATAAAGCTTGCCACCAACTGCACACCGCCCCCTAAGCCATTTGCTAATACGACAATCAAGCCATCCGGCACACCCAATTGCGTCATCCAATAACTAGGGAAGGTAACAAACCAATAACCGGCAAAAGTATCGATTGGATCAATAAATAAAGAGCCCACACCAATAGCGATGGCAAACATGGCGTACATAGCCAATAAAAAAATAGGGATGCCCAACCAAGGGTGGAGCACTATCTGATCGATTTTATCCGTAATATTCTTAGCCTGACTGCGGCCTGTGACCACTTGATGCAGCCACACGGAAATATCCCGTACCGGTGTCGGTTGTGACGCTTCCCTTTGTAGCAGTGTGTCCAACGCCGTTGGTAAACGATGAAATAAGGACAAAAGCGTCGCTTGTAACTCTGACATAGACTGTTGATAGCCATCCACGACAGGCACACCGATATTTTTTGATAAACGCGCAACGTCAGGCATTATATTTAACTTGCGTGCTAAATCCGTCATGGTCAAAACGATAACCATAGGACGACCTAGTGCCACCAGCTCTTGTGTGAGCTTTAGGTTACGCTTAAGGTTGGTTGCATCCACCACGTTTACAATCACGTCGTAATCTTCTTGGGTCAGAAACCGTCGCGCAATCGTTTCATCCATGCCACCCGTTTGATTATTAAGACTGTAAATACCAGGCAAATCCGTCATATCTACCCGTTCACTACCCCGAATAAAAACGCCGGTTTTACAATCTACGGTGACGCCTGCCCAGTTACCCACTTTTTGACGAGTACCGGCTAACTTATTGAATAGCGTAGTTTTTCCTGTGTTCGGATTACCAACTAAACTGATATGAAATGTCATGAGTGCCGCTGTCTCTTCTAAAGCAAGTCGCAAAGATACACATACTTTGCGTCATCAGAGTGCATGGCCACTAAGGTCGTGCCCACTTTGATTTGTAATGTGTGACCAAAGGGTGCCTTGGTCATAAGTTGTACGTTTTCGCCAGGATCAAACCCCAATGCCAACAACTGTCGTTGCATCTCTTCTTGCGGATGTGTGACCTCACGAATGACTGCGATCTGGTTTTTTTGTAACTCTGATAACACCATAACGTCTCCAGCAATGAACGCAGTAATCATTATCAATACAATATGTATGTGTATTATGACCTAAGTCACTCAAAGCCGACCAGAAGTAATAAAGAACAATCCAGCAAAAAACGAGACAAATACCGCCTTAATACGCCAAAAAGCAACGTCTTCTTGTCCTATAAATATTCCAAAAAGTTCTATTTAAAACCTTTGTAAGAACAAAAAGTTTGGTTTAACCTTCTTTTATCGTATTTATTTTTACTGCTTTTATTGAGGCCGCTATGACACTTACATCTCGTTCCATTAAATCTATTTTGGGCACCGTATTATTGAGCGGTGCAGTTCATGCCTCCGCTGCAGATCAAACTATCTTAAACACCTCTTACGACATTGCCCGTGAGTTGTTCGCTACGTACAACCCAACGTTTGAAAAACATTGGCAAGAAAAAACAGGCCAAACCATTGAAATCAGACAATCTCACGCGGGCTCGTCTAAGCAAGCCAATGCCATCATGAATGGTTTGTCTGCCGATGTAGTGACTTTTAACCAAGTCACCGACGTGCAGGTATTGCACGACAAAGCCAAAATGATTCCGGCGGATTGGAAAAAAGCCTTCCCAAATGACAGCTCACCTTATTACTCCACCACCGCGTTTTTGGTGCGTAAGGGCAACCCAAAAAACATTCAAAGCTGGGGCGATCTGGTCCGTGACGATGTGGCCTTGGTGTTCCCAAATCCAAAAACCTCTGGTAACGGTCGTTACACCTACCTAGCGGCGCAAGGTTACGCACAAAAAACCTTCGGCAAAGACCAAGCAACGGCGGTGGATGACTTCTTAAAAACGTTTTTGAAAAACGTCGCTGTGTTTGACACCGGTGGCCGTGGCGCAACGACGACGTTTGTTGAGCGTGGCATTGGCGACGTGCTGATCACCTTTGAGTCCGAAGTGAACAACATTCGTAACCAGTACAGCGCAGACGAGTATCAAGTGGTCGTACCAAAAACGTCTATCTTGGCGGAGTTCCCAGTGGCCGTGGTAGAGAAAAACGCCAAGCGTAACAACTCAGAAGCCGTGTCTCACGAGTACCTAAATTACCTGTACAGCGAAGCGTCTCAGCGTTTATTGGCCGGCTTTAATTACCGTGTACACAACGACGTGGTGAAAGCAGAATTCGCCGAGCAATTCCCAGAAGTGACTCTGCTTACCGTAGAAGAAATCGCTGGCGGCTGGCCAAAAGCTACCCAAGAGATCTTTAAAAACGGTGGCAAGTTAGATCAGTTACAGCGTCGCTAGGCTTTAACTTAGATGACTAAGCCGAGCACCCTTGTGTTCGGCTTTGCCGTTTTTACTCTTACCCAATTTTTTTCCTAATACAGAACACCACATACGCATAGGCAATCAGATGGCAACACAATTAAGCGCCGCCGACATTCGTCCTCGCCACAAACGCGTCCTTCCTGGACTAAGTTTGAGTCTGGGGACATCCCTGCTGTTTATCAGCTTGATTCTTTTGTTGCCCATGACGGGCTTGATCATGCAGTCAGTGGACATGGGATGGGAACGCTATTGGCAAGTCATCAGCGACGAGCGCGTGGTGGCCAGTTACAAGGTGACCTTATGGGCAGCCTTGATCGCCTCTTTGTTTAACGGCGTGTTTGGTTTGTTACTGGCGTGGGTGTTGGTACGTTATGACTTCTTTGGTCGCCGTGTTCTCGATGCCTTGGTGGATTTACCCTTTGCTCTGCCCACCGCGGTGGCGGGCATTACCTTGGCGACTCTGTACGCACAAAACGGCTGGTACGGCGACTTGCTGGCCAGCATCGGCATCAAGATCGCCTACACCCCTTGGGGCATTGTGCTCGCCATGGCGTTTACCAGTATTCCCTTTGTGGTGCGCACCGTACAGCCGGTATTAGAAGAATTGTCCCCTGAGGAAGAAGAAGCGGGCATGACCTTGGGTGCGTCGGATTGGTCGGTGTTTCGTCGGGTGATTTTCCCTGCATTGTGGCCAGCCTTAATGACCGGTATTGCTCTATCCTTTACGCGTAGCTTAGGCGAGTTTGGTGCGGTGATTTTTATCGCTGGCAACATGCCTTACGTGAGTGAAATCACTTCCTTAATGATTTTCGTCAGTTTACAGGAATTCGACTTTCCTGCCGCCAGTGCCATTGCCTCTGTGGTGTTGATGGCGTCGCTGATTCTGTTGTTCGCCATTAATATTTGGCAAGCACGCTATTTACGTCGTCTACATGGACGCAACTAGGTCGATTAGGAGCTCTTATGTCATCAAAAAAGCACACAGCCAGTCAACTTAGAGTCGGCGACCGCCCTTGGGTGAAACGGTCGTTAATCGGTCTGACCCTGTTTTTAACGACGATTCTTTTGGTCGTGCCACTGATTGCTATTTTTCAGCAAGCCTTTGTCAAAGGGGCGGGGCATTACTTTACTAGCTTATTAGAAGCGGACACATTGCATGCCATTGGTTTAACCCTTCTCGTTGCCGCACTGACTGTGCCGGTGAATTTGGTGTTTGGTGTCATGCTGGCGTGGTCAGTGACCCGTTTTGAATTCCCCGGTCGCAAGCTGTTAATGACCTTGATGGACATTCCCTTTGCCGTATCGCCGGTAGTCGCTGGTTTATTGTATTTGCTGCTCTATGGCAACAATGGCTGGATCGGCTCTTGGTTGTATGAGCAAGACATCCAACTGATGTTCGCTTGGCCAGGCATTGTTATGGTCACCGTGTTTGTTACCTGCCCTTTTGTGGCACGAGAATTAATTCCCTTGATGCAACAACAGGGCCGCGAAGACGAAGAAGCCGCGGTGATTTTAGGCGCATCGGGCTGGCAATTGTTCCGCCGCGTCACTCTGCCCAACATCAAGTGGGCGCTGATTTATGGGGTGATTTTGACCAACGCCCGCGCCGTCGGCGAGTTTGGTGCCGTGTCTGTGGTCTCCGGCAACATTCGTGGTGAAACCAACACCTTACCTTTGCATGTGCAATTGCAATACGAGGATTACCAAGCGGCAGCGGCCTTTGCTAGCGCCTCCTTGCTGGCACTGATCGCCCTACTGACGCTGCTATTTAAAGCCTTTATCGAATGGCGCCAAGAACGACAGGAAACGACCCTATGAGCATTTTGATCGAACATATTTCCAAAACTTTTGGCCAGTTTCAGGCCTTATCGCCACTCTCTTTGGACATTCAAGAAGGCGAAATGATCGGCTTGCTCGGTCCTTCTGGCTCTGGCAAAACCACCCTGTTACGCATTATTGCTGGCTTGGAAGGCGCCGACACTGGGCGAATCCAGTTTGGCGACCGCGACGTGACCAACTTGCACGTGCGCGATCGTCGAGTGGGTTTTGTGTTCCAAAACTACGCCTTGTTTCGTCATATGACCGTAGCCGACAACGTGGCCTTTGGTTTAGATGTGTTGCCCCGTAAAGAACGCCCTAGCCCAAGCGAAATCAAAAAACGTGTGATGCATTTACTCGACATGGTGCAGCTGGCGCATTTGGCAAATCGCTTCCCGTCGCAATTGTCTGGCGGTCAAAAACAACGTATCGCCTTGGCACGAGCCTTGGCGACACAACCGGAAGTCTTACTGCTCGACGAGCCCTTCGGCGCCCTTGATGCCAAGGTGCGCAAAGAATTACGCCGCTGGTTACGGGGATTACACGACGAACTGGGCTTCACCAGTGTGTTCGTGACCCATGATCAAGAAGAAGCCCTAGAGCTCTCAGATCGTGTCGTGGTGATGAGTAATGGCCATATCGAACAGGTCGATCAACCTGGAGCGCTGTACGCTTCGCCTAACAGTCGCTTTGTGTTTGATTTTTTGGGCAATGCCAACGTCTTTGAAGGCAAAATAGAAAACGGTCAATGGCGCAACGAGCAAGCACACATTGTCTTGCCAAAAGGCGCAGCCCAACAGAACGGTCAGTTGTATGTCCGTTCCCATGAGTTTACTGTCTCAGAAACAGCCACAGACCAGGCTAACCTTCCGTTAAAAGTCGTCGCCATCAACCCAATTGGTGCCGAAGTGCGGTTAGAATTGTCACCGGTCGGATGGCACAGTAAGGACATCTGGGAAATGGATTTACCCCATAAAGTCTTTGATAAAAAACCAGTTGAAAAAGGGCAAACGGTGTTTGTCACGCCCAAAGCAGGGTACTTTTTCGCTCAGGATGCCAAGCAAGCCGAGCCTTTACATTGGTAAAGGTTCGGACAATCTATCGACAACGAAAGCACTATAGACGCATCAGACTTTTAATGTGGCAAAACGCCGCACGCCCTAGGGCATCGGTGTTGTACCCACCTTCTAACACCGAGACGATTTTGCCACCACAATGACGATCGGCTATCGCCATCAGCTGATCGGTAATCCAAGTAAAATCCGACTCACTCAAACGCAATTGCGCCATCGGATCTTCTTTGTGCGCATCAAACCCCGCAGAAATCATAATCAGCTCAGGCTGGAACGCCTCTAATGCGGGAAATAACTGCTCTGTCATAATCGCCTGAAACGCGTCACTTCCCGAACCGGCTTCTAACGGCATGTGCAAAATATTGTCGTGGGATGCCCCAGGGTCACTGTAAGGGTAAAACGGATGCTGATAACTGGATGCGTACATGACCTTTTCATCCATTTTAAAAATATCTTCCGTGCCATTGCCATGGTGTGCGTCAAAATCCACGATAGCGACGCGCTGCAAACCGTATTGATGCAACGCATGACGCGTGCCCACGGCAATATTATTAAACAAACAAAACCCCATGGCCTTATCTTGTTCGGCATGATGCCCTGGTGGACGCACACCACAAAAAGCATTGTCCATCTCACCGGACATCACCACATCCACCGCCCGTACCACCGCACCCGCCGCGTGTAAGGCCGCATCTAATGTTTGCGGCATCATCAGCGTTTCTGGCTCTAGCTCAATGTGACCCGCGTCAGGAGCACGTGCGTACATAGAATCAACATAGTGCGCATCGTGTGTTTGTAGAAGTTGCTCCCGTGTTGCGGGCTCCGCGTCGATACGACGTAGAAAATCCATAAGGTGCCCCATAATCAGGCGATTTTGAATCGCCCCAAGACGCTGTGGCGATTCTGGGTGGTCATCCCCCATATTGTGGAGGTCACAAGAGGTGTGTGTGATGTAGGCGGTGGTCATTTTTTGTTCCAATGGGGTTCTTATTATGGATCCTTCATTGTTTTGTATCAGGCCACAGTTCATTAGGACAATCTACCCTACGATGGTCTACCATGTGTTCTTTTTAATCTATGCTATTGTCATGCATCCTTATTGTGCATCAGGAGAACGACCGTGAGTCAACATGCCTTGCAATCCCTACTTGCTCCCCAATCCCTCGTGGTGCTGACCGGTGACGATGCTCATGACCCGCTTATGTTGGCACTGGTAAAAGCGTTATCAAACGCCCAAAAGCCTTGTCCCGTTACCTTGTGCGGTGTAATACCAGCAGAGTTAGCGACCCCATCTGCAAAGGGGTTCGCGCAAGTTAAACACTTAAGCCAATTAGACAAACGTCCAGATTTAGCCGTATTAGTTGGTGATCATGAGTCGCAATCCATGGCAGACATTATTCGCGACTGCGGTGCCGCAGAGATAGAATCCCTGTTGATGTTGTCGTGGACCAGCGAACCACCAGAACACTTGGTTGAACTGCTGCGCCAGCACAATGTACGTCTACTCGGGCCAAACAGCTTTGGTATTTGCCGCCCTAAACACGGTGTGTTTGCATGGCTTGGACTGGCTCAGCCGTTACCAGGACGTCTGGCGCTCATGTCACAATCAGGGACGGTCGCCAGTGCCTTGGTGGACTGGGCGACGTGGCAAGGTATTGGGTTTTCTCAGGTTGTGGCAATGGGCAGCCCAGTGGATGTAATGCCCTCACAGGTATTGGATTACCTGTCCAATGATTTTGATAGCCAAGCCATTTTGATGTATCTGCAGAAAATTGGTCGCCCAACACGCTTTCTCAGCAGTTTACGCGCCACAGGGCGCAATAAACCCGTTGCGGTGGTCACCGAACACGCCATGGGCGCCGATGAACGCGTACTGGATGCCGCCCTGAGTCGAACCGGCGCGGTACGTGGCCGACGCTTAAACGACCTCATTGCCGCCGCTTCCGTGATGACTAACGCCCGTCGTATCAAAGACGGCTCCCTGCTGATTATAGGGAACGGGGCGGGACCAGGAGAGCTGGCCGCCCAACGAGCCACACAACTTAATATTGATTTGCTCAACCCAGAAGGCGAACTGCGCAATAAACTCGAAACCACCATGGCAGGGCGTGGTGGTGTTGGACCTGTTACGACCGTATGGGCAACCTGTACGACGGATCTGTACATTGATTTGGCCGCTGATGCGCTGAGCAGTCCAGAGTGCGGCGCGGTGTTGTTGACCCTAAGCCCTACAGCATTGATCGACATTGGCTCACTGTACAACCTGATCACCAAACTGCATCGCACCCAGAAAAAACTGGTGATGGTGTGTTTACTCGGTGGCGACAACATGACCAATATGCGCACTCGCATCAATGAAGCCGGCATTCCTACCTCACGGACACCAGAAACCGCCATTGAAGGCTTTCAATTTTTAGTACGCTTTCAACGCAACCAACTGCTGGCAAAGCAGTACGCTGACAGCCATGCCTTTCGTTTTAAAATCGATGTTGCCCAAGCAACACAAACCTTGGCCACGCTCTATAAAGAAGGCCAAATAACCCCGCAAATTGACGCTTTAAAAGAGGTGTTCGAATTATTCCAAATTCGTATCATCACCCGTCGACAAGCCAGCCACCAGCTGTTTGCACCGATTCATTTGCGCGTTTTTCAGGATGCCGTATTCGGCCCTGCCATTGGCTTGTCATTAGAGGGTGCCCAACAACACACCGCCTTTGAAGCCGTGGCTTTACCGCCTCTTAACACCATACTGGCGAAGGATTTAATTCAACGCGCCTTCCCTGGAGAAACCTCATTTGAGCTCGAAAGTCTGTTGCGAAACTTATCCACTATGGTGTGTGAACTGCCTGAAATCGAACACTTAGAACTGGCTGATGTACGTGTCCACGAAAGCGGCAGCGTCTATGCGGACGTCACCGCTCGCCTGCGTCAATGCAAAAACTGGCGTCGCTATGAACACCTATCGATTCACCCTTACCCTCGTCAATGGGTCTCCGAACGTACGCTTAAAAATGGCGAAGTAGCGACGGTACGCCCTGTTTTACCTAGGGATTCGGATATTTTGGCCGATTTTGTTCGTGGCATGTCCCATGAAACCCGTTACTTCCGCTTTATTTCAAACATCGAAGAACTTACGCCCCGTATGCTGTCGAGCATGTCGCACATCGACTATGATCGTGAAATGGCACTGCTGGCCATTATCAACAAAGAAGACAAAAATATCCTCATTGGCACCGCACGCTATGTGGATAACTTCGATGATCAAAGCTGTGAGTTTGCCGTTGTATTAGGAGATGAATATCAAGGATTAGGTTTAGCCTCTTATATGATGCGACAACTGTTTTTGGTCGCCGCAGACAAAGGCATCAAATGGATGAAAGGCGTGGTGTTGGCAGAAAACAAACACATGATCGATTTTTGCCGTTATTTAGGCTTCAGTATTAAGCGTGATGAAGATGACTTTGGGCAGGTCATTGCCACGATTAAATTAACGCCTAGTCTGCTTGAGAAATGCCGAGACGCCTAGTTAGGTCACGACCCTGTAGGAGTCGGTCAGAACGGCACACCCTAGACTAGGTTATCAGGCCCAAAAGAAAATGGCAGTAACGCTTCCATGGTGAGGGTTTTGCGCACGCCCTTTTCGTCACAGATATGAATCTCCGTATCGGCACGGGAAAATTCACGGATTTTCTGCCGACAACCGCCACAAGGCGTCACCAACAGATCCCCTTTGCCCATGACATAAATGTGTTTGATTTGCGTGTCGCCGCCCATCACCATAGCAGCGATTGCGCCCGCTTCTGCACAAGTGCCTTCTGGGTAAGCGGCGTTTTCCACGTTGCAACCGGCGTAGATTTCACCGGAGTGTGCTTCAATTGCCGCCCCGACAGGAAAGCGAGAATAAGGCACATAGGCCCTATTCATCGCAGCAGTCGCCAGCTCAAACAGCTTACTGTTTAATGCATCAGGGTTATCCGCCATATTAAGCTCGCTCTTTGACATAAGGTCGACCGATGGCTTTTGGCCCGACCGCTTTGCCGATAAACCCAGCCAGTAACAAGACGGTTAACACATAAGGTAAGACTTCGATTGCTTGCACGGGCACTTCACCAATACCAGGAATGACCACACCTTGCATACGAATCGCCACCGCATCAAGAAAGCCAAATAACAAACAAGCAAACAACACAGGCACCGGACGCCATTTACCAAAGATCAACGCGGCCAACGCCATATAGCCTTTACCTGCGCTCATGTCTTTTAAGAAACCCGCATTGTGCGCAGTCGATAAATACGCCCCGGCAAGGCCACATAAAATGCCACATACAATCAAGGCGCGGTAACGAATAAACGCCACCGAAATACCGGCGGTGTCTACCGCATGAGGGTTTTCACCCACAGCACGAAGACGCAAACCAAAGCGTGTTTTGTACACGACCCAATACGTCACGGGCACCATCAAAAATGCTAAGTACACCAGAATATTGTGGCCGCTCAGCATATCTGAATAAATTAACCCCAGTACAGGCACATCGCGTAATGCTTCTGCAAAAGGGAAAGTAATTTCCATAAAGCGCGCATCACCCGACAGCGCAGGTGTCTGACCGCCCATACCAAACCAATGCATCGACAAAGTAACAGTCAGACCTGCCACTATGGTATTGATCGCCACACCAGACACAATGTGATCACCACGGTGAGTAATACAGGCAAAGCCATGGATCATCGCCAAGGAGACAGACGTCAAAATACCAAAAATCAAGCCAACCCAAGCCGAACCAAACACCGCCGCAGCCGCAGCAGCAGCAAAGGCACTGCCTAGGATTTTTCCTTCTAAACCAATATCAACAATGCCTGCACGTTCTGAGTACAAGCCCGCTAAAGCCGCAAAAAGTAACGGCGTAGACACACGCATGGTCGCGTCTAACATGAGTATCAATGTTTCAAACATAGTATTCCCCTAGGCGACCGCTCTGCGAATAAAAAAGCCTTCGATACGATCTTTAAACATGTGCTCTAGGGCACCTGAAAAAAGAATCACCAAACCCTGAATCACAACCACAATTTCAGGTGTAATAGTGGGAATTTCAAACGCCAACTCAGCGCCACCTTGATACAAGGCCCCAAACAACATAGCCGCCAAAATAATACCAATCGGATGGTTACGCCCCATCAAAGCCACCGCAATACCAGCAAAGCCATAACCCGCAGTGAAGTTAAGTAATAAACTGTGATTCACTCCCATGATTTCATTCAACCCGACAAAACCCGCCAAACCGCCAGAGATCAACATCGCCCAAATGGTCACTTTCGCCGTATCGATGCCGGCATAGCGCGCGGCTGTTGGATTGGTGCCTAACGTACGTAATTGATAGCCCCAACGGGTGTGCCACACTAAGCCCCAAACAAATACACAACATAACAAGGCCCAAATAAACGCCAAATTCAGCGGCGAATCGCCAATTTCAATGCCTAAAGGGGACAGGATTTCATGCAAGTACGGCAGCCAAGCATTTTCCTCAAAGGTTCGACTGTTGGGCGCCATACGACCGTCTTCTTTTAGCCAGTTAACGATCAGGTACACCATCAACGACGAGGCAATAAAGTTGAACATGATGGTGGTAATTACAATGTGGCTGCCTCGGCGCGCCTGCAAATAGGCCGGTATATAAGCCCATGCCGCACCAAACACCGCAGCCCCTATGATCGCCAAGGGCGCAATCACATAAAACGGCATGGTGTGATCAAGCGACAGACAAATCAAGCCCACCCCTAAACCACCAATATAAGCCTGCCCCTCACCACCAATATTGAACAGACCCCCTTTAAACGCGACTGACACCGCCAGTCCAGTGAAAATCAAGTTAGTTGCATAGTAGAGGGTATAACCCACGCCTTCGTCATAACCAAAGGCACCGTAAATCAAATACCCAGCGGCTTCGACCGGATTTTCTCCAATGGCCAAAATCAATAACCCTGACACCAAAAAAGCCAAAAGAATATTTAACATAGGAATCAAGGCCATATTGACCCAAGCTGGTACTTTTGCCTGACTCATACATGGGCTCCTGTTGCTTCGGCAGAGGCAGTCTGACCACCGCTTTGTTCTTCATTAAATGCATTGGCCATCATCAAACCTAGAGTACGTTCATCCGCGTCTTTTGCATCAAGTTCACCGACGACTGCGCCATCAAACATCACCAAAATACGGTCACTTAACGCCATAATTTCATCCAATTCTACCGATACCAGCAAAATGGCTTTACCGGCGTCTCGCAGTTTTACAATTTGCTCGTGTATATTTTCAATCGCACCGATGTCCACCCCTCGAGTTGGCTGACCAATTAAGAGCACATCAGGGTTTTGTTCTACTTCTCGGGCAATAACGATTTTTTGCTGATTACCACCAGAAAAATTGGCGGTTTTCAAATGAGGATTAGGGGGACGCACATCCCAATCGGCCATGCGTGTGTTGCATTCGTCTAACATGGCTTTGCGGTTCATCAACACTTTGCCATTGTAAGCATCTGAGTTGTGGTAACCCAATATCGCCGCTTCGTAGGCTTCAAAGCCGGTGACCAAGCCCATTTTATGGCGATCCTCTGGCACGTGAGCCATTTTTAAATCACGCATTTGAGCCGCATCTTTTGGCGCCTTAGCGTTGATTACTTGACCCGCGAAATCGATTTCCCCTTCATCCATTAAGGTAATACCAGACAGAACATTCAGCAGTTCGCTTTGACCGTTACCGGATACACCCGCAATCCCCAGGATTTCACCAGCGCGCAATTCCAAGCTTACATCTTTCAGGCGCTTTACCCCTTGGCTGTCAAATTGCGATAAATGCTTGGCAGAAAGCAATACCTGACTTGGGTTGGCCTCGTCTTTGTTGACGGTCAAACGGACTTTTTTACCCACCATCAACTCGGCTAACTCTTCCTTTGTCGTGTGGGCCGTTTCTCGGTGGGCCACCATTTCGCCTTGACGCATCACAGACACATTGTCCGTTGACGCCATGATTTCACGCAGTTTATGAGTAATCAGTAGAACCGTCACGCCCTGCTCTTTTAAGGCGTGTAAAATACGGAATAGATGATCGGCTTCTTGCGGTGTTAATACCCCCGTTGGCTCATCCAATATCAGAATGCGTGCACCACGGTATAGAGCTTTTAGAATCTCGACACGTTGCTGCAAACCCACCGGTAAATCTTCCACAATGGCATCAACATCAATGTCTAAGCTGTATTCCTGTGCCAGCCGCTGCAACTCAATACGTGCAGCGCCTATGCCATTTTTCAGCAGTGCACCGCCTTCGGCTCCCAGCATCACGTTTTCAAGCACGCTAAAGGTTTCCACCAGCATGAAATGCTGATGCACCATTCCGATGCCCGCTTGAATCGCACCTTCAGAATTGCGGATATCCACTCGTTGGCCATCGACTTCAATGTGACCGGTATCGGCTTCATAGAAGCCATAAATGATACTCATCAAAGTGGATTTGCCCGCTCCGTTTTCACCGATGATGCCGTGAATGGTGCCTTTGGCAACGTGTAAGCAAATGTCTTTGTTTGCCTGCACGGCACCAAAACGTTTACTGATGTCTCGCAATTCGATTGCGTATGGCATGGTTTTTTTCGTCATATCTCACGTCATTTCATTTGCTTATATGGAACACTCTAAAGCAAAAAAAGCAGCGGCCAGCAAACGCTGACCACTGCTTTTTAATACGTTAGTAGTTGCAGGTATTGTCTGACATGTAGTCGTGTACCTGAATCTCACCGCTGATGATTTTCGCACGAATGTCAGCCACACTGGCTTTCATCTCTTCCGTAATCAAGCTGGCGTTGTACTCATCGCGCGCCCAATCCACACCGTCTTCCGCCAAGCCTAGTACCACAAGACCGGGCTGCCATGTACCGGCTGGAGCGTTCTTGTATGTGTTGTAAGCCGCTTGATCAACACGTTTTACCATAGAGGTCAGCATCGTGCCTGGCTGAATGTGGTTTTGGTTGGAATCCACACCAATGGCAAATTTACCTTCGTCTTTTGCCGCTTGATAGACACCAATACCGGTGCCACCGGCCGCTGCAAAGACGACATCAGCCCCTTTAGAAAACTGGCTTTTTGCCAATTCTGAGCCCTTAGTCGGGTCATTAAAGGCGGCGCCCGTAGAGCCTGTCATGTTTTGCAGTACTGTCGCGTTTGGTGTGGCGAATTTTACCCCTTGTTCATAGCCGCAACCGAATTTGCGCACCAAAGGAATGTCCATACCACCAATAAAGCCCACTGTGTCGGTTTTAGACGCCATTGCGGCCAAAGCCCCAACGATAAAAGAGCCTTCGTGCTCTTTAAAAATAACAGATTGAACATTCGGTAAATCAATCTCACCATCGATCAAGGTGAAGCTCACTTCTGGAAAGTCTTTCGCCACTTTCTCAACCGCTGACGTCATGTTAAAGCCCACCGTCACGATAGGAGAATAGCCACGCTTTGCTAAACGACGTAAACCTTGCTCTACCTGAGCCTCATTCTTTGGCTCAAATTCACGAACTTGAATCCCTGTTTCTGCGGTGTATTGTTTTACACCGTTGTAAACGCCTTCGTTAAAAGACTTATCAAACTTACCGGCTTGATCGTAGACAACGGCAGGATCTGCGGCCATGGCCAAACTTGATGAAACGGCCAATGCCGTCACAGATGCAAGAAAAACAGCTTTCATTCCAATTCCTCTTTTGTAATAGGTCGTCATGTATAATAAATAGTCGTGGTTTTAATCTGATCTAAGCAAGGACAAACTCTGCCTAATTGGTCAAAAATAAACCCATTCGAGTAATATCGCAACGAAATCTGCACATATTAGGCCAGATACCATAGCAACGTTTTGAATAAAAAAATGACTTTGCAACATAATAAGCGACAAAGTCAGAGTAAACAGCCATTCTAACGTCTAACTATAAACAAATGGTCAAGATTGGCAATGTCGACAGAATACCGTACTGCGCTGCGCTTGACGAATTTCAATCAAAGGTGCTTCGCACACAACACAAGGCTGTCCTGCTCGACCATAGACGGCCAGTTCCTGTTTGAAGTAGCCAGGTTTACCATCGCCTCCGACAAAATCTTTAAGCGTCGTTCCGCCCTGTTTAATCGCAGCAGCAAGCACCACTTTAATGCACTCGACTAACCGTCCCAAACGCGCTTTGCTGATGCTACCCGCTAGACGATCGGGACGAATGCCCGCTTGAAATAACGCTTCGTTGGCATAAATATTTCCCACTCCCACCACTACTTTACTGTCCATAATAAACGTCTTAATAGGGACTTTTCGCCCCTTGGCACGCTCGTAAAGTTGATCGACATTAAACGCTTCTGACAAAGGCTCGGGACCAAGGTGCTTAATTAACTCATGCTCAAGCCAATCATTTGTTGTCCACAATATGGCCCCAAAACGCCTTGGGTCTGTGTATCTCAGCCACACATCGTCATCGGCAAAGCAAAAATCCACATGATCATGGAACATGGGAGGTGTGTCAGCGGCAACAAAATACAAGCTGCCCGACATACCAAGGTGGACAATCAAGGTGCCTTTTTGAGTATGAATACCAATGTACTTTCCTCGTCGAGACAAATGCGTGATGACCTCACCCACCATGTCATGGCTAAGCTCAGGCGTAATCGGCCAGCGCAATTTAGGCTGTCGAATGGCAACACTGGCTAACACACGACCGACTAATTTTAGCTCTATGCCACGCAGGGTGGTTTCAACTTCGGGTAATTCTGGCATGCGTCACCTCAACAAACATAAGACAGATACAAAAACACTCAGTGTAAGGGCAAAAATGGAATCGTAGATATAAAAAAACCGACTCAATGAGTCGGTTCCTTTAACAAGAAGCAAAAATTATTTGATTTTCGCTTCTTTGTACATAACGTGCTTACGTACAACTGGATCAAACTTTTTCATTTCAAGTTTGTCAGGAGTATTTCGCTTGTTCTTGTCAGTTGTGTAGAAGTGACCAGTACCAGCAGAAGATACCATGCGAATTAGATCGCGAGCGCCTTTAGAAGCCATGATTCAGATCCTTATACTTTTTCGCCGTTGGCACGAATTTCAGCAAGAACTGATTCAATACCTTTTTTATCGATAATACGCATACCTTTAGAGGAAACACGTAAACGGATGTAGCGGTTTTCACCTTCGACCCAAAAACGGTGCCAATGAAGGTTAGGAAGAAAACGACGCTTAGTACGGCGTTTTGAGTGAGAAACGTTGTTACCTGTAACAGGACGCTTCCCAGTAACTTGACATACGCGAGACATAATTAAATACCTTTTGCTATCCAGAAGATTATTGGAAGTGTTTCACTTCCTCAGGCGGAGCATGATTCCTTATGAATCAAAAAAATCCCGTACCGAGGATATAGCGGCGCGCATTTTCCCATAAGCTCAGGTATTGAGCAATTCTTTTGTGAAAAAAATGAACAGTTCACAGCAACCCTCGTTCGGCAAGCGACACAGGTTGGCCGTCACCGACGACAAAATGATCCAACAAACGTACGTCAATCAGATCTAACGCATGGCGAATTTTATCCGTAATATGCACATCGGCTTGACTGGGTTCGGCGACGCCACTGGGGTGATTGTGAGCCAGAATCAACGCAGCGGCATTGTGTTGTAATGCCGCTTTCACCACCTCTCTTGGATAAACGGCTGCAGCATCGATGGTGCCAAAAAAAAGCTCTTCGTAACAAATAAGCCGATGCTGAGAGTCGAGAAACAGTACGGCAAACACTTCCCGTTGGGCATGGCGAAGTTGCGACGATAAATAACTGCGCACATGCTCTGCGCCATTAAACACAGTGTCGCGCATTAATTGCTCTTTGAGATGACGTTTGGACATTTCGAGGACAGCTTGCAACTGAGTGTACTTGGCGTCCCCTAACCCGAAGCCTTTACAAAAATCGGTTCGGCTGGCAGACATCAGCGCGCGCAAGCCGCCAAACTCCAACAATATTTGTCGGGCCAGCTCTACCGCGCTCACGCCACGTGTCCCAGTTCGAAGAAAAATCGCCAGTAGCTCCGAATCGCTTAGCGACTCAGCGCCTTGATTAATGAGCTTTTCGCGTGGCCTATCTTGTTCTGGCCAGTGGTTAATCCCCATGATCTACTCCTTGATACATGATAATCTTGCGTCTAACAAAAAGAAGGCGTCCTGCCTTTTATTTACTTTATCGATCACTGACCGAATTGAGAAGTTTTTTATGTCCAACCTCGCGCAAAAACGCATTTTACTCGGCATTACTGGTGGCATTGCGGCCTATAAAAGCATTGAGCTCATTCGTCTTCTCAGCAAGGCTGGCGCACAAGTACAAGTCGTACTCACCGATGGCGCGAAAGCCTTCGTGACCGAAATGACTTTGCAGGCCGTATCGGGACACCCCGTGCGCAGCGCCTTATTGGACCCTAATGCTGAGGCGGGGATGGGGCACATCGAGCTAGCGAAGTGGGCCGACTTAGTCGTGATTGCTCCAGCGTCGGCCGATTTCATCGCACGTTATGCCCAAGGTATGGCCAATGATTTGTTGACAACTCTGTGCTTAGCCACGGAGTCGCCGGTGTTGATCGCCCCCGCCATGAATCAAGCCATGTGGAAACACCCTGCAACCCAAGCCAACAGTCAATTGCTTCACGAACGCGGTGTCATGAGTGTAGGACCTGCCGACGGTGCGCAGGCCTGCGGTGATATTGGCCCTGGACGTATGAGTGAACCCAGTGACCTTTATAACGCGATGGATGCCCATTTCTCTGCGTCTCGCCAAGAACAGGACCTACTGGGACAACATTGGGTCATTACCGCTGGCCCTACGATGGAAGCCATCGATCCGGTGCGCTACATCAGCAACCACAGTTCAGGGAAAATGGGCTATGCCTTAGCCGCCGCCGCAAACGCCCGTGGCGCAAGCGTTACCTTGATCAGTGGACCGGTACAACTTCCCTCGCCACAGGGCGTGCAAGTCGTCCCAGTCAAAAGTGCGGATGCTATGTTGGCCGCTTGTGTGAACGCCATGACGTCTCAAGCGGATGTGTTTATTGGTGCCGCCGCTGTTGCCGACTTTAAAATGAAAACGGTTTGCGATCAGAAAATGAAAAAACAAGCCGATAGCGACGAACTCACCTTAACACTTGTCAAAAACCCCGACATCATTGCCACACTCGCGCAACAAAACCGTGCTAAAACCATGGTCGGCTTTGCCGCTGAAACCCACAATGTTCTTGAATACGCCAAAAGCAAGCGTGAACGCAAAGGGCTCGATATTATTATTGCCAACGATGTTTCCCGCACCGACATTGGTTTCAATCAAGACAGCAACCAAGTCACCGTTATCAGTGCAAACGATACGTGGACACCCGATAAAGCCGCAAAAAGTGACCTTGCCGTACAGCTGGTCGATTTTATTCAGCACCATTTAAGCAACCTGCATTCCTCACAATAAAAGAAGAGACAAACACCATGAGACACCCTATTCAATTAAAAATTCTTAGCGACAAAATCGGCAAAGACATTCCTTTTCCAACGTATGCAACAGAGGGATCAGCGGGCTTGGATCTACGCGCTTGCCTTGACCAGCCCATTGATCTCGCGCCAGGCGAAACCACACTGCTGCCAACGGGGTTATCAATCTACATTCAAGACCCGAATCTTGCCGCAACGATTTTGCCGCGTTCCGGATTAGGGCATAAACACGGTATCGTACTGGGCAATCTAGTTGGTCTAATCGACTCTGATTATCAAGGTGAACTGATGATCTCTTGTTGGAATCGTGGTCACAGTCATTTCACCATTGAACCAGGCGAACGCGTTGCTCAGTTGGTCTTGTTGCCCGTTGTACAAGCGGAATTTAATATTGTCAGTGAATTTGAAGGCACTGAGCGTGGCGAAGGCGGATTTGGTCACACAGGAACGCAATAAACCGTTTTTGACGAACACCACGTTCGCCCGAATCGTGCAAGACAGCCTGTTAAAAGATGAGTTTTCCTCATCTTTTTCTGTCTATACGTAGCATTCTTTCATCAATTCCCGAATTCGTTGGCGAACGAACGCTTTTTAGCTGCAAGCTTGGTTGTTTTCACACAGTTTTTTATAGTTAATCCGACAATATCAGGCTATTATTTCTACCCTAAGTGGTTGCTTACACACACGCTTCGCCTTCTTACGCAAGGTTCTGCAGTAACGGCCCTACATCCGACACAGCAAAAAAACAATGCAACATGATTGCGTGTTGGTTATTTTTGATGCACACCCCATTTTGGTTTAAAAGGAGTACCTAAGTCGTGGCTTTTTCTCGTGAATCTGCTCTAGACGTGGCGAAAGTATTAAGTGAATCGCTTCCTTACATTCAACGCTTTGCTGGCAAAACCCTAGTTATTAAGTACGGCGGCAATGCCATGACAGATGAAGCCCTGCAAGCAGGCTTTGCACGAGACATCGTTTTAATGAAAGCCATTGGTATTAACCCTATTGTCGTGCACGGTGGTGGCCCACAAATTGGCGACATGTTGAACAAGTTAAACATCGAGTCTAAATTTCTCAATGGTATGCGCGTCACAGATGCCGCCACAATGAACGTGGTTGAAATGGTATTGGGCGGCCAAGTAAACAAAGAGATCGTTAACTTGATCTGTGAAGCAGGCGGTAAAGCGATCGGTATCACAGGCAAAGACAGTCGCTTTATTAAAGCGAAAAAACTGTTTGTGAAGCACCAAGCAGAAGGCGCTAGCACCCCAGAACAAGTTGACATTGGTCACGTTGGCGAAGTGGCCAGTGTGGATACCGATTTTTTAAAGTTCTTTGAGAACAGCGACATGATCCCTGTTATCGCACCGATTGGCGTAGACGATCAAGGGCATTCTTACAATATCAATGCCGATCTTGTGGCGGGCAAAGTGGCGGAAGCCGTGGGCGCAGAAAAGCTCATGTTGCTGACCAATATTTCGGGTGTACAAGACAAGCAAGGTAAAGTACTAACCGGTTTAAGCACGGCTCAAGTAGATGCCTTGATTGCAGACGGGACAATCTACGGCGGCATGCTACCTAAGATCAGCTGTGCCTTGTCTGCCGTAAATTCTGGCGTCACCAGTGCGCACATCATTGATGGTCGAGTGCCTCACGCAACACTGTTGGAAATCTTTACTGATACCGGTGTGGGAACACTGATATCAAATGTTCAAGCGGCAGAATAAGTGTTGTTAATCAAAACACAACACTTCGTACCGTATAGGTAAAAAACTGGATTCAAGAATGAGCAGCAAAAAAAACGACCGTCGCACCGAAATACTGCAAGCCCTCGCCCACATGCTAGAAAACAGCTCTGGGGCACGCATCACTACCGCCGCTTTAGCAAAACAAGTCGGTGTGTCGGAAGCCGCTTTGTACCGTCATTTTCCGAGTAAGGCAAAGATGTTCGAAGGCTTAATCGAGTTTATCGAGGAAAGCCTATTCTCTCGTATTCATCGCATTGTTCAAGAAGAAAGCCATGTGCTGATGCGCGTAGAAATGATCATCACCCTCATACTCGGCTTTGCGGAACAAAACCCAGGGCTGTGTCGTTTGCTGACGGCCGATGCACTCGTTGGAGAGACAGAACGATTGCGTACACGAATCACGCAAGTATTTGATCGTATCGAAACTCAGCTAAAACAGGTCATTCGTGAAGCGGATTTAAAACAAGGATTGCGTCCAGCAATGGGGGTTGCACCCTGTGCCAACGTCTTGATTGCCGTAGTGGAAGGAAAGATTCGCCATTATGTGCGCAGTGGATTCAGTGTGAAGCCCATGGACATGTGGCAACAGCAGTGGGCCGTACTGGCCCAAAGCTTGATGCTAAACCGTTAATGTATAGAATTACGGATACTTTTAACGGGTGATACACTATTAGATGCCGTATTGCTGACGATACGCTTTTACGGCTTCTAGGTGTTGAGTGAACTCAGGAGAATCTTGTTCTTCTAGATAGGTCATGATGTCGTGCAAAGAAACGATGCTAATGACAGACATGCCAAAGTCGCGTTCGACTTCTTGAATAGCGGACAATTCACCTTGGCCGCGCTCTTGACGGTCCAGAGCAATCAGCACACCGGCTGGCACGGCATTGGCGTCTTGGATGATGGTCATGACTTCGCGTATAGCGGTGCCTGCGGTGATCACATCGTCGATGATCATCACTTGGCCAGCCAGAGGAGCACCAACGAGAGACCCCCCTTCTCCGTGAGTTTTTGCTTCTTTACGGTTGAAAACGTATGGTGTATCTACATTATGATGATCATACAGGGCGACTGAGGTCGTGGTGGCTAACGGAATGCCTTTGTAAGCGGGTCCAAATAGAACATCAAATGGTACCTTGGCTTCCATTAATGAGGTAGCGTAAAAGCGACCTAGTTTTGCTAATGCTTGGCCAGAGCTAAACAGGCCAGCGTTGAAGAAATACGGGCTTACGCGACCAGATTTAAGCGTAAATTCGCCGAATCGCAACACATTTTGTTCGATAGCGAATTCGATAAAGTCTCTTTGGTAAGGTTTCATGCCAACTCCAGAAAGATAAAAATAATACAAAACACAGCGCCGCCAAGAACGAGCAAAGCCATGCCAACATTGGATAGGCGCTAATATAACACACGGCTAGGAACGATAGGGACCAGAAATGAAGGTCATCAGCCTTAATGTAAACGGTATACAACAAGCAGCAGATCGCGGCTTTTTTGAATGGATGGTTCGTCAGGACGCAGATGTTGTGTGTCTACAAGACATACAAGCCGACGAGCGAACACTCACCGACAGCGTATTCTTCCCACCAGGATACAATACGTATTTTTTTGACTCTATGGAAAACCCAGAGCAAGCAGGCGTTGCTATTTACAGTAAAACTATGCCCAAAGCGATTATGACGGGTATGGGCTTTCCTGAATGCGACTTTGAAGGACGCTTTATTCAAGCGGATTTTGAGAAGGTCAGCATTGGTGCTTTTTTGACGCCTCATGGTTCAAACCACGAAGAAGCCCTGCAAGAGCATAAATATCGCTTTATGGAAGGGTTCAAAAACCACTTAATCAAAACCCGCCGTAAGCGTCGTGAGTTTATTTTTTGTGGTACAGCAAACGTGGCTCGCTCACCGATCGATGTCAGCAGTTGGTTCGTTAATCAGCGCAACTCCGGCTTTTTGCCAGAAGAGCGAAAGTGGATCAACGAGATTTTCAATGAACTGGAATATATTGACGCGTTTCGTCAAGTCAACAAGCAGGATAAACAATACACTTGGTGGCCAGATTACGAGCGTGCTTGGAAGTTAGATGAAGGGGGGCGATTGGATTATCAGATCGCCACACCTGGCATCAAAAATCTTATCCAAGGTGGCACTATCTATAAAGGTCAGCGTTTTTCCGATCATGCACCTTTGATCATGGAATACACGATCGATTAATCATCGACTAGACTCACTGGGGTTGATAAAGTGAGTCTAGTCGAGTGAAGCATCTGCTGCGATTAGTCTTCGAGGTCTAGAGGCTTGTGCCTGACTTTCAGTTTCAGTTGGTGAATGCCACCAGCTGGAATCTTATACACGTCATCAAGCGCATTAGCCGCTTCGACACACACAAAGTGACGATAGTCCTCGTCCTCCATGTCTGTGCGCTTTTTCGCCAGCTTCTTACCCGGATTCCACAAAACGGTATTTTGACTCCCTTCTGTGCTCACAACCAGTTTACGCTGTAATCCAGGGTCAACAATTTGACAGCCATCCGGCGCGGACTCATAGACACGGTCTAACGTATCACAAGGGGATATGGCCCCCATTTGTTCCGTTTGTCGGTTATCGTCAAATTTATCCACATACATCACCCCTTCAAGACCATGAACTTCCGTCGTTGTGTTGTCTGATACGTGGAAATAGGTATGGAGCGCCTCACTGATGACCATCGGCTGGTCTGATAAGTTTGCGGCAGAGAAATTAATGCGGAAACCCTTACTGGAAAAACGAAACACCTGACGCAACTCAAAGGCTTGTGGCCACATTTCTTCGATCAATGGGTGATCTTCTGATGCCAAGCGAATCACAATTTTGACGTCGCCATTTTTGAAGCGACCCGCCTCGATCAATTCCCAACGAAAATAACGCGCCAAACCGTGATTAGGTAGATCACTTTGTGTTTCATGAGCACCAAACCAAGGCCAACAAACAGGCACACCAAAATGGCGACGACTAAAGCGCCCTTCACCACCTAAATTTTCAGATTGAAACAAAAGATCTTCCTGACCTGTCGGAACAAAGCTCTCCAGATGCCCACCCCAAAGTGCGATTGCGGCGCGATAGCCGGGTTGTTCAATGAGGATTTCATCACACTTTTTTAAGCTTGCAGGGCGGATTTCTCCCCCCAAGACTTCCAACTCTTGCATCAGTCGGCCGTTCATTAACCACTCCAATAAGTATTTTTGTACGCCCATATTAACTTTAGATAACACGATTACAATAGCTTATGCTGATACAAGCCATTTTACTGAGAAGATTGCTTATATTTAAAGAAAATAACGCTTAACCTACCCCCTCTTTTGGGCTATAAACACGGAAATTTATTGACCGTTTCAACCATGATGACGGTTTTTCGCTACGGTGTCTTAATTCAGATCTCTGTGCTCATTTGAGAAGGTGTTATATTTTATGAATCCACAAAACGCAGAAAAAATGCTCATCGGCAATGACGAATGGTGTGCTTTTTTATCCCTTGGGATTCCAGCCATTAAAGCTCGCGTTGATTCAGGCGCTAAAACTTCGTCGATACATGCGATTAATATTGTGCGCTTTTTACGTGAGGATGAACACTGGGTGCGTTTTGATGTTCACCCGCTGCAGAAAAATAAAAAAGTCACCATCCACTGCGAAGCCCCCTTGGTGGATCATCGCGTCATCAAAAGTTCCAGTGGTGATAAAGAAAGTCGTCCTGTCATTCGCATCCCTTTGACGTTGGGCAACACCACATGGGACGCAGAGGTTACCCTGACAAACCGAGACAGCATGGGCTATCGGATGCTGCTCGGTCGAGAAGCCATGATGGGACGTGTTTTGATTGATCCAGAAGGTGTCTGTTTACTCGGTGAGCGCGACAAAGGGACACTCAGCGCACTTTATCCTGTTTGATCTCGCCTCACCGACAAGGGGTCACAGACACCCTAGCGCACGGCAACGTATTGGTTTCGGCCATTGTCCTTAGCCTGATATAAGGCAGCATCTGAGCGATTGAGCCACTCTGATACGCTTTTGTCAGAAGGGCTTAATTGGGACACGCCAAAGCTCATGGTCACCGACACCTCACCGGCTTGGTTTGGTAAAATAATCTTGGTCGCAGCAATCTTTTTGCGTACCGCTTCACAGAAAAAAGAGGCGCCATCTACATCGATATTCGGCAATAAAATAACAAACTCTTCCCCACCGTAGCGACTGACAAAATCGGAACTGCGCACGTTCGATGCGATCAAACGAGACACTTTCCTCAAAACGGAGTCCCCTACTGGGTGCCCATATTGATCGTTGATTTTCTTAAAGAAATCGATATCACACATCACCAAGCTACATGGCTTTTGCGATACTTGAAACGTGTTAAAGGTGTTTTTAAGGATCTTGTCAAGACTGCCGCGGTTGTGTAATTGAGTCAGCGGGTCAATTTTACTCAGCTGATCCAATTTGTCGTTGGCACTGGATAAGGACGCTTTATTAATCGCGACGTCCGTCACGTCATACACCACCAGACAAACGTGCTTTACTGTTCCGTCTACATGGCTAATCGGACGTAATGCTACGTTTTGGTACATGTTATCCGCCATGCTAGTGATAGGCCGATAGCTTTTAAAAGGAAAAAGGTGAGGACGCTGCTCCCAAGAAACAAAGATCGGTGTGCGCAAAGCAATAACATTATCCAATTTACGCTCAAGCCACGGCTTATTAATAGTAGGAAAAACATCAAACAAGGAACGCTCTTTGGCTATCGAAGAACTGACGCCGCTGTGGTTTTCCATGAAGCTGTTCCACAGTTTGATTTCATAATTCTCATCCAGAACGACTAGGCCTACGTCAATATGCTGCAGCATATCGAACAGCCAATGCAGTTCCATCATGTCTTCTGCGTTGCTGATCATGATGCTATTCTTCCTCAACCAAATAAGATAATAAGTTTTCCAGTACTGGCACGGATTCTTCCGTGAACAACAGCATCAAATCGCAACTGATTTGATAATTCTCCACTTCATACACAATTTCAACGGCCAAAGTACGTTGCCATGCGGCTTTTTTTGCATTGATTAAATCCGATACCTTGGCGTGCTGAGCAATTAACTCAGGATGGCTATGGCTAAAATCAATATTAAGCTGTTTACCAAAGGCATCGATAAAGGGGCCAACTAACACGGACGATACGTCCATCAGCAGCTCAACTTCTACTACGCTGTCGATTTTTTCAGACACGTGCAGCAAGGTCGCCATATCAGGAAAACTGGAGTCGTTAAAGATCAGTAGGCTTTCAAAGGCCACACCCGAACCGACAAAGCCTTGAGACACGGCTGAGACATTCTCTTCGCCCGCACTGTAATCGAGTGCCATCTGCAATTCACTGACTTCGATAATATTGACTTTAGGCACAGGCAATTTGATAAAAACATTCAACATATTGGCCAGCACTTTGGCAGCGTGCCCCATGGCAACGTTGGAGACTTCCTGTAGGCATTCGTTCAGTGTGAATTGCTCAGCCGCATTGATATCATTACGTTGCGACGACGGATGAGACACCTGCTCTGTCTCGGAAAATAGCCCCAACGACAGTAATAACGCACGTAGGTCTTCACCGGATGCGGGCTTCTTATGGAACGCCATCGCCCCCATTTCCTTCACCCGTGCGATGGCTTGAGGCTGAATGTCGCCCGATACCACAATCACTGCAGGGACCTGATCAAAAGACCGCAAAGCGTCTAATGTTTCATAGCCATCCTTTACCGGCATGTTGAGGTCAAGGAATAAAATATCGAAGGGCGTCGCCGATATCATATCGAGTGCCTGCTGACCGTGTTCAGCAAACTCGACTTCTATCGACCAGTCTGTTGGTAATACTCTTGCTAACTGTTTACGTGCAATTTTTGAATCGTCACAAATCAGTACTCTTGTACTCATTATCCATCTCTTTTTGATCGGTGCGGTAAGTGCATACTATGACACTTAAAGAGTCGTTTCTAATATTACCTATGTTTTATTTTGTAAGACGTCGGGTTGCTTCGCCTTTTATCGTCGTTATACCGCCCAAAATAGCCCCTAATCTCATCAGGTACAGATAACGTGCGTATGAAAACAAACCATGTATTTTATATAAAGGATTTATACGAAGGATAATAAAGCTTGCGCCACTCGTTTCTCGTCGTATTTATCAGGTTTATCGGTAATTAATGGCGTTCGAATAACCGTAATATTCATGGCATCCAGTTGAGTTTCATCAAGATCACCGTAGTCATAATGATCGTCGAGTAGAACATAATCTAATGCCGAACCCAATAATGGTACTGCTTTTGTGCCGCCCGTATCGACCGCTTCCGACTTGTTCACATCATCACTCACAACGGCGACAAGTCGCATGATACACGACATCAGTGATAATCCGCGCTGCTCTGGATCAACACCGAGGTTAGGTAAATACACCTTAGGGTTTGGATTAGCGCAAATAGCGCGACCCACCCCTTCTGGAAGTAAGTTTGCCAACACGCTACTGTAGAAACTGCCCGGTGGATAACAAATCAAATCCGCGTTTTCAATGGCGTCTTGTCGATCCGTGGCAATAAAACGATTTGTTGGCCTTACATGACGCAATCCTTGGTTAAGCCACATGCGCTTGATGGGGCTAGACAACACACAGGTTTCCTTGCCCGTGATGCGGTGCTGCCCCAGAACAATGTCGTCGTTTTCGAGCTCGACGCCGAGATGCAAACTGGCATCTAAGGTGGTTTTCACCTCCCCTAAGGATTTAATCAAACGAGAAAAAAGAAACACAATGGGATCAAGCTGTTGCTGATTGTTGAGATACCCACCCGCCATAATCAAGTTCCCAATACTGGCACCACGCAAATCAAAGTCTTCTTGAATACGAGATTGTGTCACCGCCAGCTGTGTTTGAATCAGCGCCTTCATCGGGTTCGGGATCGGCACAATTAACGGGTGTTCTCCCATTACTAGGGCGTTGAGCTGATCTTTTAGTGCCTGTGGCTTAGCCTCTTGCGCTAAGCGATGGGTAAACAAATCATACACTTCCGGCTGCCCCATCACGGTTTCATCCGCCAAGGCCATTAAACGACTGCGCAGGTCTCCCACCGCAGGAATATCAAACTCGGCTCGTAAACGCGCTGAACTGCCGCCCGAATCAAAGGGCGTCACCAGATGCACCGAATGATGGGAATACTGCTTAAAAACACGGCTAATTTTGTTGAGCGCCGAACCACCGCTGAAAAACAGCACCTTTGGTCCCTGCTCCGGCAGACTTTGATAGCGATGAACACGCACTAAATCCGGCATTGTCATTCGACGCCAAATACGAAAAGGAGTAGTCATAACTGACCTCGTTTATCCTGTTGGGGGTCCATCCTTATCTTTGCTCCTTAAATGATACCGCTCGATGTGATAATACCTGTTGTGCCAGTTCTGCAAAACCCAAGCCACCCGGTTGCGTCGTTTGATAGCGTGGCTTGTGTTGCATAATCGGTAAATACTGAGCAATGTTCGCCACACCGACGCTTAATGGAAAGCGAGCAAACATGCTTTCGTCGTTTGGTGCATCACCCACATACAACACACGTTCGGCCTGCTCGTCATTATTTAAACCATACCATTCATGCAATACACGCTGAGCCATGGTGTATTTATCATATCCGGGGGCGCAAACATTAATATGGATCGAGCTGGCTTTGGCATTTAATCCCAATGCTTTAAGAGCCGTCAGACACGCCTCTTTTTCTTCGCTGGCGGCGGGTTTTACGTCTTGGGCGTAATCAATCGCCACGTCGGTCAAACGGTAAGACTGATCCCGCGCCAAACGCAAACGGGGAAAATCCATGAGCACTTTTTTGACCTGGGCTAATAACTGCGCCTGCTCCGCCCGCATCAACGACTCGTCACGCCAAAAGCGATACGTCAATTGTGGCTCTGAACGGCCTGCAACCAAGGCATTGGTAATAAAACAAGCACCGCCTTCGGTAATCACACCGTCCACAGGCAAGGTGCGTGCAATCATGTCCGACCAACCTGCGCAGCCGCCCGTGACGGGAATCACTTTGATACCATCGGCTCGCAAAGCAGACAACGCTTGCAAGGTCGCAACAGGCAACTGCCCTTGCCAGGTTAAGGTGTCATCAAAGTCCGTTAAAATAAAATCTAGCGTTTGGCAGGCTTGACGAGGTAATTCTGTCAAAGCAATAGCAGAGCAATCCGGTATCGTCATGGTCTTCCTACGAACAAAGTTGAATTTGCACACCATGGGCGGTGAGCAAATCTGTTTGGGAGTGAGTCAACACATCGCTGAATAGCCAGTCAATTGACGAAAATGGCGTCACTCGCGCCATGGCTTTGCGGCCCCATTTGTGACGATCGGCCACCAGCAAGCTGTAACGACTTTGCTCAACTAAGACACGACTGACGGCGGCTTCATCGGGGTCAAAATCTAAGATGCCTTGCGCTTCATCCATGCCCCCGCAACCTAGTACGCCGTAATCAAAATAATACTGGCGCAAGCCAGATAGCGTGTCTTCACCGACTAAATCATAATGCTGATGACGCAACTTACCCGCCAATACACGCACACGTACTCCAGGGTGTTGGCCCAAAATACTCGCCACGGTGAGGTTATTGGTGAACACTTGCAAACCATGGTGAGATACCAGCGCTTTGGCGACATATTCCACCGTGGTGCCTATGCCCAAAAACACCGAGGCGCCATCGGGAATCAGCTTGGCAACCTGCTCGGCAATGTTGGCTTTGGCGTCGCTGTTTAAAAACTGTCGATGATCGAAAGGCAAATTCTCGGTACTGGACACCGGTGCTATACCGCCGTGAGTACGTCGAATCAAATGCCGCTCAGCCAGCTGATTAATGTCTTTGCGAATCGTCTGAGAGGACACGCCGAAGCGCGTCACCATGTCTTCCACCAGCAAGGTGTCTTCTTGTTGCACCCAATTTAAAATCTGATTTTGGCGTTCATTGAGTCCCACATCTCGTCCTTAATCTTGGTTTGATAAAAACGCGAAGCGCGTTGGATCATCGGTGATTACCGCGTCCATCCCCCACTGCCAGTGATCTGCTACCGCCTCTGCGTCGTTGGCGGTATAACACAACAACCGATAGCCAGCGGCCTTGATCGCCTTGGCGTGCGCCTGAGTCAGATTGAGGTAATCGCAATTCAAGCTGTACGCTTTGACGCTGGCCAACTGTTCCGCCCAATCCTCTGGGATGATTTCGTACAGCGGCGCAAGGTGACGCTGGTCGCCAATGTCGTAGCACAACTGTAAGGCCGCTAAATTAAAACTGGAAATCATCAACTTATCATTGTCATGCCAATGATCGCGTAACATCGCCATCACCGCCGGTACAATCACCTCAACATCGGCGGTGTCGTGTTTGATCTCTAGGTTCAAACTCAATCCTAACGACTGAATGCATTCTAACGCTTCCAGCAAGGTAGGAATCCTTTCTCCCGCAAAATCGGCCGAGAAATGCGAGCCGGCGTCTAATTGAGCAATGTCCGTAGGTCGCGCCTCTTTGGTGATACCTTGACCATCAGTACAACGGTCAAGCTGATCATCGTGAAAGATAATCAAGCCACCTTCTGCAATGGCGTACACATCAATTTCCACCCAGCTGGCACCGGCATTGGCCGCCGCACGAATCGACGCTAGGGTATTTTCGGGCGCTAATAACGCTGCACCACGGTGCCCTATGACTTTGGTCTTTAATTCCATCTTTTTTCTCACTCAGTTGGCCGCTATTCAATTCACAGTGACAGTTACACTGACAATCGTTGCTGGGTATTGGCATCAAAAAGGTGCCAATGCTGTTTTGGGGCATGGAGCCACATCAGGCTGTTTATCTCAGGCAAATGCGGTCCCGACAAGCGGACAACCACAGATTCTGTCCCCACTACACCATGAATCAGGGTTTCTGCCCCTAGAGATTCTACGGCTTGAATGCGCAAAGCGAAATCCGCTTCAGACTCATTAACCACGTCCAAATGCTCAGGACGAATTCCCCAGACGACCGCGCCTCGGTGCGCATCCGCTGTATCCGTAGGCAACACCAAACCGTCAGGCAATTCGATACCTTTGTCCGTCAAAGTGGCGTCGATCAAGTTCATCGACGGCGAGCCAATAAAGGCCGCCACAAAGGGCGTCGCAGGGGTGTTGTACAGTTCCATCGGCGTGCCGATTTGTTCCGCCTTGCCCTTGTTTAATACCACCAAACGATCAGCCAACGTCATGGCCTCTACTTGGTCGTGGGTAACGTACAGGGTTGTCGTACCTAACTTACGTTGCAATTGGCGAATCTCTACCCGCATTTGCACGCGTAATTTGGCATCAAGATTAGACAGGGGTTCATCAAATAAAAATACCGTCGGGTCGCGAACCATGGCCCGCCCCATGGCGACGCGTTGGCGTTGCCCACCCGAAAGCTGTCCGGGCTTGCGCTGTAATAACTCGGTCAGCCCTAACATTTGAGCCACATCGGTGACTTTTTCTTCGATTTGATCCTTAGGAACACCACGATTTTTCAGACCGTACGCCATATTGTTGTACACCGTCATATGTGGGTACAAGGCGTAGTTTTGAAACACCATGGCGATGTCGCGCTCGGCGGGTTCTTTGTTGTTCATGTGTTCGCCACGAATCCGGAGCGTTCCGCTGGAGATACTTTCTAAGCCGGCCACCATGCGTAAAAGCGTAGACTTACCGCAACCAGACGGGCCCACCAGCACAATAAATTCACCCTCTTCAATCGACAGATCCACACTCGGAATCGCCTGAAAGCCGTTGAGGTAGGTTTTCCCTACTTTTTCTAAAATCACGTCTGTCATGTTTATTTCTCCGAATCCACTAAGCCTTTTACAAACAGCTTTTGCATACCAATCACCACAGCAACAGGGGGCAGCATGGCTAATAAGGTGGTGGCCATGATTTGGTTCCAAGCAATATCACCATCGGTCACTGACAACATACGCTTAATGCTCATTACCAAGGTGTAATACGCATCATCTGTGGTAATCAGCAAAGGCCATAGATACTGGTTCCAGCCATAAATAAATAAAATCACAAACAAGGCGGCAATATTGGTGCGCGACAAGGGCAGTAAAATATCAAAAAAGAACCGCCAAGGCCCCGCACCATCAATTCGTGCCGCTTCCACCAGCTCGCCCGGCATGCTTAAAAAACACTGACGAAACAAAAAAGTCGCCGTTGCACTGGCAATTAAAGGCAATGTCAGCCCTGTGTAACTGTTTAACAATCCTAAGTTCGCAATCACTTCATAGGTCGGCACAATGCGCACTTCCACCGGCAACATCAAGGTCATAAAGATGATCCAGAAACACAGATTACGAAAAGGAAAGCGGAAAAACACAATCGCATAAGCGGATAACAAGGAAATCGCGATTTTACCGAACGTAATACCCAGTGCCATGATTAAGGAGTTCAACATCATCCAAAAGACCGGCGTATCCACACCGTTGCCGGCTTTTTCGAACAAGACATTCCCCCATGTTTGTCCGCCGGCATCGCCAAACCAAAGAGGAATATGGCCGGCACCAAAAGCCGACGCAGGATGCGTTGAGGCGACCAGCGCCATCCATACAGGTAAGGCGACTAAACCGATTCCCACCAATAAGGTTGCATGGCTGGCAAAGGTTAACCAAGGTCGATTTTCGATCATGAGTACTGCACCTTACGCTCAATAAAACGAAACTGAATCACCGTCATCAAGCCCACAATGGCCATTAATATGACAGACTGCGCCGCAGAGCCGCCCAAATCCAAGCCAACAAAACCATCGTCAAACACCTTGTACACCAAGGTAGTGGTACTTTGCCCTGGGCCGCCCTTTGTTGTCGCGTCGATCACGCCAAAGGTTTCGAAGAAGGCGTAGACAAGGTTGACCACCAAAAGAAAAAACGTTGTCGGTGATAACAAAGGAAACACAATGGTCCAAAAGCGTTTAAAAGGACTGGCGCCATCAATAGAAGCCGCTTCAATCAGGGAGCGTGGTACGGCCTGTAATCCTGCTAAGAAAAATAAGAAGTTGTAGCTGATTTGTTTCCATGTGGCGGCAATCACCACCAAGATCATCGCTTGGTTACCATTCAAATAATGGTTCCAATCAATGCCTATGTTGTCCAACCAGAGAGCAATCGGCCCCATGCTGGGGTCAAATAAAATCCACCACAACACCCCCGCTAAAGCGGGTGCCACGGCGTAAGGCCAAATCAATAACGTTTGATAAGTCAGCTTACCGCGAATAATGCGATCGGCCATCACGGCTAACAATAAGGCAACCGACATTCCCCCAATCGCCACCGAGAAACTGAACACCAGAGTGGTCAACATGGACTCGTAATACAAAGGGTCGGTAAACAAATCGATAAAGTTCTCTAAGCCAACAAATTCACGGCTTAAACCAAAGGCATCTTCTTGATAAAACGCTTGCTCTAATGCTTGCTCTGCAGGCCACAGAAAGAAAATGGCGGTCACCACCAATTGTGGTAACAGCAATAACCAAGGCAGGCCTTTTTGCGGGAAGGTCACTGTCATCAGACAATCCAAAAACAAAGAAGGTTAAGTAAAAGCGCCCTTATAAAGGGTTATAAGGGCGTTGAAAGGATCAATCAGTCGTTGGCTTTTTCGAAACGACGCAATTGTGCATTACCACGCTCTACCGCGGTGTTTAATGCGGTTTGCGCATCGACTTTACCACTCCAGACAGACTCTAGCGCTTCGTCGATCACACCACGGATTTGCACAAAGTTACCCAAACGCAACCCTTTGGTGTTACCCGTTGGCGTGCCTGTGGTCATTTGTACCACACCGGTTTCTGTGCCTGGATTCGCCGCATAAAAACCTTGACCCTTGCTTAGATCATAGGCCGCTTTGGTGATGGGCAAATAACCAGAGAATTGGTGCCAATCCGCTTGCACGGAGGCACGCGACAGATAGCTTAAGAAAGACGCCACGCCCTTGTATTCTTCTTCAGAATGGCCTTGCAACACCCATAAAGACGCGCCTCCAATGATGGTATTAGACGGCTGTTTAACCTGACCTTGCCAATAAGGTAATTCGGCGACACCAAAGTCAAAGGTCGCATTGCGCTTGATACCTGCGTAACCAGCCGATGACTCGGTAAACATGCCACACTCTTGACTGTAGAATTTTGCGGCGCCGTCGTTGGTACGACCAGAATAACTAAAAATGCCGTTCTGTTGCCACTCGCCCATCTTGGTTACGTGCGCCACTTGCAGCGGGCCATTAAAGGCCAATTCGGTTTTCAAACCACCAAAACCGTTATCCAATGTGGCGAAAGGAACATTATGACGCGCACTCAGGTTTTCCAGTTGCACCCAAGATTGCCACGCGGTAGTGAAGCCACAACTGACGCCCGATGCTTGTAACTGTTTGGAAACCGCTTCCACATCTTGCCAAGTTTTTGGTGCGTGTTTAATGCCCGCTTTGGCGAACAAATCTTTGTTGTAGTACAAAACGGGCGTTGAACTGTTGAAAGGCATCGACAACATCTTGCCATCACCGTCTGTGTAATACCCCGTCACAGCACTTAAATAAGTGCTTTCATCGAAAGATTGACCCGATTCGCGCATCAGTTGATGAACCGGGTAAATCGCGCCTTTTGCCGCCATCATACTGGCAGTGCCGACTTCAAAGACTTGCACAATGGCGGGCTGTTGTTTGGCACGGAAGGCCGCGATCGCTGAGGTCATGGTTTCTGTGTAGTTGCCTTTGTAGACAGGCTTGACGCTGTAAGCGTCTTGAGAATCGTTAAACGCTTTGGCGATCTCGTTGACTTTTTCTCCGTTCGCTCCGCCCATCGCGTGCCACCACGCCACTTCTGTGGCAGCAAACCCTGAACTGGCAACTGATAAGCCAACAACAACCGACGCTAATTTCAAATGATGCATTTCCGTGTTCCTCACAATGAGTTTTTGTTAGAAAAGAAAGAACGACTATAGAAAGAAAATGTTTCAATTTGATGATAGTTAGGTTTCATTTGAAAAACAAACATTATTCAAATGAAACCCTTACTGACCGACAAGCAGGCGGTCTATGAGCAGAAGAGAAACTCGGTCACTTAAGGCAACCACTTGGTCAGTACCGCTTCCAGTTTGTCTTGTGAGATTGGTTTGGCGATGTGATCATCCATACCCGCTGCGATGCAGGTCTCTTTGTCTCCTTTCATCGCATTCGCACTCAAGGCCACAATCGCGACATCGGCGGGGGTCGCCCCACTGCCACTTTGACGCAAAGTGCGGGTGGCTTCATAACCATCCATGACAGGCATTTGGCAATCCATAAAGATTAAGTCAAAGCACTGAGCATCGGCTTTTTCGACGGCTTGTTGACCATTTTCAGCCACAACAACCTCAATGCCAAAAAGCTTCAGCAGCCCACGAGCGACGATCTGATTGGTAAGATTGTCTTCGACTAACAGCACCTTAGCATTGAATACAGGACGCTCATTATGGCGTTTATCCTGTGGTTTCGTTGCCGAGGTCTTGCTGCGGTCTGCCTCTGAGTTCGATACTAGGGCCAAAGGAATACGACAGGTAAAATTTGAACCGACGCCATGCTCCGACGTTAAAGAAATATGACCGTTCATCGCGTCAATAAACTCCTTGCTAATCGCCAACCCAAGCCCGGTTCCACCAAAACGTCGCGTGGTCGAGCTGTCAGCTTGATTAAAGCGCTGAAAAAGGTGCGCTTGATTCTCTTTGGATATACCAATCCCCGTGTCTTTCACAGACACGTCTAACATAACATGCTGGCCTTTTTGCTGAGTCAAAGAAAGGTGCAAAGAAACTTCCCCCTGTTGGGTAAACTTCACCGCATTGCCCAACAAGTTCACCAGAATTTGCTTAATCCGCAGACGATCCCCCAATAGGGTCACGTTTGGAACCGCATCTAATGTTGAGTTTAATACAATGCCCTTTTCCTCGGCTTTTAAGACAAAGATATGGGTCACTTCTTCCACTAATTCAGGTAAAGAAAACGCCTGCTTTTCTAATACAAAGTTGCCCACTTCAATCTTCGATAAATCTAAAATGTCATTGATGATGTCCAATAAGGACTCAGCACTTTGCTGAGAAAGCTTGGCTAATTCTTGCTGTTTCGGTTGCAAACGTGTGCTCATTAGGAGCGCTAAACATCCGATCACACCATTCAGAGGCGTGCGGATTTCATGGCTCATGGTGGCTAAAAAGGCACTTTTCGCATGACTGGCGCGTACCGCCTCCTCTTTCGCTTTACTTTGCTCAAGTTCAGAGGCTTTTAACTCATCGTTCGCCAGCAGAAGATCCCGTGTTCTGAGTGTCACACGACTTTCAATTTCAGCCGTATGACCACTGACAATCAATAGGAACCAACCAAAGGCACCTGTGAACAGGAAGCCACAGGCCAAGACAAACTTTACCACCCAAGGTTGCTTAAAGAAGCGACTATCACTGACCTGATATAAACGCCATGCCTTGGCGCCCACGTTGATATCAAAACTCACCGCATGCTGAAAGTCATCTTGCTGATAGCGTTGCACCAGATCAACGGCGGATAAGCTCGCTGATTTGCTTTTGGCGACAATAATCGGATCAGGGCTGGCGTTGTCTTCATCCACCAGGTAAAGCTCGGTATTGGGCAAGCGCCCATATTCCACTATGGTCTCTGTTAGGGTTTCGACTTCAATCACCGCAATGGCGACCCCCAAAAACGTCTCTTTTTGCACATCATCAAAGAAGGGCAGAAATAAGATCACCGCCTTAGTGTCTTCTAATAAAGACAGCGGCGACGTTGGGTAAGCTTGTTGAAAAGCAATCGCTTGATCAACAGCAAAACGGCGATCAGGTTGTGAATACAAGTCATAACCCAGTGCCACCTTGTTGGTTTCTAAAGGGTGAATATAGGTGACCACGATGTGTTTTGGGCGAGGCGTCACCGGTACGATTTCACCGTCACGAGCGCTTTCTGTGATACGAAAAGGGATCTCGGGATAACTCAGCTGAGCACTTCGCTCAAAAGCGTTAAGGTCGTCACCCGCCACCGCAAAATTTAAAGAAACCGATAGAATTGAGCTATCACGCTGTACAACACGCTGAGCAAACGTTTCAAACTCCTTCACTCGCATATGATCACTGCTTTTTATCAGCCCGACTAAGCTGTACAACATATCCACACTGTTTTTTATACGATTATTCAGCAACACTTCTAACAGCTGTGCGTTTGAACGAAACTCCTTGGTCTGTTTGTTCCACTCAGAATACGCACTGCCCCACGACAAAAGCACAGTGACCACCAATACGAGAGAAAAACCCCCTATTAGACGCCAAGGGTGCTCAAAGCGTTGACCAAACAGCGCCGGAAAAATCACCGCAAGCCAAGGCACCACCACCAACACACCGATGACATCGCCGCCCCACCAGACTAGCCCACTGAGTAACGCCTCTTCTGGTGCCATTAAACCAAACAACAGCAGAACAGCCGTGCCTAACGTCGCGCCGATAAGACAGGAAAGAAAACCAGCCAAAACAACAAAACGCCACACCAAACGTGTACGGTGAAAGAGAAAAGGAATGCCCACGTAGCGCTTCACTAGGTAAGCGGCCACACTCGATTGCAACACAACGGTTAAACCAATACAGACCGCTACCGCCCAAGATGCGGTCTGCGTGTTAAGCCAATCATTCGTTATATTGACGAAAAACGCCCCGAGAAAAACACCAAACACCGCCGGTTTAGGGTAAAAAATAGCGGCAACAAGCGCCAACCCTGAAGCAGGCCAAATAATCGTTGCGTACCCCGGTGCAATCGCCAAAGACAATCCTAAAAGGCCCAGTAAGAAATACCCTACGGCAATCACGGCCGTTGTCGCTATGGGTTTCATCATATGTCTTGGCTCCAGAGTAAGTGCCGTTATTATAAGGTAAAACCGCCGCCTTTAGGATGACAAAAACGCTCTACTCTGATGGTTAGCTCATTCATCGACAACCTTACTTATCTATTTTGTTCGAGAGTAAAAACGCCGTTCACAAGGAGGGTTTTGAGCCTGTACCAAGGCCGCTGTGCGTGTATAATGCTCGCAGTTTAAATTTGAGCCTTATGATTATGATGAACCAATTTATTGAATTTTGTACCAACCACTGGGAAATGGTCGCTGTTTTTGTGGCGATTCTTATCACGCTATTGTTTATGGAACGCAATAATGGTGCAGCAAGCTTAACCTCTTCCGCTGCCACCACCTTGATCAACAACGAAAATGCGGTTTTGTTGGATATACGTCCAGAAAAAGAGTTTAAAACAGGCCATATTACGGATTCGATCAATGTTCCTGCAACGAAAATAAAAGACAGCCTAAACCGTCTTGAGAAACACAAAGATGCCCCCATTATCGTTGTTTGCAAAACAGGTATGACGGCCGGCGCCAGCGCGAAAGATTTGAAAAAAGCCGGATTCAGCAAGATCTACAAATTACAAGGCGGTATTGCTGAATGGCAAGCGTCCAATCTACCACTGGTGAAAAAGTAAGAGGTAAATGATGGCCACGGTAACAATTTATTCAAGTGATTATTGCCCTTTTTGCGTAAGAGCAAAGCAGTTGCTTGCATCCAAGAATATTGCATTTAACGAAATTCGTGTTGACGGTGCCCCTGAGCGACGTCAAGAAATGATGGCCAAAAGTGGTCGTCACACTGTGCCGCAGATTTGGATCGGTGAACAACACATTGGCGGTTGCGACGACCTGTTTGCCGTAGCACGCAACAACACACTCGAAACACTGGTAGCGCAATAATCTGACGCTCAATAAAGCGCAGTGACATTATTAACCAAACGTCACACGCGCTTTTAACCTACACGCCATTTAAAAACACGACGACTTAGTCTTATCATAAAAGGAAATACCATGTCTGATACAGCCGCAACGCCAGAAGCACAAACAGAAGAAGCGAAAGCACCACAACTGTCTTTACAACGTGTATTTTTAAAAGACATCTCATTTGAATCACCACGCTCACCGATGATTTTCCAAGAAGAATGGAAACCAGAAGTCGGCTTAGAACTGAACACCAAGAGCCGTCAAGTCGGTGAAAGTGTTTATGAGATCGTGCTAGAAATCACCGTTACTGTGAAAAATGGCGAAGAAACCGGTTACTTGGTTCAAGTACAACAAGGTGGTTTGTTTGTGATTTCTGGTTTGGAAGATCAGCAATTGCACCACGCTCTTGGCGCTTTCTGTCCTGCCACTATCTTCCCTTATGCGCGTGAAAACATCGATGCCATTGTTGTCAAAGGCAGCTTCCCAGCCTTGATGTTGGCGCCGATCAACTTCGATGCCCTGTACCTTGATAGCTTGCAAAAGCAACAGGCACAAACAACTCAGCAGTGATATCGTCCAGATCCATTCGATGGTATTGAAAAGGAAGCCCTGTGCTTCCTTTTTTATTGATAAGCACTTTATACCGTATTCCTCGTTTTTCTTGCTGTGTTTGCTTATGATGAAGGAAGTCGATAGCACAAGAGGTTTCTATGAGAAAAAAGCGCAAACCTTGCCCAAATTGTTTGAGGGCTCGTTGGCTATTACTCTATTTAGCGTGTTTTGCTTTATTTGGTTTACTCATTGCCCATCAATTTTTAGAAAAAGGACTCTAATGTGAGAAGGATCTTACTTTGTTTGTGTTTTAGTCTGCTGTCAGGGTGTGCAACCTATAAACAAAGTATCAACGACGGACTAGACCTTGCCAAACAAGGAGAGTGGAAAGGCGCTGAAGCCAAGTTGCAGAAGGTGCTTACTGGCTCTCAGGATCAATTATTGTATTACATGGAAACCGGTGCATTAGCGCAAAACCAAGGTGATCACCAACGCAGTAATGACCTATTAGAGCAAGCCGAACGCCTTAGCGACACTTTTTTCCCAACCAACTTCTCTAATCGCTCTTGGGCGTTATTAAGTAACCCAAGACAAAGTGACTACCGTGGTAGCGGTATGGAAAGGGTGTACATTAGCTACCTAAAGTCACTGAATTACCTTGCGTTAGCGGCACAAGCCGAGGATCCCGCAACACAACGTCAATATCGTGACGCGGCCTTAGTTGAAGTGCGCCGTATTGACATCAAGCTCAATGAAATTCGTGCACAAACCCCCAGTTATCAAGACTTAAACGCCAAAGAGAACCAAGCGTTTTACCTTAAAGCCCTCAGCTGGCTAGGCAATTTTTATACTGGAGGACGCGATACGGATCAATACCTCTATCGAGATGACGCTTGGGCGCGCTATATGGAAGGTTTGCAATATGAAATCAGCGGCGATATTGACGATGCACGCATCAGTTATCAAAAAGCCGCTAACCTGTACCAAGACGGGTACGCAAAACAATACGACCTCCCCATGATTACCGCTGAACGAGCCTGGCTCGACACCATACGCATGATGCAAAAAGGTGGCTTCAGCCAAGATGAGATTGACGTACTCATCAAACAAAAGTTGTCAGAGCCTTATCAGACACGCCTAACACAATACCAAGAACACGACTCCGAATTAGTCGTATTAGAACATCAGGGATTCGTGCCCGATAAAAATGAAATGACGTTGTTATTGTATGCCGATCCAAACGCCTATTCTTTAGTATTAGAACCGCTGCACACCGGCGGACAACGCACCGCGAATGATTCATTTCGCTGGTTTACCATGGTGTACGCGGACATCAATCCACTCAATCTTATCGCCAACTACAAAACTGGCGGGGCTTGGGGAACGGTTTCCGGTGTGTTCACGAAACGCGTTATTTTGGGTCGATCCGTATGGCGACAACTTAACTCGGTACAGCTTGATAGCTTATTAACAGAGCAGGTTATTCGCGTCACAGTGCCTTATTACCCGCCCTTCACCTTGGATCAAGGCCGTACCACTTTACAGCTTAACGCCAACCTGTCCAGTAAACCGTCAGACAGTGTTCGTATGACGTCTCTGGCCGATATCGCCTTGCAAGAACAACTTGCCCAGGCACAAAGAGACATTTATGAAGGCATGATTAGAGAGCTGTTACGCAGCTGGCTGGCGTATCAAATCGCCGCCAACGTAGAAGATGAAGGAGCAAAACTGATCTTAAGCCTGATTGGCCAAGTGGCGGTCTTTGCTTCCTCTGCCGCAGACACACGCAACTGGTTAACCTTGCCAGCACAAGTAAGACTAACCCGTACGCCTCTTCCAGCGGGGCAGTATTCTCCTCAATATCAGACGAATACAGGCACGTTTTCGATGGGCGAAGTACAGCTTCAACCGAATAAAATTACACTTTGGAATCTACGCAACCCTGAGTAAACTAAGCACACTGATCGGTAATACAATCAACTCACCTTCGCCTATTTGCTGTTCAAATAGGCATAACATAAACAGACGCAAGGAAATGATTATGTCTTCAACGATTAATACCTCAGCACGACCTCTGTGGTCGCCGCTCTCTTATAAAGGACTGTTTACCCTGTTCATGGCACTCTTGCTGACGGCGTGCTCTGGCAGTGTAAAACGCCTAGACACCAACGAAGACGTGATGTTGTCCGATCGCTGGAACGACACAGATTCTCGCCTCGTGGCAGAAGAAATGATGGGCGATATGCTGACGTTTCCTTGGTTTCGCGATTATAACTTCAACCAAAAAGGCAATCCGACGGTCATTGTTCAAACTATCCGCAATAAAACCTCAGAACACATTCCCGTTGAAACCTTTGTTAATGACATCAAGCGCAGTTTATTGCGTGCTGGCAAGGTCGACTTTGTGGTATCAGGTGCAGAACGTGAGGACATTCGTGCCGAACGTGCAGAGCAAGAGCTTAATGCAAACCCTGATACCGTTGCACAGTTCGGTTTAGAGCAAGGAGCGGGGTTTGCTTTATCCGGTACGATCAATTCTATCGTGGACTCTAACGGCGACCAGCGTGTCAGCTTTTACCAGGTTGACTTGAAATTGATTGATATGACCACCAATCGTGAAGTATGGAACGGCCAGAAGAAAATTAAAAAACTTGCCGATAAGGGCCTCTTCTAACATGATTCACTCTGCCCACACCAAAACGCTCTACTGGGCGGCCACCGCTGCTCTTGCTCTGACATTAAGTGGCTGCTTAAGCTTGGGGGCGCCTTCTAAACAGACGCCTGAGACGCTCCCAAACTGGGTCTTATCACCGCCAACGAGCAACACTCATTTGTATGGTGTGGGCAGCGCTTCACGTATCGACAATGTTGCACTGGCTTTTACGCAAGCAGAACAAAACGGCAATGCGCAAATAGCACAACAGTTGCGCACCCAAGTCAGTCAAGTCAACACTCAAAATACACAAGTACAATCCGGACAAGGCGGTGAACAAGTCTCAAAATCCGCTACGGCTTATACTCGAGTCTCCACTTCCCCCATAGAACTCGAACAAGCCACTAACGAAGCGCGTTTTGCGGCGGAACACTATGTTTATGCGCTGCAATCCATAGATCGCAGTCGTATCGTCACAAAACTTACCCAAGCTATTGAAGAAACCGACGCGCGCATTCGTAACACAGCTGACCGCTTAGCCACTCAGCAACATCAGATGCCTGTTGAGCAAGATTGGCGCACATACATGCAGCTGATTCCTTATTTTGCCCAGCGCCAGTCATATCAAAACGATCTAAACCTCTACTCTACCGAGCGCACTCTTGCCGGCAAAGCCGACGCAGAGATACAAGCCATTGAGCAACAACTTAATCAAGCCCTGTCATTCTATGGCTTTGATACCAGCAACACGACACAAGCCGAAAGCCTAGCCAGTGCTCTGTCTCAATTTGGTTTAACCCCAAACCAACAAGGCACCTTTCATCTTAAAAGTAATACGTCTCAACGCAGTGATACCCAGGCTGATCGCTTTTATGTATTTGAAGAAGGCACGCTCACGTTACTCGGGCCGGATAATACGCATTTAGCGTCTTGGACAATTCGCGCCAGAGGGATTGGTAAAAGCCAAGAAAGTGCGGCGAAAATGGCCACGGATAACTGGTCTACTCAAGCGATTGAAGACATGTTCGACTGGCTCACAAAAGGCGCCTAACCGCACTGTGATGTTTCTGCACATTTCATAATAAAATAAAATAACAAATTCAATAAGTTAGGTGTTTTCTGTACATAGCCGTGAATTTAACTCATCGATTAGCTGAGAATTGATCGTTTGTTGAATGATCGGTCAATTTATATACTTGTCTTCGTTAAATACGACATCACTTTATTCGGAGACAGACAATGAAAACTCATTTAAAACAAGACAACTTTGGCAACTTAGACGCTGAATATTATGTAGAGCAAGCGTATGAGTTACGTCGTGAATTCTATGCTCAAGCCATCAAAAAAGCCGTTGTTCATGTTAAGCACTTTTTTGCTCATTTCTCAATCACACGACCACTAAAAGCGTTTCACCACTAAGACTGGTGCAATACCCAATGTTCCCGCTGATCGACAATACACAATAAGAAATCGATCCGGAAACGGGGTTTCCTTTCTAATTTAGTTCTATTTTTTTCTGCTCCCTTCTTTTTATATTTAACAGTCTTTTGTGCTTATCACCAACGCGTCTGACCCCCTCCCAATTGTTGTAAATCGACCAGGCGACTATCCTTACCCAAATGCGCGACTTGCGCCAATAAAAGCTCTGCGGTTGCCAAAGCATCGGTTAACGCATCATGACCTTGATAATCGGGCAAACTGTATCGCGCTCGACTGGCTGCTAGACGAAAACCGCCTTGCTGAATCGGTTGCTGTGAACGATGCGCTCTGGTGCGCTCAATGGCGAGGGTATCCAGCCAAGACACCTTAAAATCCGGTAATGCGGCTTGTTGCCAAGCGGATTTTAAAAAATCCAATTCCATCGGCGCATGGTGTACCACGAGTATCCGGCGACGCAAACACTGCCGTAAATACCGTAATACACTCGATAGACTCTTTCCCTGTGCCGACACGTCCGCCTCTGTGATCATATGAATGCCAACACTGTCACCCACTCGCGTATTACTCAACACCATATGCCGCGCACTGTCTAACTCGACACGTCCTTGATGTATCACCACCCAGCCAATACTCACAATCTGATCCTGCTTGGCATTCAACCCAGACGTTTCAATATCAAGCACCAAATAATCGTGCTCTGTCCAGTGCCGCTGAGCCGCACTTCGTGTTCTGCGCCACTGATGAAATGAATGAATGAGTCCGGGTGCCATTAGCTGTAACCTCGTAAAAAGTGCTGTTGCGCCACCTCTTGTGCTTCACGGATCATGCTAAAGGTCACCTTCAGATGTTTACGCTCTAATGGGCTCAGAGAAGAAGGGTCAAGGTAAGCGCTGGCTTCCCCTTTCGCTTGCCAACACCGACTTTGCGCGTCAAAACGCAAGCTGTTCAGCGCACTCCACGCGTCCATAAGATTGCGTGCGATGTCTTCACTGAGGTGCTTTTCTCTCACTGCTTGCTCCAAACGCGCCAGTGTCCCTACTTGATAGTGCTGACAGCTCAACCCATACAGACGCGCTAAGTCATTAACCAAAGCTAAGCCTTGATGTTTGAGGTCCAGTTGATGTTTATGTTCGCCCGACGATTCCAATAAAAAGTGCCGGAAAAAGCCTAATGGAGGCTTACTGCTCAATGCATTGCGCGTCAAGGTCGCCAGAAACAAGCTGTTCTTAGCAATATCGTCTTGTAATGACGTAATGACATCGTTGACAGGCGATGGATCGCCATACACACAGCGAATATCAAAGAAAATACTGGCATGCAATAAGGCATTAGGAGTGCTGCTTTTTACCCATTGGTTAAACGTCTGCTGCCAACGTGTTTTGGTGAGTCGCCATTGCGGGTTGCTGGCCATAATATTACCCGGACATAGACGAATACCACAGGCTGCTAACCCTTGGCAGATGTAATCACACAGTGTGGCAAAATACGCGCTTTCAACCTCATTAGGTTCCCGTTCTAACATTAGGCCGTTATCTTGGTCACTGCCAAGAGACTGATCTTTTCGTGCTTGCGAACCAAACACTAAAAACTGAAACGCCATCGGTGCACAGCCATACTGCTCAAGAGCTAACGCAATCAGCTTACGAGTAATCTGGTCACTTACCGTCGCCAACACCTTACCCACATCAGTAGGCTTCATCTCTGTCGTGACCAACTTCATGGTGAAGGCTGGCCATTGCTGACAAACCTCGACGAGGTCTTCCAACGACTTTTGTCGCTGAATTTGGTTGATCAATAACAAGGGACTCAACTCTTGTTGTCGCAACAAGTCTGTCACGGTGACAATACCAATGGGGGTATTATTGTCGTCTACGACCGGTAAGTGATGGATGTTGTGTTCACTCATAACGAGCTGTGCTTGGATCATCAGAGTGTCTGCAGATAAGCACACTGGATGTGCTGTCATGATCTCGCCGATTGTCATGTTTGCAGTGCCACCCAAAGCTAAAACACGGGAACGCAGATCACGATCGGTCACGATGCCGGACAAACCTTGCTCGTCGAGCAGAAGAACAGAGCTTACTCTCGCTTGCGTCATTTGCGCTGCGACTTTTTGGACCGTGTCACCCTGCGCTGCTGTAACCAAGGAACGACTCATTAGATGGGTAATAGGAGTAGATAAAGAAGAGTATGACGTAGGATCAAGTTGCGTTGGGTTATCTTGGCTAGGCTCTTTCGGGTCTGGCTCTTTCAAAGGAGACGCTTTTTGGCTAAGCGATAATTTACGTTGTCGATGGTGCCGGGTGTATTCAAAAAACAGCCCAAACGCCTCATTCTGTTCTAACATCTCGGTAAAATGCGTTTTGTTAAAACGGTAAACTAGGCTGTCTTCCATTGCAACAACTTGCAGGCCGTCAGGGTTATGGGCCAGCACACTGGACACGCCAAAGCACTCACCGTCAGCAATTTGATCCACCAAGCCACCCTGTGGATTGCGAATTTCACAGGCACCACGACGGATTAAATACAGCGTCGCTCGATCGTCTATTAAAGATAACGCCTCTCCTTGACGAATGTATTCCATGGATACCCCTTTTAATACCTGCTTTTGCTCAACAGAACTGAGGCTGGAGAAGGGAGGCGTCATCGCCATAAAATGCTGTACTTCGGGAATGTCTATTGCGGCCATAGTATTATTCTCTTTATTCGTTGGCATACAGGACAAAAAAAGAGCCACACCTTTTTGGTATGACTCTTTTTAATTTAGTACAGTGTGTGAACTTAATACAATCTTTGATTTCAAGAAAAACGGGCCCTTTCTCTGATAGAGCCTATTTAACCCGATACAACTCGGTTTCGACCTTGAGATTTTGCCTCATATAAAGCACTGTCCGCTCGAGATAATAAAGAATCCATGCTGTCGGTGTCATGGTATTCTGCCACACCAACACTGACGCTGGTTTCTAGCGTTTTACCCTCAATCGATAACGTGAAGTCCTTCACTTTTTGACGCAAGGTTTCCATCAATTTGATGGAGCAATCCAGTTCAGAGCAATTTAACGCGACCAAAAACTCTTCGCCGCCCCAGCGTCCCAACATGCCATGATCTTCGACCACACCTTGCATCAGTTTGCCCAAAGCAACGAGGACATCGTCGCCCACTTGATGGCCAAACTCATCATTGACTCTTTTGAAATAATCGATATCAATCATGGCCACACTCAGATGCGCAAGGGTCTTTTTATGTTGACTGCAATCCTCTTGCTGACACTCAAACGCTTGCGATAAGCGCTTCATGACCATACGACGATTGGGCAGTTCGGTAAGCGGATCAATGAGAGAGGTTTTTTCCAATTCGAGATTGAGATGCCTTAAGCTGTGCTGATAACGGTCGGAAATACGCGTCATCTTTTCAAGCTGACGAAGGTGCTTGTCAAAGCGCTCACTCAAGGTTTTCTCTCGCTGAATCATCATCTCTTGATAAGAGTCAGATAAGCGCGTTAGGCGCTCCATACGTTCCCACTGCTCTTGACTGACAGACCAAAGCTGACTGAGCACCTTCCCTGCTGGGTGACTCTGATCTTCAGGAACAGCAAGAATATCTTCCACCTGTTTTTCAAGTTCAGTAAGCTTGGTTTTCATCTATTTGCCTACAATGCTAAAAGGAAACGTGCAATCTTCTTTGAACTCTTCCGCCAGTTCCGCCACACGCTCGTTCTCGGCATCAAAGTACCAATTTACTGCGACCTTGCGACCGTCTTGAAACGCGGCTTCCATATCATCAAACATGTCCATCATCACTTTGATGCTACTGGTATTCAGGTACAGTAACTTCAATTCTACCGTGAGTGGCTGATCGGACTCTTGCAAATAGCGTGTGATCCACTCGGTCATGCTACCGAAGAGTTCATAAGAATTTTCTGGGTACGAATCCCCTTCCATGTATAAGGTGCCACTTTGCCACTCCCCCTTCACTGTCGGGGAAGAAACCGTTCCTTCTATTACTAAATCATTCATCGTCAATTACTCAAATTTGTATGCTTAAACTAAAATACGCTGTGCCATTGCCAATGTCTTGTAACCTTGCTTGCATAGGTTGTGAGGATTTACGCGCCATATCAATTAACCCCAAACCCGCACCTGTCACCGCATGTTCGTCACGCGGTTGACGTAATTGCGTTTTATAGGCGGCTTTTAATTCCGCTTTGTTCATATTAGCGAAGGAGTCGATACGCGCCACTAACTTCTGACCATCTTCTATCTCAACGATGTTACCTGCCGCTACTCGATAACAGCCTTGGGCATGACTCACAATAACGGTCGCTGTTTCAGCACCGGGCAATGAGGATGTTGTTGCATAATGCCGAATGTTTTGTGTGAGCTCAATATAGGCCGCAAATACATCCAGAGCAGAAGCGGGTGATAACTGTTCCGACTTCAAATAGTTTTTTAATGCATTACCAATTTCTTCGATCAAACTTCGGGAAATAGGACCATTAAAGCACAACAAAATATTGTCTGTCTCAAAACGCTCTCTCAAGCCGTATAAATCTGGTGAACTCATTCTGCCTCCCTTTTTATGCTGATGTGTTTTTTAAATCAAAGCGGAACGATAACAGAGTGATGTCGTCCCGTTGTGGTTGATCGCCCATGTAATCATCAAGCGCTTTTTCAAAAGAGTTTGCCTGCTCACCCAGCGGTAACGCGGCATTGTCTTTTAACAACGTTTCAAAACGCTGATTACCAAAGCCAAAGTTTTTCTCACCACCAGCCTGGTCTAAAAAGCCGTCTGTGGTCAAATAATATGTCCAACCTGAAATAGGTAACTCTGTGTTGGTGTATTCCCCACGCCGGCGATCGCCAATCGCACGACGTCCTGAATTATGCTTAATACACGCTTCTCCATTGCTTGCATACAGGGCAATTTTCGCCCCAGAAAAACGCATATTGTCGCCGTCGTTTGGCACATACACCAAGCCTACATCCGCATTGGTTGCTACCTTGTTGGCACTGATTTCTTCATTCAACATGGAACGCAATGTGTCATCAATCATGGACAGTAAAGCAGCAGGGTCTGTAATACCAATACGAGAAATGGAGTAATCAATAGCAGCACGCATTAACATGGTCATTAAGGCACCCGGAACACCATGACCTGCACAGTCTACAACACCTAACAAACACCCCTCATCCGCAGTATGAAAGACATAAAAATCACCACCGACAACATCACGAGGACGCCAAATCACACTGTGCTCCTCGCCCAGTAATTGCCGCATTTGTCGATCGGGTAAAATGGATTTTTGAATCAAACTGGCGTAGTCGATGGAGGCACCCATTTTTCCATGGGCTTCCACTACTTTTTCATGGGCGTGTTTTAACTCAGCAGTACGAGCCTGTACTTTGTCTTCGAGCTCTTGTGTGTGCACCCGAACCTGCTCTGCCATTTTGTTAAAGGTTTTGCTCAGGTCTCCAATCTCATCATTACTTTCTGCTGTCAGGGTTACATCATAGGAACCACTAGAAATGGCGCGAGCAGACAATTGTAATTGTCGAATCGGCGCAATTAACAAGCGCTCCACCACAAAGCCAAACACGATCAACAGCAAAATAAGCAACAACACGAACACACTGACCGCGGGTAGCACCAAACTGGTGTCAAAGATATTCACATTGGCTAGGTCGACATTGGTCACCACAAACCAGTCCAATAAAGGAAAATAAACAAACGCCATCAACTGTTTACGACCCTGTTGATTGACTACCACAGTGACGGCATGACCTTCGCTTTGTCGAGCCTGTTCTAATGCCCGCTTCACGTCTTGCTTGGAGTCGTCATCATCGAGCAGACTGAAGACAGAACTATTAGCCGAATCCTTATCTTTGGTGTTGTAGAGAATCACACCCTTGTCTTGATGAACTTCAATCAAACCTTGGGCATTAATGATAAAAGGCGTCACCCCTTGAGTCTGACTCTCAAGAAATTCTTCAGTAAAGCGATCCAGTGAAAAGCCTGTACCCGCTAATCCAACAAAAGCTCCCTTATCGAATACGGGAACATTGACCCACACCTTCATGGCCTGAAGTACTTCGTCATAATTCACATTAACGGCAAAGGCGTCATCCGCTGAGCGAGCGGCAAAGTACCAAGCATCCGCCGAGTTGTTCTTTTCTAGTCTATAGATGGGCTGTGTAGATAGCGGCGTGTCAACATCCGCAAAAAAGTACTGGCGCGACGCGTCATTGACAATAAACATGGCATGATTTTGAAACGTATTTAAATAACCCTGTGTGTTATCAAGCCACTGCTGTTCAATCGTCTTATTACCAGGGTTTGCCAGCCATTGTTTGGTTATAACAGAATCGGCAAAGCGTTCTGCCAAGGCGACTTCCCTCGCAACGGGAGTCAAAATGCGTTGATAGTTAAGTTGTGTAAAGCTGTTGGCGTAGTTCGTCGCGGAATATTCTTGACCCTTTTGCACAAACGACCAGCCGATCACGGCAATAATTAATACAGCAAATAAGCAGGTACCGGCTAATGCAATTAACGACTTGCCTCGTAATCCCCAACGTGCCATGTCTGTTTATCCTTGTCGGTAAAATGCTGATGTCTTATGACCGTATTGTAGCGCCATTTGTAAAACAAATAATACGTTACAATCTGAGTAGCGCCTACTCCGTAGATTACTTATTCGTCTTTTGGGTCCGGTTTATTTGATTAAATCGTGATCAATGGCATATTTTACGAGCCCCGCAGAACTGTGAATATCCAGTTTGTTTTTTATATTCTGCCGATGTGTTTCAACAGTGCGTACGCTGATAGTCAGCGCGCTGGCAATCTCTTTATTTGATAAACCGACGGCCAACTCTTTGAGCACAGCCACTTCCCTTTTGGTGAGCTCATCACACTGTTTTGGTGAACGGGCTGGGGAAAATAACGCCTGCGACGCCCCCGAGCTGAAATAGGTGCCTCCCTGATAAACGGTGCTAATGGCCTGAACCAGCTCCTCGGAAGAAACGTCTTTTAACACATACCCATTCGCGCCAGATTGAATTAAAGAGAGTATGTATTCCTTGTCATTGTGCATGCTTAGCATCAAGACTTTTACCTGAGGCTGCTCTACTTTAAAGCGTTTGGTCGCCTCTAGGCCGTTAAGCACTGGCATCGATACATCCATCAACACTAGGTCGGGTTGGGTTTGTGCCGCTTTTTGCAAAGCGTCCGCGCCGTTGGAGGCGGTGGCAATAATATCGATGTTTTCCTCAAGTTCTAAGCGTGCTTGCAGGCCGTCAAGCACCAACATATGGTCATCGACCAAGAGAACTCGAATTTTTTTCGTCATGGTGGTTGCTCTTTTTCAATGTATTAAAGTCGTTGCTCTAACGGCAACAGGGCATGTACCTTGGTTCCTTGACCGGGTTGAGAATCTAGCTTAAATTCGCCTCCCACCAGCTCCAATCGTTCACGCATATTGACCAAACCGATACCGGAGCGCAGCGCTGGCTTTTGCGAAAACCCTTCCCCATTATCTGTGCAATCAAACATCACAAACTCATCTGAACTTAGCACTTTTAGCGTTATTTGGGTCGCATTAGCGTGCTTTTCAATGTTGGTGAGGCATTCCTGAGCAAGACGATACAGGGTGATTTCTATCTCATCAGGCAAAGCAATTGGCACATCGAAATGATACGTTAATTGAATGTCAGTACGCTCCACAAACTGATCAGTGAGCGCTTTTAATGCGGTATCTAATCCTAGGTCATCCAAAATAGTGGGGCGTAAATTGTGTGATATCTGACGCACCTCACCAATGGTTTGATTAATCAAATCACTGGCCTTATGCAGCTCTAGCTCTATCACCTCTTTCTCAAGATCTCGTTTTAGCTTGTTCTCTGCTAACTCAACGCGAAATTTACAACTCACTAAGAGTTGATTAATACCATCATGCAGCTCCCGAGAAAAGCCCCTTTGTTCACTCACCTGCCAGCGCATAAAACGTTGCACCAGCGCTTTTAATCGCGAATCGGCCAGTTTCTGCTCACGTAAGTTGATGGCTAAGCCAAGCAGAATAACCAATAGCACCGTCACCACGACCACTTTTATTACCGCCGTAAAGCTGTCTTGTATGTTTTGGTGCATAGTGATTTTGGTCTTTGCTAATTCTGCGTATACACCATCTAAATATAGTCCTGTTCCCACAATCCAATTCCAACGATCGATGGCGACCACATAACCAATTTTATCTTCTTGTCGCATCAATGGCGGTTTTTCCCAGATATATCGATAGTAGCCGCCTCCCGCTTGCGCCTCATTAATCAGCCCTTGAATTAAATAGTTACCACTTCGGTCTTGGAAGTCCCATAGGTTCTGCCCGACAAAATCCGGCTGTGTCGGGTGTACCAAGTTGACGCCCAACATTTCATAGGCAAAAAAGTAACCATCTTCTTCATAACGTAATCTTGCGAGTAACGCTTTTACGCGTCGTTGCGCTTCCGCATCCTCTAAAGAAGCGTCATCCATAATCGGTTGAATGGCTGACATGGCAATACTCACGTGGTTTTTTAACGCTTTCTTCTTAGCATCAACCAAATTGAACTCATAAATCGACAGCTCTTCCTCAGCTAACTCTCTAGCGGACTGTAAACCGAGGTAGGTAATAATGCTGGTAGCAACAATTAACGGTGCCACCGCCAATAGAATGATGTTGATTTTTAGACCCATGCGACGACCTTTTTTCTGTTGTATCAGAAACAAAAAAAGCGGGGATACACCCCGCTTTATGTTGTTAACTGCCTAGGTAAGGTGAGATTAGCCCATACCATACCAATCAGGGAAGACCATAATACTCACCAACACCAACACTTGGATAGCGATAAAGGGAATCACACCTTTATAGATATCTGTAGTACGCACCGAACTTGGCGCCACCCCTTTGAGATAAAAGAGACTAAAGCCAAAGGGCGGTGTTAAGAAAGAGGTCTGAAGGTTCATCGCAATCAAGATGGCAAACCATACCATATTGATTCCCAACGCCTCAGCAACAGGCGCCAGAATCGGTACGATAATGAAAGCAATTTCAACGAAGTCGATGAAAAAGCCTAAAATCAAGATCGCTATCATGGCTAGGATGATGAAGCCCCATTTCTCACCGGGTAGATTCAACAATACTTCTTCAACGATGTAGTCACCGCCAGTGTAGCTGAATGCCATCGAAAAGGCCGTTGCCCCCATCAAGATCGCAAAGACCATCGCGGTGACTTTGACCGTCTCCAGACCACTATCGTACAACATCTTCCAGCTAAATTGACCGTAGATAAGCGCCAACACAACCGCGCCGACACCGCCCAATGCAGAAGACTCTGTTGGGGTCGCAATACCAGTAAAAATAGAACCTAATACGATCAGCACCAACGCCAAAGGTGGAATGATAGCTTTTAACGCACTGATGATTTGCTGAGCGCGTGTTTCATCATCCAAATCTTGCGGCATGGCTGGCGCCATTTCAGGCTTCAAGAAAGTGAGGATCAAGATGTAAACAATGTAACAGCCGATCAATATAGCGCCTGGGAACATAGCGGCTTGGAATAAATCCCCCACAGGAATACCCAGAACATCACCCAAAATGATCAAAATAATCGACGGTGGAATGATTTGACCCAATGTACCCGAAGCACAAATGGTACCGCAGGCAAGCGATTTGTCGTAGTTATACTTCAGCATAACCGGCAGGGAAATAAGACCCATGGCCACAACACTGGCGCCCACAACACCGGTAGACGCGGCTAACAAAGCCCCAACCAGAATCGTTGAAATGGCCAAACCACCACGCACACCACCAAAGAGTTTACCCATGGCTTCTAATAGCTGCTCAGCCAATCGGGTTTTCTGTAGCACGATCCCCATAAAGACAAAAAGTGGTACCGCCATCATAACGGTATTTTCCATGTAACTTTGAATACGGAATGGCATGAAAGCAAACATGTCGAAGCCTTCGGCAAACACACCAAAGATCAGCGCAATACCACCAAACGTAAAAGCAACAGGGAACCCTAGCAAAAGCATCACTAGGGCAACGAAGAACATGATTATTCCAATCATAAAAAACCTATAAACTTAAAATAGAGACAAGAATCAATGCTGAATGGGAGGGTGTGAGAACCCTTCTTGGCTTACGCCTCGCAACACATTAATGCAACGAATTAACATGCCTAAACCACTGATTGTCATAGAGAAAAAGGCCAAAGGAATAACAGCTTTGATGATCCAACGGTAGGGTAAACCACCCGGGTCGCCACTGGTTTCACCCAGTACAAATGCTTCATGCGCAAACCCAATACCGTAATACCCCACCACCAAAGTGAAAGGAATCAGAAAAAAGACACAACCCAATAAATCAATCCAAGCTTTACCACGAATCGATAGGTTTTCATAAATCAAATCGACACGAACGTGACCGCCATGCTGAATACCATAAGGAATACCGAGCAAAAAGATGGCAGCGTAAAGGTGCCACTCCAACTCTTGCATACCGATGGAGACGTCATTAAAAGCATAACGCATCAACACGTCATAAAACACATTACACAACAGAGCGATGAACAAGATCGTCGAAACAACGCCCAATGCATTAGAAAAACGAGTAATCCCTCGTTCTAGGTGGATTAACAACATAACAAACTCCTAGAAAAAAGCATGGCGAGCCGATGTGCTCGCCATGCTTAGAGGTTTTATTCCGCTAGACTATCGACACTATCCAAGTAAGCACGGTCGGAGATATTTGTCCAAACACGTGCTTTTTTCAGGTAGTTCGCTTGAGATTCCAAAATTTCTTTCGCTAATGGATCTTCAGCCGCTTTTTCATCAAGCAATTCTTGGTTAGCTTGCTTCATAGCAACCAGAACGTCTTGTGGGAACGTTTTTACCTGTACGTTAGGGTATTCTGTCTTCATGGTTGCCCAGTTTTCTGCGCTTTCATGGTAAGACTGAATGTACATGTCGTAGGATGCCAACTTCATAGACACGCGCAAAATTTCACGCAAGTCATCAGGGAGCTTTTTCCACGTACGCTGGTTCACAAGGAACTGAAGCTCAGTGGCAGGCTCATGCCAACCTGTGTAGTAGTAAGGGGCAATTTTATGGAAGCCCATACGCAAATCAAGTGACGGACCTACCCACTCTAGTGCATCGATCGTACGACGCTCAAGAGCCGTGTAAAGCTCACCAGACGCGATATTCGTTGGTTTAGCGCCCAGTTTTGCTAGAACTTCACCAGCAAACCCTGGAATACGCATTTTCAGACCTTTTAGGTCGTCAAGGGAGTTGATTTCTTTTTGGAACCAGCCGCCCATTTGGTTAGTGGTATTACCACCTGGGAAAGAAAGTAAACCGAACGGTTCGTAGACTTTCTCCATTAGCTCCATACCACCACCGTGGTAGAACCAACCATATTGTTCTGGTGTGATCATACCAAATGGCATCGTACTGAAGTAGAGCGTGTTTGGCACCTTACCTTTCCAGTAATAAGACGCAGAGTGGCCCATATCGTACTGGCCAGAGCGCACCATATCAAAGATGCCTAATGGCGCCTTGTGTTTATTGGAAGAGTCGATGGTGATTTTTAAACGTCCGTTGGACATTTCTTCAGCGATGCGAGCCATGTTACGTGGCGCTTCACCGAAAATGGGGAAGTTAGAAGCCCATGTTTCTGCCATTTTAAGTTTGTAAACTCTGTCTGCTGCAAAAGCAGGCATAGACATAGCAGTAACGGTTAGGGTTGTTGCAGCGATCAGGGTAGTGAATTTTAAGGATTTCATTATATTTATCATCCTGTTGTCATGTTTTTTATTATTAAAGGTCGAACATGACGGATGATGGCGCGAATAAAAAGTGCAAGCAATTCGTAGGAACACTGAACCCACATGAAAAAGTACGTAGACCAATACGTATTACTACGTAGAAAACCCATCACAGTAAAGAGTACCGCTTTGTTAATATGCTTTACACTCTATTCCCAGCAAACACTCGCTAAAGACTCAAAACTTGGCTTAGCGAAGTAAAAACCTTGAAACAGCTCGATGCCCATATCTCTTAAAGTATGGTATTCAGCTTGGGTTTCTACGCCCTCTGCTACCACAATCATTCGAAGGTCTCGAAACAGGTTTACTAGGTTTCGCACAATAATTTGTCGCTTCTCATCTTTATCAATATCACGAACCAATACCATATCAATCTTGGTGATATCCGTGGTTAAGTCTGCTAACTGGTTAAGTCCATTAAAACCGGAACCGAAATCATCCGTCGCGGTTAAAAAACCCTGTTGTTGATAATGTCGGATAATGGATTCTAGGTGCTGACTGTCGGTAATCTGCTCGTTCTCTGTAAATTCAAAGATGATTTTTTCTTTTGGGAAAGCAAACTCTTCCGCTGCGTTTAATGTAGTACGGATACACAGTTCCGGTTTGTAGACGGCATTGGGGAGAAAGTTAATACTCAGAAAACTGTCTTGTTGTATATTGAGTTGAGCCGCTAGTTTAATGGCCTTAACACGGCACGTTTGATCAAAGCGATAGCGGTTGTTGTCATTAACATGCTGAAAAACATGAAAAGCGCTTTCATTGTTTAATCCTCTGGCTAAGGCTTCTTGCGCAAAAACCGTCTTCGTTCGTATATTAACAATAGGCTGAAATGCCATCGTAAAATCGAAACCCAAAGCCTCTCCTGACGCACATGCTTTACAACCCAGTGGACGCGAAGTTTGCTGCTCCATAATATGTACTCCTTTATAAAATGGCTCAACATAGCCAGTGTCAATGTCACGCCGTGGTCTGATATCTGTGTATTGTTTTAACAGAGTATCAATTCATCACATGGTTACCAATAAAAAATGCCCTTCTCTTATCACGACGTATTCAGTCCGCTGATCAAACTCGGCTTAGTCAGCTTTGTGAATCCTTCATGGAAGACAAACAGAAGGCTTTCTTTTCGATTCTTTGTCATGCTTTTATTTGTACGTAAGCAAACATCATTATGAACCAAAAGGATGCAAAACATGACGATAAAAGCGGGAACCTTGCTGTTGCTTATCTCTCTTATCATATCGGGCTGCGCTTCACATACTCAGCTTGTAGGACATCAGGTCAGTAACCTAGACATCAATGCTGACATTGATCCAGACACCCCCATCATAGTGGTAACGGGCCAACAAGGTGATGCCTTAACCAATAAGCGGTATTTACCAGACTTAGCCAATGCGCTTGAGAAGCAAGGTTTTAATACGGTATCAAACGAAGCAGAGGCAGAGTACCAACTGATCGCTGATTTCCATTCTGAAGTACAAACCCGCACCAAAAAGGTCCCTGTCTTTAATAATGCTAGGAATATCCCGTACACAACCTGCTACCGACACCCAGATACTGGCAAACAACGCTGTATAACGCGCTTCCAACATTTCCAAGCCCCTATTGTCAGTGGCTACCAAACCATTGAAGTGGATGTGACGGTTTATACTTTGGACTTGATATTGAGAGATAAACAAGGAGCATTACTTTTAGAGTCGACGCATCGTTTATCCAGTGCAGAATGCTCAAAGTGGTTCATGTTTGCGTTTCTGGCGGAAGAGTCTGTAAAAAACATCAACTTAAGTGATCCCGTTGATCGTCACTATCAAGTCACTCTACCGGAGGACACTTCTTGTCATTGATTCGACGCATCCCTCTTGACAGGGTCTTTATATTTACACATTGTAACAAGAATACCTAAAAAGCCGTCTCTTTATTTGATCTGGCTTGCCCGTCGTGTCTTGCTTATTTGCTATAATGAGTGAATTAGATATTGAGTTTATTTTTTGTCTGGATTGGGTTCCTTAAATATGTTTTTCAACTCTGAATTGAAGAAAAAAAACGCAGCACTCACACTACAGCTTGAAGAAGAAAGAGCAGCCCATCAGCTTGCTTTACAGTCTCTGCAAGCACAACTAGATACCTCTACTGCCGAACTTGATGTTATCAAGGGTCAATCAGGAGGGAATGATGAGTTAATTCGCTATCAATTACGCGGTGGTGAAATGCTGAACTCTATCCGCTTTGGTCTTGCAGACAGCGCTGAAAACTTAATTGAAGAACGCAAGAGTATGGCCAAGCTGGACGATGTTTTTCAGCAAACACGAACCGCCTTGAGTCGTCTCAGTGAACGTGCTGGGCTCATTAATACACAGGCGAGTGACAGTATGGGCGCAGCCAATGTATTGGATAAAACCGCAAATGACATCAGTCAGCTGGTGTCGAGCATTCAAGAGATCTCTTCTCAGACCAATCTGCTTGCGTTAAATGCTGCCATAGAAGCCGCGCGTGCAGGTACGGCAGGTCGTGGCTTTGCCGTCGTCGCAGATGAAGTCAGAAATCTTGCTGGCAAAACGCACAGCGCCAGCGAACAGGTTGAAACCTTAGTCAAACAAGTCATTGCTCAGACCGAGCAGATCAAAGGCATGGTTAACCAAAACAAAGACAGTGCTATGGATATTTCAGCCTCGTCTGTACAGATTGATAAAGTGGTCGACAATGTGATTTCGCGTTCCGATCACATGCAGAGTGTTATCAGCGTTGCGGCGACACATTCGTTTTTGAATACCGTGAAATTAGACCATGCGGTGTGGAAAAACGTTATCTACGATCGCATCAACAAGAAAAAATTTGATGAAGAAGTCAACATGCACACTGAGTGTCGACTCGGTAAATGGTACTACGATGGCTACGGTGGTCGCCATTTCCAAAAATCGTCCAGTTTTAAGTCTATTGAAACACCTCATAAAATGGTTCATGAATCTGGTCGAAGTGCGCTAAAGGCCGCTCAGTTTGGCAACACACAAGAAATGCTTTTACATTTAGATAAAATGGAAACGGCCAGTTTGCAGATTATCGTGCATATCGATGACTTAATGGCGGAAATCAAGGAGAAATAGTCGCTCTCCATTGCGCCAGTCAGACCGCAATTCTACTTTTTTAACTTTATAAGACAGAGCAAGGATGCTCGTTTTCTCTTTCTGAAATCCTACCTTCTTTTCTCTTCTTACGCTTAATACACTCGATTACATTGGATCGACCTTTGACTCTCCTCGATGGGTAAACTCAATACACTCGGAACTTTTTTCTTAGTAAAGAATCTCAAAACTTGGTTTTAACGCCATTAACCGATACTATTTTTCATGATATAGATGGTTTTAGGCTATTGATTAAACAGGTAAAAGGCTATGCTTACGGCATTATTTCTTTGACTGTTTATAGGGTGCTCATAGCACTCGAACAAAGACTGATTGTTAGGATACACACCATGTTTGCACAGCACATTCATATAATATCACCGATCATTGAGAAGGAGTTTTGCGCTTGAGCTCACTTATTTGGCTGCCTTTTCTGCCTTTGTTAGGTACGTTAATTCCCCTTCTTTTTGCCCGTTTTAATCGTACTGCCTGCGCTTTTGCAACCGCGGCCTTACCCGCCTTAACGCTTTATCTCGTGCTGTCCTATGCAGGCGGTATTTTTCAGGGCGAACGCTTTCAAGAAGCCTTACCTTGGATTCCTGCCATTGGTTTAGAATTAGCATTTCGACTGGATGGACTGGCGTTACTCTTCTCTATTTTGATCCTTGGCATTGGTCTACTGGTCATTTTGTACGCGCGTTATTATCTTTCCAACGAAGACTCGATTGGTAAATTTTACGCCTACTTGATTTTATTTATGTTTGCCATGTTGGGTGTGGTTTTATCCGACAACCTTATACAGCTTTGGTTTTTCTGGGAATTAACCAGTATCAGCTCTTTCCTGCTGATTAGCTTTTGGGGACATAAAACTGAGGCGCGCAAAGGCGCCAGAATGGCACTGACGGTCACAGGCGCCGGTGGCTTAGCGCTGTTAGCGGGACTGCTTGTACTGGGAAATACCGTCGGCAGTTTTAGTCTACAAGACGTTTTGGATAATGGTGACCTCATTAAAGCCAGCGCCAACTACCCGATTATCGTTGTGCTGGTGTTATTAGGGGCGTTCACTAAATCTGCGCAATTCCCGTTCCATTTCTGGTTACCAAACGCCATGGCGGCACCCACTCCCGTCAGTGCTTACCTGCATTCTGCGACCATGGTAAAAGCGGGTATTTTCTTAATGGCGCGCTTTTACCCTGCCCTTGCAGATACAAATTTATGGTTCTTAATTGTTAGCTTAACAGGCTTAGCCACCTTTTTAGTGGGCGCCTATGTTGCTTTGTTCCAGCATGACTTAAAGGGATTGTTGGCAAATTCAACCATCAGTCATTTAGGGTTGATCACACTGTTGTTAGGGATGGGAACAGACCTCGCCGCCGTCGCCGCCATTTTCCACATTATTAACCACGCTACGTTTAAAGCGTCGCTGTTTATGGCTGCTGGGATCATCGACCATGAATCTGGCTCAAGAGACATGCGACACCTTAACGGGTTATGGAAGTACATGCCTTACACCGCGACGTTAGCCATGGTGGCTTCGGCTTCTATGGCAGGTGTCCCTTTGCTGAATGGTTTCTTGTCAAAAGAAATGTTCTTCACTGAGACGTTACATCAAGCGTCGCTTGGCTCTTTATCTTGGATCATTCCTGTGCTCGCAACATTGGGAGGGGTCTTTGCTGTGGCTTACTCAATGCGTTTTATTCACGATGTCTTTTTTAATGGTGAGCCTGTTAACCTACCCAAAACACCGCATGAACCACCACGCTATATGCGTGTGCCAGTAGAAATCCTGGTTGCCTTATGTCTAGTCGTAGGGATTGTGCCTAGCCTTATTGTTGGCGACCTGCTGCTGTCCGCTGCAACCGCGACACTAAACGGCCCTGCACCAGAGTACAGCTTGTCAATTTGGCATGGTTTTAACTACCCTCTACTGATGAGTGTGATTGCCCTAATTGGCGGTTTATTCGTCTATTATGCACGTTCTCATTTGTTTAAGTTTCAAGCGCAATTCCCTACCAGCGATCCAAAGTTAGTATTTGAAGGCGTGATGCAGTATCTCTCCACAAAAGCGGCTCGGATTATTGCTGTCACGGAAAACGGCTCATTACAACGTTATATTTTCTTTGTCTTAACCTTGGCTGCCATTATGACGGCATCAACTCTAATGAAGCTGAACACAACAGCAGGGCAACGTACTGTTATTCCACTCGATGCTTTGTCTATTACCTGTGCCGTATTGCTGTGTATTTCAGCATTAGCGACCGTGGTATGGCATAGAAAGCGCGTTGTGGCTCTGTTGACTCTGTCCGTAGTGGGTTTGATTGTGTCACTGGCCTTTGCACAATTTTCTGCGCCAGACTTAGCCCTCACACAGCTTTCTGTTGAGGTGGTCACGGTGATCTTATTGATTTTGGCTTTGTTCTTTTTGCCACAAAAGACCCCAAAAGAATCCTCACCTCGTCGTGTTGTACGCGACCTTGGGCTTGCCTCTTTAATCGGCGGAGTGATCGGTACTATCTGTTATGCTCTGATGACTCGCCCTCTTGATACCATCTCGACGTTTTTTACGGCCAACAGTAAGACAGGCGGCGGCGGTACCAACATCGTCAACGTCATCCTAGTGGATTTCCGTGGCTTCGATACCTTAGGTGAAATCACAGTATTGGGGATTGCAGCATTAGGGATTTATAAGTTGATCGCAAAAATGCGTCTCTATATGCCATCGACTAACAGCAATGGTTTGCCTTGGTCTGAAGACAAATACCCTCTCTTATTAAGTGTTATTTCACAGAGTCTTTTACCTCTGGCCTTATTGGTCTCTGCGTATATTTTCTTACGCGGTCACAATATGCCAGGGGGCGGATTCATTGCGGGACTGATTACTTCGGTCGCTATTATTCAGCAGTATGTTGCCCATGGCGTTGAGTGGATAAAAACGCGCATTAAATTGGATTATCAAATCATGATTGGTTCGGGGATTGGTATTGCCACACTCAGCGGTTTAGGCAGCTGGGTGTTCGGACATACGTTCTTATCCTCTTGGTTTGACTATTTTTACTTGCCCGTTATTGGCAAGTTTGAACTCGCCAGTGCCATGATTTTTGATCTTGGTGTTTTCCTCACTGTAGTAGGGGCAACCATGTTAATTCTTGCAAATCTCGGTCAATTGACCACCAGCGAGCGTCCGATTCAAAAGGAGCATGATTAATGGAAGGTTTATACGCATTTTGTGTGGGTTTATTAACGGCATGCGGTATCTTTCTCGCGCTGCGCGGGCGCAGTTTCTCCGTCGTGATCGGTTTGACACTGTTATCTTACGCCGTCAACTTGTTCTTATTTGCCAGTGGGCGACTGAAACTGAACGCTGCCGCCGTCTTAGGCGAGTCTGAACAATACAGCGATCCATTGCCTCAGGCATTGGTATTGACCGCGATTGTTATCGGTTTTGCGATGACGGCCTTTGCTGTGATCTTGGCCATGCGTGCTCGAGCCGATTTAGGGAATGATCATGTTGACGGCACCTTACCCACGGTACCCAATGATCTTCAGCAAAAATCAGGGGGAAACCAATAAATGCAACATTTAAGCATTTTCCCCGTTCTCATTCCTTTGCTGTTTGGCGCCATTATGTTGTTGCCGCCCTTATCACGGGACATCAATTCACAGCGTGTCAGCGCCATTATAGGAACGTTCTTTTTACTCATCTCTTCGGCTGTGTTGTTCTACAAGGTCAACGCAGAAGGGGTGCAACTCTATGCCTTAGGCGGCTGGCAGGCGCCTTTTGGTATTGCGCTAATAGCGGACAAGGTGTCCAGCTTAATGGTGCTGCTCAGCGGCTTTCTTGCCTTCGCCATTATGCTCTACGCGATTGCAGGCCAAGATAAAGGTGGTGCTTATTTCCATCCCCTGTTTATGTTTCAAATTATGGGCATCAACGGGGCGTTTTTAACGGGCGATATTTTTAACCTCTTTGTATTCTTTGAAGTTTTATTGATTGCGTCTTACGCGTTGTTAATTCACGCGGGCGGTAAACAAAAGACTCAATCCGCCTTGCACTATGTGATTTTGAACCTTGTAGGCTCAAGCCTCTTCCTGTTTGGTCTTGGCATACTTTATGGCACCTTGGGAACGCTCAACATGGCGGACATGGCCATCAAGGTAGGGCAACTAGAAGGGGAAACCGCAACGCTCGCCAAAACGGGTGCCTTGTTATTGTTGGTTGTCTTTGGTCTAAAAGCCGCCATGTTGCCGATGCACTTTTGGCTGCCTAAGACCTATGCCAGTGCCAGCGCACCGGTAGCGGCATTGTTTGCAATCATGACCAAAGTGGGGGTATACAGCATTTTCCGTGTTTTTACCGTCATCTTTGGTGAAAATGCCGGTGAACTCGCCAACATAGCAACGCCTTGGTTGTGGCCATTAGCCATTTTAACCATTGCAGTGGGTACAATAGGCGCCTTTGCAAGTCCAGGGTTGAAAACCCTCAGTGCAAACTTAGTGATTATTTCCAGTGGTAGTTTACTTGCCTGTGCGGCCATCAATACTGAAGCGGCCACCTCTGCAGCGTTGTATTACGCTGTCCACAGTACGTTGGCCTCGGCAGGCTTATTCTTACTCGCTGACATTATGTCGCGCCAACGCGGTAAAGCCGAAGATCGCTTTGTACGCTCTCGTCCTTTTGTACAACCTAGGTTATTAGGCTTTGCCTTTGCCATATTAGCCCTAGCCTTGGTTGGTATGCCGCCTCTTTCCGGCTTTGTCGGCAAAGTAATGATATTGCAAGCGACTGAATCGGGGGCTCAAACTATGTGGTTATGGCCGTTAATATTGATCGGTAGCTTGGCGGCCCTTATTGCTTTTTCTCGTGGTGGCACCACTTTGTTTTGGCGCCACAATGGTTCGGTATTAACCGAAGCAGAACCTGCGAAAAAAATTGAAATCGCCAGTATTGCATTATTGCTGTGTGTGTCTCCTATAATGGTACTGTTCGGCGGAGACATCACTGAGTTCACCCAGCAGGCTGCTCATTACCTACATGACATCCAAGCGTCTGCGTATGGTCTGTTACCTGGAGCGTCACAATGAGACTACTTCCAATGCCATCCCATAGCCTGCTACTTTTTGTGGTTTGGCTATTACTAAATAACTCAGCGAGCCCAGGCCATATTGTTTTAGCACTCTTTTTTGCGATTACCATTCCTTGGTTAGTTGCTGATATGCGTGATGAGCACCCTAAAATCCGTAGGCCTTGGCTTGCTGTACGTTATACCCTTATGGTCATGATGGACATTGTCACGGCCAACCTTGAGGTAGCATTGCTTATTATTGGGCCCATTAAAAAGCTCAAGCCTGGTTTTGTCGCGATTCCTATTAATATTCAGTCGGATCTTGGCATCACGGTATTAGCCAGTACGGTATCGTTAACACCGGGCACAGTGAGCGCAGAAGTATCTAAAGACAAAGCGTGGCTGTATGTTCATGCTCTACATCTAGACGATGAAGCCGCGTTGATTGACTCGATAAAACAGCGTTATGAAGCGCCTATAAAGGAGATATTTGGATGTTAAGCTGGACTATCATCGTTGTCGCAGTCTGTATTTGCGTCGCACTTATCTTAAATCTATGGCGGTTACTGAAAGGCCCAACACTTTCTGAACGTATTTTAGCCCTAGATACGATGTACATTAATGCCATCGCCTTGATCTTACTGTATGGGATTTACGCCAAAAGCGCCTTGTACTTTGAAGCAGCCGTGCTGATTGCAATGCTAGGCTTTGTCAGTACAGCGGCTTTATGTAAGTATTTACTTCGTGGCGACATCATAGAATAAGGACACCCAATGCCTTTTTATCTCGAAATTATTGTTTCTATCTCATTGCTTATTGGCAGTGCTTTTTTATTAATCGGCTCCTATGGACTGGTGCGTTTGCCTGATATTTATATGCGCTTACACAGCCCGACCAAGGCATCCACACTGGGTATTACAGGAATCCTTGTTGCTTCTATGATTTTTCAAAGTCATTTAAAAGGATTTTTATCTATCCAAGAGCTCTTAATCACTTTGTTTTTGCTGATCACCGCGCCGGTTGCAGCAAACATGATTGCTAAAACGGCATTGCATCATCGCGCCAAGCCGTTAGAGCGAACACAAAATCAAGAGCTTATTGATGTTATTCGTGATCGTGAACCTCCTCGCTCACCACATGATCCTTCGTAAGTAAAAGAGCGGTGTCTTTTGCCAGCATGGGCTTATAAAAGTGATAGCCTTGAAAGATATAACAGCCCAATGACATCAACATGTCTGCTTGCGGAGCGGTTTCAACGCCCTCCGCAACGATTCTTAGCTTTAAACTTTGTGCCAAGTGAATGATGGTTTCGCAGATTTTTGTATCCTCCGTGTGTTCCGCACATTCCCCCACAAAAGATTGATCAATCTTCAATGTATCCAGTGGTAAACGCTTTAGATAACTCAAGGATGAATACCCCGTTCCAAAGTCATCAATGGAAATCTTGATACCCAAGGCTTTCAACTGTGCCATGACTTCGATACAACGTTCTATATCATGTAAAAAGACACCTTCCGTAATTTCCAATTCCAGCCATCGACCTTCAATACCATAAAAATCCATTTTCTTAGCGATATAGGTCACGAGACCATCAGACACCAGATGTCGACCCGAAATATTAACGGCAATGGGAACTAAGGTACGCCCTTCGTCTTGCCATGCTTGTAATTGAATAAAGGTCTGATTCAATACCCACTCATCAATGTGGATGATCAAATTTGATTCTTCTGCAATAGGGATAAATTCCGCAGGTGATATCATTCCCTTAGTAGGATGCTGCCAACGTATCAGTGCTTCTAAGCCAATAATCCGATGTTTCTCTTTAAGCACTTTCGGCTGGTACACCAAGAAAAACTGCTCTAGTGCCAACGACTCTTTGATTTCTTTCTCAAAACCAAATTTTTGAGTCGCTATATTCGTCATGTCGGAGGTGAAAAATTGCGCATTGTCACGCCCCTTTTCCTTTGCCCAATACATGGCAATATCCGCTTGCTGTATCAGACGCTCCGAATCAAGGCTTTGCCCCTCGGTATAAGCCACGCCAATACTGGTGGGAATCGTAAAATACTGCTCATTCAGATAAACAGGCGCACGCATAGCCTCAAGAATTTTTTGTGCGCGCTGTTCAAGACGTGACTTGGTAATGCGTTCTGTCATCATCAAGACAAACTCATCCCCTCCCCAGCGTGCAGTCACATCGCAATCATCAGACACAACGTTTAATCGTCGCGCCACTTCGCACAACAATTCATCCCCCGCTTTGTGTCCCATGGTGTCGTTGATGATTTTGAAGTTATCCAGATCTAGGAACAACAAGCCCACTGAAGTCTTCTGCTTAGTTGCAAACAACAGGGCACTTTCCAATGCATCCATTAAATAGGTTCGATTGTATAATCCGGTTAATGGATCACTGTAAGCTAGAGACTTGAGCCTTTGTTGCATCTTCACTTCTCGTGTCATATCTCGGATATGAAGTGTGTACTCACTGTCTGCTGAGTTTTCTTTGTCTGCCCGAGTAATCGCGATTTCAGCTGGAAAAGAACGATTGGACTCACGTTGTAGACGGAAGGGGTTGCGTCTGTTTAATATCAAGCCGTTAGAGGAGGAAAAGCCGGACATAAGGCTTTCAGATATTTTCTGACGATCTTTCTTTACAATAAACAGCGTAATGAAATCCTCGCCTTGCACTTGTTTTTTCAAACAACCAAAAGTGCGCTCAGCCGCTAGGTTAAACTCAATAACCGAACCATAACGATCAATGGTGACAATGCAATCCATCGATGAGTTTAAAATCGCAGACTTGCGGATTTCACTTTCTTTAAAACGCATAAGCGCATCGTCTCGCTGTGTAATCTCGCTGCTCACACGCTCAATCACTTGATTGTATTTACGCGCAATTTGACCGACTTCAGTAAAAGGCTCTTCTGGGACAGGGGTAGAAAAATCAGCGTGATTTTGTTGATACTGCATAGACGTGAGCAAGTCAAACAGCTCCGTTGTGGCCTTATGCTCCGCAACGTTTAGCCCCTGTTCTTCCTGCTCACGGCTCGCTCGTAATGGCATGACTCGATTTAATAGCCACATGGCAGCATAGCCCACGACAAAACAGTACACACCGATACTCACCACACCCAGCGCCTGAATGCCGAATTGTTCCAGAGTACTCAAACCATTGTTTAACTTGTCGGCTTGACCAAACAAAGCCACGCTCAATGTTCCCCAAATACCCGCAAAAAGATGCGCGGGAATCACATCGAGGGCATCATCTAAACGCCAACGCTCCATTAACTTACTGCCGTAATAAACAATCGCACCCGATACGGCACCAATCATAATCGCCGACCCAGGCGAAACAATGTGACAGGAAGCCGTAATCCCCACCAAACCTGCAATGGTGCCATTTAATACAAACCCCACATCAACAAAGCCGTCGCGGAGATAATTAATCGCCGTTGCAATGATTCCACCCCAAGCGGCAGCAATAAACGTATTCAGCAAAATCAGAGGAACCGCGTCCGTCAACATCAGCGTACTGCCACCGTTAAAACCAAACCAGCCAAACCAAATCAATAAGGTCCCTAGGGCGGATAAGGGTAAATTGTTCCCTGGCGGTAAGCGGATGCCTTTCTCGAATCGTCCTAATCTAGGCCCAATAATCATGATCGCGGCCAATGCTACCCAACCACCAACAGAATGCACCACAGTGGAACCGGCAAAATCAATAAACCCTCGAGCCTCTAACCAACCTTGGGAGTCATTCGCGCCGTAGGCCCCAGACCAAGCCCAGTGCCCTACGATCGGGTAAATGAGAGCGCTCAATATCAGCGTGATCACTAAGTAACCAGCAAATGTCATGCGTTCAGCAACCGCTCCTGAGGTTAATGTCGCCGCCGTTCCACAGAACATCATTTGGAAAAGAAAAAAACTGATTTCGCCAGGAGAGTGATGGTCATCAAAAAAGAAATCACTGCGACCAAAAACACCCGCAACGGAATCCCCAAACATAACGCCAAAGCCAAATAACCAGAAAATAGTGGTGGAGAGAATGAAGTCAGAAATGTTTTTGGCCGCCACGTTAAGGAAACTGCGATTAAGTCCCCAATATGAGACAATGCCGATCTGACCATTACCTCAAGACCGAATGACATGAATCAGCTTTCCTTCGCCGATA
>NZ_JAJATW010000050.1 GCF_020532605.1 Marinomonas algarum | reverse complement strand
CTAATCCCGTATGATTACTTAGTGACACTCTTCGAAGAATTACCGAAACGACAGACCAACGAAAGTCTTGATGACCTGCTGCCATGGAACGTCCGATCTATCTAGGTGGTGATGCTCTGACGCTTACCGACAAAGCGCAAGGTTTCTATTCATTGGTACGTAATGACGACTGGTATCTGGGTACGCCAAAATACCAAGATGTCATTATTACTAAGCTGTCCCCACAAATGACCAGCCAAGAAATATTTAAGGGTAATGTCGATGTTGCAAGTATTCCTTACAACCTTGTAGACCTTTACAAAGAAAATGGCGTTAAGGTGATAAGCGCACCTTCAAATCATCCTATTCGGATGATTTTTGAGCGCTCTTCTTACTTTTCTAGTGTTAATGCGCGACAGGCAATAGCGTATGCCTTAGATAAAACCACTTTGTCTGAGCTTTCTTATCAAGGACATGCTGCAGTCGCTAGACCAGGATTAAGACAAGACCTTCCATCATCTGGCCTTAACTCGTATGAATACAATCCTGAAAAAGCGGCTAACTTGCTTATGGCACAAGGTTGGGAGAAGTCTAAATCTGGTCAATGGCTAGATCATAAAGGTGAGACAATTACCTTATCTTTAGTAGCCTCCACCGATTATTTGCTAGTCAGTAAAGTGTTGGCGAAGCAACTGGAATCTTTTGGTTTTAGTGTAGATGTACGTTTATTACCTGCTGTGCCATTTCTAAATACTTTATCAAAGAAACAGTATGACTTGGCGTTGGTAAGTCAGAGTCATCAAGGCAATATTGACAGATTTAGGCTGATGCTAACGGGTAATCAGGGCAGAGGAGACCAGTATTTTGAAAACAAATCATTACCTTTGTTATTCAAAAAAATTGATCAATCCACTGATACTGTTGAGATAAACTTGACTTTTGCAGATATAGAAAAAATCTACAACAGTGAACTCCCTTCTTTACCCCTGATTAACCCGATAAACTACAGCGCTTTAAGTGACAGGGTAGAAGCCGGTTTTACGAAAAATGGTGTGGCTATGGGGATCCCCATGGTGTTGAATAAAACGACTGTTTTTTTTGAAAAATCACCCAATGAGTAATGATAGTTTCTATTCAAAACTAAAAAAGCTAATGCTGGACAATGCATTGGCTTTTTTAGCTTTGCTTTTCTTAAGATTTTTCATGTTGTATTTACTTCCAGGTAGTCAAGTTGATTTACTGATAGATAATGACTTAAATGTAGGAGACAACAGTGTCTTTGTAGAAAGTTTAACTCAAAAGTTGGGATTAGATAAAAGTGTTTGGGGGCAGTTCTTTGATTGGAGTGCCAAGATATTACAAGGTGATTTCGGATATTCTTATATTCATGCATCACCCGTAAGCACATTAGTCTTTGAAGCTATAGTTTGGACTTTAGCGCTGGTTGTTTTATCTATACCGATTTCCTTAATTATGGGGGTATCTCTTGGCATATTGGCTGGTTCCCATGGTGACAATAAAATATCTAAAATATTATTCGGATTAATGACACTGATATCCAGTATACCAAGCTTTGTTATCGCACTTATTCTTTTGACCATATTTTCTTTTAACCTAAATTGGTTTCCAAGTGACGGTGGTGGCATGAGCCTGCAAGCGAGAATAACCGGAGAAGCGCAATGGGTTGATATAATATGGCATGGTTTTCTACCATTAATAGCGGTTTCTTTTCAAGCAAGCCTTCGTTACTTTTATTTGAGTTATGGTTTATCAGAACAAGTCTCCAGAAGACCTTTTATATTTTTTGCAAAAATGAGGGGAGTAAGAGGTACTAGGTTATATTTTTCTTGGTATCTCCCCAACATAATTCCAGAAGTTTTGTCCAAGTTAAGCAGCACCTTACCTGGCATTATCAGTTCAATGATATTTGTTGAAATCATTTTCTCTTACCCTGGCGCTGGTAGCCTTATGCTCGATGCTATCAATAATAGAGATTATGCCTTGTTACAAGGTTGTTTAGTTATTGTGGGGGGCTGTGTTCTTATATTAAATACTGCACTGGATCTTGCTAGTGTGGCCCTTGCTGAGAGAGGGTGATTATGATTTCTATTTGGGTACTAGCTGGGCTGACCTTGTTAGGTTTCACTCTTTCAGTAATGGGCTGGCCTAATATTGAAATGACAGCAGATATGCTGACCTTACCTTCTTTAGACCATTGGTTAGGAACCGATATATTAGGCCAAGATGTTTTCCTTAGACTGCTTGCCGGTTTGCCTAATACTTTATTAATTGCAATGTTTTGTGGGTTGCTGCCTATTATTATGGGTTTTATATTGGCTTCTATCAGTATCATTAGCCGGTATTATGTTAGCCGATTTCTTCAGAAGTTTGTTGAAGTGTTTTTACTGATTCCCTCCTTATTGCCATTAATGCTGTTGGCAGCAGTATTAGAGCCAGGACTAGTCGCGGTCATTTTACTGATTAGTGTGCTCAGTTGGCCTGATGATTTTAAAGTTTTAAGATCGGCTATTTTACGAGTAATCCAATCTGATGCGATTTTAACGGCACGGCATTTTGGCGCCAATAATTTATATATTATGTCAAATTATGTCTGGCCAACTATTAAGCCATTATTAATTATGCTTTTTCTTCAAAATGCTAGACATGCCGTCATGATGAGTGCAGGTTTAGCTTTTTTAGGTCTCACAGACCCAAGGTAAGCGTCAGCTAAACCACACGTTTTAATCCTTGTTAAAAACCATAAAGTCTTTTGTTTTCTTTCATAGGAATAAAAGACTTATGTTTACCACTTCTGCTCAACTCAATGTGACTCTCATTTGTGGGCCAACTGATATGCGTAAAGCCATTGACGGTTTATGCAATATTGTCGCCTATGATCTGAAAAAAGAGCCTTGTAGTGATCATATTTTTGTCTTTTGCGGTCGAGCGCGCGATAAAGTCAAAATATTGCAATGGGCGTCAAATGGTTTCTGGTTGCATTATAAGCGGCTCGAAAAAGGGCATTTTCAGTGGCCTGGTATTGATGACGAACAATTGTCTATTCAAATCTCACCTCGTCAGCTTAATTGGTTCCTGATTCCGTGACTTAAAACCCCTCTCACACCCCTGCAGAGCTGTAATCATACGGCCTGAAGCAGTAAAATGACCACTGCTTTTCGTTCACCCAGACAGTGACTTTTTTCCATGCGCACCTTCAAACTCGAACAGTCTAAAAGTAAGCGTCAGCTAAACCACACGTTTTAATCCTTGTTAAAAACCATAAAGTCTTTTGTTTTCTTTCATAGGAATAAAAGACTTATGTTTACCACTTCTGCTCAACTCAATGTGACTCTCATTTGTGG
>NZ_JAJATW010000049.1 GCF_020532605.1 Marinomonas algarum | reverse complement strand
CAAAACTCAAAAGCGCAGTATGCGCCAACTTCATGTTGCGGGTGATAAGTTGTTTATCGATTACTGTGGGCCTCGGCTTCAAGTCGTTAACCCTGACACAGGTGAAGTAAGAGAGGCGGAAGTGTTCATGGCGACCTTAGGCGCGTCCAATTACACCTATGTTGAAGCCTTCCCGAGTCAAGGTAAGCCCTACTGGCTAGAAGCCCATGTTAATGCGTTCGAACACTTCGGTGGCGTACCGCAACTCTTAGTGCCTGATAATCTACGTAGCGCGGTCACCAAAGCGAATCGTTATGAGCCGAGACTTAATGACAGCTATCAAAAGCTGGCGAATCACTATCAAACCGCAGTGATGCCAGCTCGCCCTTACAAACCAAAAGACAAAGCCAAGGCAGAGAATGCAGTACTCCTAGTGGAGCGCTGGATCATGATGCGACTGCGACACCAAACCTTCTACACCTTCAAGGAGCTAAACCTAGCTATCCGTGAACTCATGAATGAGCTTAACCAGCGTGAGATGAAACAATATGGTGCCAGTCGCCAAGCGTTGTTCGACAAACTCGATAAACCTGCATTAAAGCCCCTTCCTAGGCAGCGGTACCTGTACACCGAAACCAAACGCACCAAAGTTGGTCCCGACTACCACATCGAATATCGCCGTCATTACTACTCGGTTCCCCATCAACTCGTGGGCCATCATATCGAACTGGAAGCCTCCAACCGTCTGGTGCAGATTTATCATCAAGGGAACTTGGTTGCTCAGCATCCACGTAGCCAAAGGGAGCGTGGAACCAGCACTCACTCTGAACACATGCCAAGTAATCATCAACATCAAAAGTGGTCGCCTGGACGTTTGCTCAGCTGGGGCGCCAATATCGGCCCATCCACACGAGAAGTGGTGAATAAGATGCTGAGCTCCAAGCCTCATCCAGAGCAGTCTTATCGTTCCTGTCTAGGGTTGCTTAATCTGAGTAAAGCCCATGGTGAGTCGCGCCTAGAGCAAGCCTGTCAAGATGCGCTGATACTGACAAAACCTAATTATACCTTCATTAATAACCTGCTTAAGAACCATCGGGAGGGACAACTGAGCAAAGACAATACGAACACTCCGAACCTTGTCCACAGCAATGTTCGTGGCCCAAACTGTTATCACTAGGAGAAATAATATGAACGCACTGAGTGATCAACTCAAAACCCTTCGCTTGAGCCATGCGGCAAACGCGTTAGAGCAGCAACAAGAACAACTGAGCACCTACGCAGAGCTGGACTTCGAGGAAAGGCTCAGTCTGCTTCTGGAGAATGAAATTTTGAATCGCAACCAGACTAAAATCCAACGACTTAAACGACAAGCTAAGCTGAGAGTTGACGCCCAAGCAAGCCAACTCGTCTACAAAGAAGGACGTAACCTTAATCGCAGACAGATGAGTGAACTTCTAACGGGCAGCTATCTGCACAAACATCAGAACACCTTGATCACAGGTCCAACAGATGCAGGAAAAACATACCTTGGCTGCGCACTGGCAACCAGTGCCTGTGACCAACAACACACGGTCAGATACTACCGATTAACTCGCCTGCTCGATGACCTGAGCGCAGGTCGACTGGATGGCAGTTATCAAAAACAACTTCAATCGCTTGCTAAGAAAACCTTACTGATCCTCGACGACTGGGGAATGGAGAAACTGACTCAGGATCATGCAGGGCACCTGTTAGAGGTGCTTGAAGATCGTTATCAAAACAGCAGTACCATCGTCATCAGTCAGTTACCTGTAAAAGAGTGGTACAACATGATCGAAAACGCGACCGTTGCGGATGCACTGATGGATAGGCTGGTACACAACAGTCATCGAATAGAACTGAGAGGTGAGTCAATGAGAAGACTGGCGCAATCCGAACACTTAGAGTAGAAATAGGGAAAGAGACAAAGTGCCGGTTCAAGTGTTCGGAATAAACCGAAACAAGCGTTCGCAATCACCGAAATACGCAACAAGGATTAAAACGTGTGGTTTAACCGACACTTACAAAATGATGAAATATATAAAACCGCTTATTCTGCAAAACTAAAAAATCGGTTGAGAAGAGGAGGGTGTTGAATTAGTTATTTAAGGCAATTGAGTGTAAGGTTTTTTAGTATGGTAATTTGAGATAAGGAGTTCGTTTGAAAGAGTTTAAGTTTGTTAACGATGCGGCTCTGAAAGAGTTTAAAAAGTTGCCTAAAGATGTGCAGTTACAGTTTGCAACCAGTATCAACGCAGTAGCACAAGGGGAGCGCCCTTTGGTGGAATTCGAACCGATCGGCAAGAGCGTTGGTAAGGGGGCAATTGAGCTGAAAGTCAACGGAAGTCCAGCTTTTAGATCCATCTATTGTGCTAAATACAATGATACCGTTTTTATACTTCACTCCTTCACTAAAACAACTAATGGAGTTGACAAGAAGGCTATGAAGACTGCAAAAAGTCGATATAAACTTATGATTGATCAGATATAGAAAGTGTTAAATTAGTGCTGTTTTTTTAAGCAATATCTAGTTCTTTAGTTGAGCACTTGAATGAAACAGAGCTATCTTTTTTGACTTTCAAAGTAGGCTTAATCTGATAACCGACTTTAGCTAGGAACCTGATCAATTTATCCGATGAAAATTTAGATACTTTTCCGCCCATAAGTTCACTTACACGTGGTTGAGGGATCTCCAAAGCAGCCATGATATCGGCAGTGGACCATTTTTGGGCGTCAAAGTAGTTGCGAAGTGCGAGCATCATGTCGGCGCGAAATTCGAGATCCACTGCTTCTGCTGAGTCATCGGAGATTGCGTCGAAAATGTTTGTGAATTTTAGTTCGCTCATAGCTAAACCTACTTAGTCATAAAGAATTTTTTATACTGAATTTTGTATAACTAAACTATAGGTATTAGTATTGCATTCGTCAATACTAAATTTTGTATAAATTCGTGAAGAGTTTTTCGATCTTAGTTGTGCCGTCCTTATGAAACATAGCGATACGATGAACATCATTATTGTTAAGTTGTCTCTTGTCTTTGGTAAAATCTTCGTAAAAGGTTAAAATATTTTCGTCACTGTATACGTTAATAGTATCTTCGCCGAGAATGCATTTGTGGCTAGAGTATGCAGACTTATAAGACGATAGATTATCCATGAATCTATCCTGCATTTGAAGTAAGCGCTCAAAATGCTCTAGATAATCATCCATAAACTTTCCGCTATTGCTGTGAGAGAAGCCTTTAGAAGCTTGAGTGTCGACTGTTTGTTTACAGTATCTAAAAAATTCAAGCATTATTTTTTCGTATGTTCGACTGAGCTCTTTGAGGCTTTCAGTAGATCGTTCTAGTTTATGTTGTTGCCTCTGTCTAGTTGGTCCTGTTGCAAATGATTTATAGGCATAAATAGCAGCAAAAAAAGTCGCTACGCTTGCAATGATTGCAGCTAAATCAGACGCAACTGAAAGCCTGTCGGTATTAGCAGGCCATGCAGGAAAGTCTGTTAGGGAAACTGCGATTAAGTCCCCAATATGAGACAATGCCGATCTGACCATTACCTCAAGACCGAATGACATGAATCAGCTTTCCTTCGCCGATACCGAATTTACCAGCAAACGCCGCAAGACTCGCAAA
>NZ_JAJATW010000048.1 GCF_020532605.1 Marinomonas algarum | reverse complement strand
TTCGGTAGGACAACCCACAGTCGTACTTAAGGCGTAATATTTCTTTAATTTTATTCATTGGAGTTCTCTTTTTTGCCATGATCGCTTCCTCACCTTCTTGCTTGAAAAGGAAAGAATAGCGAGTTATTGATTTAAAAGAGAAAAAGGTAGGATTTCGGGCATTCCGAACGCGGTTTTCGCTCTTCCGAACGCTGATTTCGGAGTTTGCTTAAAAGTGTTCGGATAATCGCGGAATACGTGTTCAGATTAAACCGAAATAGGTGTTCGGAATGCTCCGAAATATGCACTTTAAGTTTGTCTAATTTTTTTTAACCAAATTGCATTTGTTTCTTGTTTAATAATGTTTACTATCTTGTTTATTCTTGTTTATTACCTGTTTAGTATCAAATTAACTTAACTAGATCAATATCTTAGATAGTTTAACGTGACAGATATGCGTTTTAACGTGACAGATATGCGATAGATCGTGACTAATAATTATCTAACGTGACAGTACCGCAGTTTAACGTGACAGGTATGCAACAGATCGTGACAAGTGATCTGTTGCATACCTGTCGTGTTCCTTGACTCTGTTTCTAAAGTTTATTTGGCTTTAAATAATTAGGTGAATTACATAACGTGACAGATCTGCAACTCTTGTAAGATTATGAATTGCTTTTTTGTCACGATGTGCCTGCTATCCGGCCTTTTCGTGACAGATCCGCAACCCCGGTAAGGCTTTGAACTGCTCTTTTGTCACGATGTGTTGGGTATTCGGACTTTTCGTGACAGATCCGCAACTCCGGTAAGGCTTTGGACCGCTTTTTTGTCACGATGTGTTGGGTATTCGGACTTTTCGTGACAGATCCGCAACTCCGGTAAGGCTTTGGACCGCTTTTTTGTCACGATGTGTTGGGTATTCGGACTTTTCGTGACAGATCCGCAACTCCGGTAAGGCTTTGAACTGCTCTTTTGTCACGATGTGTTGGGTATTCGGACTTTTCGTGACAGATTCGCAACTCTGGTAAGACTATGAATTGCTTTTTTGTCACGATGTGCCTGCTATCCGGCCTTTTCGTGACAAATCCGCAACTCCGGTAATGCTTTGAACTGCTCTTTTGTCATGACGTGTCTGATATTCGGACTTTTCGTGACAGATCCGCAACTCCGGTAAGGCTTTGGACCGCTCTTTTGTCACGATGTGTTGAGTGTTCGGACTTTTCGTGACAGATCCGCAACTCTGGTAAGACTATGAATTGCTTTTTTGTCACGATGTGTTGGGTATTCGGACTTTTCGTGACAGATTCGCAACTCTGGTAAGACTATGAATTGCTTTTTTGTCACGATGTGTTGGGTATTCTGTCTCTTCGTGACAGATCTGCAACTCTGGTAAGACTATGAATTGCTTTTTTGTCACGATGTGACGGCTATTCTGTCTTTTCATGACAGCCCTATAATTCAGCCAATGCTCTGGACTGCCTTTTTGTCACGATGTGTTGGGTATTCTGTCTCTTCGTGACAGATCCGCAACTCTGATAAGACTATAAATTGCTTTTTTGTCACGATGTGACGGCTATTCTGTCTTTTCATGACAGCCCTGTAATTCAGCCAATGCTCTGGACTGCCTTTTTGTCACGATGTGTTGGGTATTCTGTCTCTTCGTGACAGATCCGCAACTCTGATAAGACTATAAATTGCTTTTTTGTCACGATGTGTCCGATATCTGATTTCCTCATAGCAAGTGTTTAGCGCTTTCCGTTATGGCATTTCTATGTCATTTATGTCGGATTAACGTGACAAAAAAGAAACTTTGAAAGCATTGCTGTTGTCTTTTTGTCACGATACGCTATCTTTCATACCTTCATGGGGTAAAAATGGTTACACCTCTCTGATATATCGTGATATGGATTTATAATGTCAAAAGAAAGCTCTAATGAAAAACAATCTCTTGTGTCTGAAAGTGCATTTAACAGAGATACGGCATTGGTTACAAAGCGCAATGAGCTGATTGCTGGCCATTCAGAAATGTCGTTGAATGAAAATCGTATCTTTCATGCTGCTATCGCAATGATTGATTCTCGAGCTCATGATATAGGGGAGATTAGAGTGACTCCTAGTCAATTGGCTTATGCATTAAATACATCAAAATCCAATGTGAGCAAATACCTTAAAGGGACGAAAGGTAGACCAAGTTTGTTAGAAGAGTTGCAAACAAGGTATGTAAGAGCGCCACTGATCTACGATACATCGTGTATAACAATAGATGGGAAAAGGCTTTGCCTTAAAGAAGACAGCTCATGTGTTTATATTAAAGTTAGTGATGTACAGGATAAAGAGTTCAAGGATCAGAATGGTCTGAGTGTTTTTTTTGATGCTGAAATAGGACTACACGTCTTTGATGAAAACAATCGAAGTATGCCACCCAAGATAGGTCGAATAGAGGATGCTTTAGGGGCAGAAATCAATCACCTCGGACAAATTATTACATCAAATGACGAGCCTTTTAGAAAAAAAAATGCCTGTGAAATATACGTAAATGCTGAAAGTATGCTTTGTGCTGCAGCATTGGCCAAAGGTAAAAAATCCAGTCAGTTGAAAAACATCTCTATTTTTGACACCTCTGCTTATAATGCTGAAGAGGGTTATGTAGTGTTTGAATTTGGTGCTGCATTTAAACCATATGTAATTGATATTAAAGAAAATTTCACTAAAAGCTATATGAAATATGTCATTAGCTTAACATCAAACATTGCAGCTGACTTGTACGATATTTTTAGGAAAGAGCTTCCTATCAACACCGTTAGGAAAGGAAAAACTGAAGTATCATTTAAAAAAAATGTAGATGAACTTCGTATACAGCTTGGCATTACAGATAAATATTTAAGACTAGCAGACTTTAAAAGAGCGGTACTAGACAGATCCAAAGAGCAGATCAACGGTAAAACAGATTTAGAGTTCGATTATGAGATTCCTGAACGTCGAAATAACCCTCGTGCGGTTTTCAAATACATACTGTTTAAGGTAAAAGCAACGAAAGCTGAGACTGCTAGGCTAGTTAAAGAAAGTGACATGATACAAGAACTTGAAAAATATTTTGATGCTAGGTTTGTAAAAAATTTGACTAATAAATATTCCGTTGAGTGTTGCTTAAACAATCTAAACCTTTTCATCAAGGCTAAGCATGTGACCACTATAGCGAATCCCTCAGGTTGGTTAAGGGACGCTATAAAATTCGATTACCATGGGACTAACGGTGTCCTTTCCTTATCAGAGTACATTAATCCAGTTGAGAGACAATTCGTCAGTGATATCGTCCGTGAAGAATGGGACTCTTGGGATCAAGAAGAGCGTGATGAATTTGTTAAATATAGATTAAAAGGTGCTTACGTTAGCATTCGTTTTTCAGAGTACCTTTCTGAATTCGGTCTACAAGAAGCGCATGAGAATTTCCGGCCGAAGACAGAAACTGCTAAACAGCAAATTGATGTTCTCATGGGATCCGAAATTTATAAGAAATCTGACTGATGAGGTGCGCATACCTGATCTTTTGTGTAAGTGACAGAGCTGTCAACTACTCGTGGAAGAACTGGTGACTGCTCCCCTACATAAATGTAGGGGCTTCCAAGTTCTCAGGCAGCCGCTAGCCTTACACTAGACTTACGCTTGCCTCCCTTAGCAGAGACGGACAGCCCTTCCGCCTTCATTTTCAAAACGCC
>NZ_JAJATW010000047.1 GCF_020532605.1 Marinomonas algarum | reverse complement strand
TCACCTCGTCAGCTTAATTGGTTGCTAGATGGCCTGGCTCTCAATTTACAAGAAGCACACCCACATTTAACCTATCGATATCATGACGACTAGGGCATTCGCTTGGTATAATCCAAGCCATGACAATACTTCCTGATGACTTACCCAATGACATTGAATCGCTTAAGGCGCTTTTGCTTGAGCAATCGTTGCTGTTGGGTGAAAAAGACTCATCATTGAAAAAGCAAGAAAAGGCATTGACTGAAAAAGATACTCAACTTGCCGAGTGGCGATCTAAGTACGAGTCTATTCTTGAACAATGGCGTCTAGCACAACAAAAGCAATTTGGTAAAAGCTCAGAAGTGTCCCCAGGTCAAGGCGAACTGTTTGATGAATCAGACAGTGACTCGCAAGATGGCGATTCAGTTGTCGAGCCAGACACGCAAACCGTATCGTATACTCGCACAAAACCTAAGCGTAAACCTCTGCCAAAAGACTTACCTCGTGAAACGGTTGTCGTGGACGTATCTGAATCGGAAAAAACTTGTTCTTGCTGTCAGACACCACTTCATCGTATTGGCGAAGACACCTCTGAGAAATTGGAATTCCTTCCCGCACAGCTAAAAGTGATCGAAACCGTTCGTCCTAAATACGCGTGTCGCCAGTGTGAGAAGGCCGAGGTCAAAACAACGATCAAGCAAGCTGCAATGCCAGTCAGTATTATCCCTAAAGGTATCGCGACACCGAGTTTACTGAGCCAAGTGATTACCGGTAAGTTCCAATACAGCCTACCTTTATACCGACAAGAGAGCATGTTTAAGCAATACGGCATCGAACTGAGTCGGCAAACGATGTCGGACTGGATGCAAAAATGCTCAATCGCACTGCAACCCCTTTATGATCGACTTCATCATATTTTACTTGAACAACCCGTGGTTCAAGCGGATGAAAGTGTGCCAAGACGGAATGCTGTTGAACCTAACAACATTCCTTGCTGTTTTTGAGATGGAAGAAGGCCTTCCGTATTCGCTTTACAGGAGGAGAATACAAACCACCTCAAGCTGCTGTGATTAAAAGTCATGGTAGTGAGCGTTGAGGAAAAGGCAACGTTGAGTTGTCAGGTATGGATAAAGGAGATGAACTCGTGTGAACCACTGGACAAGTGTCGTTACTTGTAAGTGTTGTCGAAACTATGCTCTTTTCGTTGGCATAGGATAAGAATAGCGGAAACCTGTTTACTGGCTATTTGGCAACCGGCATTGAGGTGGCATGACCTTTATCTAGGCTCAGAAATGGAACTTGGGAACCTGTCACTTTGATGTTAAGGGAGAACTCGAAGCAGGAAACTGTAAGGGGAGAGTACCAATGCAAAGTACGGGGACGGAGTTTTCCGTAGTAGTGATGAAACTGTTGTAATGACGGTGGAGCGAAGGGAAAACGTTATTCGGCTTTGTTTAAGCCAACAACTGGTCTACAGGATGATTACTTGAACAAGGCAAAACCTTTTAACATAGACAAAAAACTCATCTGGCAAGCGTGGTTGGCAGTGAAAGCCAATCAAGGTTCAGCAGGAATTGATGGTGTAACTTTGTCTGACTTCGAGCGTAATCTACCCAAAAATTTATATAAGATTTGGAATCGGATGAGCTCAGGCTGCTATATGCCACCCCCTGTTAAACGGGTAGAGATCCCAAAATCGGATGGTAAAACACGCCCTCTTGGTATACCAACTATATCAGACAGAGTGGCGCAAATGACGGTAAAAATGCAACTGGAACCCGTTTGGGACTGTTTATTTTCACCTTCATCGTTTGGCTATCGTCGAGGGAAATCAGCACATGACGCAGTTACTCAGGCAAGGAACAATTGCTGGAAATACAATTGGGTTATCGATCTGGATATCAAAGGCTTCTTTGATAATATAGATCACCAGTTGATGCTAAAAGCCGTTGATCACCTTAATCCACCGGATTGGGCAAGACTCTGTATTGAACGATGGCTGAGGGCAGATATCATATTAACCGATGGCAGTAAGCTGTCAGGTGATAAAGGTACGCCACAAGGTGGTGTGATCAGCCCTCTACTCGCTAATCTGTTTCTACATTATGTCCAAGACAAATGGCTAGCTAGGGAATATCCAAACCTACCATTTGAACGGTACGCTGATGATACTGTGATACATTGCCGGAGTAAGCGTGAAGCCGAAGAGTTATTGTTGAAACTTAAGCAAAGAATGCTGGATTGTGGATTGGAACTTCACCCAGTAAAGACTCGTATTGTTTGTTGCGACACTAAAACACGAAGAGATCAAAATCAACATTATGAGTTTGATTTTTTAGGTTTTACTTTTCGCAGGCGAGGCGCCAGAGGTAAAGGAGGAGGACTGTTTACAGGATTTCTTCCAGCCATAAGTAAAAAAGCCAAGAAGTCGATAGTTCGCTCGTTCAGAGACTGGAACCTCCAGCGATGTACAAGTTTAAATATCGACCAAATAGCGAAGAAGATTAATCCTCAGTTAAGAGGGTGGATTAATTATTATGGTAAGTTTTACCCAAGTGAAATGACTATTTTATGGAGGATTTTGAATGAGCGACTAGTACGTTGGTTCAGAAATCGAAGTAAACGCTATCGCTGGCATAAAACTAAAGCGGCCAAAGCTTTGGAGCAGTTCAAGCAAAGGCACAGCTATTTATTTGCACATTGGAAAATGAAGGAATGTTAAATTGGTTGAATAACAAGAGCCGTATGAAGCGAGAGTTTCACGTACGGTTCTGTGAGCGGCTAGAGGGGAAGTTCCTCTGGTCTACTCTACGTGTGCCAAGACGGAATGCTGTTGAACCTAACAACATTCCTTGCTGTTTTTGAGATGGAAGAAGGCCTTCCGTATTCGCTTTACAGGAGGAGAATACAAACCACCTCAAGCTGCTGTGATTAAAAGTCATGGTAGTGAGCGTTGAGGAAAAGGCAACGTTGAGTTGTCAGGTATGGATAAAGGAGATGAACTCGTGTGAACCACTGGACAAGTGTCGTTACTTGTAAGTGTTGTCGAAACTATGCTCTTTTCGTTGGCATAGGATAAGAATAGCGGAAACCTGTTTACTGGCTATTTGGCAACCGGCATTGAGGTGGCATGACCTTTATCTAGGCTCAGAAATGGAACTTGGGAACCTGTCACTTTGATGTTAAGGGAGAACTCGAAGCAGGAAACTGTAAGGGGAGAGTACCAATGCAAAGTACGGGGACGGAGTTTTCCGTAGTAGTGATGAAACTGTTGTAATGACGGTGGAGCGAAGGGAAAACGTTATTCGGCTTTGTTTAAGCCAACAACTGGTCTACAGGATGATTACTTGAACAAGGCAAAACCTTTTAACATAGACAAAAAACTCATCTGGCAAGCGTGGTTGGCAGTGAAAGCCAATCAAGGTTCAGCAGGAATTGATGGTGTAACTTTGTCTGACTTCGAGCGTAATCTACCCAAAAATTTATATAAGATTTGGAATCGGATGAGCTCAGGCTGCTATATGCCACCCCCTGTTAAACGGGTAGAGATCCCAAAATCGGATGGTAAAACACGCCCTCTTGGTATACCAACTATATCAGACAGAGTGGCGCAAATGACGGTAAAAATGCAACTGGAACCCGTTTGGGACTGTTTATTTTCACCTTCATCGTTTGGCTATCGTCGAGGGAAATCAGCACATGACGCAGTTACTCAGGCAAGGAACAATTGCTGGAAATACAATTGGGTTATCGATCTGGATATCAAAGGCTTCTTTGATAATATAGATCACCAGTTGATGCTAAAAGCCGTTGATCACCTTAATCCACCGGATTGGGCAAGACTCTGTATTGAACGATGGCTGAGGGCAGATATCATATTAACCGATGGCAGTAAGCTGTCAGGTGATAAAGGTACGCCACAAGGTGGTGTGATCAGCCCTCTACTCGCTAATCTGTTTCTACATTATGTCCAAGACAAATGGCTAGCTAGGGAATATCCAAACCTACCATTTGAACGGTACGCTGATGATACTGTGATACATTGCCGGAGTAAGCGTGAAGCCGAAGAGTTATTGTTGAAACTTAAGCAAAGAATGCTGGATTGTGGATTGGAACTTCACCCAGTAAAGACTCGTATTGTTTGTTGCGACACTAAAACACGAAGAGATCAAAATCAACATTATGAGTTTGATTTTTTAGGTTTTACTTTTCGCAGGCGAGGCGCCAGAGGTAAAGGAGGAGGACTGTTTACAGGATTTCTTCCAGCCATAAGTAAAAAAGCCAAGAAGTCGATAGTTCGCTCGTTCAGAGACTGGAACCTCCAGCGATGTACAAGTTTAAATATCGACCAAATAGCGAAGAAGATTAATCCTCAGTTAAGAGGGTGGATTAATTATTATGGTAAGTTTTACCCAAGTGAAATGACTATTTTATGGAGGATTTTGAATGAGCGACTAGTACGTTGGTTCAGAAATCGAAGTAAACGCTATCGCTGGCATAAAACTAAAGCGGCCAAAGCTTTGGAGCAGTTCAAGCAAAGGCACAGCTATTTATTTGCACATTGGAAAATGAAGGAATGTTAAATTGGTTGAATAACAAGAGCCGTATGAAGCGAGAGTTTCACGTACGGTTCTGTGAGCGGCTAGAGGGGAAGTTCCTCTGGTCTACTCTAC
>NZ_JAJATW010000046.1 GCF_020532605.1 Marinomonas algarum | reverse complement strand
TTCATAAAACTCACCGATTCTGCAACTTTTTGGGCCTTACACTGTATTTACAGCAAGATTTAGACATAAACTATCTAATAAAAACACAATAAATTCAATAGGTTGAGAGTTATTCAGGGACAACTAAATAAGGCATAAAAAAGGGAATCAATACAATCTTGTATTGATTCCCTTTTTTATTAATAACCAGAACTTACTGTATTAGAAAGTAAAGCATTAGGTGTTGTTAAACTACTTATTTATTTAAACAAAGCATTGATTAGTTTTATCCCTTCTTCTTGCCCACCTTGATTATAAGCATCAAGCAATGCAGAGCCTAGAATAGCAATGTCCGCTTTACCAATCAGTTTTTCTATCTGACTGCGCTCACGTAGTCCAAACCCTACTCCCATAGGGGCACTCGCGTATTGTTTGATATGTCCTAGATACTCGTCTAAAGAGGTGCTTTTTACTTTACTCTCATGACTAGAGTGACCTGTGACGCCAGAGCGTGCAACACAATATAAGAAGCCACTGCTTTGTTGAGCGAGCATTTCTAATCGAGCCGTCGGTGTGACAGGAGTCACAAGCCATACTGGATCGATATGATGCTTTTCACAGGCCTTACGGTAAGGCGTGGCTTGTTCTATTGGTAAGTCAGGTAAAATGAGCCCTTGAATGTTTTCTTCTGCTGCACGCTGAGCCAGCTTTTCTAAGCCGAACCGGTACATGGGGTTAAGGTAGCTCATTAACACAATACGGCTGTCGGCGTATTTCTTTGTCAGTTCACCGAGTTGAGTTAGGCAGGTGTCGACGTCTAACGTTTGCTCTAATGCTTTGTGACAAGCGGCTACGATACTGGGGCCATCGGCGACTGGATCTGAAAAGGGAAACTGTACCTCGATAAAATCGACCCCTTCTTGCATCAGTCTTTCCATCCAAGACAGACTTTCTTCGACCGTTGGGTAGCCGTAAACCACATGAGTCATAGAAAGAATCGCATCTTGTTGGCGTGTTTCTTTTAGCGCTTTTTTGTCTTTGATAAAAGTGGCGAGTTGGCTCATGCGTTTTGCTCCATGTTATCCACGTGTTGAGTGGGGTACGCTGCAAGGTAGTCACTCAAAAATTGTGGGAAGGTTTCATCTTGTACCGCTTTGGCAACGTTAAAAATATCTTTATCGCCACGTCCTGATAAGTTAATGACAATTTTGCTGTCTTTCGGCAGATTCGGTGCATCTTTAAATGCCCCCGCGAGAGCATGAGAAGATTCTAACGCAGGAATAATCCCTTCTTTTTTCAGTAGTAAAGTGCAAGCGGAAACCACTTCATCGTCCATGGCATAGGTCATTTTGATACGACCGGTTTCTGTTAAATGAGCGATAATAGGGGATACACCCACATAGTCGAGACCCGCAGCAATTGAGTGGGTTTCTTGTAATTGTCCCGCTTTATCTTGTAGAAACACCGTGGCAAAGCCTTGAGCAATACCGGGTTGCCCTAGGTTATGGGAGAGTCGAATAGAGTGTTGGCCTAATTCTAAACCTGAACCACCGGCTTCTACGCCGACCATTTCAACATCTTTGTCATCCAAGAAGGGTAAAAACAAGCCACAAGCGTTTGAGCCACCGCCTACGCACGCATAAAGACGGTCTGGGAATTGACCAAATTGCTCAACGCTTTGTTCACGAACTTCATTGCCGATAACAGATTGGAAAAAAGCCACCATTTCTGGGAAAGGTGCGCAACCACACGAAGTACCAATGAGGTAATGGCTTTCTTCATGACTTGAAGACCAATCACGTAATGCTTCATCCAAAGCGTCGCGTAACGTCTGTGCGCCAGTTGTGACAGGCACTACGGTAGCACCAAGCTGCTTCATCCAAAATACATTTGGATATTGACGTTCAATATCTTTTGCACCCATGTAAATAGTGCATTCTAAACCTAACCGAGCCGCAACAAGGGCGGTTGCAATACCGTGCTGCCCTGCACCTGTTTCAGCAATAACGCGCTTTTTCCCCATGCGTTTAACCAGCAACCCTTGGCCAATCACATTGTTCATCTTGTGCGCGCCGCTGTGGTTTAAATCTTCACGCTTAAGGTAAATTTGCGCACCACCAAAATGCTCGGTCAAGTTAGCACAGTAAGTTAAAGGTGTTGGTCTACCTGAAAACTGTTGCCATTGTTTGTTCAGTTCTGCAAGGAAGTCAGGGTCATTTTTTGCTTCTTCAAATGACGCCAAAATTTGTTGTTGGCTGGAATAAAGAATTTCAGGAATAAAGCTACCGCCGTACTGCCCATAGAAACCGTTATCGCTTTGCATACTGTCTCTCCAACTAATTATTTAACTATACCGTTTAGTTAATTTAATTGAAGGCAGTGTATTACGTCAAGAGGTGAGTAGAATTTATTGCTGGTTTTTGCAGGGGACACACCCAAATAGGCTTTGGGTGTGCAGGGTGTTTATTTCCATCTGGCAGGTAAATTGTTTTCGAGCCACTGCCTAAGAGTTTTTATAATGAGGGATTCGTTTGAGATTTTATAGTGAATAGATAAGTTCACACCCTCAACTCGTAAGTCTGGATAGAGGCGTTCATACTTGTGTACGCCATGTTTTTTGCATTCAGCAATCCAACAAGGTAGCAAGCCAACACCAAACCCTTGTGCGATGGCGTCTGCTCTCATATGAAGAGAGTTGATTACTGTAGTTTGTTGTGGGTGCATTTTCCATGAAGAATGGTCGTCGAAAAATTGAATAGTATCGCTTTCTTCAGAGCTGCATACCCAGTCGCATGTTTTAAGTTGGTCTAATTTTAGCAAAGGGGGGAGTTGTTTGGCTTGATAGAGACCTCGCTCCCAATGGCCAAGTTTGACCGATCGAACACCTTGGGATTTCAACAATGGACAGCAGCTTATCCAAATATCGATTGATTCATTGAACAGCAGATTAGCGCAATCAACCATTTGCACTTCCAAATTAATATCAGGGTATTTTTTGGTAAATCTATGCAAACATTCGGTAGACCATCCTCGTGATAGTTCTGTGGTAAGACCAACCGAAATTTTCCCCGAAAGGGAGGATCTAAGGGCTTTTAGAGCCTCTCTACCGGATTGTTCGATGTTTAAAATTTGCTCGCAGTAGTCTGCATAGCAAAGCCCTTCCTTGGTTAGAGATAACCTCCTTCCACTTAAACAGGTCAAGCGAGTGTTGAGATATGTTTCTAATATGGTGATGCGGCGGCTAATAGTGGACTTAGGTTCGTTTAACTGCTCAGCGGCCATGGTTAGGCTTTTACTGTCTCGAATGGCCAGCAGTGTCCTCATTGATTTTAAGTCACTCATATCTTTCCATTTTCCTGTACAAAGCGTTTCACTTACAGAGTCGTCATCATTTGAGAAACATTATAACATAATCTAAATAATAGTTATTATTATTATCATGATATTAAAAGGTTGGTCATTTTGAATTCTAACAGTACACATCAAATGGGGCGTTTACATCTTGTCAGTGCAGGTATTGGTGATTCCGATAACTTGACCTTGAAAGCTGTTCACGTGATTCAAGAAGCGGATGTGGTGATTGCCATGCAGTTTGTGCAGCGACAAACCGAATCCTATTATAAGGAGTGCGTTCAAGTCTTTGATGCAGGGCATGGTTTGTTTACAGAGCTCTCTCGACGAGGTAACGCTGATGTTGCAAAGATCGAAGCACAAGAAAACAAAATAAGAGACGTGATCCATCAGAGTGTTCAGTGTGGATTAAACGTCGCTGTTATTGAGTTTGGTGATCCGACTTTATATGGTCCCCAAGTAGGTTACTTAAAGGAGTTTAGTGAGCTTAAGCCAATCATTGTGCCTGGTATTTCTAGCTTTAATGCGGCTAATGCCATGCTTAGGCAGTCACTTTTGAATAGTCAATCTCAGACACTAATGCTCAGTAGTGTGAGCGCCATACAGCAATATAAAGTTAACCCGCCCAGTGTCCTTGTACTTTTTACCATGAAAATGGAAATTGAAAAAATGGTAGAGGCATTGTTGGAGCTGTACGTACCGGAGACGCAGGTTGCGCTTGCCTTTAATGCAGGCTTTACCACCAAGCAACAAACGATATACGTAAAATTAAGAGATCTCGTAGAAGAGTCTAATAAGATTGATATTCCTTGGGAATGTCTTGTGTATGTAGGCAACATTAAGGAGATGAGTGACGATGAAGGCAATACTTTTACTGATACTAGCACTCACCAGTAGTTTAAGTAATTTGGTTTATTCTAGTACCCCTAAAAGCCGCCTAGTTATTGCGGATCAAAGGGGAGACTGGGGTGTGCTTGCACCTTATTTACATGTGCAAAGAGGGCCAGGTTATATCTATACAAGCTTTCTTTTTGACACCCTAGTGTGGAAAAGCCAGAGTGGTGAATATCAGCCGATGTTAGCTCAGTCTTGGCATGTCGATGATGAGTATAAGTGTTACGACTTTGAGCTCAACCAAGATGCAAAATGGCACGATGGTACCGCTTTTACTGCGCAAGACATTGTCTTTTCATTTCGCTATATGAATGAGCATTTTTATCAATATGCGAATGTCTCAGGTATAGAATCTGTCACGACTCAAGTAGGGCATGTCTCTGTTTGTAATAAAGAACCTAATCGGTTCTTTATTGAAAAAGTGGCGTCTATTCTACCTATCCTGCCAAAACACATTTATGAAAACGTTAGCGATCCAACTCGTTATGCCAATGTAGGTAAAGTCATCGGCACAGGACCTTATCGTTTTGCCAAGTACGACAAAGGTAAGCGTCAGCTAAACCACACGTTTTAATCCTTGTCAAAAAACATAAAGTCTTTTTTTTTCTTTCATGGGAATAAAAGACTTATGTTTACCGCTTCTGCTCAACTCAATGTGACTCTCATTTGTGGGCCAACTGATATGCGTAAAGCCATTGACGGTTTATGCAATATTGTCGCCTATGATCTGAAAAAAGAGCCTTGTAGTGATCATATTTTTGTCTTTTGCGGTCGAGCGCGCGATAAAGTCAAAATATTGCAATGGGCGTCAAATGGTTTCTGGTTGCATTATAAGCGGCTCGAAAAAGGGCATTTTCAGTGGCCTGGTATTGATGACGAACAATTGTCTATTCAAATCTCACCTCGTCAGCTTAATTGGTTGCTAGATGGCCTGGCTCTCAATTTACAAGAAGCACACCCACATTTAACCTATCGATATCATGACGAGTAAGGTGTTTGATTGGTATAATCCATCCCATGAAAACACTTCAAAATGACCTACC
>NZ_JAJATW010000045.1 GCF_020532605.1 Marinomonas algarum | reverse complement strand
GAGCGCCCTGAGCGTTGGTCAAAAGCAGAAAGAAACTGGCAGCCAATAGGTGATGTGGAATTAAATCCAGAGCAACATAAAGACGCTGCTTAATTATTTTAGGCGACAACTACCTTGAAAAACGCCGCAACATTGAAAGTCAATTTTTGATCACTGTAAAATCTACACTTACCTCAAAGCCATCCACTCGCCCAGTTGCTGGGGAGTTAATCGTCATCCTTGCACCAACGCCAGAGACGATGGCATCGGCAATGGCCAAACCAAGCCCCAAGCCCTGCACTGCGGTATTTGATCTAACAAAACGTTGCCGTAACTGTGCCAGAGTCTCGGCAGGTATTAGGCTTGCCGCATTAATCACGCTCAATACGCCTTCAGATGAAAAACTGATTTCTATCGGCTGATCTTTAGTGCCATGTTTGATAGCATTATCCAGCAAATTCCGAATCAAAATAGCAAAAGCATCCAGGTCTATGTCAGACATAAACTCACCACTTTGAGGCAAGGTAAGTTTGATCAAACTTACAGGTTTTGATCGCTGGAAATCATCAACAATCAAGCTCAGCAGGCTGATAAGATCATGCTCTTCAGTGGATAAAAGCCCACCGCCTTCAGCTTTGGCCAGTTGCATCAGTTTTTCTGATAAGTTTGATAAATCTCGTATCGTCGCTTCAATTTTGAGCATCCTATCTTTAATGGGCCCCGCTGCTACCTCTTGCTGTAAGTGTTGAATTTGCGCTAATGCTGTGGCAATGGGCGTGCGTAATTCATGTGCGCTATTAGCTGTAAATGAGCGCTCTGACTCTAGTGCTCGGCGCAAGCGACCTAATAAATGGTTGACTGATTCGCTTATCGTAAGAATCTCAACAGGCAAGTCGTTTACCTTGATTGGAGTGAGATCGCCACTACCGCGAGATTCAATGGCAGAACGGTAGGCAAGAACATGGCGCAAGCTATAACGGACAAATGCCCAAGTACCGATAAAACAAAAGGGAATAAGCAATATTAATGGCCAAAATAGTGTGACGGCTATTTCGATTATGGCTTCTCTCCGTTGAGTCAGCGGTTCAGCCACCTCTATGTGTAAGGTATTTTGGACTGCCGAAGCTCCATAAAACCGATGAGTTTCTGATGAACTAAAACCTTCAAGCAAAGTTTCATTAAATAGCTTTGGATCCGCATTATGAGACTGCAACAAAATTGCTCCGGTTTCATCACGAACCAGATATACAAGACGTTCATCATGAGCTTCGAATGACATTATTTGTTGTGCTTGTTGCGGATCTTCTCTGTTAATTATTTCAACCACGGCGAGCGGCATGATACGTTGTGCCGTTTCTGCCAGAGCACTATCAAACAGTTGATTAAGCTTGTTTTGTGACACGTAAACAGTGCCCGAGAGTGCAAGTAGCCACAATAAACTCACGCCTAGGGTTAATCCAATGCCAAGGGTTTTCTGAAGACTTTGCGGTGACTTGGTACCCTGTATATTCATGGCTGCCTCATCCGGTATCCTAAACCGCGCACAGTCTCAAACTGATCCTTACCCAATTTTTTACGCAGACGACTGACATAGACTTCAATAGTATTACTTTCGATTTCGGTGCCATATGCATACAGGTGGTCTTCCAGTTGCGATTTCGAGAGCAAGGTGCCCGGCCTTTGAATAAAGGCTTCAAACAAGGCCCATTCCCGAGCCGTTAAATTGATTGAAACACCATCTCGATAAATGAGATGTTTGGTCAGATCAACCTCCAATGTCCCTATCTGAAGCTTAGGACTTGGATTGCCGGCATAGCGCCTAGAAACTGCCGCGATACGAGCAGAGAGTTCTGACAGGTCAAAGGGTTTTACCAAGTAATCATCAGCACCGGCATTTAAGCCATTGATACGATCAGAAAGTTGATCTCTGGCGGTTAAAATAATCACCGGCGTTTTCTCACCTGATTTACGTACTTGCTTTAGCAAATCGATCCCGCTTCCGTCGGGTAGCATTAGGTCCAGAAGAATTAAGTCATAGTGGGTCGTACGGAGGCTAGCCTCGGCATGGGAAATACTTTGAACCCAATCAATCGCATGACCTTCATCTGCAATTTGATCTTGAATTACTTCACCTAAACCTTCGGCATCTTCTACCAATAATATTCGCATCTCTTACTCTCGGGTGTTCTCAGCAAGCTTAATCATAACCCAAGTTCCTTACAACAAGCTGAAAATTCCCTTCGACGTTCAGCTTATTGTCAGGAAGGCAGGATAAAGTGAACAGTCAATCTTTTAATGGGTGGAAAAATGAAACCTGAAAAAACAAGCATCACACTTGTACTTTTAACCATCGGGATGATAATTGTCTGGGGCTGGAGCTATTTTACGTCCACTTCAGCCAAGGCTTCACTGCCCTGGGAAATTTATGATAATAGCCTCTATCTTAGTGGATTACTCTCAATTGGTTTAATGTCAATAACCATGATGCTCGCCACACGCCCCGCTTGGTTAGAAACTCCCTTCAATGGTCTCGATAAAGTCTATCGTCTGCACAAATGGACAGGTATTTTGGCAGTGGCTTTTGCGGCACTTCATTGGCTAATAGAAATGGGTGATGACGTGATCAAATCCGTATTTGGGCAAGAAGGACGTTTACATGACCAAGATTTTTCAGGCTTTATCGATATGATGCGAGATGCAGCTGAAGATATTGGCGAATGGGCTGTCTACTTAGTTTTTGCCATGCTGGTGCTGACCTTATGGAAACGCTTCCCTTATAAACCTTGGCGCTATTTACACCGCGCAATGCCCATACTATATCTACTTTTGGTATTTCACGCTGCTTGGTTAGCGCCATTAATATGGTGGCAACAACCTATAGGTTTGCTGATGGCGCTATTGCTAGTGGGAGGAAGCATCGCCAGCATTCTGTCCCTTAGCCAAAAAGTAGGACGCTCACGACAAGTTCAGGGCACTATCCTATCAGTATCGAGTTCGACAATGGGTATCATTGAAGTTGTGTGTCAACTTGATAACACGTGGAAAGGCCATCATGCCGGACAATTTGCCTTCGTTACCTTTGATCGCAGTGAAGGCGCTCACCCTTTTACTATTGCCAGCTCGGATCAAGGTAAGGGGCAAATAACTTTTCAAATTAAAGCCTTGGGTGATTATACGACAGACCTAGATCACAAGCTCAGAGTAGGTCAAGCCGTTACCATTGAAGGGCCTTATGGAAAGTTTAATTTCAAGAGGCGCAAAGCTAAGGCAAGCCAAATATGGATTGCTGGAGGCATCGGTATTACCCCATTTCTGGCATGGCTTGAAGATCTGCAAATTCAGCCAGAACAAGCACCCGCAGCACAGTTGCATTATTCCACTCGTAATAGCGCAACAGACCCTTTCGTTAAGCGCTTACAACTGGTTTGTAGTGGTTTACCTAGTATTAAGTTATACGTACATGACGGCAGTCAGGGTGAAAAGCTCACGACAGTTCAACTCCTGAGCCAACATGCACGCAAAGGCGCGATGGAAGTATGGTTTTGCGGCCCATCAACTTGGGCCAAGACATTAGAAAAAGAATTACGAGAAAGCGTAAAAGGCAGCTTATTTTTCCGCAAAGAAGCATTTGAGTTACGGTAAAAAAATAGCCTAGCTTTCAGCTTACTGTCAGGAAGGCCGTTTATGATGAACCATGAAATCAGCAGAACCAAATCAACAGTGAAATAAAAGGACATGCAATATGAAAAACGCTATAAAAAATATCTCAAACAACAAACGTATTACTGCCTTTATTGCCTCATGTTTACTTAGTGGCACAGTCTTAGCAAAAGATGACTGCACTGACCCAGTGACGGACTGGCAACCTAAGGAGCAACTGAGGCAGATCATGGAAGACAAAGGCTGGGACGTAAAACGGATCAAAGTAGATGATGGCTGTTATGAAATTAAAGGTCTGGATCGTAATGGTCATAAGGTAGAAGCCAAATTTTCACCCGCCTCGCTGAGAGTAATAGAGCTTGAAATTAAATTTAACGGTTCAGGAGATACTTCCGACTACTTGGATTTAGGCATCCAATATAGCCCTGAAGAATCTGGCGCCAAAATGAATTCAAAAAATAAGGCCGCAAAGCATAAAGCTAAAGCCATAATCGACTAAATCAATCACTATCAAACAGCTGCCAGGAGTCAATACGATGAAACATTTAGTAATAATACTATGCTTGTTCAGCGCCTCGGCATTGAGCACACAAAGCTTTGCGCGCGAAGTAGTTCTGACCACCGAACTGCAAAGCTATAGCGGGAATGGTGCCTATCTGGCAATCTACTTAACCAATGCGAAAGGTCAATACCAAGATACGTTGTGGATTGCAGGACAGAAGTCAAAATATTACAAGCATTTGACGGGTTGGGCCCGTGGAAGTGGTCTGCGCACCAGTGAGTATGACGGGATAAGCGGTGCCAGCGTGACTAGCGGCAAGACATTAACGGTAAGCCTTGAGCTGGCTGATACTTATATTGATACCGGTTTTCAGTTACGCGTAGATTCGTCAGTCGAGGATATGCGAGACAATCGTAACGATGTTGTGGTGCCATTAACCAGCGAAGGTGCCGGTAAACCTGTCAATGGTAACGGCTACGTCAAAACCTTCACTTACTCGTTTTAATTGGTCTATAGGAAGCCCTACCATGCTACGTAAATTTCACTCTTTGTCTGGTTTGATGGCCGCGCTTCTGATTGTAGTGCTAGCCATTTCGGGTGCAATTCTATCGGTCAAGCCATTTTTGGAGCGCTCACAAGCCAAGGTAGCAGGAACAGCGTCAATCAGTGTGGCCGAGTTAGCTGGTAAGCTAGCTTCTCGCTACCCCGGAGTGGAACAAATACAGCGAACGGACTCTGGAAGCCTGATCGTCTATTTTACCGATAATAACCAGACTGGTGCCGATCTGATCAACCCGATAACGGGCGCAACTATCGGCGCTTATTCAGCCTCACCCTTTATGGTCTGGGTGAAAAATCTACATCGATCCTATCTGCTTGATACACCCGGTCGAATTGGTGCCAGTGTCGCTGCCTTTATGTTGCTGTTATTAACGTTTTCAGGTGCCTTCATGTTGGCAAATCGACTGGGCGGCTGGCGTCATATTTTCCGACCCATTCAAGGCTCTTTTATACAGCGTTTACACCTTCAAGTAGGTCGAATCGCCATACTTGGCCTGATACTATCGGCGACCACTGGCCTTTATATGTCAGCTATAACCTTTGAATTAATACCCGATTATCAATCCGCTGAGCCTGCTTTCCTAGAAAAGGTGAATGGCGGTAAACCGGCATCAATTAATACGCTTTCGGCATTACAGGCCATTTCTGTGACCGAGCTTCGAGAGTTGGTTTATCCGTATCCACAAGATCAAAACGATGTCTATTCAATCACAACTAACCTGGGCCGTGGTTTTGTTGATCAGTCTACAGGTCAACTATTAGCCTTCCAGCCCTATGCTAGTAAGCAGGTAATCTATGAGTTTATTTATATGCTGCACACCGGGGATGGGCTATGGTGGCTAGGCTTATTATTAGGTCTGAGCACACTTACTGTACCACTCATGACATGGACCGGCATCCAGATTTGGTGGAATCGTAAACAGTCGGCTGTGAGCATCAGCAATAATACTACCCCCCGACTTGCTGACACAGTGATACTGGTTGGTAGCGAGAGCAACAGTACTTGGGGCTTTGCCCAAACCTTGCATAATGCTCTTAACCTGGCCGGGTACCTTGTCCACACAGACTCAATGAACAGCTTTTCAAATAATTACCCGCAAGCAAAACGGCTGTTTATCCTGACTGCAACATATGGCGATGGTAAAGCACCCGCATCGGCTAGTCGGTTTCTAACCAGTCTAGATAAGATTACCAAAACACCCGACCTTCCCGTTGCCGTATTGGGCTTCGGCGATCGGCAATTCCCTGCTTTCTGTCAATTCGCTCATGACGTCGAAGCAGCACTCATTGCTAAAGCCTGGCCGCAGTTACTGCCGCTTGATAGCATTAACTGCCAGTCATCTCAAGAGTTTGCCCGCTGGGGCCAGGCAATAGGTAAGGTGATTAATTCTGAGTTGACTCTGGTGCACACCCCAGTGCATCGACATACTATGACGCTGGAGCTTGCAGAGCGAATAGATTACGGTGTAGCGGTACAAGCCCCCACTGCCGTGTTGCGCTTTAAGTCACCCGAGGGTGACAGTAAAAGCATGCTGAATCGTTTTTTGGGGCGTACAAATTTGCCGAATTTCGAAGCGGGTGATTTGGTCGGCATCCTGCCGTCCGATAGCAGCGAAGCGCGCTACTATTCCCTAGCCTCAGCTTCGAAGGATGGTATCTTGGAAATCTGCGTGCGCCAGCACCCCGGTGGCCTGTGTTCAAGTTTCTTACATGCATTATCCGTGGGGGATACCATTAAAGCCTTCATTCAACCCAACCCAGGCTTTCGCCCTTTCTCTAGCAAGGCACCAATAGTCCTGATTGGCGCGGGCACGGGTATCGGACCCTTAGTTGGTTTCATCCGTAATAATAAAGCGCATCATCCCATGCATCTATATTGGGGCGGGCGTTGTCCCAAGTCCGACTTTCTCTATCAACCTGAACTGAATAGCTATCTCAAGGACAAGCGTTTAACAGAACTGAATGCCGTTTTCTCACGAACCAATGAGCGTTCCTATGTGCAGGACAAGATTGCTTTAGATGCTGTGGAACTACGCCAATTGATTGACAAGGGCGCGCAGATTCTGGTTTGTGGTGGCCGAAATATGGCAAACAGCGTTATGGTGGTTTTGGATGAAATTATCGCGCCACTAGGAATAGACGTACAGACACTTAAAGCCCAAGGGCGCTACCGTGAAGATGTTTATTAGGCTACTTACTGATTGTAAATCACATTTTAAGTTGGTTAATTGAATTGTAGAAAATCAAGTAAATTCCATTCTGTTAAGCTTCTAGTATCTAGGGAACATGCGATTAAGTCGGTAATATGAGACAATCTTGCCGACTTAATCTGACTACGACTCCAGCCGATCATGAACCAACTCTCTTTCGCCGACACCGAATTTACCAGCAAACGCCGCAAAA
>NZ_JAJATW010000044.1 GCF_020532605.1 Marinomonas algarum | reverse complement strand
GGCGTTTTGAAAATGAAGGCGGAAGGGCTGTCCGTCTCTGCTAAGGGAGGCAAGCGTAAGTCTAGTGTAAGGCTAGCGGCTGCCTGAGAACTTGGAAGCCCCTACATTTATGTAGGGGAGCAGTCACGTATCGTTTTTGCCTAAAAAACTGACTGTTGATAACAATATGTTATCGATAGCTCTCTTGTTATTGAAATACTCATAACTACTAATATAGTATTGCGCACAATAAATAACACACAGAATTTTACTCATTCATACAATGTGCGCTTACTGATTAGCACACTCCAACCACTCACCACTCACCACTCACCACTCAATAGCATCGTTAAGGATAATCAATGCGCAACAATATGCCCATCACCAACAAAGAACATACTTTTGACGGCAGTACTAAGCTTATAACAGTCACCGACAAAACAGGTGTTATTCTTAGCTGCAACAAGGCATTTGTGAACATCAGTGGTTTTGAAGAGCACGAACTTATAGGCCAGCCACATAACTTAGTTCGTCACCCAGATATGCCCACGCAAGCTTATGAGGTTATGTGGGACCACTTAAAAGCAGGGAAACCTTGGATGGGGATGGTCAAAAACCGCTGTAAAAATGGCGATTATTATTGGGTAGATGCCTACATCACACCTGTTACCGAAAATGGGCACATTATTGGATATGAATCTGTTCGATCTTGCCCAAAACGAGAAGATGTCGAGCGAGCTGATAAACTTTACAAAAACATTAATGCGGGAAAAAAACTCAAAACCACAACCCCTATTTCACTTCCAAACTTATTTCTCGTACTTGCACTAGCCGGTTGTGCGGCACTATTCATTACGGGTTACACAATAGCATCACAAATCGAGCTCTTGCTCACTGTTCTTACTTATGCGGCATGGTCAACAGCTCGATCAAAAACAGCATTTAATTCATTAAATGCCATGCTTAAAAATTCGTTTTCTCATCCTTTAGCTGTTTGTTCTTACACGGATGATATCGGCCCAATTGGTGAGCTCAAAGTATCGATCTTAAGTCAAATTTCACACTTAAATACTGTCATCAGCCGTATTGAAAGCGCAGCCGCTAATGTAGCGAGAGAGTCTGATAAGAGTGCGTCACTCACCAACTTGATGCAGCAATCCATAGCTAGCCAACAGAATGAAACCTGCCAAGTAGCAACCGCCATAAATGAAATGACGTCTGCCATAGAAGAGGTGTCAAAACATGTTGGCAATACAGCTACCCATGCCGAAACAGCAAATCAACTTGCTTTAGAAGGTACAGACGTTGCGAATACAACACACCGCGCCATAGAGAAACTAAAAGACACAGTACAAGAAATTGGCAGATCCGTGCATGGGGTATCGGATCAAACCACTAAAATTGCTCAAGCGGCACAAATCATTGAGCAAATTGCAGAACAAACAAATTTACTCGCATTAAATGCCGCAATTGAAGCCGCCAGGGCCGGCGAACAAGGACGCGGCTTTGCAGTTGTAGCCGATGAAGTACGTAGCCTTGCTCATCGTACTCAAGAGTCCACAAAAGAAATTTACACAATCGTCGAGGAACTGACAGAACGAGCAAGCGATGCAGTGCAGATCTCCGAAAATGGCTCTAAAGATGCAGAAAAAGGGTTAAGTCATGTTATTGAGAGTGGTGAAATGCTTACTGGCATTTCAAAAGCAGTAAGCCAAATTGCCACCATGTCGACTCAAATGGCAACAGCGGTAGAAGAGCAAGCCTACGTAGCAGGAGACATCAAGACACAAGTCGCTAACATCGCTGACATTGCCGGTAGCAGTACCCAAAGCTCTAACGAGTTGTTTGAAACCATTACGTATCTAAATAATATTTCAGATGAGCTACATGAACTCGTTGTTCGTTTTAAGGGGTAATCACTAATGCCAAGTATATTGAGTGACCTCGGCCCACTTTACCAAGCCTTAATGGATTCGGCTGCCGATGCTATTGTTGTTATCAATGAAAAAGGCATTATTTTGCGTTTTTCTAAGTCTGCAGAAGCGTTATTCCAACGTTCAGCTGAAGAGTGTATATCTCAGAATGTTAACATCTTGATGCCCGAACCCTTCAAGCATGAACATGATTCCTATCTAAACAATTACCACAACACCAATGAAGCCAAAATCATTGGCAGTGGTAGGGAAGTTAGAGGTATCAAAAAAGATGGTACTGAATTTCCCATGCATTTGTCTGTTGGTAAAACCACTATTAAAGAGAATGCTTATTACATAGGAATTTGTCATGATTTATCAGAATATCAGCAGGCATTATCAGAAAAGATACAGATTGAGTCATTGCAAAATGCGTTATTTGATGCCGCTGTAAATGGCATTATTACCATTAATGACAAAGGAATCATTATCAGCTTTAACCGAGCAGCAGAAACAATGTTTGGCTATACAAAAAAAGAATGTATAGGACAGAACGTAAAGATGCTCATGCCCTCACCCTATCGTAACGAGCATGATAGCTACTTAAAAAATTACATTAGAACTCGTAATGCCCAAGTAATTGGTTCAGGTAGAGATATTCCAGGACGAAGAAAAGACGGCCATATTTTTCCGATGCGCTTGTCTATTGGTGAGGCCAAAACAGAGTTAGGAACGCATTTCATTGGTATATGCCACGATTTAACGGATTACCATAATGCACTTGCTGAGCTTTCTAAGGCAGAGCAGCGCTACAAAAGTATTGTTGAGTGTCAAGGCCAGATCATTTGTCGTTTTGACAAGGAATGTAAACTCACCTTTGCCAATCAGTCCTTCTTTAATACTTTTGAGTGCACAAATCAGGAAGTCTTTGGCTTAGATTTTATTAATCTTATACACGGTGAAAAGAGCAGTATAAGAAATATACTTCATGATATTTCTAACAACCAAGACCATGCGCAAATAAAATTTAAAGCGACCATGCGGCGAAAAAGTGGATTGTTAAAAGTAGAATGGTGGTTTACAAAAGTGAGTAACCATTTGGGCTCAAGTGAAATTCAAGGATTTGGTATTGATATATCAGAAAAGGAAGAGGCACTTAGAGAAGCTGCATTTCTAAAAAATCATGATGCACTTACAGGACTTCTGAGTGCAGAAGCATTTTTTTCAAGCTTAAAAGAATGGGCATCCACTGAGCGTTTCGCCATTCTTTACCTTGATTGTAACCGCTTTGGCATGATTAATAACCGTTATGGTCTAAATGTAGGCGATCAAATCATCACCGAGATAGCAAACAGAATAAAAAACAATACTCATAAGAACATATTGTTAAGTAGACCAAGTTCTGATGAGTTCATTATCGCTGTTTTCGTAAATGACGCGATAAGAGCCAATAACATCGCTGAATCAGTTCTAGAAAAGGTTAATAAATCGTACTTGATAGACGATAATGAGATACGAATCAGCGGTAAAATAGGTATCTCTATCTATCCAGACGATACGGACGATACGGATCTCATTGTTCTTCAAGCCCAGTCTATGCTATCAAAAGCCAAAGGCAGTCAAAATAGCATCGCTTTTTATGATGAACAATTCAATACCTCTTTACAGAGACAGCTTGATATAGAACAGCGGCTAAGAATTGCACTTGAACAAGAGATTCTAAAAGTTCACCTACAGCCTAAAGTCAACCTGAACACCAATGAAATAGTAGGCTATGAAGCATTGTTACGCTGGAACGACCCTATACTTGGCCATGTTTCACCTGTTGAATTTATACAAGTAGCCGAAAACATATTGCTAGCAAAAAAAGTTGATCGTTATGTATTAAAAACGGTATTTAACTGCTTACGTCGCTGCCTTAATGACAAGAAAAAAGTGCTTCCTATTGCTGTCAACATTACATCTTCTCACTTTGATGACACTGAATTAGCCGGTTATATCTTCTCGTTATCTGACGAGCTACAGGTACCTCTTGCTTATTTAGATTTAGAGGTGACAGAAGGTGTTCTACTTGAAATGAATCAGCAGGTTTTAGATAACCTACATTCACTCAGATCAAGAGGCATCAAGATTTCCTTAGATGATTTTGGAACGGGTTATTCATCCTTGAGTTATATTCGCAAACTTACTGTTGATGCACTCAAAATTGATAAGAGCTTTATTGACGACCTGGATGATAAAGTGGGGTACCGTCTTGTGTCAGCGGTTGTTGATATTGCAAAAGCCGTAAACCTTGAAGTAATTGCTGAAGGGATAGAAACAGAGGAGCAACAACAAACTCTGATGAGATTAGGTTGTCAACTTGGACAAGGTTACCTGTTCGCAAAACCAGAATATATATGCGATGTACTGAATATAACAAAAGATTAGATTGTAAATATCTGTTCAAACACTAACAGACGCTAAACGCCAAAGAATATTTAATCTCATCATGGGTGGGGCAACAGCTTTAACATTATTAATGATTGTAAAAGGTTAACATCACAGAGAGTGGGGTACTCTTATGGCCAAGTGGATGTTACCTGCTACAGACACAACAACAATTCTTAGTAGGAGCAATACCTACTCCTATGGTAATGCCTGTCCACTTATCAACCTTGGCTTTTACTTGCTGTCCAAAGGTCAAAAGATCTACTGCGTGGTCAACACCTGTTAAATCCATGAAGGCTTCATCGATTGAATACACTTCAACCCTTGGAGCTTCCTCTTCCAAGATGGTCATGACTCGGTTAGAAAGATCGGCATACAAAGCGTAGTTTGACGAAAAGCAGACTACTCCATGTTGTTGAATTAGATCTTTGATTTGAAATAAGGGGACACCCATCTTAATACCAAGTGCTTTTGCTTCTTTGGAACGTGCGACAACACAGCCATCGTTATTGGACAGCACCACAACGGGAGTGTGCTTTAGATCGGGGCGAAACAGCTTTTCACAGCTAGCGTAAAAATTGTTGCAATCTGCTAATGCAAAGACGGTCTGCATCATCCACGCTCGTATTTACGGATCACGCTTGTTACTACGCCAAATATCTCAAGCTCTGATTCCTCAGTGATCTCAATGGCTTTATAAGCACGGTTGCGAGGCTGGAGTAAAACGTTAGGGTGTAGCTCTAGAGTTTTAACGGTCATTTCACCATGAATGCAGGCAATGACAATATCACCGTGACAAGCTGTTAACGACTTATCAACTAACAACACATCTCCGGTCAAAATACCGGTATCCTCCATAGAATCACCTTGAGCACGAACGAAGAAAGTAGCTGCTGGATGAGATACGCAAAACTCGTTGAGATCCAAAGTCCGTTCAACATAGTCTTAGGCGGGTGACGGAAAACCAGCAGAGACTCCCTCTACATAGAGTGGGATATGAATGCTGTTGGATGTAATAAACGAAGAAGATTTAGAAACACCAAGATACGTCACATTCATAGAACACCTTAAATTATACTGTATAATTTTAAGTGACTATTAATGACAATACTTTGTTTAGCTTTCTAATCTGGAACAGAGTGACCTTTAGCTGTTCATGACATTCATTCCGAATGCTTGTTAAAAAACTTTCACATGTGAAAGTTTCGTGTTGAAAGGCATACCAAGGACCTATGGGTCAAATGTAACGTTCTGATCACACTCTTATCGTTCTAAATTACACGAGGTTTCTATGGAAAGCAGAAAGTTAATCAGCGCACTTTCGATAGCTCGAAGTTTTGGGCTTCAAAGCATTTCTCAATCCGAGTTTTTTTTAAAAGTTGCTTATTCAGAGCCGCTTACTCTGCTTGAGATAGCTAATACGGATGATGCAAGCTCGCCGCAGTATAAAACAGCATTAGGGCAGTTCATCAAACTATCGAGTGGAAGCGCGTACAGAGACAAGGATGGCTTAGGCGTTCTCAGATATGCCAATACTGGCATAAATAGAAAGGTCACCCTTACCACTAAAGGGTTTGGGTTAAAGCAACGGATCGAATGAAAAATGAATCTTTCACATGTGAAAGATTTGATGCTTAGCGAGAAAATCTTAGCTAAGGAAACTGCGACTAAGAAGTTCCACAAACGCTGATATTGTTGGTGCTTTAAGTATTTTAGAGCGGGGAGCACCGCTTGTTAACCTGTGAAGTGAGTGGTGCAATAATGTCACCAGCCACTAAAGTAATTTGGCGTGCCCAGTAATAGAAATCCCCTATCGAAACAAGCAGAACTAGGTGGTGAAGGACGTCGAAAGATCTGTTTTTATTGAGCGAGTAAATACCTCGTACTCCGCCCACCAGATTCAGATCGAACCAAACAGCCTTGCTTAACTAACGTCACTAAGTGGCGCGTTGCTGTTGGTTTACTGACCTTGGCAACTCTATGGTATTGAGTTGTGTTAATGCCTTGCTCAAAATCTCCATCGAGCATACGGTTTAAGACTTTGACCTGCTCCGACGTTAACTTTGTTTGGTCTATTTTTCGCCAGTATTTTGATTTTAAAATAGTCTGATCTATTTCTCTTAGCACATCATTGAAGGTTTCGTTTAACGTGATAAGAAACCACTCTAACCATGCAGTGATGTTTAGGCTTCCTTTTTGCGTTTGTTCAAGTATTTCATAGTAGCTTTTACGCTTTACCAATATGCTCACTGACATGGCGTAAAATCGGACCGATTGGCTTTCAGCTTGAGCTAATGCTAAGTCTGTAAGTAATCGAGTTATACGACCGTTTCCATCATCTAGAGGGTGTATAGTGACAAACCAAATATGAGTGATGGCGGCTCTTAATAATGGGTCTAGTGATCCTTCTTCTATTGATTCATTAAACCATCGGATAAAATGCTCTAATTCTTTATCAAGCACTTCTCGTGGAGGAGCTTCAAAGTGAACGGTAGGTCGATCAATTCGACCAGAAACTACCTGCATAGGTTCACTGCCTCGTAACTGGCCACCTTTAATAGGGTTGAGTACGGTATAGCCTTTAGGAAATAGTTTTTCATGCCAATATAGAATTCTCTTTAAACTCAGTTTTGAATCAAGATTCTCAATGGCATCGACCATTATCTCAGCGATACCATCGGTTTGTTCAGTAGTAGGAAACGCGTTTTCTTCTGTCAAGCCGAGTTTGTTGGCTAGTGAAGAGCGTACCGAAAAAGCATTCAGTTTCTCACCTTCAATAGCGCTTGAGTTTATAATATTAGCCAAAAGTGTATCTAGCATGTTTTGCATTGCATCGTGAGATTGACAGGCCATTTTACCCAATAGTATTCCTTGGTTAAAACGAGCTTTCCTTAGCATGGGTTCTACAATGTTTTTATCCCATGTAAAGTGAGGCCAATTGTCTTGCTGCCATATCCACATAACACACCCTATGATTTAAATAATACGATTAATCTAATCATAATGTAATGTGAATACTGTGCTTAATCAAATCAAAATACAACTTGAACGATGCGATTAATCACATCATAGTCATTGCAAATGAGTAAGCAAACGGAAGTCTCTAATGAACTACCAACACTAATTACTTCGTAATTTGAACAAGGCTAAGGCGCATTCTCGCTTGCTTTAGGAAGATGCTTGTATGCGCTTCTTTCTCGGTTCCTTCCGCCTCTAAACTACTCTTTTGGGAAAATTCACGCCTTTGCAGATAGAAAATTATTGAAAAGGGACTGCATAGAGGCTGTATGCAGATCTTTATGCGCATTTTCGCGTTTCTGTCGTTGGGAATTTGATGCGCTTGCATTCAAAGGGACTGCATAGAGGCTGTATGCAGACCTCTATCTTGTACTGACGCTACAAAGTTCGTCTCTTCTTGGATCATTGACATTTTGAGGCGAAATTTCTCCAAAAAGGGTGTTTTCGCGTTCTTTTTTGCCTTGGAAATTTTGGTCAACCTCCCATAAATATAAGTGGAAAAATGATTGAATTTCCACTACAGAAAAACCGACTAATTGGAGATGCTTTTTTGTTAAAAAGCTTTTTTTGCCTTAAAAATTAAAGACAACCTCCCATAATATTATGGGTTTATAATCAAAATATTTCTTAAAATCTAAGAATTGCTGTTTTGGAAGGTATTTCTGCTCATTTCTGAGTTTATGCAATGTTAGCTGTAACGGCCTGCAAGGCGATCTAAGGAAATTAATATAAAAACCTAAGAGATATAGTTATAAACCGAGAAAACGCCTCATATAAGCTCTGAGAAGGTTAGAAGGGCGATAAAGAGTTGTCAGGTCGCTGCTCTTTCTTATTTCCTTGTTTTTTTGGTCATTAGCTTTGTAGGCAGGAGTTTTTGCATTTACGTTTTGAAGAAGAGGTTGTCTTGGCCTTTATGTAAGCGCCAATCCAACCCTACCTGCCCATGACGCCCTCAAACCGCTAACCTTATCGCTTCTTATTATTCAAGGAGCACGTCATGGCGACTTATCAAAAATACAACTGGCTCGAGCTGTTTGAGGCTTTTGAGCAATCCAAGCTTTCTCAAACCGCATTTTGCAAACAGCGCAACATCAATCCTAAATACTTCAATGTCAAATTAAAGCAACGTCAGCAAGTGATTGATAACCCTTCTTCTGCCTTCACTCGCTTGCAAGTCGTATCGTCAGAGCACTCAAGTCATGTTACCAATCAGGTGGTGATTGAGCATGGTCAGTGTAAAATTCACTGCCCAGATTCCATGGCCC
>NZ_JAJATW010000043.1 GCF_020532605.1 Marinomonas algarum | reverse complement strand
TAATGCCTTCTTGTTCTGCAAACTCACGTCTCGACAATCGGCTTTGGTAGAGTTTTTGTAAAATGGCTTCTTTAAAGGCACTTGAATGTCTTTGGTAATCCACTGGTTTTCACTTACCGTCCCCTGTTTATTTAAAATAACAAATGAGGCGACAACTATCCTGACACAGGGGGTAACCTTCACCCTGAGTTTTTAAAGTTAGAGCAAGAAGTAGTATTTTTTTTAAATATTAATAACGATGATAAAACACTTATATCCCGGGAGGAAATTATCAAGAAAGATGACAAAACACTTATATCCCGGAAAGAAATTATCAAGAAGGCTGTCGTCCCATTTAAAGACACAGGGATACTTGGCATATTTAATGATAAACTTAGGCGTTATAGCTCATTAGTCAGTATTCTGAATTTAAACTATAAATGATTACGGTATAAAGCTAGACCTTTTTATAATTAAATTTCCAAAATTTGTATTATCCTTGCATTTTTAATCTCACCATACTTTGTCATAAACAGACAAATCTAATTTACCCAAACAACCAACATTTTCATAGTCTACAAATTCCCACTTCATGCGGTAAAACCTCCATAAATGAATAAAAATCTATATTGATAGTAGAAGACTTTTTGTATCTCTTCTAGTGAAAATCGATAAATTTGATTGTTGATTTCTCTTTAACGAGGGGTAATTTTGACAATAAAATTTGGGGGGGTTGCATTATTTTTTGTCGTGATAAGCTCTTAATGAAACAACCAGACAGGGGCGCCATTTTTTAGATGGCCTCTGCCATAAGTATAAGGAGTAAAAAATTATGATGACATTAACGACAGTATGTAAACCTATTTCTAGCCTATCTGCTACCGTGTTTTGGCGTGTAGGCAGCACTAGAAATGGCATCCTTAACGTGACTTTGAAAGCGCCACACGAGGATTCCGCGCTGGTTTGTGAGCTTGTGGCAATACAGCATTTGATCTTTAAAAAAGAAGTATTTTTTGAAAGCATATTCTCCGGGAAAGGCTGTAGGCTAGTTGTGTCAAAGGGTGCAATAAGAAAGCTCGCATTAGGAAGGTCAAACAAAACCTACGCGGAAAAGTACGCTGCTTTCTTAGATAGCCGCTTGGAAGGCGTAAAAATTGAGGTTTCTCAAAAAATGGAGTTTATGGCTAGTGAGGCTGAGTGTGAAGTGGAGCATATTCGAGAAACAAAGATAGATTTTAATATCATTTCTACGCCTGCAATCGGTGATGTTCGCATTACCAAACATGCTTTTGAGCAGTACAAGACTCGCATAACGTCAGGCGATCCAAAGAGGCCCTATAAGTCGTTGGTCAAAAGGTTAAATCACCCTGAATTACACATCCGAAGCCTAAATGATCGTGTCATAGCTCATAAAACAAGAAAGTATGGCCGATCTGACAACATAGAGTTGTGGACGCACGTTACGTCAGTTTTCAACTACCTAATTGTCAGAGATGACGCTGGTAATGGCACATTGGTAACAGTCTTTGAGAGAAATGGTTCGTTTGAAGAAGATTAGGTAAATTAAATATTTATTTTATGTAATTTATTAATTAACCTAGCTCTTGTGGTATTCACTTCTTGGAAGTGGTTTGTTTTGTGAGGATCAATCTTTACAAATTGCTGATCTGATAGAGGGATTCTCTACTTATTAAAATGATGGTTTTAAAAAGTAAAGGCCATAAAAAAAGGTAAGTGAGCAGAAACACTCGATCCGTTCAAAAATGAACACCGGTTAAATATAGGCAATTGCTATGAAAAAAGTGTTTTTTATAAGCCAGTCAGAAGCAGAAAAACTGAGTCCGGTAGAGGGTGCGGCGATAGTCTCTATTGTCGATCCAGATAAACAACCTGCCAACCTTGGAGCGTGGGAACATATTCACCGGGACAGCTTTTACGATGGCGGCTACTCGGAGGGCACTATTAGAACCATGAAGTCTGCGTTTCGCAAAAATTACTCATCGTACATAGACTCATCCCAAGCAGAAAGGCTATCTGCTTTTTTGGATGGTCTGGTTGCCAGTGGCGCTAACCAAATTTTTGTTCATTGCTATTACGGCGAGTCAAGAAGTGGCGCTGTGGCTATGTACCTTCGTGACAAACATGGATTCACTCCCAACAAACCTATTGAGAAACCCAATAGGACAGTTTATGACCTACTGTGTAATCCGACCAAGTTTGAGCTGTTGATACAAAGCTATGAGGTGCAGGATGTCGATAAAAAAACACCTTTTCATCTCAAATTATGGAGTTTGCTACTCGTTGCTGTTGGGATTAAAAAGTGATTTTTTAGGAGATAATTTTTAAATGAATACAAATATGCCAATAGAGCAACAAGCCAATTATGGTGAAGTATCGCTATCATCAGGCGTTTCAAACGCTCGAAAAAACCCGGCTATTGCTTATTTAATGAGCTTAGGCTCTAAAAAAAGTAGGCAAACTATGGGGTCTTTCCTCGACGTTGTCGCCAGAATGGTAGGTTTTCAAGGAGTTTACGATTTCGATTGGGGCGGCATGAGAAGGCATCATGTTTTGGCTGTTATCGATATGTTGAGGGAATCCGACAAAGCGCCGGCCACAATAAACACCTATTTATCTGCGTTGAAAGGTGTGGCTCTTGAGTCATGGATTCTGAAGCTGATCGATACCGACTCTTACCAGCACATTAAGCAAATAAAGTCTGTCAAAGGCTCACGTTTAACAAAGGGCCGGGCGCTCCATAAAGATGAGATTAACTCACTCTTTTCTGCGTGTGATCGTGACAAATCCGCAACCGGTGTTCGGGATGCGGCCATTCTTGCTGTTTTACTTGGCTGCGGCCTCAGAAGAACAGAGGCAGTCACCCTCGATTTCTCTGATTACAATGTGAGGGAAGGCTATTTAAAAGTCGTTGGTAAAGGCAACAAAGAAAGGAAAGCTTTTCTTCCTCCTACGACGCAAGACAGGCTTAACGAATGGATAGAAAGCTACCGTGGCGACACAACAGGGCCATTATTTACGAGGATAAGGCGCTATAAAGACCTTGTTTATACGGAGCTGTCTAGCCAAGCCATTTATCATATTTTAGAAGAAAGAAGGCTTCAGGCTAATCTAGAAAAATTCGCTCCACACGATCTTCGACGTACTTTTGCTTCACTTATGCTTAGTAATGGTGAGGATCTAATCACAGTAAAAGATGCTATGGGGCATTCCAGCCTCACGACGACTCAAAAGTACGATCATCGCGGTGATGATCGTCTGAAAAACGCCAGTGAAAGGCTTAATATATTTTAATAAAAACCCGGCAACAAAAGGCATCTTTATGCTTTCAGCGCAGTTTGAAAGATGGTTTGCAATTTCAATACAGTCTTCTGCCAATGAGTCTTGTACAGGGTACTTAATATGCTATCAAAACCTAGCCGAGACTCATTGTAAGGTTTTGGCTTTATCGCACGCTCAGCTGCAGAAAACAAAAATGTGTTCACTGCAGGGTTCTTTTTCAGATCGTATGCGACAATATCGCAAAACCCATCAACGGTTTTACGCATATACGTTGGCCCACAAATGAGGGTCACATTAAGTTGAGCTGACGCGGTAAACATAAGTCTTTTATTCCCATGAAAGAAAACAAAAGACTTTATGGTTTTTGTCGGAGATTAGAAGGTGTGGTTTAGCCGACGCTTACTTATAAATTAATTGACAATCGATTGTTCCTTATATAGAACGTTCTATATAAGGAACAATTTGAGATGCATCATGAAGAAATCCATTTTCAGCTCGTTAGGTCGAAATATACAGTTGTTACGTACGGCAAAGGGCCTATCTTTGTCGCAGCTTGCGCAAGATGCTGAGCTTGCGAAGTCCAACCTTTCTCGCATTGAACAAGGTGATGGTAACCCGACCATAGAAACCATTTGGCGTTTAGCTGTACAGCTGGATGTTCCGTTTGGTGATCTTGTTGCCAGTGTGGAATCTCCGCTGGGAGAAAACGGTGTACAAGTAAGATTGATCGACCAAGGAGAGGATAACCCGCGCACCGATGTGTATTGGATGTCTTTTGCGCCCAATACCATTAAGCAATCGGAGCCGCATATTGCAGGTACTACAGAAACCATAACACTCATAAGTGGCAAATTGCTGGCGGGTGAAAATAAGGATCTGCAGCATATGGACATTGGAAAAGCACATACTTTTGCAGCAGATGTGGCCCATTGTTATCAAAATGATGATTCATGGGCGACCTTAATTATGGTCATTACCTACGCAAAACAGGACGTTCCAGCATGACTACCTCGATCCAACCTTTAACAAGCGCACCTTGGAAGCAAGGCGTAAAAGACGCGATTCCACTACTGGGTGGCTACATTCCTGTGGCGATTTCCTTCGGACTGATTTCGATTCAGTCTGGCTTTAGCGTGTTTGAGACCATACTTATCTCCACCTTTATCTATGCCGGTGCGTCGCAATTTCTGTTTGTGGCCATGGCGGCTTCTGGCGCACCATTGTGGTTGATGGTGATAATGACCTTGTTAATCAACGCTCGCCACATAGTCTATGGTCCAAATCTCTCACCTTACTTAAACGAAGATAAAAGGTGGATTCCACTAATGCATGGTCTAACGGATCAAATCTTTGCGCTTGCACATGTCCGTTTGCCTCAACTGCCAGATCAGGCTCAGGTAGGCTGGTACACAGGCGCAGCAACGTTAGCCTGGTTTAGTTGGATTGCAGGTACTGCATTGGGAGCCATTGCCGGTGGAGAGTTAACTCAACGTTGGCCATTAATCAACGAGATTTTGCCTTTTGCACTACCTGCGTTATTTTTTGTCTTGATTGTTCCCCGATGTAACAACCCTTTATGGACTCTCACCATTATGGTGTCTGCTGTTACCGCCTTAATATTGAAACTATTAGGCTACCCGAATATAGCTATTCCATTAGCTGCTATGTGCGGTGCGGTGCTGTACTACGCGCTAAAAAATCAACGCATCATGAGAGGGAAATAAGCATGGAAACTTCAATGTGGTTAGCGCTCACCGGCATTGCTATTGGCACTTACTTAATTCGCCTGTTGCCGTATCTGTGGATGAAACAACGCTTGGCGAAACAACAAAAAGAGGGCGGCATTAGCGCAATGCCAACATGGTTAACCATATTAGGACCCACCATGATTGCCGCCATGTTTGGTACCTCTTTAGTGCCTATTCATCTTGATGTTGCGTCTTGGTTAGCGACGGCTGTTGGCATGCTTATTACCTTCGTCGTCTGGACTCGTACTCGCTCGATGGGCTTACCCATTTTATCGGGAGTAGTGGCATTCGGTATTATAACGATTTTGTTTTAGTGACCGAGAGAGAGCCAAAAATACCACATGCTTGAAATGAAATACTTGGAATTACAAATAGATTTGATGGCAGGTAGTTGAATAAGGTTGTCTAAAAGCAAATCTGTTTACTTGATACTAAAAGCTGATTTGTTTGCAAATTCGTGTCGAATTAGTCGAAAGTCACTTTACAATACATTAGAGCGTGAGATTGGATTGACACCTTCTTCATATATTCGTCATTTGAAATTAAAGCAAGCGCACTTAGATTTAGAAGATAACGTACATATATGAAATGTTACTCAAGTCGCTTTGAAATATGGCTTTACCAATCTAGGGCGTTTTTCGGTACAATATAAAGAACTGATTGGTGAACTCCCATCTCATACCTTACGAAGAAGGTAAGCGTCCGGCCATCCCCACCTAGAGACGTTGGACATCCCATGACAGAAAATCATCGCCAGTGTTTCTAAATCGGCTAAAAAACAAACAATATCACCAATTTCAGTACTTTTAGCCTCTAAACAAGCTATTTTATCCTTATTTAGAGGTTTTTAGACGAATTATCCCCTTACGGCTCGTACCATCTGATCAATTCTAAACACATTGGCTAATGCAAACAGCATCGCCAGTTTGTTATCATTTTTCTCTAAGCAGCGATAGACGACTTTCCTAAAACCGAACTGACGCTTTATGATCCGAAACGGGTGCTCTACTTTTGCCCTGATACTGGCTTTTATGTATTCTGTTCGGATAGGTTGCTTATTTATTCTTGGATGTTTCTTGAGAAGGCGCACCTTGCTTGGCCCTTTCTTTTTTATAAGTAGGGGCAATCAACCAATTGGTTTTGATGCCGTTGAGCTCTTCTCGTTTTTGAGCGCCTCGATAACCTGAATCTACCGAGATAAAACGTTCCTCACTATGAAGCGGATACGTAATTACATATCTAAATATTTTTTTGATATGTAATAGCTAATCATTTTTGTGTCCTTTGAAGTGCTGTGATATATTTAAATATATAACTTTACCAAAGTGATGTAATAAGGTGTATCGATATGAGCTATGTAATAGAGCAGATACTAGAAAGCCTCCGAAAAGCTCGGGTACGTAAAGGTTTTAGCCAAAGAGAGCTGAGTGCGCGTTCGGGTGTGCCTCAAAGCCATATATCGAAAATTGAGTCTGGCAGCGTTGATTTAAGAATGTCTAGTTTGATTGCACTTGCTCGTGTACTCGACTTAGAGTTATTTGTTGCACCAAAAAAAACTGTACCTGCCATTAAGTCGATCATTCGAAGTAGCCAAGGAATCAGCGATGAAAGTGAGGCAATGTCGCCCGCATATCAGTTAGAAGAAGACGACGATGACTAATCATGTTTCTACTCTCAACGTTTTGCTCTACGGTGACCCTATTGCAACGATCACCAATGTTGGCAATGACAGAACGCTTTTTTCTTTTATGGATTCGTATATTAATGACGAATCACGGCCTACGTTAGGGCTTGGTTTTAAGGATTCGTTAGGCAGTTTGCTAACCAACTTCAAACCTACTCAGACCAAGTTAACTCCGTTTTTTTCCAACCTTTTGCCAGAAGAAACGATGCGTAATTACCTGGCAGAGCGTGCCGGAGTGAACCCAGCGCGGGAATTTTTTCTATTGTGGGTATTAGGGCAGGATTTAGCAGGCGCGATTACGGTTGAGCCTGCGGATGGTGAAGCGTTACCACCTAATGTGCATCAAGACATTGACGATGAAACGAAAATAGATGCTCCAATGCGCTTTTCATTAGCAGGTGTGCAGTTGAAGTTTTCAGCCGTACAACAGGCAAACGGAGGCTTGACGATTCCAGCGACAGGCAAGGGTGGTTCTTGGATTGTGAAATTGCCGTCGTCTCGATTTGACGCTGTGCCAGAAAATGAATATTCGATGATGGAGCTGGCGCGCAAGTTAGGTATGGATGTGCCAGAGACCCAGCTGCTCCCTATTAACCAGATAGCTAATATCCCAGATGGCATTGGCAAATTTGGTGACAGTGCGTTTGTGATTAAGCGCTTTGACCGTGCAGATAATCAAGCCGTACACATTGAAGATTTTGCGCAAGTGTTTGGCGTCTATCCTCAAGATAAGTACAAAAAAGCCAGTATGCGCAATATTGCTCAGGTTATCGGCATCGAAGGCCAAGACGAAGACATCGCAGAATTTACGCGCAGATTGGTGTTCAATACCCTAATTGGTAATGCCGATATGCATTTGAAAAATTGGTCTGTGATCTACAAAGACAAGCGCACCGCATCGATAGCACCTGCCTATGATTTTGTCTCAACCATTCCTTATATCCCCGATGATAGTGCGTCGCTGAAGGTTAGCCGTAGCAAGAAATTCAGTGATTTCACGCTGGATGAGTTATCACACCTAGCAGCTAAAGCCATGTTGCCAGAAAAGTTGGTTTTAGAGACTGCCAAGGACACTGTAGCAGGCTTCCATGAGGTATGGGCGAAAGAAAAAGCGCATTTACCACTTACCAAGTCGATGATTGAAGCCATCGAAACGCACTTACCAAACATACCGCTACGCTGAACTCCTAGTAGCTAAAGCGTGCATATTGATAAAGCTGGTTTAATTTCACGCGATTTTACGGCAGTTTCTGCCGTAAACTGGAAATTTTGCAAACTGCACAATGATACTGGTGTCGTAATAAGGCGCGCTACCGAGTGGTAATGACAAAACTACTCTGACGAAACAATAGAGGCAAGGCAGGCATTGTCACATACTGTCATAGGGATGATAAGAGCTGTAGCTGCTTTAACACATGCCAGTCTAGTCAGGCGGTCAATTAGTAACCCGTTTGCGCGTTAGCGCTATCCCTAAAATGATTAATAACATCGCCGCCAGGCTGTGCCATTCAATGCTTTCGCCTAAAAGAAGCGCACCAGTAAAATACGCCACGATAGGAATCACGTAATTGATGTATGAAAGAAACGTAGGGCCTGCCGTGGCGATAACGGAAAACAAAAGAATGGTGCCAAATGCTGTTGGCCCAACACCTAACCACAACATGGATAACGTGTCTTTTACAGAATAACTTTGCTGCCAAGGTAAATCTTGCCACAGCCACAATGGCACGACAGCAATGCTTGAAACAATCGTCATGCCCGCTGCGGTGACAACCGGGTTATAAGGTAAGCGTCAGAGCATCACCACCTAGATAGATCAGACGTTCCATGGCAGCAGGTCATCAAGACTTTCGTTGGCCTGTCGTTTTGGCAGCTCTTCGAAGAGTGTTACTAAGTAATCATACGGGATTAGCCCATTGGCTTTAGCGGTTTCGATGATGCTGTAAAGTATCGCACTCGACTTGGCTCCATTACCTGTATTAGCAAACAACCAGTTTTTACGTCCGATTACGAAGGGTTTGATGGCTCTTTCAGCTCGGTTGTTGTCGATGTTAATTTGCCCATTCTGAAGATAAACCGTGAGTTTCTCCCATTGATTCAGATTGTATTGAATCGCTTTTCCAAGCAAGG
>NZ_JAJATW010000042.1 GCF_020532605.1 Marinomonas algarum | reverse complement strand
ACGATTGGCTGCTCAGAAACATAACCATGGATAAAGTCGTGCTGCGTAAATGGCTTAAAGCAGGGTATGTGGAGAAAGGAACCTTATTCGCTACCGAGGCCGGTACGCCGCAAGGCGGAATCATCTCCCCGGTACTGGCGAATTTGACGTTGGATGGGCTAGAGCAGGCAGTTAATATAAGCGTGTCTCCAAAAGATACACCACGACGCCCGTTTAAAATCCACGTCGTGAGATATGCTGATGACTTCATCGTGACAGGGGCTTCGAAAGAGGTCTTGCAGCACCAAGTTCGCCCGGCAATTGAGGTATTCTTAAAGGCACGGGGCTTGGAGCTTTCAGACGAAAAGACTAGGATCACGCATATCGCACAAGGTTTCGATTTTCTGGGCCAAAATATACGTAAGTATTCGGGCAAGCTACTGATTACCCCTGCCCGTAAAAGCGTGAAGGCGCTTTTAGATAAGGTCCGGAAAATAGTGAATGGAAACAAGTCGGCAACACAGGCGAACCTGATTCTGAATATCAATCCGGTAATCCGAGGTTGGGCGATGTATCACCGCCATATTGTGTCTAAGGCTCGTTTTACATGGATTGACCATCAAATTTGGCGAATTCTGTGGCGATGGGCTGTGCGTAGGCACGCCATGAAAGGTGCGAAATGGGTAAAGAAAAAATACTTCCATGTTGAAGGGGCAAGACACTGGGTGTTTGCGTCTGATGATCGGATTAATGGCATAAGCCAACGGTTGCGGCTGTTTTCAGCATCGACCGTTCTGATCGTAAGGCACATTAAAATACGTAGTGCAGTGAATCCCTACAATCCGACATGGAACGCTTATTTGGAGCGCCGCCATCGATCGATTTCCCCATTGTGAAGCTCGGTCATATCAAGGCTGTTGAGAGGCTTGAGCCGTATGAGGGGTGACTCTCAAGTACGGTTCTTAGGGGAGGATGGTGTGGTAACACACTGTCCTTACCCGACTAAAAGCTCATATTGGCGTGGACGCGAGAACCGGCCTGACTCATAGCCTAAGCACAACAGCCGCCAACGTACATGACATCACAGAAACAGAACATCTGCTTCATGGTGAAGAACGCTTTGTCTCGGCGGATTCAGGTTATCGAGGTGCACAAAAACGAGAAGAGCTCAAAGACATCAAAGCAGATTGGTTGATTGCTGAGATGCCAAGCAAGGTGCGTCATCTCAAGAAACATCCAAGGATAAACAAGCAACCTATCCGAACGGAATACATTAAAGCCAGCATTCGAGCAAAAGTAGAACACCCGTTCCGGATCATAAAGCGTCAGTTTGGTTTTAGGAAAGTCGTCTATCGCGGCTTAGAGAAAAATGATAACAAACTGGCGATGCTGTTTGCCTTAGCCAATGTGGCTAGGGTTGACCAGATGATACGGGCGGCAAGGGGTTAATCCGTTTAAAATCCACTAAACAAGGCTAAATAAGCCTTGTTTAGTGGTGAAAAAGCATCAAAACAAGTAGAGTCCTGTGCTTTTTTATTCGAAAGAGAGAGGTTGAGTGTTTTGCGACTTCTTAATCGTAGTTTCCTAAGCTATTTTACAGTCACCTCTGCGTGCACGAACACCGTGCGCGCAATGTTATTGGAGTAATGTATGGCTCTTTCTTTAGAGGAACAAACCCGCATCGATCTTGCGGCGTCTCTACGAATTGTTGCGCATTTAGGTATGCATGAAGCGGTGGCAAATCACTTTAGTGCTGCGATTTCCGACGATGGCAAACAATTCTTGATCAACCCAAAATGGAAGCATTTTTCTAGAGTGTGTGCCAGTGACCTCCTACTGTTAGATGCGGACGACGCATCCACAGCAGAGCGTCCGGAAGTCGATGCAACGGCATGGTCTATTCATGGACAACTGCATCAGCGGCTACCACATGTTCGTGTCGCTATGCATTTGCATCCTGTTTACACCACTGCAATTTCTACGATGAAGTCTCCTCAAATTCTTCCGATTGAACAGAATACGGCCCGTTATTTTAATCGTGTCTCTGTGGATACTATGTTTGGCGGTATGGCCGATACGGTCGCTGAAGGCGCCCGCTTAGCCGGGTTGCTTGAAAATAACAGTCGTTTACTGATGGGCAACCATGGTGTCATGGTCACAGGAACTGACATTGGTGTCGCTTTTGACGATATCTGGACTCTTGAGCGAGCGTGCCAGATTTTGATCACGGCGCAGTCAACAGGACAGCCATTGAATGTTTTATCTGATGAGGTGGCAGAAAAAACAGCACGTGATTGGGAAGGTATTACAGACTTCTCGAGACAGCATTTTGAAGAAATGAAGTTGTTAATGATCAAGCAAGATCCGTCTTTCCTAGATTGACAAACGCTTTCTAGCGTTCATCTAAGCCAGTTACCAACAAAGCCGAACACCATGTTCGGCTTTGTTGGCTTTGTATATAGGTATACCCTCTAGCTATTGTGTGCAAAACAGTAGGGTTTCTTTTTTTGTTTCGCCTCTGTTGGTGCACGTCCAATCGGGGTAGATCGTCGAAGCATTTTTCGGTTGAACAATAAAAAAGGGCCGTTGTTGCAAAGGAAGCCAAGTAGTCACCTCTCCTTGTTGTTTCTTTGCTTTTCCACCAGAGTAATATTGGCCAGAGAAAGGGCGCTTATGTAAAAAGAACAAATCACTTTCTAGGGCTTCCGCTTGTTGTTCCCAAACAGTCAGTATCGCCTTTTGTGACTTGGGGTGAATTATCTCAAAATGCAGTGTGGTGACCAGTGTGATGAGCAGAATGGGGGTAATGACCCCCACTTTATAAAGCCAGTTTGGCAAAGGGCGTTGCTGATGAAGATGCGCCAATAATAAGGCGGCAGGCGGCAAACAGGGCATGGTGTAGCTGGCGAGAATATTACCTGAAAAGCTGAATAATAGTAGCGGTGCTATCATCCATAAGAGAAGAAAGCTCCCAAATCCATCGGATCTTTCCTCTGTGTCTTTACCTTCTTGGATTGATCGCACCCATTGCCATAATAAAATAGGACTCCATGGCAACATAGAAATAAACGCATACAACCAGATGGTTCCGCGGGTTCTTTCGTGGGCTGTGCCGTACAAGTCTCCTTGCCAACCGCTTACGATAAAGCGTTTTATGTGTTCGCCAACGATAAAATAGTCTAAAAATCCGGGCGTCTTATACTCTGCCATGGCATACCAAGGCACTGATAAGAGCAAGAAGAGTAAGCTGCCATATCCCCAAGGTAAAACCTCCCAAAGGCGCTTCCAACGTCCGTTTGGCAAAAGCCATAAGGTCAAACTCATGCCGATTAATACCACAGCAAGGGGACCTTTAGACAACATACCAAGGGCGAGTCCAACGAAAAATAGATACCCCCAATACTTACCCCGATGCGACCAAGCTTGCCAGAAGCTGATCATGCTTAAGGTAATGGAAAAGGTGAGGGCCGTGTCTGTCATCACCGCGCCGCTGAGCAGGATGAATGAGAAAGTAGAGGCCAATAATACGGCGCTGAACAAGCCTATTTTGGCTGAAAGAAAGGCATTTTTTGCAAACAAATACACCAACCCAATAACACCAGTACCTACCGCAAGGTGAGGGACGCGAGCGGCAAACTCATTGATGCCAAAAAGACGGAACCCAAGGCTGCTTAACCAAGTAAAAAGGGGCGGTTTTCCCCAGAATGGTACATTGTAATCAAACATTGGCGTGATCCAGTCGCCTGTTTCGAACATGATGCGAGCCATTTCGCCATACCTTGCCTCGGTCGTGTCCATGAGCGGGTAAAGCGATAAAGAGAGAAGGCGAAGCCCTAAGCAACTGATCAACAAAATCATTAAAAATCGAATAGAGGGCAAAGAAAAAGAGCGTTTTGACATTATTTGGTTTCCATCGATTGAAAGGTGGGTTTTTGCATGGCGTCGTCCATTAGCACATACAGAGGGCGTTGTTTGGACTCAATAAACAATCTCCCGACGTATTCACCTAGCACACCAATGGATAAGAGTTGAATACCGCCGAGGAATAAGATAATCAGTATGGTTGACGGATACCCCGCCACGGCATCGCCCCATACCAGTGTTTTTGTGAAAATTACTATGGCCATTACGAACGTAATGAACGACGTGGCAAGCCCCGCCATGGTTGCCCAGCGTAAAGGTTTGGTACTGAACGACGTGATGCCCTCTAAGGCCAAATGAATCAGCTTGGGGTAGTTCCACTTTGTGGTGCCAGCCAAGCGAGCGTCACGATCAAAAGACAAAATAGTGCGAGTGAATCCTGGCCAAGCGAGTAGACCTTTCATGAACCGGGTTCGCTCTGGCAAGGTATTAATTACCGCCACAACTTTTTGATCCATTAAACGAAAATCACCCACGTTTTCGGTGATGGGATGGTCGCTAACGTGAGACATAAAACGGTAAAAACAATGGGCGGTGGTGCGCTTTAACCAGCCTTCTCCGTGACGTTCTTGACGTTGCATTTCGACCACTTGCGCACCGGCTTCCCATGCTTTCACCATCTCAGGTATGTATTCTGGCGGGTCTTGTAAATCAGCATCGAGCAAGATAACGCATCGACCTGAGGCCGCGGTCATGCCCGCGCTCATAGCGGCTTCTTTGCCGAAGTTGCGGCTCAATCGAAGGCAGCGTACCTGATGTAAAGGATGGCTAAACTGGCTAACCAGCGACCAGCTGTTGTCCTGACTTCCATCGTCGATGTAAAGGATTTCACAATGTTGATGGAGGTTAGACAAGGCCATACAGACTCTAGCGTGACAAGTGGCTAACACTTCTGCTTCGTTAAAAAAGGGGATCACCACCGTCACTAAGGGTTGTGCTTTAGTCGCAGGAGCTAGCTGTTCGTAAGCTTTATAAGACACTGTATTCATAACAAATTCCTAACATGTCAGTCGATGAGGTCATGTTAGAGCGGTCAGTGTCGCAAAAAGGTGATTCACTTTTTTTTCACACATTTGTGTGACAATGTGATGGTCTATATTACCTTGATAACACTGGACTTATTGTCTGCCTTTTTTAACAGAGAGTGTAATGAAACTATTGTTAGTGGAAGATCACAAAGACATAGCGGGCATAATTTTTGACTATTTTGAGATCAAAAATTACGTATTGGATTACGCCAATAATGGTCTGCAAGGCTATGAATTGGCCAAAACTGAGCATTACGATGCTATTGTGTTGGACATCATGCTCCCAAAAATGGATGGGCTGACGGTGTGTAAGTCCCTGCGTGAAGCAGGGATTGATACTCCGATTTTAATGCTTACCGCACGAGATACGAAAAACGATATCTTGGCAGGGTTCGAACATTTAGCCGATGATTATTTGGTTAAGCCTTTCGACTTAGACATTCTTGACTCTCGATTACAGGCGTTAGTCAGAAGAAAGAAAGGCCATGTTGCCAACCGAACCCTTACTTTTGGTCGGCTTGAATTAGACATGAAGACACGCATTGTCCAACGAGAAGGCAGTCGTTACTCACTGAACCCTTCCCAGTACACCATTTTAAAATGTTTGATGCAGAAAGCCCCCGATCTGGTATCAAAAGAAGAAATAGGCGACGCCCTGTGGGGCGATGAAGAGCCAGACAGTAAGGTGTTAAGAAGCCACATTTATCAGTTAAGAAGTCTCATCGATAAACCCTTTGATCACGCCTATCTGAGAACCGTTTCAAAAGTAGGCTATCACTTGGTAAAAGAAGGTGAGGAATGAAACGGATAAAAACCGCCAAGCAGTTAACGTTCACTTATTACTCAATCGTGGCGTTTGCCATTGTTGCTTTTCATTTTTCCATGTTTGAATCTGTGATTGAGAATGTGGAAACCATTTATGCTGAAAATCGCATGCTTAAAGACAGAAATACTGCGATAGAGCAGCTGCAAGGCACAGAATTGATGTACATTTCAGTGCCGCCATTTTCTGAAGCGTATGTGGGTAAAGCCAGTTTGCCAGCGGGGGTGGTTTTAAATACCGCCATGACAGACGATAAACCTTATGAGCTGGATGACAGTTCGGATACGAATCTTGAGATTTTCTCAATGCGATCGCAAGTGATGTTAAATGGAAAACCTCAAGAAGTGTACTTATTGCACTACGACGAAATCTACGAAACCAGTGAAGTACAAATGTTTAAGACCCAAAGTCTTCAGTTGTTTTTGTCTATTTTACTGCTAGTGGTAAGTTTATGGGTGGTGATGCGTATTGCAGGGCGTTTAACACAACCATTGGCCCTATTGTCAGACAACCTTGGCAAACGAACCCCCAACGATCTATCGCCCATAGCGCTACCAGAAGGCGCTGTAACTTTTGAAGTGCAGCAGCTGGTGGAGCGTTTAAACGCGTATCAGAATCAAATTAACACCATGATTGAACGAGAACAGGCGTTTAATCGTCATGCCAGTCACGAACTTCGTACGCCATTAATGGTAATGAAAGGTGTAGCGACCTTGTTGGGTAAATCAAATTCAAAAGAATTTTTAGAAAGGCAGCGACAACGCATGAACAAAGCTTGTCAGGAAATGGAAGATTACATCTCAACCTTGCTGTCTTTAACAAGAGCGGAAGATGTATCTTCAATAGCGTATCGATTGGTGCAGCGTAAGGAGTTTGAAGACATTCGTGACGCACATCTTATGTACCTTACTTCCAGATCAGTGACGGTTGAACTGGCTCACAAAGGTCAGATTATGACGAAATTGCCGGTTCCGGCATTTCATATTTTAGTCGCGAACCTTCTTAAAAACGCCATATCTTGTACGGAATCTGGTCAGGTTACTATTGAGGTGTCTGATCAAAGTTTGGCTATTATCGATACGGGTTGTGGCCTAAAAGGGAAACCTGATGGTGAGAGTTATGGCTTGGGTTTGATGATTGTTCGTGGTCTTTGTACCAAATACCATTGTGATTTTTGCTTGGTTGATAATGACGGCGTTGGTTGTACGGCGACAGTGACTTTTCCTCAGCCTCGTTAATAGCCATATTTATCTTTATCATTTATTAGGGTTAAAAATCCAAAAGCGGGAGAAGACGTAATTAATCGTCATGCCAAGGATCACACCCGGTGCCATCGCAAGATAAGGCCACACAATGTAAAGTGTGTGATGGGTTACATTGTTATGGAAAGACAACAACGCCAGGTAACACCCCCAGTTGGGGACAAAGGCGATGACAGAGCCACCGAGAAACTGCAGCCATTGCAGTAGCGCGGCTTTTCGAGACGGCCAATTTTTAATTGATACTGTGTTCGTGGTGCTTGTGGCAGTGAGGCGAGCATCATGGCACTGAGCAAAGGTAATGGTTCTGTTTAACCACCAGTTCGAGGTCGCTGCAATCCAAAACGCGACGCCTCTGGCCCAAATAAAAGGCAGCCAGGTCGAAAAAAGTAACATACAAGCTACATCGACAAGAAAGCCGCTCGCACCCACTAAAGCAAAACGTACAAAAGCCTGTTCGAAGAATACAATCATGGCGTGAATGTAACGCCACTGACATCGAAAAAAAGTGAAAACGATTGAAATACAACGAGGCAAGTCTTGATTCCCCTAGGATGTGCATAGAGAATCAAGATCAACCCAACCAGAAGCCTTTCTTATATCTAATGCCTAGAAATAGACAAAGTAGCACTTTAGTCTTACCTCTTTTTGAAATCTTAGGCCGCTGGATTCTACTTAATCAATAGAACTGCAAATGTATTTCATTTCTAGGTAATCTTCGATGCCATATTTGGAACCTTCGCGTCCTAGACCAGATTGTTTGATGCCACCAAATGGTGCGACTTCATTAGAAATCAACCCCGTATTATGGCCAACCATACCGTATTCCAACGCTTCAGAAACGCGAACCATACGACCGTGATCACGAGTGAAAAAGTAGGCAGCCAAACCAAATATGGTGTCATTTGCCATTGCGATGGCTTCTTCTTCGGTGTCAAAAGAGAATAACGGCGCTAGCGGACCAAAGGTTTCTTCCTGAGCCACGTTCATGGCTGGTGTAACACCGGTTAAGGAAGATGCGAATAAGTCCTTTCCATGAGACAATTCATTTTTAACCTTCGAGCCTGACCATGTCACATCAACTTACCTTTGGCGACAGTGAATTCAACAATAAGCGTCGTAAAACACGCAAAGAAATTTTCTTGGTTCGAATGGACGAACTGATGCCGTGGGATCAGCTTGAAGCGGTGATTGAACCTTTCTACCCAAAAGCCGGAAAAGGAAGAAGACCGTATCCATTGTCCACCATATTTCGCATTCACTGTATGCAACATTGGTACAACATGAGTGATCCTGCCATGGAGGATGCGCTTTATGAAATCACGTCGATGCGCCTTTTTGCTGGGTTGTCGCTGGACATCGCTATCCCTGACCACAACCTTTGGCGACAGTGAATTCAACAATAAGCGTCGTAAAACACGCAAAGAAATTTTCTTGGTTCGAATGGACGAACTGATGCCGTGGGATCAGCTTGAAGCGGTGATTGAACCTTTCTACCCAAAAGCCGGAAAAGGAAGAAGACCGTATCCATTGTCCACCATATTTCGCATTCACTGTATGCAACATTGGTACAACATGAGTGATCCTGCCATGGAGGATGCGCTTTATGAAATCACGTCGATGCGCCTTTTTGCTGGGTTGTCGCTGGACATCGCTATCCCTGACCACACTACTATTATGAATTTTAGGCACTTGCTGGAAAAACATAAGCTCTCCCGTCAACTTTTTAAAGAGGTCAATAAATGGCTGTCCAGCGCAGGGATTTACTTAAAAGAAGGCACGATTGTCGACGCCACCATCATTGAAGCCGCCAGTTCAACCAAGAATAAAGCGAAAGCACGCGATCCCGAGATGCACCAAACCCAAAAGGGAAAGCAATGGTTTTTTGGTCGTGCGACCTGAAAGTTGCAAGTATTTCTGTTTCGCAGGGTATGTCTACCTGACGAAACCGGTTGTT
>NZ_JAJATW010000041.1 GCF_020532605.1 Marinomonas algarum | reverse complement strand
TTCGGTAGGACAACCCACAGTCGTACTTAAGGCGTAATATTTCTTTAATTTTATTCATTGGAGTTCTCTTTTTTGCCATGATCGCTTCCTCACCTCTTGCTTGAAAAGGAAAGAATAGCGAGTTATTGATTTAAAAGAGAAAAAGGTAGGATTTCGGGCATTCCGAACGCGGTTTTCGCTCTTCCGAACGCTGATTTCGGAGTTTGCTTAAAAGTGTTCGGATAATCGCGGAATACGTGTTCGGATCATACCGAAATGGCTGTTCGGAATGCTCCGAAATATGCACCAAGCTTATGCTTTTCCAGTAAATGCCTAAAATTCATAATAGTGGTGTGATCAGGTATTGCGCCTTCTAAAGATAACCCAGCAAACAGCCGCATAGAGGTAATCTCGTAAAGCGCGTCCTCCATGGCTGGATCCCCCATGTTGTACCAGTTCTGCATAAAGTGAATACGCAACATGGTAGACAAAGGATAGGGACGACGGCCGTTACCTGCTTTTGGATAGAAGGGTTCAATTTGGTCTTCAAGCTGCTGCCAGGGAATCAACTCATCCATTCGACTGAGGAAGAGTTCTTTGCGAGTTTTGCGGCGTTTGCTGGTAAATTCGGTGTCGGCGAAAGAGAGTTGGTTCATGATCGGCTGGAGTCGTAGTCAGATTAAGTCGGCAAGATTGTCTCATGTTACCGATTTAATCGCATGTTCCCTAGATAATCTTATGATTCTGGTTGATACGCTATGGCTAAACAGCGTATTAACAAGCAAACAGAGATCAGAAGCGACATATGAATGGCAATAAAGACTGATTAACCTGGCGGGTAATATTATTGGCATGGAAAAGAGAGCCCGTATTTATGCACACTCAAAGAGTAAAAACAACGAAGCTGGCCAAAATTCACCAGATTCAAATGGACGAGATTTGGACATGCGTGATAGTAATAGTTCTGACTCTGAAGATGATTCTGAAGCAGAAAAAGACAGCTAAAATCAAATCTATAACGACTATGTACACCCCTCTCTTTGAGGGGGTTTCTTGCCGAATTTAAATCTCACACCCGAAGGTATACAGATCAGGTGCAACTTGATCAGAATTTCTCTGATGAATTAATAGAGCTTGATTCACTATGATCTTGAAGCATCTGACCAGCGGTAATGATAACGATGTGTAAGAAAAAAGTTTCACCTGTGTAATTTTTCACATACTTACGATAACGGGTATCGCCAAAACTTTTTTTTACAACCTCAACTACAGTTGATATTCACCAGCCCTTTCAGGTTGGAACGTCACTTGTATGATTTTAATCTTTAAATTTCCACCACCTGGTTTCGGCCATTCAATCTCATCGCCAATAGAAAGACCAAGCAATGCACTACCTACAGGCGCTAAAATTGAAATAGTTGTTCCATTCGATTCCATGTTTTTTGGATACACCAACGTCAATTCAAACTCTTTATTTGTAGCTTCAACAATAAACTTAACCGTTGAGTTCATGGTGACAATATTGTCTGGAACATCTTTAGGAGCAACAATCGTTGCGCGTGTAAGTTCTTCTTCTAGTTCACTCACACCAGCGATATCCGCTTTAGGAAGCGAATCAATTAGGTCTTCTAGTCTCTTCAAGTCCAACGAAGAGATTGTTATATCAGGTCTTGTTGTCATTATTTCCTCATTAACTATTCACAAATTTTGCTTAGTACTTGCAGTAGTTGCTATACAAAGATCACATACCACTACCGTCGTTGATAGTACGTCTGGCAATCTATAATAGATAGCCAAATGTACTACTATTATTAACCTAAGATGCTTCGTGTCGAACCCAGTGCTTGGCTTTTTTTGTATCTGATTTTGACCCATTTTTGTCGCATATCCCTTAAAAGTGCCAAAATCGGTGACCTTTACACCTTCTACCTCAACATAGGCACCAGTCTTAAGCCAAGGGCCTTTTAGTGGTTAGCGCCCAGCTATTTCCTTTTCTGTTTCTGGAGGGTATCCGTAATAGATGGTTGATGGGTTGATAGGCGGAGCCTTTTTTTGCTATTACATCATTATCGAAAAACTCGGTTCCGTGCAGGCATCCGGTGCCACGTACATCGCACCAGTGGTGGCCGTGATCATTGGCTCTGCGGTCGGCGAGGAAATCACTTATGCCGCCATCCTTGCGCTGGCACTTATCCTCGGGGGCGTGGTGCTGATCCAGACAGGAAAGCGCAGCACTACACCTGCTTCCGTTCAGCACCAAGCTGAGAAGTAGACTGATTTCGAGGCAACCTTTGCTGCCTCTAATAGCATTATTGTGCCCGTGCTATGTATTACTTTTTGGAGACTTTTCCAGACGTTTGGAAATCATGGGTATCTGCTGATATAGCGCAAAAAGTAGAAAATGCATTATAACTTTTACGATCAACGTCAAAAAACTTGAGTGTTTTATTGGATAAGTAACCACAAACCCAATAATAGAAGTAAATAATTCATAATTCTCAAAAAAAGCGCCTTGTTGAGTTTGCCATTGATTTTTATACCCAACCAGTTGCCTAAAAATGCGATGGGCACAAACGCCAGCGCGGTTAAGGCGACGTCAGCACTGAGCAACCCCAAACTGAGTGCGCCGACTAATTTAGCTAGGTTCATCACGGCAAAAAAAGCCGCTGCAGTGGCTACAAACTGAGTGCGAGGTAATCCAATGGCGCTAAAATACATAATAATAGGCGGGCCACCTGCGTGCACTAGGGTGCTGCTTAGGCCCGACAAAGCAGACATCACATAAGCGCCTAGACGATGGTTTAAAAAACTCAGTGACGTCTTTTTGAACCATAAACTCTTGATGGCAAAAACAATACAAATCATTGCCACCGTAAAGCGCAAATACTCTGAATTGATCAGATCCATAGTTAAGTTAGCAATAACAATACCTACCACGGCTCCGGGTATGAGCGAGCGCAGTAAGGCGACATCCCACTTTTTCCAAAAGCTCTTTACGCTCATGCTGTCGGCCACAATGAGTAACGGCAGCATCAGCGTAATGGCATCCACCGCACTGAATTTCAACATCAGAAGGGGCACGGCGAACACGCCAAGTGCCCCAGCAAAAGCAGATTTAGACACGCCTGTGAGTAACACCACAAAGGCAACGAGCAAAATAGCAGACAGTTCCATGTAAATCAGTCCTGTTTATTGGGAAAAATGCGATGCAATATTAAACAGCAGGTAAATCAAACCACAGCGCTTCGAGGGCCGCGTTTGCTGTTACCTCAAATGTGCGCTCAGGCTCAACGGCAAAGGCATCGCCTTCTTTAAAAGTGTGGCCATCGACGTTAATTTGTCCTTTGATAAGGTGTAAATACCCCACTCGCTGTGCCGTGCTCAAGCGAATGCTGTCGTCTTTTTTCAGCACCAGACGAGAGATACTGGCGTCTTGGTTAATCGACAAAGCACCGTTTTCACCATTAGGGGCGACTAAGGTGGTTAAAACGCCCTGTTGCGGCAAACTTTTTTGCTCATAGCTTGGTTTGATGCCAGTCACATTTGGCTGTATCCAAATTTGCAAAAATTTGACCTTTTCGGTTTTAGAGGCATTAAATTCAGAGTGTCTAACGCCGCGACCTGCGCTCATCCGTTGTACATCACCAGCCGGTACCACGTAGCTATTTCCGGTGCTGTCGTCGTGTTTTAACGCTCCTTCAATAACGTAAGAAATAATTTCCATATCACGGTGGCCGTGCTCACCAAAGCCTTGCCCTGGCATCACCATGTCGTCGTTGATGACACGCAATACCGACACACCCATATGTTTTGGATCGTAATAATTGCCAAACGAAAAGCTGTGCTTGCTTTGTAACCAACCAAAATTGGCCACGCCTCGATGTTCTGATTTTCTAATGTAGTTCATGAGTTGCTCTCCAATAAATGCTGTGGGCCACTGAGCGCTACCTGAGTGAGTACTCTGGGCCAATCAATGCGATGAGAGGTATCATAAAATGTTGGTTAGCCGATTAAAATTAGTAAAAATAGCGCCTTTCATTCGATTTTTAAGAATGAGAAGGCCAGTTTTGGCGAGACAGGTTTAGGTTTTCTGTGGCCAGTCCAAGCACAGCGCTCTAATTTCCCCTAAAAAGCAGCGTGCCACAGGACCCAGTCGATCGCCATCTTTAAACGTTAGGAACAATTGGGCGGTGCGCTCGGTGTTGCGATCAAGTTGTAAACGCTTTAAACGATTGTCGTTAAGGTGAGTGTCGATCAAGCTCAGTGGCAACCAGGCAAAGCCTAACCCATTGACGATCATGTCGATGGAGCTTTGCATATGGCTGACGGTCCAACGCTGATTGGCTTCTAGCCAGCCATCACTGGCGCGGTTTTTTTTATTGATCGCAGACGAATCCCTTACCACAATCTGGCGATGACTTTTGAGTTCTTCGAGAGTGAGAGGGGAGTCCATAGCGTGTAAAGGGTGATGTGGGCTGGCAACGGCACCAAATTGGATGTAACACAAACTTTCGCTGAAGCCTGCGCCCAGTGAGTTGGGAGAAATGGCAATTTCGACCTCATCGTTTTCGATCATTTCCGCCCCGCCCCCTAAGATCGATTCAATTAATTCAATCTTCACCAATGGAAATTGCTCTGATACTGTTTCTAGGGCGTTATAAAGCAGTGCACGGGGAAAAATTTCATCCACGGCAATGCGCAATTGTGTCTCAACGCCTTGGCTTAACTTTACGCCAATGGCTTCGACTTTTTTGGCTTCTTCGAGTAGATAACTTGAGCGCCGTAAAATCATTTCGCCTTCTTTGGTTAAGACGGTTTTTCGGCCCTCAATGGCAAATAACTTTACACCCAACGCGTCTTCTATTTTGCTGACGGCGTTGTGTACACTGGATTGGCTTTTGAAGACGCCTTGGGCGGCTTGATTAAAGCCGCCAAATTCCACCACAGCATGGAACATGCGCCATTGCTCTAAAGATATTCTCAGCATGGTTTACCCTCTCTATCACACGATAGCGTGATTATCCCATGCCCTGCGTCGTTATGCGGCTATTTTTTTAGCGGAATAAATTCCTTATCGTCGCCTGGTACTGTTGGGAAGCGGTCGTTTTCCCAATCGTCTTTGGCCTGTTCGATGCGTGCTTTGCTAAAAGAGACAAAGTTCCAGTGCAAATGAGGTGTGTGCGCAAATTTTTCACCGCCCAAAACAATAAAGCGTCCGCCTTCAATGACCTTAATATCGGTGTCGTTATCATCTAACAAGACAAACTCGCCGGCGCCATACTGGGTGCCGTTAATGTCTATTTTGCCACTGGTCGGGAACACTGCTGTTTCATGGTTAGGGTGGGGGCGGCTTAGGGTGCTGCCTTCACTGGCCACGATGTCGATGTAAAACATAGGCGAATAGGTTTTGACCGGTGAACTCATGCCGTAAGCGTCGCCTACAATCAATCGCATCATTACACCTTCCTGGGTTAAGTGGGGTAGTTCATGCTTTTTAACGTGTGCAAAAGCCGGTTCTATTTCGGCCATGTGTTCAGGCAAAGCGATCCAACATTGTAGGCCGTTAATGGTGTGCTTATTAGCGCGGACTTCTAGGGTTTCGCGTTCTGAGTGGGTAATGCCCTTGCCCGCCGTCATCCAGTTAACGTCTCCTGGGTGAATTTCAAGATTATTACCCAGTGAATCGCGATGTAAAATACTGCCTTCAAACAAATAGGTTAAGGTGCTCAGGCCAATGTGAGGGTGTGGTCTTACGTTGATGCCTTGGCCTGCTGGGAAATCATTTGGTCCCATTTGATCAAAAAAGATAAAGGGTCCCACCATTTTTTTCTCTTGATGAGGAAGGACTCGTTTTACGTATAATCCGCCTAGGTCGTGTGTGATTGCTTTCAGAACGTTTGCCATGATGTGCTCACTTTTTGTCGGTGACAGTGTGTTGGTGAAAAGAAGCTTTTCAATGAAATATTCAATGCTTATAACGCTATCATTCCTTCTTTTGGGAAAATATTCGTAATAATGCAATAAATCATTCTTTTTTTTAGAATGAAAAGTAAGCTTTGCCTAACAAGTTCTATCTACATAGTAAAGTGCTCACACAGAGTAGCCTCATAAACGTTCGTTTAAAACGAATGATCTGTGCGTATTTTAGAAATTTTCTTTTGGCATGTCCTCCTCAATAATAGAGTCATCGTTTTAGAACACACTTAACAACACAATTTAGGAATCATTATGAACAATATTTTATTTATTAAGACTTCTTTAAATGGCGAACAGGGTCGTTCCAACATTTTAGCGAACTCTCTTATCGAGCGCTTGCAGGCAACAACACAAGCCAATGTAGTAGAGCGCGATCTAGCAAAAAATGCGTTACCTCACCTGACGCAAGCCGAAATGGGTGCGTGGATGACAAAAGAGGCGGACCGCAGCGAAGAGCAAACCGCACAAGCGGCGGTGTCTGACAACCTAATTGCAGAGCTGCAATCAAGCGATACCATTGTTGTTGCCATGCCGATGTACAACTTTAGTGTGCCGTCTACTTTTAAAGCGTGGATTGATCGCATTGCGCGTGCAGGCATCACCTTTTATTACACTGAAAATGGGCCTGTTGGTTTATTAGAAAATAAAAAAGTCATTGTAGTAGCCGCACGCGGTGGTTTATACGCTGGCACAGAACATGACTCGCAAACTCAGTACCTAAAAGATGTATTCGCATTTATTGGACTGAAAGACGTGCAATTTATCTATGCTGAAGGATTAAACATGGAAGGTGCTGAAGAGCGTTTGGCGATGGCTCAGCAGCAGATCAATGATTTTACCTTGTAAACAGGGCTAATCTGGATAGAGATCTTCAGGTAACCTCGCTAGGTAGTGAGGTTAATGAACTACCAACACTAATTACTTCGTAATTTGAATTGGTTTCGGGTAAGTCAGGGTCAAGCTACCAATGGCAGCAAGTCAGCTTCCCTTTTAGTGCTCGGGGCGATAGTTTTACCTAGCGTCACGATCACGGGCTGGAACATGCAGCCCCTACAAGCTAGCGCTGAAAGCGCCTCACCTGTTTCTTTTCTCAAGATGTTTAATGCGGAGTTTATATCGGCATTTACCAAACCTTGAGGGCTTTTGTACAGGCCTCGCTTAACTCGACGACCGCTAAATGCTGGAATGGCTTTATCACCATAAGTTGGAATCGTGTCGTTATCCAAGGCGCTAGCCTTAGACGTGTACGACTCCTCACGCACGATAACGGTGATCCCTACTGCGTAGCATTTGTACTTAATTTGCTCAATCAAAACGGTGTGAGGAATGCTCACAAACTTCTGATTGTTTACCTTGCCAATATCGCTGTCTTGCTTCCATCCTTTGTTTAGCCCGACAACTAACGTGCCAATATTATTGCTGACGCAATAATTCGCCACGAACCTCGAAGCCCTGTGCAGAACATCTCTAGTTCGATGGTAACGTTTATTGGATATTTCAGATAAATGCTGAAACTTACCAGCACTTCTCAGCTTCCCAGCGCGCTTGTTGTACCAAGCATTTATTGATTTTAGAGGCTTTCCATTGACCAAAGCAGGACGTACATCGTGTTGGTCGGTTGCTATCGCAACCAAATTGTTAATCCCTAAATCAATACCGGCCTTACGTTTTTTATCAAGCAAGGCGCAGTATGTACCTGTTGCTTGAAGCTTGGCTGGGTTGTAGATGATCTCAACCACAAAACAGCTTCCCATCGGGACGATGCGCACTTCATGAACAATAACATCGCACACCTTTGCATTGTATGCCTGATCGAAGCTAAAGCTCGTTTTAAGAGGGGTTGAAAATTTGTCACCAGCTAAGTGCAAGTCTCCTTTCTTTAAGCAGAAGCCATTACGACCAGCGGTAAGCGTTGATGCTTTATTTGCATAGTGTGGCGGTCTGGGTTTTCTCTTGTACTTGCTGGGGTCTTTAGCAAAATCTTTTAGTGCCGCAGAGTAGGACTTGAAATCCTGTCCAACGATTTGCGTGGTACGCTGAGAGAATGCCGCTGGCATTTTTGCGTACAATTCTTGATTGTTTTTCTTTAACCACTTATCAGCGTCACTATGAGAAAGGCATGCGCCATTCGGCTTTTTCTCATGGCGCATCAAATACGTCGTCGCATTTCTAATGCGGCGGCTTATCTGTGTGCTGTATTTGCTGCCATTGAACCATGGATGACCCTTGCGGATCACGATGCGCTCAGTAAGCAAGCCTTTGGTTGTTTTTTCTTTTTCCATGGTTACAATATGTAGAAATAATCATTTAGTGTCAGCAGTTATTTATATGAAAAGAAGCCATAATTCATGTGTTTATAAATTAATTTACCACTTAGTGTTGGTGACGAAATATAGAAACGATTGCTTAACTAGCGAAATGTTAACTTGGCTCGAATCCGAGTTTAAGCGTCTGCTTGAAGCAAGTGATTGTGATCTGATGGAGTTTAATGGTGAGAGTGATCATGTGCATGCTCTGATAAGCCTGCACCCCTCTCTAGCCCCCGCAAACTTAATCAATTCGCTTAAGACAGTCACAAGCCGAATGTCAAAGAAGCATTTTGGCGATCACCTAAAAAAGTATTATTGGGGAACAAACGCACTTTGGAATCGATCTTATTGTTTACTTTCAGTAGGCGGGGCATCATTAGAAGTGATCATTAAGCAATACATCGAAAATCAGGATAGACCTAAATAGGTGCGCTACGCACACCTCGCTATCCATCCAACACTAAGTGGCTTGCCTAGGCTCGCCACTTAAAATTGGAATTTCGCGAATATCGTTAAAAAGTTCAATGGTGGTATGTTAGGGAAACTACGATTAAGAAGTTGCAAAACACTCAACTTCTCTTTTCCAAATAAAAAAGCATAGGATTCCACCTGTTTTGATGCTTTTCACCACTAAACAAGCTTATTTAGCCTTGTTTAGTGAATTTTGAACGGATTAACCTCTTGCCGCCCGTATCATCTGGTCAACTCTAAACACATTAGATAAGGCAAACAGCATCGCCAGTTTGTTGTCGTTTTTTGCCAGCCCTCGATAGATCACTTTCCTAAAGCCAAACTGTCGCTTTATGATCCTAAACGGGTGCTCTACTTTTGCTCGGATACTGGCTTTGAGGTACTCTGTTCGGATTGGTTGCTTGTTGATTCTCGGGTGTTTCTTGAGAAGACGCACCTTGCTTGGCATCTCAGCAATCAGCCAATCGGCTTTGATGTCTTTTAGCTCTTCTCGTTTTTGAGCACCTCGATAACCTGAATCCGCCGAGATAAAGCGTTCCTCACCATGAAGCAGATGTTCTGTTTCTGTGATGTCGTGTACGTTGGCAGCTGTCGTACTTAAACTGTGCGTCAGGCCTGTTCTCGCGTCTACACCAATATGAGCTTTTAAACCGAAAAACCACTGCTTACCTTTTTGAGTCTGGTGCATTTCGGGATCGCGTGCTTTCGCTTTATTCTTGGTTGGACTGGCCGCTTCAATAATGGTGGCGTCGACAATGGTGCCTTCTTTTAGATAAATCCCAGCGCTAGACAACCACTTATTGACCTCTTTGAACAGCTGACGGGAGAGCTTATGCTTTTCCAGTAAGTGCCTAAAATTCATGATGGTTGTGTGGTCCGGGATAGCACTGTCCAGCGACAGTCCAGCAAACAAACGCATGGACGTGATTTCATATAGAGCATCTTCCATAGCAGGGTCGCTCATGTTGTACCAATGCTGCATACAGTGAATGCGAAACATCGTAGACAGCGGGTACGGTCTTCTTCCTTTTCCAGCTTTGGGGTAAAAAGGCTCAATCACGGCTTCAAGCTGGTCTCACGGCATCAACTCATTCATTCGAGTAAGAAAAATTTCTTTACGCGTTTTACGGCGTTTATTGTTGAATTCACTGTCGGCAAAGGCCCTACTAGATGGCTATGCAACATTAACTTAATAACATTAATTTCCATTGTCATTTTCGTCTCCATCTTCTAGTAATCCTTCCCATGGGTCATCCGATAGTTTTTGTTGTTCAGCAGAATGGTCAGGCTGTTTGTGCGGTAAAGATGTGTTACTGCCATCGCTTTCAAGAGCCGCTAAAACAGCATTCAGCTTTTCTTTGGGAATCAGCATGACGTCACTATTTAGGCCCTTAGCAATCAGCTCAAGAGTATCAAGCCTTGGGTTACCTTTTGCTTCAAGTCGTTGGTACTGCTGCCTACAAATGCCAATGCGCATTGGCATGTCATTTTGCTTGAGTTTCAGTGCTAAACGGCGGCTTTTAATTTGCTGTAGTAGGTTTATCATGAGGAAACTAATAAGTTGCTTTTTAAATAATAGAAGCATATCAGTTGCTATTTTTCCATAAAGCAACTTAAAAGTTTCTTTTTTGGTGTTGTCCCGTTTACGCGTCCATTTCATTTTTTTGACGGTTAAATAGCCATTTTTATGAGGTCACTTCAATCCTGTGTTCGGACTTTTTTTATCTGACTTTGGCTCACTTTTGTCACATATGGACTTATCAGAGTTTGCTTACCATAGTGAATTCTTTTTCTAGATATAGTTTTTACGATTTGTTGACACTTTTTATTTGCTATAGCACTATGCAGTTAGCTAATAATTTAGGTGTTATACCATGAAAAAATATCTAGCGGTATTGCTGTTCAATTCTCCTTTTCTGCTTGCTTCTTCATTCGATGACTGTTTGAACCTTACTGCCCATGTGCGTTTCTCAGAGCCAAATGGTTTTGTAGAATATGATGACGTAGACTGGAGGAAAGCATTACCTATTTGTGAGAAAGCAGTTGCAGAAAACCCTAATAACTTCAAAGCGCTATACAGTCTTAGCCGAGTTTATTCTAGACAATTTGATGAGCTAGAAGATCAAGAATTAATGGAAAAAATGAATGACTATATAGAGAAAAGTTACAGGGCTGGTTTTAAGCATGCGGCTTGGGTTCTTGCTATTGGTTATTATGAATCTCAAGAGTGGGATCAAGCAATGTATTGGCTAGACTTGAGTGGTAAAGATGGCAATGTTAATGCGATAAATGAGAAAGCAAGATGGTTATTCGATAGTAAAGAAGCCTATCCAAATAAGAATTATCGAGAGGCAGAAAAGACCTTAAAGAGTGCGGTAAACAGTGATAATAAGTATATTCACTTTAATCTCGCCAGCTTACATTACTACGATAAATATGAAATGCTTGACTATAAATTGGCTCTAAAGCATTTTAAAAAAGCAGCTAGTCTAGGGAACATACGAACAAGTAAGACAATTTTTAGCTGACTTTCAGCTTGTGACAGTATTTCCTCAGAAGCGACATTTAATCACCACTTAACCCACTTGTAAGGTACTTCAAGCACCTTACAACCGTTATT